>CAVYER010000007.1:0-293581 GCA_963767515.1 uncultured Alphaproteobacteria bacterium
ATCTCTCCCCGATTGGCAACGAGTACTCGCTTCATCAATACGCCTAGTGGTTGCAGGCTGCGCAAAACCGACTTTGGCAGAGAAAAAAATCATCTTGCAAGACTGTTTTTTTCAGTTTCTGATAATTCGATGACCGCGACGCCAAGTATGGGGACTGAGGGCCTGCCGCCCGGCCGGCGCGCCGCGAGCGGAGGCGCCGCTTCACCGCCCGCAAAAGAGGCCACGGGCGGCGGCTCGGCGCTCAAGGTGTTCGCGGTGCTCGAGGCCATCGCCACCGCGCAGCGCCCGCTCGCCATTGCCGAACTGGCCGCGCTCCTGGGTGTGCCCAAGCCGACCATGCATCGCATCGTGCGCCAGCTCGACACTGAAGGGCTGCTGCAACGCGAGCCGCACAGCCGGGTCTACGGGCCCGGACCGCGCCTGTTGAACTTCGCGCTCGGCGCCGTGCGCTCCTCGATGCGATCGGCCCCGCGCCACGCGCTGCTCGAGGCGCTGTCGGCAAAAGTCGGCGAGACCTGCAATTTCGGCATGATCGCCGGCAACGCCGTGCTCTATCTCGACCGCGTCGAGACCTCGTGGCCGTTCGGCCTGCGCTTCGAGCCGGGCTCGCGCGTGCCACTGCATTGCACCTCTGTCGGCAAAATCTTACTCAGCGTGCAGCCGCGCAAGCGCCGCGACGACATGATCCGCGCAACGCCGCTGCATCGCTACACCGAGACCACCATCACCGATCCGGACGCGCTGTATGCCGAGCTCGATGAAATCCGCCAGCGCGGCTTTTCGATCGACAACCAGGAATTCCTCGCCGGCGTCGTCTGCCTGGCGGTGCCGGTGCGCGACAGCAAGGGCGTGATCTGCGCCGGCCTTGCGATCTCCGCGCCGCTGGCGCGCATGCCGGTCGCAAAAGCGATCGAACATCTGCCGACCATGTTTGCGACGGCCGAGCAACTAGCCGCGCATCTGGGTCAAAGTTGAGAACGCGGTTCAGGGGCTAAGTCACATGGCGTTGCGTTACGATGAGGTCAGCGAAATCCTCAAGCTCATCGACGGGAGCTCCTGCGACGAGTTCGTGCTGGAAACCGCCGATCTGAAGCTGGTGGTGCGACGGCGCGGCGCCGGCGGCGCGGCTGTTCCCTACGAGCCCGAGCCGACCGCGCCACGCCTTTCCGCGGCGCCTGCTGCAACCCCTGCCCCGCAAGCCGCTAAGGTCACCGAAACGGCGCATGGCGCGGGCGAAGTTGTGCGCTCGCCGATGGTCGGCACCTTCTACCGCTCGCCCTCGCCCGGCGCGGCGCCCTTCGTCGAAGTCGGCAGCAAGGTGAAGAAGGGCGATCCGATCTGCATCATCGAGGTGATGAAGCTGTTCACCACCATCCATGCCGAATGGAGCGGCACTATCGCTGAAATCGGCGCGCCGAACGCGCATCTGGTGGAATACGGCCAGATGCTTTTCGTCATCGCGCCGGACTAGATGCCACCGAAAAATCAGCACGGCATAAGCAAAACAAAATCCTGGGGAGAAACGAAACCATGAAGCCCGATCTGAGCAATCCCGGCAAAGTGGTCATCACCGTCGCCACCACCGGTGGCCTGCACGGACGGGAATCGAACCCGGCGCTGCCCGAACAGCCCAAGGACATCATCCAGAATTTCCACGATTGCTATAACGCCGGCGCGACCGTCGCCCACATGCACGTGCGCGACAAGCGCGGCGTCACCACCGCCGCCATCGAGGTCTATGGCGAGGTGATCGAAGGCGTGATGTCGCGCTGCCCCGGCATGATCACCCAGGTCGGCAACGGCATCGGCGTGCGTTACGAAAATCCGGGCGAGGAAGGCGTCCCCTTCACGCTGGAAGAGCGCATGAACCTGCTCAACATCCGACCGGCGCCGGACCAGCTCACGCTCAACCTCGGCACCTTCCATTTCGAGCACAAGAACACCGAATTCCTCTTCTACAATTCGAAGCGGTGGAACGCCGAATTCGTCGCCGGCTGCAACAAGCGCGGCATCCGCAACGAGCTCGAGGTCTACGACCTCAGCCATATCCAGAATGCCATCGACCTGATGGATCGCGGCGCGCTCAAGCCGCCCCTGCACTTCAGCTTCGTCCTCGGCATCAAGGGCGCGATTCCGGCGACGCCGGCCAATCTGCTGGCCATGCTGGACGCCATTCCGGAAGGCTCGTCTTGGCAGGTGGTCAGCATCGGCAAATACCAGTTGCCGCTGAGCACGATAACGCTGGCGCTGGGCGGCAATATCCGCGTCGGCATGGAGGACAACGTCTATTTCAGCCACGGCCTGTTGGCCGTGAGCAATGCACAACTGGTCGAACGCGCCGTCCGCATCGTCAAGGAGCTCGGCCGCGAGGTGGCCACGCCGGAGGAGGCGCGCCAACTCATGCACCTCGGCCCGGCACCCCAGCGTCCGCCGGCCGCCGCGCGCGCATGAGCGACGCCGCCGATCCATTGTTTAGCCTCGAAGGCCGGGTCATCCTGGTGGCCGGCGGCGCCGGCGGCCTCGGCGCGCCACTGGCGAAAGCCTTCGCGGCGCGTGGCGCCAAGCTGCTGATTGCCGATATCGACGAACGAATGGCCGGCAAGTCCGCGGAGGCCAGCGGCGGCGAAGCGCGCGCCACCGCGCTCGACGTCACTGAGGCGGCCTCCTGCGAGGCCGCGGTGAAGTTTGCGGTGTCCACCTGGGGCCGGCTCGACGGCCTGATAAACGCCAGCGGCGTGTACCGCGTCGGCCGCGTGCTCGACGAGCTGGACGACGAATCCTGGGAGCGCACGATCGATATCAACGTCACCGGCGCGTTCCGCCTGGCCCGCGCTGCCGGGCGGGTGATGGTCGCGCAGAAGGCAGGCAGCATCGTCACAATCGCCTCGGTCTCCAGCGTGGTTGCCAATCCGCGCTACGCCGCCTATGCCGCCAGCAAGGCCGCGGTCGCCCACCTCACGCGCGTGCTGGCGGTCGAGTGGTCTGCTTCCGGCGTGCGGGTAAATGCGATCGGCCCAGCGGTCATTCCGACCGTCATGACGAGGCAGATCATCGACAACGACCAGAACCGCGAAGGCGCCCTGGCGCGCATCCCCATGGGCCGCTTCGGCACGCCCGACGATCTGATCGGCGCCGCAGTGTTCCTGCTGTCGCCGGCCTCCGTCTTCGTGACCGGGCAGACTTTGTTTGTCGACGGCGGCCGCACCATCAGCTGAAGCGCAAAAAAACGACCGCCGGGACGAGCCCGGCGGCCGCATGTGACGTGGCGTCTTTGCGCTAGACCAGCGCGGGTATTTCGTCCCTCGCCATGTCGCGCTTGTGCAACTCTTTCATTAGGAACACCGAGAGCGCGCTGACCAAACTGACCGCCAGCACGTAGATGCAGATCAGCCAGGGCTTGCCGCCGCCGAGCGGCAGCAGCGCCGTGGCGATGATCGGCGTCAGTCCGCTCGCGAAGATGCCCGAGAACTGATAGACGAACGAAATGCCGGTGTAGCGTACCCGCGTGTCGAACAGCTCCGAGAACAGCGCAGCCTGCGGGCCGTACACCGCCGGATAGACCAAGCCGAACGGTATAGCGATCGCCAGCCAGATGATGAGCGGATCTTTGGTGCCCATCGCCCAGAACGACACAAAGCTCATCAGCCCGATCAGGATGCCGGCGAAGCCGAACATGCGGCGGCGCCCTATCTTGTCGGACAGATTGCCGAAGATCGGCAGCATGACGATCATGATCGCCGAGGAGATCATGACGCCGGCGAGCGCCGTCTGCCGCGACACCTGCAGCGTGCCGGTCAGATAGCCGACAATAAAGACGCCGAAGGTGTTGAAGGTCACGCCCTCGATGTAGCGGGCGCCGAGGCCGAGCAGCGTGTTCTTGCCGTGGCTGCGAAACAGTTCGACCACCGGCACCGCAACGACCTTCTTGGTTTCCTGGATGCGGCTGAAGGCCGGCGTCTCCATGATCTTGAGCCGAATGTAGAGCCCGACCGCGACCAGGATGGCGCTCACCAGGAAGGCGATACGCCAGCCCCAGGCCAGGAACTCCGTGTCGCCCAGATACGACAGCGCGTAGACGACGCCCGCGCTCAGCAGCAGGCCGGCCGGAACGCCGATCTGCGGCCAGCTTCCGTAGAAGCCGCGGCGGCCGGAAGGGGAATGCTCCACCGCCAGCAGCACCGCGCCGCCCCATTCACCGCCGATGCCGATGCCCTGGAAGATACGCAGCACCAGCAGCAGGATCGGCGCCCAAATGCCGATCGAGGCATAGGTCGGCAGCAGGCCGATCAGGAACGTGGCGACGCCCATGATCAGCACGGTCATGATCAGAACCGTCTTGCGGCCGATGCGATCGCCGTAATGGCCGAAGATCACGCCGCCGATCGGGCGCGAAATGAAGCCGACGAAAAACGTGGTGTAGGCGAGCAGCGTGCCCACCAACGGATCGAAATTCGGAAAGAACAATTTATTGAGGACGAGCGGCGTCACCACCCCAAACAAAAAGAAATCGTACCACTCGATTGTTGTGCCGATGGCGCTTGCGAACGCGATCGCTTGTATCGACATGCCGCCGTGACTACTTCCCGTTTTTGTTTGAACCATGCTCGTTTCCCCCTCTGTTACCTTGAAGCGGTCCGAAGTATCCCCGCCGGACTAGCCTCGCTTTTCGTGAGCAGGCCAATTGAAAGGCTAGGTCCGAAACGCCGTTGAGGCTAGCGTCGCGCGATTGCAAATTAATCGTCTGTGGGTCAAATTCTTACAGCGTGAGAAAGCGACACGGCATATCCGCCCAATCCGCTTTCCGAGAACTGCGGACTTTCGACGCAGCGGTCCCTTTAGTCGTTAGTCCGCAGCGATAGATTGTTGTTTTGCTCTCACTGCGTGGCAAAAAACGTGGCCGCTAATGATATAACTTACTAGGGATTTTCATTCCTTTTCACGTTTCACCGTGCCGTACAGGAAGAAGGCTTACCACTCAATGGTGGCGCCGATCATGCTGGTAGAAGCTCACACCGGTCATATTGCCGCCCGGTCGATTGACACTGGGCACAAGCCCCTCTGCCACAGGATCAGCCCCGGTCACGAAAATAATGGGAACGCTTTTCGTAGCCGCTTTTAATGCCAGCGCCGCGTCGATACTGCCAACAATCGCTTGTACATTCTGCCATCATCGAGGCGACCGCCTCGCGTATGCGGCCGACGCTGAGAAGCGCGAGCGCGCGCTCCTTGCTCCGCTCAATGTATTGTTCCCGTGTCACTGTCGATAACGTCAAGGACACGAGCAAGTGCGCGTTCCCGCTTGCCATTGGCCGTCCCCTTGGCCGTGGCCCGAACAGATTAATTTAATGAATTTCGTTTGAGGCGTGCGTGAACTATTTCACACTTGGTTGGGGGGCTTTCGTGCGACAAGCGATGTCCGCTTTGGGTCATTAGCGGACATGAACGCATGTCCGAGTGATGTCTGCTTCATCCCCAAAAGCGGACATTGGCTGGAAGTTCAATCCCGATTTGTGTCCTCTCAAAATCGAGAATTCTGTCCGTTTATGAAAGATCGACTAAGCCGCCGTTCGCAAAGTTTTTGGTCATAGGAACTGACTTCTCCCGCCCCGCCCCCGTCTTTGATGGCGGGCTGTATTCTCCAAACGTGGTATCCTGTGTCGGGGCGACCCTTCGACGGGACGAGTTCCATGCGCGATTGGCTTCTCGTGTTGCTTCCGGTTTTGATCGCTTTGTATTTCATTATTTTTCCAGATCAGTTTGACGTGGTGCTGAACTGGTTCCACGGGATAATCTTTCAGAACTAACTGAATTGCGACACGCCCGGGGATGTCCGCTTTACCCCCGAAAGCGGACATGTGCAGTGCACTAGCTCATGTCCGCTTTGTGCCAAAAGCAGACATTCTTTACATATTCGGTGATCGGCGGAATTTTACGATTGTTTCGCCAGGAAGTCCGGCACCGCGACCCAATCCAATATGGCATCGGGTCTCTGCAGCAAGGCCGCCATCCGACGATCCTCGTCGCTCAAAAGGTTGACACCGAGTTGGGTGCCTAGCTTGCGGCCGTGCTCGACGATGCGTTCACTGAGCGGTTGGCGATCGGAGTTATAAGCGGTAAGTGCGCGGTCGATATTGTCATGATTGCTAAGCGCATCAGCCAGTGCCTGTGCCTCGGCGCCGGCCTTTGAAACGCCGAACCCCATATGCGGGCGCGGTGTTGAGGCCGCATCACCAAGAAGCACAACGCGGCCGAACACCAGACTGGGGGAGCAGAAGTCGTAGACCGGTGTGAAAAATGGCTGGTCAATGTGATGCAGGCAATCGAGAAACTGCGGCGGTAGAAGCGTCTCGGCATCGGCGCGCATTTTCGCAATCAGATCCTTGCGGACGAGCGGTGGCGGCACCGAGAATTCGTGTTGCTGGCCGTTTTCATCAACGCACATCTCTCTAAGCGTCTTGGCGTCGGCAACGCGATACCAGCCGAAATTGTAGCGCCGGTGCCCGGGCCGCAGATCGTCGTCCGAGCCCGATATCGGGTAACCGAGAATTTGGAGATGCTCGTCCAGGAAGAAAGCGTAATAAGGAAAGATAGTTTTGCGGGTTTCTGGCGAAAGATCGGCTTCATTCGGCGCCCCGCGCCAGAGGTAATAGCCGGAATAGATCGGTTGGACCTGCGGTGCGAGCTGCGCGCGCACGCTTGAACGGAAGCCGTCGCAGCCGATAAGCAGATCGGCGCTCTCGGTGCGGCCATTGGCGAAATGGACGCGAACGCCGCTGCCGTCTTGCTCGACGCGCTCAAAAACATGCCCGAAATGATATCGCTGGCGATCAATCGCCTTTAACAGCAGCTGCCGCAGTCGGTCCCAAGACGTGACGATCTGGAGTTGCCGCTTCTCCGCGATCACGACGCCCTTGCGGTCGAGCGTAATTCGCTTGTGGACGATGACGCCAATATCGACGGTGCCGGCGCCGCACTTGTCCAAAGCTTCCAGTAGTTCCAGATGGGTCGCAAAGATGCCGACGCCGCGGCTGATCAGCTCGACCGAGGAGCGCTCGTAGACGTCTACGTCCCAGCCGATCCGGCGCAGCAACGCCGAGGCAAATAGGCCCGCCATCGAGCCGCCAATGATGATGGCACGCCGCTTGCGGCGGTTTGTGGGAGCATTCGATGACATGGCCGAACGCGTGACCCCCGGAGGAAATGCCCGACCAACTCGCGATTATGCTGACAGGCTACGCGACCTCATGTGCACGAGAAAAGGGGGGACAGTAGCCTCCGGATGCAATTATTAAAGTGAAGCCAATGTGCGCTTTGGGTCATTAGCGGACATGTGCAGTGCACTAGGCGATGTCCGCTAAGTGCCAGAACCGGACAGAATGAAAGAGGCTGCCAACCGAGGTGGCCCAGCCACCTAGCTACCGAATATTGCTGATGGGGTTTTTCACAGTATCATGCTTAGTCCCGATTTTCTTCTGCTGCGCTGTCCCGGTGTTATGCGTATCGATTTTTTGTGGCACACGATTCCATTTTGCTTTGAAATTTATCGGTCTAGTATTTTTTGACTGACCACTTTGTGACTGCTGCCCGCTACCGCCACCAGATTTTGCTTCGACATTGTCCGCATAACTGAAAATGAGACTTGCAGTAATTAGGCTTATTGTTGGGATTGCTCGAAATACCCGTCGTGTCATGATAGCCTCCACGAATCCGACGCTCCTCGGACGATCTCATGAACGAAGAGTCTGCTACTTTTTTGTGTGACCGCTCGTGGAGTTTTGTTGATGCATATTAGTAGCCTTCGCTGCCCCTGAAGTTGGAATCTTTGCCTTGATCGTCTTGGGGGGCTTCCGAGCGGACGGGCCGCATGGTGTGCCTCCACTTTCAGAGGCACCGCCCCCACACGGCGGAGGGGGTGGTGGCGCGGGGCAACCAAATTGAGTGCACCCTGGGGCCGGTTCACCCGGTATTGGCGGAGTATCAATAGCAAAAGCCGGAGTGCTCGATATTCCATAAAGAACAAGTCCAATTCCTGCGGCGATGAGTACTGCGGGCAATGTCAACGCCGTTGCTACGCCGAGAGACCTCAGTTTTATTTTCATTGCCAAGCCCCCCTAAAACTTCTGAAAAGTATAGCTTCACATCCATGATGCTGCTCCTTTTGTTCACTTGCTTCAATGCTGAGTGAGCAAACCGGCAGAACAATGCGAAGCGGCGAATGGCAATCGGGGCCAATGTCCGCTTTGGGTCAAAAGCGGACATGTGCAGTGCACTAGCCCATGTCTGCTAAGTGCCAATAGCGGACATCGACGCAATCGCGACTTAAGGTTTACCCCTGAATGCAGACCGTCGAGCGGTCCTGTTTAGTCACCTGCGGAAGTCTTTTCTGCGCGACGCTTCGGGGGGAATTGGGATGGTTGGCGGCGGCAGTTGACCTTGACCGTCCGCCCGAGCCTTGCTGCTGCTGCTGGCTTTTGCTGATTTCTTTAGCGCTGCTCCAAACCCGGTTTTCTCAGTCTGACGCTGGCTCGACCCACTGTTGATCTGCTTGTTCGCTTTCGTAGAAGTCTGCGGCTTACCGGCGTTTATTTGTATATTTTGGTCTGCGCCGACGGATGGCGAAGGTGGTTGGTTTGCATTGTTGAAATCACCGGCCCATGCGGTGCTTGATTGGAGCATCAGGGCGACGAGCAGAGCTTTCATGCGAGCCTTACCTCCTCCGACAACCTTGTGAGATCGAAGCCCCTCAAGATAACCAACCTGATTGATCGTATCGCTTCATTCTAGGAATGTCCGCTTTACCTCCGAAAGCGGACATTGGTCGGCAGTTCGTGCGCTGCAGGATACGAAGGGCTGTTACCGTCGCCGTAACTCGACGCGGACAAAGCAGACAGTACCCAATATCCAGCCCTCCATGCCTCGTAAATGCTGCCTTTTGGCTTCGGGCTTCCTGCAGTATGCTGTCGTTCAAGCGGGTTGCTGGCCTTCGGGGGATGTCGGCTAATCACCAACGGAGAAGACCCATGAAAAAAGTTCTCGGATTGTCCGTTGTTTTGGCCGTTGCGCAAGTTGCGCACGCCGCGGATATCGAGGCCGGCAAGGCGATGGTCGCCACCGTTTGCGCGGCATGCCACGGCGCAAACGGCGTGAGCGTGAGCGACACCATTCCCAATCTCGCGGCGCAGCGGGCGGGCTACCTCGAGGCGCAACTGAAGGCGCTCAAGGACGGCACGCGCAAGAACCGGGTGCGACGAGTCGACGGCCATCATGAATGCGATTGCCACCCAGCTCAGCGCCGAGGATATCGCCAACGTCGCAGCGTACTTTGCCTCGCTGCCCGGCGCTGCGACGGGCGCCAAGTCCGCGTTGCTGCCGAACGTCGCGAAGACCAGCGTGACCTTCCCCGAAGGCTACAAGGACACGTTCACGAAGTACCACACGATCAACTTCCCGGCGACCAAGCAGGTGCGCTACTACTACGCCAACACGGCCGCGGTGGCCGCGGCAAAGGCGGGCAAGCCGCTGCCCGACGGCTCGGTGCTGTTCGCCGAGGTGTACGCGGCGAAACTCGACGCCGACAACAAGCCGATCACTGGGCGGCGACGGCTTCTACGTGGCGGACAAACTGCTCCTATACACGGCTATGGCGCGCGGAGAGGGCTGGGGCAAGGACATTCCCGAGATGCTGCGCAACGAGCAACTGGAACTACGCGGTTTTCACGACCGACAAGCAACACCGGCCCGGCGTGAACCAGGCCGAATGCCTCGCCTGCCACAAGCCGCTCGACAACGTCGAGCTACACCTTCACGCTGAAGCAGCTCGCCGAAGCGAAGTAGGAGCGTCCTTTAGCTGACTGGCCTAGTGATAGTACGCTCGGCGTGATGTCCGCTTAGGGTCAAAAGCAGACATGTGCAGTGCGAGAGAGCATGTCCGCTTTGCCCTCGAAAGCGGACATGGCCAATGTTAACGTTGATTAACGTGTAAGCGACCGACTGGTCGCTTTGCCTATCGCCACAGGTCTTTGAACGGCACCGGCGACATCGCGGAATAGCGCACGGTGTTGGTGATGCTGGCGTGGCCGAGGTAGTGCTGCAAGCGCCGAGTGTCCAAACCCTTGCCCGCCAGGGCGTGGCCGGTGCTGTGCCTGAGCATGTGGACGTGAACCGGAAACGGCAATTCAGCCGCCTGCCCGGCCCGTTCAATCATGCGAGCGATTCCCATGCGACCGAATGGCTGGCCTCTCTCATTCACGAACACATAGGAAACGCCCGCATCATCGTCACGGCGTAGGCGCTTAAGCCCGGCAAGCTCATCGCGTTCCAAGTAATGCACGGAATTGATGCTGCCCTTGAGCCTGCGGACCTGAATGGTGCGCTTGGCCAAATCGATGTCATCCCATCGCAGATCACAGGCTTCGCTCACCCTCAGCCCGTGGCGATAGATCAGCAACCCGATCAGCCAGTCTCGGTGGCCGTGTCGGTTTGCTTTCAGTGCCGTCAGGAGCTTGGCAATCTCGCCTTCGGTTAGGTGTTCACGAACGCGATAGGCAGCGTTGGGCTTTCGTCCGACTGGTCGCATATCAGTGCATTTGGCCAGCTTGATGCTGCTTGATTTCATTGGCCCTCCATTGTGTTTGATTGCGTTACTGGTCACACAATAGAATAGAATGCGACCACTGACCGAGCGTAATCAGCGCAACAATGATTTAAAGATCGCGGCTGCGTTGAATCTTTCTTGCGGCGATCCGGGTGTGGTATTCTGGATGGCATGCAGCATTTCGTTGCCGCCTTAATCACCATCGGTGTCGCCATGTCGGCAATTGCCGCCGAGGCCATGCCGGTCGGACGCGATGATGCGCAGCCAAGCTTGATTGACTCAGTCGCTGACAAATGCGGCATCAACCGCTATCGCGACGCCAGTGGCGTCTGCCGCCGCACGCGTCAGATCGCCAAGTCTCCAAAGCAATTCTACAGCACATGCGGTGGCATGAATGCCCATCGCGTCTGTAATTGGTCCGGCCAGTGCTGGATGGTCTGCAATTGAATGGGGCGGCCCTTAAAAGGCAAAGTGCGAAAAAGGGCCTATGTCCGATAGCCCCCAGCCTCACTCGACTCATCCTGAGCCACGCCAAGGGCAATGCGAGGCATCGTAGCGACGGCGACCGGCATCACCACCAAGGCCGGCGCGTGCGAGACGAAAGCATCGATGCTCACCGCGAAAGCATGGGCAATCATTCTGGAACTGGGTCCGGTCCATACGGCCCGGCCACCCGCTAATGAAAGCGCAGTCACGGATATATCTCTCTGTGCCGCCTAGTTAGTATCAAAAAAAATTCAGCACAAAAAATTCTACAGGCGGTTGTTCTCGGATTGTTGCTATACTCGGAACCGTTGGGGGGGCTTTCATGGGCGTCTTTGTGGTGGTGTTAATCGTCGTCGTCCTCGCCGCTGTAGGTTTTGTCGCAAGGAAGGGACGGGAAGCCGAATAGAAGAAGAAGCAAACGCGATCCTGGCCGCAGAAAAAACGTGTCCGAGGTGCGCAGAACAAATTAAAGCCGCAGCCTTAGTGTGCCGTTTCTGTGGTTATGAATACCCTGTCACCTAGCGAAGGACAATTTAGCGTGCCTTGTCCTCGTATTTGTTCTTGAGGCCGATCAGCTTATTATGCACCCAACCGTTCTCAATGAATTGCCAAATCGTCACCGCCGCGACCCCGATGAACACCAGGACATTCCACGGGAACGTCAGGGGCGTCATCATCCCAATTACGGTGCTTTCAATCGTGACGAGGAACCCGAGGACCGTGTAGATGTAGGCCCAGCTTTTGCGGTCCGCGCTTTACGCCTGGATTGGCTCTCATTCGCTCCTCCATATTTTCCGCTAGGGGCGCGCCAGCGGCCAATCGACCGCAATTTCCCAATTGGGCTGGTGGCCGACTGCGTTCCACAAATCAGCGTCGATTGTCGTTAGTAGATCATTGAAGCCTTCGCGTTCACCAATCTCATAGCGCGGAAAAGTAATGTGGCCCTCCGGCAGTCTTTGAATGCCCATGGGGACCGGGCCCGGATATCCATCCATGTGCATCGGATCGGAGTTAATCAATTCCATATCTAAGGCGAAGTCTTGCGTCGGCCTGTCAGCATGCGCGCGCACGATATCGACCATTCGAATTACAGACGCCGAATGCCACATAAACTGAGCGACGCCCAGATGTAAGTATTGCGGACGCATTCCATTCACTACGCCAATGGAGCTTGCGAACCTTTCGACCCGGCCATCAGAATAAATACGATCAACGGCGTTTAACCAATCCCCGTGGAAGGTCCGTTCGACAGCGCGAAGCCTCGGTACCCAAGCCCGCGTGACTTCCAGATCGTAAGGCCTCAGCATCCCTTGCCTGCCGGCACCATCGAAGGGTTCGAGATTTATCCCTTGCAACCACGGCTGTCTCGACAAAGTGCCGAGTGTGAGAGGGCGCATTGGAATTGCTGTCAGTCGTGTCGCCCAGCCGCCCATGTATTGCGGGTTGTTGCCAGACGATTGACGGCCTTGAAGACCGCGTACGGCCCTGTGTTGGTCCGGTATCCATGCGAAAAAGCGTTCGGAACTTTCAGTGAATGATTTTTCGGTGGCTGCGGTGCTGCTTGCTACACGCCGTGTCATCTCCTGGATTTCGAGCATACTCATCGGCTCCGCGCGATCATTGCGGCGCACATAACAGTTATTGTCTTTCGTATTCCGGTGCGGGGCCAAGTACGATTTCAAGGCGCGCAGGACGACCACGCCGCCGGTGCCATCCTGTTCCGTTACAATTCCTTCGCACTCGAAAACGGGAAGGCGCGGCTCAATCCGGGCGGTCAAGGACTGATGGAGAATTGCTGCCGCCTGCTTACAGTTTGGAATCGGTTGGACTGGCCTTCGCGCCACCTTTGTTAGTGGTTCCTCGTCGATACCGACGATTAGCGTTCCGCCGGTTGTGTTCGCGAACGCTCCGATTTCGATGGCCAATTCGTCTTTCGCACGGTCGCCAATTCTGCCGCCAGTCATCCATGGATCTGGCCTGCCGTCGTTAGGCAATTCCCGTTTGAATTCCAAATCGATGCTTTCCGCTGCCTCGGTCACGAAGAGGTTGTCGATGTCGGCAGCGGAGAGATCCGCAATACGGGCAGGAAACATGAGACGTCACCAAATCTTTCGCCTAGGCCGGCCTGAGCGTCGCCTTGGCTCACGCGGAAAGAGGCCCGCCATTTGAGCGGGCCTCCGTAGTACAGATTTCAGCGGCGTGATCGTGGTTCCATTCGGCGGGCCGCCATATACGCTCCGAGTGTCCCATGTCCGAGAATTAGCCGCCTAGCGGCAGCATCCTCTTCGGGCGAACGGGTCCGTTGTGCTTCCTGCATTATCAGGCGCAGCACTTCGGGAATTGATGGTCTGTCTGACATCGGGTCATCACCCCCCTTTCGCGGGGAGTCTCAAGCGCATGAGCGCGAGTTTGCGACCCTTCGGCTCAGAATTTAGCTATGCCGGCCGAACCTTGCAATGCCTGCTCGCCCGTCGAAGCTGCCACCGACCGACCCGAGCGCTGGTTTGTTTGTCCTGCGATGGGTGCTCATATTATTGCCACCGTGGTGCCGGTGAGTGTCATGGTCATGATCGGTGGGCACTCAAAGTCGTATCGTTGCGATCTGGCGTCCCTGACCTTGAGTTCAGACCGTGACAGCTGCGGAGAGTAACAAAATGAGAACACATAAGGTCCTAGTAGTCGCCTTTCCGCCGTGAGGGTATTCTGGCCCTTCACGCTCTTGGCTTCAGAGAGATCATCAGAACGACCACGATGATCTGCGTACTCGCTAACCTTCGCTCCTTCGAGCACCGATGTTGTCCCCATCGGCCCACCTGCGTCTTTCGAGGCTGAAATTTTCGCCGGGTCCAAGTCGCCAACTCAGGTGACGGCGGAAATCTCCATCGGGGATGCCTCGCTTGTGAGACACCTCACGGCCCGGGGCGCAATGGCCAGCGTAGCCCGGAATTGGTTCAGTTCACCGGTGTTGAAAACTTGGTCTGCTCGGTCGGGCATGTCGCCCGGGCTGCGGAGCTTGACGATACGACGAAGCGCGAATACCTCCTGCTTCGTCTTGGTCTGGATCGACTCCGCAAAAGACCATCCAGATCGGCCCCGGCGGTAACACCAACCGACCGGGGCATAGCTTTTATAGCGCACTCTGAATCACGCGCTCAACAAAACTTTGCAAAGCACTTACTGTTCTAAATTCGTTCTGCTACCGAAATGTTTGAGCGTTACGTTAGTCATTCAAAAAAATTTAGAGGGTGTGAATAACTTTCGCGCCGTTAGCGCGCCGTCGTAGTAAAAATACATCGTGCGCCACATTACTACCCCGCCTATGCCTCTTGCAGACCTCGCTCGTCGTTTGCGTAAACCATCAACGCATTGGATCCGTGATTGGCTGCGCACAAACCCACCGGGGGACCGGCATCGATGCCAGTCGGGTGTCTCCTGAAATGTCGCGCATCCCCGCCAGCATCACACAGGCCGACATCGCCCGCGCCCTCCGCGCGGCCAGGCAGGCCGGCGCCGCTGAGGTTGAAATCCGCATTGATGGAAAAGTGAGTTTGTTCATACGGTTAGAAAAATCATCATCAGAGGCGCTTGCGCAAACCGAGGAAATCATACTTTGATTCCCGGCATGCCCCGCCCTCGCCCACCGCACTTGCAACGCCAAGTTACCCAGCACGGCAAAGGGGTCTGGTATGTCCGCGTTGGTCACGGCGCGCGTATCAGGATCCGGGCCGAATTTGGCACGCCAGAATTCGATGTTGAGTATCAAGCCGCAATCTCGGGAACGTCGCGACCGAAAAAAGGAAAAGCCGCGCTCGGCAGCTTGGCGTGGTTGATCGAGCGTTATCGAGAGACAGGAGACTGGTCTGGTCTGTCACCGGCGACACGCCGCAATCGCGACAATCACTTTAAGCAGGTTACCGAGACGGCTGGGCTCAAGCCCTACCGAGCCATCACGCAAGCCGTCATTATCGCGGGCAACGATCGGCGCGCACAGACGCCAGCCCAGGCACGCAATTACCTGGACGCGATGCGGGGGCTATTCAAATGGGCAAAGTACGCACAACACGTCGCCGTCGATCCGACTGATGGCGTCAGAAATCCGAAGCGCAATAAAGGCCCCGGCTTCCCGGTTTGGATGGAAGCCGATGTGGAGGCCTACTACAAGCGGTGGCCGCTCGGCACCAAAGAGCGCGTTTGGCTCGACGTGCTTCTGTTCACTGGCTTGCGCCGTGGTGATGTGGTTGTGATCGGACGCCAGCATGTGCGCAACGGTGTTGCGACACTCCGCACCGAGAAAAGCCAAGGCGAAATCACGGTCACGCTTCCGATCCTGCCGGTGCTACAGCGCACGCTCGATGCTGGACCGATTGGTGAATTGGCTTTCATCTGCGGCAAAAAGGGCAAGCCGTTCAAAAAGGAATCGTTCGGCACGGCGTTTAAGGAGGCTTGCGTTGCCGCCGGATTGCATGATCGTTCGGCGCATGGTTGCCGCAAGATCGGCGCGACCAGAGCGGCCGAGGAAGGCGCAAGCGTTGCGCAACTCAACGCGATATTCGGCTGGACCGGCACCGCGATGGCGGCGCACTACACGCAAGCAGCGGATCGCAAGCGGCTGTCGGTCGAAGCGATGACGAAGATTGCGGGCCGGAACGAAACTGCAACATCTATTCCCTCACCTGACGATAAGGTGAGGGCGTCAGCGTCGAAAACGAAATGATATCAACGCCCTTTTTTTTAGCTGGTGCGGCCGAGAGGACTCGAACCTCCACGGGTTGCCCCGCTAGCACCTCAAGCTAGTGCGTCTACCAATTCCGCCACGGCCGCATGGGGGAAGGACGAAAAGGCCTGAAAACCCCGCGTCCCGATGATGGCGGACCATGTAACAAATAGGTTGTTGAGGGACAAGGGCCGCGCCCGACGCGCCCAGGGCCTAATTTCGCTGAAGATTGAGCCTGTTGGACCGGCTCAGCGCATGTCAGGAGGGCGCGGCAGCAGCTCTGCGACAGTAACGGCAATGCGGTTGCCGTTCACCACCACGGTCCCCTTGGCGACCGGCAGATTGTTCGCAAGGATGCTCACGGCGTCTTCCTCGGAGGCATCAAGTTCGATGATGGCGCCGCGGCCCAGCCGAAGGACCTGATGGACCGGCATGGATGTGGTGCCAAGAACGACGGTGATGTCAACGCCGACTTTATCGAGTGTGGCCACGTTTGTTTCCTATTGCGCATTCTGCGCTATGGCAGGTAGCCGACAGGTCATCATGGTATGGTGAACGAGTGGTTAACGCGCGAAACACGTTGAAAGTCGGGCTTCCGATGGCGGCCGGAATGACGCCGGTCGAATGGCGGACGAGCAATTCCCTCGTCGCCTACGACCAGGCAGTCGGCGAGATGGAGGCCAGGTCGGCCGCGATCGCCGCAGGACGGGCTGGCGAGCTCGTTTGGCTTCTGGAGCACCCTCCACTTTACACAGCCGGCACCAGCGCGAATTCAGCCGACGTGATCGACCCGCGTTTTCCTGTGCACGTGACCGGCCGCGGGGGTCAGATGACCTATCACGGCCCGGGCCAGCGGGTTGTTTATGTGATGCTTGATCTCAGAAGCCGCGGACCTGACGTCCGCCGATTTGTCGCCACGCTTGAGGAATGGCTCATACGAACGCTGGCCGCATTCAATGTGCGTGGCGAGCGGCGCGAGGATCGCATCGGCGTCTGGGTGCGGCGCACCGACAAAGGCGAAGGTTACGAGGACAAGATCGCCGCGATTGGAATTCGCGTGAAGCGATGGGTCACGCTCCACGGCATGGCGCTCAATGTCGACCCCGATCTCTCACATTTCTCCGGCATTGTCCCTTGTGGCGTGAATGAACAGAAATATGGCGTGACCAGCCTCGCCGACCTCGGCACTGCGGTATCGTTGGCGGAGGTCGACAAGATATTGCGGCGCGAATTCGAGGTCTTGTTCGGAGCAGCGGACAGTCAGGCCGTCGGACGCACCGAGAAAGAACCGCCTTCCGCAGCCTCCAAAAGATCGGCTGCCGTTCCCTCGCGTTGATCAAGCGCGCTGACACGCGCTGAAAACGGTCCGCGCCGGCAGGCCTCGATCACGGCCTCGACGTCGTTGCGCGGGCCCGCAAAGACAGCCTCAACGGAACCATCGCGCCGATTACGCACCCAGCCGCGCAGGCCCCGCCGATGCGCCTCGTCTTCGACGAACGCCCGGTAGCCGACGCCATGCACCCGGCCATGTACAACAACATGGCGGACAATGTCGTTGTTCACGCAAGTTCTCCCGCATCGATAACGCACGCGCCGGTCCAGCGCGACACGGACCAGCGCTCGATCGAATGGATGTACGGCTCAGGCAGCTTCCAGCTTCGCGCAGCTGCCGCGATCATCTCGACATAGCCCGGGCGTGGTTTCCCGACGGCCCGGCGCCGCAAAAGATAGATCATGGCGCGAACGAGATGCCTGCCGCTCCGAACCGGCAAATAACGCACATCATAGAGTCCCTGATGCAGCAATTCGTAGGCATGCAGCGCGGCGATATCGCGCGGCGTCAATCGCCATAGCACTCCGTGCACGTTATCACCGGGGCTCCGCGCGATCGAACCCCACCCGTCTATTCCGACGAAGAAGCGATAACTGTCGAGCACGGCCGTTCCCACCGCCGCTGCTCCGGGGCAACGGCGACGCATGGCGGCGAGATTCATGTTCGAGCCGTAGGCAAAGTAAAGCGTCATCGTTTCCGCATTAGCAGACGTTGACGCCGGTGGTCAGCCTATTTGTTCGCAATGCGTTCGAACGACGCAGTGTCGAGCCGGTTTATTTCGCGCTCGTAGTCGCTCGACGTCGCATCCTCCTGACCCTCGTCGTGGGCCGGATGCTGCCGGTTTCCGCCGTCGGGCGCCGGCGTAAAGCCACCGCCGGCCGGCTCCTCACCCGGATTTTCGTCCACGCGAGGCGGCATGGAGTCGGGTGGCGTCTCGCGCTGGTCGCGGCGGCGCAAATCGTCGCCCAGTACGTTGGGTCCCGTATTTGTCTCGACATCAGGCGCTTGGCGCCGCCGTCGCGGTTTATCAAGCAAGGCCTGGCTCCCTTTTGTTTCGAGAACCAACGCCGGACGAAATTGTCGGTTCCCTCAGGCGAACTCGAGGATGACCGCGTCCACTGCCAGGCTGTCACCGGGCTTGGCATTAATCTTCCTGACCGTGCCGTCGATCTCCGCCCGCAAGACATTCTCCATTTTCATGGCCTCCACGACCGCCACAGTCTCGCCGACCTTGACCTCTTGGCCTTCTTTGACCGCGATCGAGACCACAAGGCCCGGCATCGGACACAGAACCTGCTTGCCGGTATCAGCCACTTTTTTCGCCGGCATCAAGCGCGCGTAACCGGCTTCACGCTCGGTGTAGACATATGCTTTCGTTTCAACGCCGCGATAGCTCAATGCGAAGCCGTTCAGGATCGTGCGCACCTGAACTGTCACGGTCTTGTCATTGATTGTCCCATTCCAGATCGGATCGCCCGACTTCCAGTCGGAGTGGAGCCGCAATGGGCCGGACTTGCTGCCATGCATGCGGGCTTCGATCACACCGTTCGACCGGTTGACCTCAAGCTTGATCTCCCGCTCGCCGAGCCAGACGGCTCGCTGGCTTTCGCGAGTGACGCTCCGGCCGCTCAGTTGACCTGACACGCGCCGTTTGCGTTCGCCGAGGACATGATCAATCGCGGCGGCAACAGCCGCCAGGACCTGCGCCGGTTCGCCTTCGGCCGCATGCGCATGAAAGCCAGAGGGGAACTCCTCGGCAATGAACCCGGTGGAAAGCTTGCCGGCTCGCCAGCGCGGATGCGTCATCAGAGCCGCAAGAAACGGAATGTTGTGCCGGATGCCATCGACCACGAAGGCATCGAGCGCATCACTTTGTGCCGTAATTGCCGCGCTACGCGTCGGCGCATGCGTCACCAGCTTGGCAATCATCGGATCGTAATAAAGCGAGATTTCTCCACCCTCATACACGCCCGTATCGTTGCGAACGGTGATGCCGTTGTCTGTCCCCTCTTTCGGTGGACGATACCGTGTGAGCCGTCCGGTCGATGGAAGGAAATTTCGATAGGGGTCTTCGGCGTAAACCCTGCTTTCGACCGCCCAGCCATTGAGTTTCACATCATTCTGCTTGAGCGCGAGCCTCTCACCGGCTGCAACGCGGATCATCTGTTCGACCAGATCGATGCCGGTGACGAGCTCGGTGACAGGATGCTCGACCTGCAATCGTGTGTTCATTTCCAGAAAATAAAAGCTCTTGTCCTGTCCGGCCACAAATTCGACCGTTCCGGCGCTGTCGTAGCCGACCGCCTTTGCCAGCGCGACCGCCTGTTCGCCCATCTTCTTGCGCGTCGCCGCGTCGAGCAGCGGGCTCGGGGCTTCTTCGATCACCTTCTGGTTTCTGCGCTGGATGGAGCATTCGCGCTCGCCGAGATAAATGACATTGCCGTGTTTGTCGCCGAGCACCTGAATTTCGATGTGGCGCGGGTCGGTAATAAATTTTTCGATGAACACACGCTCGTCGCCAAATGAGGATTTTGCTTCCGAACGCGCGCGCACAAAACCTTCAGCGACTTCGGCCTTGCTGCGGGCGATCCGCATGCCCTTGCCGCCGCCGCCGGCCGAGGCCTTGATCATCACCGGGTAGCCAATCTCCTCGGCGATTTCGATCGCCTCCACCTCGTTTTCGATCACGCCGAGATGTCCTGGCACGGTGGACACCTTGGCGGCGGCGGCCGCCTTTTTCGATTCGATCTTGTCGCCCATCGCGGCAATGGCTTTTGGATTTGGCCCGATAAAGACGATGCCGGCGGCCTCGAGCGCTTTGGGAAACGCTTCGCGCTCGGACAGGAAGCCATAACCGGGGTGAACCGCTTCGGCGCCGCTTTGCTTGCAGGCGGCCACGATCTTGTCGATGACCAGGTAACTTTCAGCCGCAGGTGGTGGGCCTATTGCGACGGCGGTATCCGCCAATTCGACGTGCAGGGCGTCCTTGTCCGCCTCCGAATAGACGGCGACGGTTTCAATCCCCAATTTACGCGCGGTTTTGATGATCCGGCAGGCGATTTCGCCGCGATTGGCGATCAGGATACGCTTGAACATGCCGTGTGACAGGCCCCAAATGCGCCGGCTATTTGGCTTGCTGCCTTATGGCGAAAAAGTCAATCTTGCCGCGCAACCAGCAGCAGCAACCCGTCCCGCGGGTGTTACAATACTGTCTTATAGCAAGCGTATCTACCGCGGCATCCCAACACGCATCATCGGGAGCGTTGCCATGCCATTTCAAACGAAAACTCTGGTTTTGGTTGCATGTGCCGCCGCTTTTCTCCAGGGCGCGGCCGCTCAAGCGCAGAGTCAGCGCAATCTCATTCTCTTCGTGCCCGATGGCCTGCGCGCTCTGTCGGTGACGCCCGAGACCGCGCCCGCAATGGCTAATGTGCGGGATAAAGGCGTAAACTTCGCCAGTCCACATTCGCTGTTTCCGACATTTACGATGGCCAATGCGTCGGGCCTGTCGACCGGCCATTTCCTTGGCGACACCGGCGTATTCAGCAACACGATTTATGTCGGCTTTCCGACCGCGCATGCCGCCAATAGCGTGACGCCGTTTATCGAAAGCGACCCGGTATTGGGCGACATCGACGACCATTTTTCCGGAAATTTTGTCGACGAAGATGCCGTTCTCTTTGCCGCACGCCATCAGGGTTTCAGCACTGCGGCCATCGGCAAAGTCGGACCGACAATGATGTTCGACCACACCGACCGCAAGGGTGAGACCACCATCATTGTTGATGATGCCACAGGAAGCCCGGCCGGCGTGCCGCTCTCGCAACCCGTGCAGGATGCTCTCAAGGTCGCAGGGTTGCCGCTCGCCGCCCCGACCCGCGGCGCCAACGGTGCGGCCGGCGATGCCAAGAAGCCCGGCACCACCGTCGCCAACGTCGACCAGCAGAAATATTTTGCCGACGTCACCGCCAAGGCGGTGCTTCCGATGTTCAAGGCACGTAACAAGCCTTTCGTTCTCGTGTTCTGGTCGCGCGACCCCGACGGCACGCAACACAACCAAGGTGACAGCCTGCTGAAGGTCGAGCCCGGCATCAACGGACCGACCTCGCGCGCTGCCATCAAAAACGCTGACGATAACCTGGCGGAAATTCGTCACGCTCTCGACGAGCTCGGCCTGGCGGCGAATACCGACATTGTTATCGCCGCCGACCACGGCTTCTCGACGATTTCCAAGGAGAGCAAGACCAGTTCTGCTGCACGGGCGACCTACGCCGACGTTCCGGAAGGCTTGCTGCCGCCTGGATTCGTCGCGCTCGATCTTGCAAAGGCACTCGCACTACCGCTGCACGATCCCGATGACAAAAATGCCGTCGTCGCGGCCGGTAAATACCCCAAGCGCGGCAATGGCGTGATCGGCGACAATGCCGAAAAACCCGATGTCGTCGTGGCGTCAAATGGCGGCTCTGATCTGGTTTACGTTCCCGGAAAGGACCCCGCCCTGACGGCCAAGGTCGTCTCAGCCCTTCTGGCTCAGGATTATGTCAGCGGTCTTTTCGTCGATGACGAGCTCGGCACTTTCCCGGGCACGCTGCCGATTTCGGCGATCAATCTGAACGGCTCGTCGGTCACGCCCCGCCCTTCGATCGTGATCAATTTCCGCTCGTACGCAACCGGCTGCGAAAAACCGGTGATGTGCGCCGTCAACATCGCCGATACAGGGCTGCAGCAGGGCCAGGGCATGCATGGCAGCTTCAACCGCGCCGACACCATGAATTTTATGGCAGCAACCGGTCCTGATTTTAAATCCGGCTTCGTCAACGAAGCTCCGGTGAGCAATGCCGACATCGGCAAGACCATTGCACAGGTGCTCGGGCTGAAAATCCCCTTCCATGGCAGCCTGATGGGCCGGGTCGTCGAGGAAGCCCTACCGGGGGGCGCAAACCCCGCGGTTGAGCAGTTTGTCGACCGCGCCAAACCGGACGAAAACGGCCTCGCGACGGTGCTGGTCGGCCAGCGCGTCGGCAGCACGCGGTATTTCGACGCGGCCGGCTTCCCGGGCCGGACGGTCGGCATGGATGAGCGCAAAGCTGCGAGCCGTTAGCGGCCCGCTATAAATCACCCGGGTGGAAAGGCTTTTCCACCCGGCGCCCTTGCGCCGCACTTTTTGTTCTCCGCAGGGCGTGATCGGCTACGCGTCGATGCTCTTTGGCCCTCGCCCTATTCCAACTGCGCGCCGTCGCCTATATTAGCTGGTGAGCACATAACTTTTTGAGCGGAGGTTAATCATGGCGTTGGCGATTGGCGATACCGCACCCGACTTCGAGGCGGAAACAACTGAAGGAAAAATCCGATTTCACGATTGGCTGGGCACCTCGTGGGGCGTGCTTTTTTCACACCCGAAGGATTTCACCCCGGTTTGCACCACCGAGCTCGGCACCATGGCGCGGATGAAGCCAGAGTTCGACAAGCGCAATACCAAGATCATTGGCCTTTCAGTCGATCCGGTCGACAATCACAAGAAGTGGGCCGCGGACATCAAGGATGTCGTTGGCTTTGCGCCGAACTATCCGATGATCGGCGATACCGAGCTGAAAATCTCCAAGGCCTACGGCATGCTGCCGGCAGCGACCTCTGGATCGTCGGAAGGGCGCACGGCAGCCGATAATCAGACAGTCCGCAACGTCTTCATCATCGGCCCGGACAAGAAGGTCAAGCTCGTCCTGGTCTATCCGATGACCACGGGCCGCAACTTCGATGAGGTGCTGCGCGTCCTCAACTCTCTGCAAATGACCGCAAAACATCGCGTAGCCACGCCGGCGAATTGGAAGCAAGGCGAAGATGTCATCATTGCCGGCTCGGTCAGCGACGACGAAGCCAAGAAGATCTGGCCGCAAGGCTTCAAGGCGCCACGGCCTTATATCCGCATCGTGCCGCAGCCAAAGGCGTAAACTTTCTCCGGACTTGTTGAAAGCAAGGGGCGCGGGCGATAACGTCCGCGCCCTTGGCTATTTTAGCGGCGGCGGGAGTATTTCAAATGAGTGACAGGGCAATGAACGACGCGGCCAAATCGCAGCCGCCCTTTGCAAAATTTCTGGGTCTCAAGATCACCCACGTGTCGCCCGAACGGGTCACCGCAGAACTGCCGATGCGCGAGGAGCTCAACAACCGCTTTAACATCATGCATGGCGGCGCCATCATGGCGCTCGCCGACAATCTCGGCGGCACTGCAGCAACCGCCAATCTCAAAGAAGGGCAATCCACGACCACGATTGAGAGCAAGACCAATTTCTTCGCCGCGATCCCGATTGGCGATGTCGCGAAGGCCGAATGCACGCCGCTTCACCGCGGCCGCACCACCATGGTCTGGCAAACCCGCGTTACCCGTGGCGATGGCAAACTTTGCGCGCTTGTTACCCAGACCCAGCTCGTGCTGGATCGGTAACAACAGCGCTCAAACGTTGCTGGGCTTGGCCGCGCCGCGATTGGCCAACACCACCCCGCCCGCGCAGATCACCATGCCGGCAATCGAAAGCGCGTCAAGTCGTTCGCCAAACAAGATGAATGCGAATAGGGCGGTCACGCCGGGCACGAGATAGAACAGGCTCGCAAAGCCGGTGGCCGCCGAGCGGCGGATCAACCAGTACATCAGCCCTATCGCGGCAATCGACAAGACGAGCACGAGCCAGGCGATCGCGAAGATCAACTCGCCTGTCCAGTGGATCTCGCGCGTCTCGAATATGAATGCGCCGACCGTGAACAAAATACCCGCGCCAACATATTGCACAAAATTTCCGGCGCGCCAGTCGATCCCGCCACAAAATCGTTTCTGGTAGAGAGTTCCCAGCGTGATACCGACCAGCGACAAGAAGCTGGCGATCCAGCCCAGCGGCGAGCCGGCGAGGACAATGCTGCGATCGTGCAGGACCAGAACAACGCCGACCAGACCGAGTGCGAGACCAATCCACTGGACGCGGGTGACGGTCTCCCCCATGAACCGGTTGGCGATTGTCGAGGTCAGGATCGGTTGGAGTCCCGGGATCAACGCGGAAACGCCGGCGGGCACGCCTTGGCTGATGGCCGTGAACACGCCGCCAAGGTAAAGTCCATGCACGAGGGAGCCAGCTACCAGCGCATGCCCAACTTCCCGCGCGTCTGGTGCTTTCGCACGGCCAATCAGAGCGATTGCACCCATGATCAGCACCACAAAACCCATGCGCACCGCGAGAAACGTGAGCGGCTCTACATAAGGCAAGCCGTAGCGGGCGCCGATGAAACCGGTGCTCCACAACGCGACGAAAATCGCCGGCGCGGTCGCAATCGCCAGTCGGGTCAGATGCATCATGGTCTCGGCACAGTCGGAATGGGATTTATTCGAGTTGGCGGGTAGCGCGCCTATACCACTTTCCGCCGCGCGATGCCTTCCCCTCTTACAGCGATCGTGGCTATGGTAGCTGCTGTGGGTGAATGACCGGGGGGAATAGCTGCCATGAAATTGATCGCGGTTTACGTCCTTTTTGTTCTGATCGGCGAGGCGATCGCCTATTTCGTCGGTAGATCGGTTGAGCACTGGTCGATGACCGCGAGCCTGCCCGTGTTCCTCGCCTGCTTTTTCTTCGTTTTCTGGGCCGCCTGGCGTCTTGCAATTCGTGTGGCCTGAACGCCCGGGTTCTTGACATCAAACGAAATTTTCGGAACCGGCGCCGAGGCCAGCGGGTTTCCTCCATTCGAGACGACTACATCTCGTTTTGAATCCAAGGAGGTTGCCATGACTGATCCGCGTTTTACCGATCCGCGGCTGAGTGATCCGGTGATCCGCCGAGACGAAAACGTTGGCGGTATGTGGGGCTGGATCGCCGGCGTCGCTGTTCTGCTTCTGATCGGCTTCTTGATCGTGGCCGGCTGGAACAATAATGGCAGCACCGCGAGTAACGGTTCTTCGCCGGTAACGACGAGCAGCGCGCCCGCGCGCAACGCAACCCCGCCGACAACAACGGGCTCGGGCTCTCCCGCTGCGCAACCGCTAACGCCGGCACCGTCGAGCACTCCGCCACGCAGCGGCACGCAGTAACTTCCTGAGCGTTTCCCGAAAAACACAACCCGGCGCCGCGACGGGCGCCGGGTGATGATTTGTCTGCATTGGTCTAAAGCGGGACGCTCCAGGACCGACTGCTAGCGCACGGTCACCGTGATGGGAGTCGACATCACCGGCGGCTGGTGCGGGACATGTGACCAGTCGGCAAAAACCAATTGCAGCGTGTGCTTGCCTGGTGGAAGGGTGACCATCGTTTCCGTTTGACCCGCGCCGAAGTGCTTGTGGGTATCATCGGCCGGTATTGCGCCCTTCAGTTGTTCGCCGTTGAGCGCGGTATCAATGAGCAAGTGATGATGGCCTGTGTTGGGCTTTTCCACGCCGGCCGGTGCCACGCCCATGCCCGAAAGGCCAAATTGCACCAGGAACGGGCTTGTCACTTCAGCACCGTCCTTCAGATTGATGATATAGACCTTCGCACCTGCAGGTGATGCCGTCTGTGCCGACGCTTGCGTAAGGCCTGTGATTCCGAGAACCGCGAGCACTGCGAGCGCCGTCCTGAATGTTATCATCGTGCCGCCTACATGATTTCGGTATGTGCCCGCCACGCGTGAGCACGCCGGCCGCATTATCCGAAGATTGAATAGATTCCAAATCCGACGGTCGCGCTCAGCACCGCCTCGATGGCCTGAAATTCCATCCCCGTCATTTCGTGGCTGACATAGGGAAATAAAATACGCCCGACCGGCAGTACGATCGCCGCCACGAGCGCAACACATAGCAACTTTGTCACGACAGCCTTGTCGACCATGGAACACCCTCCCCCCGTTTTTTTATTATTGTGTCACGGTAACGGGCCATTGGGCAATCTCACGTCTGGAAGGCAGGATCGACAGGAACCCGGTAGCCATTGGCGAGCCGGTTTGTCTCGTTAGCCATGCCCGTAACGGCCATGAGTTCGCCGAACATGGCCTCTGTCATGCCGGCCTTGCGCGCAGCCGCTGCGTGACTGGCGATACAATAGCCACACCCATTGGTAACGCTGACCGCCAGATAGACCATTTCCTTGGTCAGCGGATCGAGCGCCCCTGGCGCCATGACCTCTTTCACGCTCTCCCAGGTGCGGCGCAACGTCGCCGGGTCGTGCGCAAGGTATTTCCAGAAATTATTCACGTCGGGCACGTTGCGTGTTGTCTTGATGTCGTCATAGACCGCGCGCACGGCGGCTGGGGCTTCGGCATACTCGACTGGTGGACGTGCGGGCATCGGGAAGCTCCTTCAATGCGCCAAAAGCACTGCCTCGATATTGTCATTGCCGGGCTTGTCCCCGCAATCCATGATGACCCACGCCAAAGATAGCCTTACGCAGGGCTCACACACGCCGAAATTCATCATGGAATGCCCGGGACATAGGCGTGCAAAAGCACGCCGTCCTTCGGACGGCTATGCCCGGCCATGACCAACCGATAGAGGACTGATCGCCATGCCGAAAACGCCAGACTATTTTCACGGGAAAACCATAGTCATTACAGGGGCCGGCAGCGGTATCGGCCGCGCCACTGCACTGATTTTCGCCCGCGAAGGCGCCAACGTGGTGTGCGCCGACATCAACGAGAAGGGCGTCGAGGAGACGGCCGAGAAGATTAACGCGATCGGTGCCCAGGCGCTGGCGCTGACCATCGATGTCACCAAACGCGCCGCCGTCGAGGATATGATCCAGCTCGCGCTCGACGGTTTCGGTCGCGTCCATTTCCTGTTCAATTCGGCCGGCGCCGCGATCAGGCGCGCGAAATTCCTCGAGATCGACGACGATCTGTTCGACAAGACCTTCGACCTCAACGTCAAAGGCACGCTCTATCCCATGCAAATTGTGCTGCCGCACATGCTCGCCAACAAATTCGGCGTGATCGTCAATATGGGCAGCATGTCACACCGGCGCGGCGGCCCCGGATCGTCCGTCCACTATGCCGCGGCCAAGGGCGCCGTGGTGACCATGACCATGGGTGTGGCGCGCGAATTTGCCGCGCAAGGCATTCGCGCCTTGTCGATCTCGCCCGGTCCGGTCAAGACGCCGTTTCAGGCGGCGGCCAGCAGCTCACCCGAATTGGTCAAGCGCTTCCTCGAAGATGTGCCGATGAACCGTTTCGCCGAACCGGAAGAAATCGGCGAGCTGGTTTTATTCATGTGCTCCGATGCCTGCGAATTCATGACGGCCGATACGGTCTATGTGAATGGCGGTGGCGGCTGGCGTTGACGGAATTCAGCGCGCGGCCAGCCAGATCCCGGCCGCAACCGCGGCCAGGCCGATAATCAGATTAAGGCCGATCCCCTCGCCGATCGCGACTGCTCCGACGATAGACGCAAACACCGGGTTCACGGTGATGGTCACAGCAGTCTTGGTCGGGCTGGTGCGCGACAGCGCAAACACCCAGAGAATAAATGCACCCGCGCTTCCGAAAATACCGAGATAAGCAATCGCGAGCCACTGCGGTCTGCCGAATTGCGCGGCGGCGTCAAAACCATGGATCGCCAGCGCCCAGACCAGCAGGCAGAACGCCGCCGCTCCCATGCCGGCGGTAAGGAACGCAAGCGGATCGGACCTCGCAATGAAGGGGCGCGACCACACATTGTAAAGCGACATACAAAACGTGGCGGCAAACATCACCAGTTCGCCGCGCCAGGCGCCGGCCGGTGCGTTCGAGAGACCGAACGCCAGCGCAAATAACACACCCGTCATGGCAATGAGCACGCCGGCCGTCTTGCGTACGGTCAGCGTCTCGATACCGAGCGCAGCGCCGACCAGCATCGTCATCAGCGGCATCGTGGAGAGCGTCAGCGCTCCACGCGCCGCCGTAGTGTAGCTGTACGCCAGATTGAACAGAATTGAGAACGCAAAAAAGAACAGGATTCCGAGCGCAGCGACCGCAACCCAGTCGCGCCCTTTCGGCCATCGGCTTTTCATGTAAAGCGCAATTGGCAGCAGGATCAGAAACCCCGTGCCGAAGCGGAATACCCCGAGCGTGACGGGGTCGGTGGCGTGCACGACAAAACGCGTCGCCCCGCCGGCGATGCCGCCGATCGCGCTCGACACCACCGCCGCAAGCACGCCTGTCTGGTCACGGGTGATAGGCACGGCGTGTGTATAGTTGTACCGCCGCCGCCCGTCACCCCTCAAACAGGCATGACCGCCCGGCTTTACACAGGCCCGCGTCCGTCAGGCAACCTGATGAAACCCGATCACGCCGCTTGCGCCTGCACCAGGCTGGAATTTTCCAGTTCGAGCATTGCTGCCTTCTTGGCGTTTGCCACTAGTTCGGCGACCGGGATCGTCGCCGCCTCGTTTTCGCGGATCAGCGGCAAACGAAGATAAGGCGGATCGCGGAACCAGACATACTCATATACGTGCCCGGTCTCGGCGTGCTCGACCGCAATGGTCCGGCCGTAAATCTTGATGCCGAAGTCGCGCACAAATGCATTGGTCGCGAGTTTCGGCGATTGCAGGCCGAAGGCCCGATGCAGAACCGCGTCGATTTCGGTCGGGAAGAACGGCTTGTGCATGATCGCGGCAGCGCCGAGCTTGAGCGCCTCGCCCTCGCGCGGCGCATTGTACTCGCCGGAGATCATGACGACTTTGGCTTGGGGATTGGCCTGCATCATGCGCGCAAGCGTCGTGTAGCCGTTCAGGCCGGGCATATTGATGTCCAGGAACACAACATCGAATGCGTCAGCCTTGCACCGCGCCAGCGCCTCGCTGCCGGTATTTGCCTCCTCAATGTCGAGATGGAAAACGGAATTCGACAGCACCTTGCGCATGACTTTCAGCGAGATGGGCGAGTCGTCGACCAGCAGCACATGCATCGGGGTTGTGACACGCCGATGCGTCGCCAAAATTGCATCTATCTCGTCTTTGCCAAACGGTTTCGTCAGAAACTCATAGGCGTCGAGCTGGCGCGCAAGATCGATGCAGCGCCGGTTTGACCGGCCGGATATCAGCGTAACGAATGTCTTGTTGCCCGCGATCCGCGCTGCCCACAAAGCGTCCATACCACCCATGGTCGGCATATGAACGTCAATGAATGCGAGGTCCACGCCGTGATCGAGCGCCTGCAAACATTCCACGCCGTCGAAGGCATGGACGACGTTTGCGGAATAATCGTTCGGCAGAGCGTCGCGGATCAGTTGATGGACCGGATTGGAATCATCGGCGATCAGCACTTTCGATTGTCGCAAAGACATAAATTCTCCCTCCGTGAGCCACCCACCTGCCATAGAGAACACGTGGCAGCGTCGTCTGTTCACAGGAGGAGAAGGACGCAAGGAGTTCCTGGCTAATTACTGCTTGGATTTCCCCGCCCAATTTTACTCAATTGCATTCCCGGCCCGCCGGTAGCGTGGCACCACCGCCAATGGCAGCAACAAACGCGAACGCGCTCCGACATTTTTATTGCCGGAGCGCGCAGTAGCACGAAAGTGCTCGCGAAAAACTCAACGCCAGCGCAGCGTGAGCGAAGACACACCGGCGACGACATTCAGCGCAACCGAGCCCTGAAGCGAAACCGGTTGAAGCGCGATGGTGCGGTTGGATCCGCCCAAGAGCACGTTGGCGCCACCACCGACGCCAACCGCGGCAGTGCCGGTCACGCCGACATATTCACCGGCAAGCGCGCCGGCGGGCACACCCGTAGTCGGTGCAAACACCGCCCACCCAATCGCGCTACCGGCGCTGATGCCGATGCTGAGACCCACGGTGTTGAGAGCACCGTCATAGTATTGCGGTGGGCCTTGCGGTGGGTTCGTCTGCGCGGGCTCGTAGGTGCATCGCATCGACTGGTGCCCGACGATGATGAAGCCAACGTTCGGATCGACCTGGCAAGTGAGCGCGCCGATCTGGGTCCATGATTGGGCTGAAGCCGCTGCCGGCGCAAAAATCATCGCCGCAAGAGCGAACGCCGCAAGCAGGATCCGGTGGCAGTGCAAGGACATGATGTCGTACCCCCCTTGGTACAAGAACTGAACCAACTAGCATGGAACTCCAGCTAGCGAACATGCGCAAGGCCGCGGCAGCCCCTCAATCATGAAAAATGATCTTTGGTTAGCACCGCAAAAGCTGCTCAGCCATTTTGACCGATAGCTGAACACCATTGTTGGAGGCTGGCGCGACCATCCCCTGGGTTCAGCCTCTCAAGCGTCATGGCCCGGCCGCCGCTCACGGATTAAAAATCAGCACAATGAAGGTTATGAACAAGACCAGATGCACGGCGCCGAGCAGGATGTTGGTCGGCGCTCCGGAAAACGTCATCTGCGCAATAAACAGCGTCAACACCAGCAGGATGGCCGGCACCGGTTCAAGACCAAGCTGAAGCGGAAGGTTGATCACCAGGCTGAGCGCCAGCATGACCGGGATCGTCAGCCCGATGGTGGACAGCCCCGAGCCGAGCAACAAATTGACCGAGCGCTGCAAGTGGTTACGCCGCGCCGCCTGGAAGGCGGTCAGCCCCTCCGGCGACAGGATCAGAATGGCGATCAGGATGCCGCCAAGCGTGGTCGGCGCATGCAATTTCTCGATGCCGTAGTCGATGACTTCCGCCAGTTTCTCCGACAGCAGCACCACCGGCAGCAGGGTCAGGAACAACAGAACGGCATGATAGGAGATCGAGCGGCGTGGGCCATGGCCTGGTTCATGCGCCGGCTCGGCACCGGCGACGCGGTTGACGGCTTTCGCCTCCATGAAGAAGGCGCGATGGCGCACGGTCTGGATCATCAGAAAGCCGCCATAGAGCAGCGCCGTCAAAAGACCGAACACGACCGCTTGCAGCGTCGTCATCGTGTGGTCGGCCGTCGATGTGGTGAATGTCGGCACCACCAGCGAGATGACGGAAAGGCAGGTAATAACCGCCAGAAAGGCGACCGCGCCCTGCAGGCTGTATTGCTGCTGCCGGTGATTCACGGCGCCGGCGATCACCGACAACCCGATCATACCGTTGAGCACGATCATGAGCACCGCAAACACGGTATCGCGCGGCAGCGTCGGGTTCGGGTCGCCGTTGAGCATGACCGTCGCCATGATGGTGACTTCGATGCTGACGGCGGCGATCGTGAGTATGAGTGTGCCGTAGGGCTCGCCCAAATGATCGGCCAGCACTTCCGCGTGACGCACCACGCCGAAGGCGCACCAGATCATGACCGCAAACAGCCAGATAAAGAGCGCAGCGGTCACGCCCAGATGCGTGAGATCGTCGGTCCACGACGCGCCGACCGTAAAGAAAATAAGCGTCGTCGCCGCGCCCACCAGTACGGGGCGTTCCGCGCGGAGGTCATCGCTGAGGCTTGAGAGTTTAGGTTTTTTGGGTGGCTTCATTCGAACGCTCGTGGCGCTAGGCAAATTCATTTCTCGCGTCACAACGGCAAATTGTCGTGCTTCCTTGCCGGCATCTCCACATGCTTGTTCTTCAGCATAGCCAGCGCGCGGGCAATGCGGCGCCGTGTGGACTGCGGCATGATCACGTCGTCGATATAGCCTCGTTCGGCTGCGACGAAAGGCGACAGGAAGCGCTCTTCATATTCCTTGGTGCGCGCCGCGATCTTCTTCGGATCGTCCATGTCGGCGCGGAAGATGATCTCCACCGCCCCTTTCGCACCCATGACCGCGATCTGCGCCGTCGGCCAGGCATAGTTCAGGTCGCCGCCAACATGTTTGCTCGCCATCACATCATAGGCGCCGCCGAAGGCCTTGCGCGTAATGACGGTGACCAGCGGGACCGTGCACTGGCTATAGGCGAACAAAAGCTTGGCGCCGTGCTTGATCAGCCCGCCATATTCCTGGTCGGTGCCGGGCAAGAAGCCAGGCACGTCGACAAATGTCACAATCGGAATACCGAAGGCGTCGCAGAAGCGGACGAAGCGCGCCGCCTTGCGCGAGGCGTCGCTGTCGAGCACGCCTGCCAGCACCATCGGCTGATTGGCAACGAAACCGACAGTGCGCCCGGCGATGCGGCCAAAACCGGTGACAATGTTTTTGGCGTAAGCTGACGAGATTTCGAAGAAGTCGCCCTCGTCTGCGACCTTCAGGATCAGCTCCTTGATGTCGTAAGGCTTGTTCGGGTTGTCGGGCACCAGCGTATCGAGCGATTCATCGATGCGGTCGGGTTCATCCTGCGTCGGCCATTCCGGCACACCGCTTTCGTTGTTGGCCGGCAGAAAATCGATCAGCCGGCGCATTTGCAGCAGGCACTCGACGTCGTTCTCGAAGGCGCCGTCGGATACGCCCGACTTGGTTGTGTGCACGGAGGCGCCGCCGAGCTGTTCGGCGGTCACCACCTCGTTGGTCACCGTCTTCACTACGTCGGGACCGGTGACAAACATGTAGGACGTGTCGCGCACCATGAAGATGAAATCGGTCATCGCCGGCGAATAGACGTCGCCACCGGCGCAGGGGCCCATGATGACGCTGATTTGCGGAATGACGCCGGAGGCGATGACATTACGCTTGAACACCTCTCCGTAACCCCCGAGCGCGGCTACGCCTTCCTGGATACGCGCCCCGCCGGCATCGAACAGGCCGATGATCGGGCAACGCGCCTTCATCGCCATGTCCTGCACCTTGATGATCTTCTGCGCGTGTGTTTCCGACAGCGAGCCGCCGAACACCGTGAAGTCCTTGGAGAACAGATAGACGGCGCGGCCGTTGATGGTGCCCCAGCCGGTGACGACGCCGTCGCCGGGGATTTTGCTCTTTTCCATGCCGAAGTCGTTGGAGCGGTGCTCGACGAACATGTCGAGCTCCTCGAACGATCCCTTGTCGAGCAGAAGCTCGATGCGCTCACGCGCGGTCAATTTGCCGCGCTTGTGCTGGGCCTCGATGCGCGTTTTGCCGCCGCCAAGGCGGGCCTCCTCGCGCCGCTTTTCGAGTCTGTCGAGGATGTCTTTCATTGAATGGAGCCCCTGCCCGCGCGGAATCCGGCCTGCATGAGGAATACCATGAGGGCCTCGCGCGTGTCGTCCCCGCTCTGGCCCGGACGACGCCGTGAGGCTTGGCATCGGCCTCAAACCCTGCTTACAAGCCCTCATGAGCGAGCCGCAAACCGCCGCCGAATTGATCCAGCAGGGCCTGGTCCACCACCGGTCGGGCCAGCTGTCGCTCGCCATGGACCGCTACACCCAGGTGCTGCGCAACGACCCGAACAACGCCGACGCGCTCTATTACATCGCCGTGGTCGCCTGCCATGAGGGCCAGTTCCAGCAAGGCATCGATCTCGCCCGCCGTTCGCTGAACTTCCGGCCGCGCCAGGCGCGCGCGCACAACCTCATCGGCCAGGCGTTTCACCGCATGGGGCAGCTCAAGGACGCGCTGGAAAGCTTCGACAACGCCATTGAATGCGACGCCAAATTCGCCGACGCGTACGGCAACCGCGCCAACATGCTGAGCGAGCTCGGCCGCACCTCGGAGGCGCTGTCGAGCTTCGAGCGCGCGATTGAACTTAATCCGAATTCAGCAAGCGACTGGCTCAACCGCGGCGCCACGCTGCATGGGGCCGGGCGTATCGAGGAGGCCATTGCAAGTTACGACAAGGCCATCGCCCTCGACCCCGGTTTCTGCGTGACTTATTGCAACCGCGCGCATTCGCTGCTTGACGCCAATCGCGACGAGGAAGCGCTCGCCGGCTACGACCGTGCCATCGCACTCGAGCCGAAATTCGCCGAGGCCTATCTCGGCCGCGCGCTGGCGCTGAGGAAGATGGCGCGCGTCGATGAAGCGCTCGCCAGCGTCGATAAAGCGATCGAGATCAAAGGCGACGTCGGCAAGATGCACGGCGCCCGCGCCAGCCTGTTGCGCGCGCTGGGCCGAGCGGACGAAGCGGTGAAAGCCGAGAGCAGGCGGCGGAGCTCGAGGCGCATCGTGAAGCCGTCAGCAGTGAGCGGCGTAGAGCGTTGCGGGGGACGGGTGCGACGTTAATGCTCGTCGCGGTCTTTTCCGGTCCGGCTATCTCGGCGCGCGCGCACTGGCGCAATTGTCTACAACGCCGCGTAATGGGCCGGTGGTGCTGGCACCGGTCGGTTATGGTCTCAAATATGCGGCCGGTTTTGGCTATTACCCATCTGGGCCAGGTGGACGCGCTCGAGCGACCCGCGCAGCGGAACCTAGCCAGAATAGACGTAGACCTGCGTCACGCAAATTATAAGTTCCCGCGGTATGGAACTTTGGGACCGCTTCCGCCGTTTCGCGGAGTAGTCAAAAGGAAATCCACATGAACCACGCCACACCTCGCACCAGCTCGCCACGCCTTGCCACCCCGACCGATCTCGGCGCCAATGCCGCAAAAGACATCGCCGTCGCGCTCAACCGCATCCTGGCCGACAGTTTCGCGCTCTATCTCAAGACCAAGAATTTCCATTGGCACGTCAGTGGACCACACTTCCGGGATTACCACTTGCTGCTCGACGAGCAGGCCGAACAGATTTTCGCCACCACCGACGTCATCGCCGAACGCGTCCGCAAGATCGGGCAGCCGACGCTGCGCTCGATCGGCGACATTTCCCGGCATCAGAAGCTTGAGGACAATGACGCGTCTTACGTCGAGCCGTCCGACATGCTGGCGGAATTGCGTGAGGACAATCAAAATGTGGTTGCAGCCATGCGCGAGGTGCACGATGTCTGTGACGAGCACAATGACGTCGCGACCGCCAGTCTACTCGAAACGTTCATCGACGACGCCGAGAGACGCGTCTGGTTCCTGTACGAAGCCGGCCGCAAGGGAGATTCGAGCGGGCATTGACTTGTATTCGTCATGGCCGGGCTTGTCCCGGCCATCTCGCTTAGGGTGGTAAGGCCCGTGCTCACCTAAGCGAGATGCGCGGGCCAAGCCCGCGCATGACACCTGAGATGAGCGAGATTCACTTCACTAGCTTGAGCACCGTCACCGCCGCTTGAAATTCCGCTTGGCGATAGGCGCGGCGTTCGAGCGCGAGGTCGTCTTTGCCCCACTGCGACATCTGCCAGTCTTCGTCGAGGTGCGCGGCGGCCCACGCCGCATCGGATTCAATCGCGTCATGGGCGAGCGCCAGGGCCAGGAGCGCCGATCCTGTCAGCGTCGTGATCGACGATACCGCGGCAAGACGCCATGGGTCGCCGGGAATTGCAGCGCGCACCGCGGCAACGGCCTCGCGCGGCTGGGGCGCGTGCACGACGCCTTGCGCGAGCACAAAACGCGCGCCGAATTGTTCACGCGCCCAGGCCAGTACCGGGTCCCATGCCGCCGATTGCATCTCGACGAGGCTGGTGGGCGCGTCGGCGCGATAGCACAACAGATCTGTGCCGAGATATTCAGCGACCGCGTCGGTGACCGGAGCCGCCGCGTCACGGACCGCGTCAATCGCGGCATTGGCAAGGCGCGTGAGCGGCATGCTCGCCGGATCGATCACTTCTTTTTGTGCGTCCCATTCCGCCGCAATGGCTTCCGCGAGCGAACGTGTCGGTGCGGCCAGCGCGTGGCGCCCCGGAGTCTTCACCGGCTTGCCATCGAGCAAGATCTGGCTTTCGCCTCCCTCACCCGTTTCGGCGACATGCGCACGCTCATAGAAACGCCTCGGCAATGATGGCCGGCCCCCGCGGCGCGCCGATTCCATCGGGTCGAGCGGCTGGTTTTCGAAGATCTCGGTAAAAATCTCGCGCATCGGGCTTCGATTTGTGCAACGCAAAATAAGGGGAACTCAGCCACTCAATGTTAATCCAAAAGCGCGAAGACAGCGGAGAAAACGCCTTGCTGCCGCCTCTTTCAGGGAGCGAAAAACGTCACGCAGACTTGTGGTTGATAGGCCCCAGCCATGACGGAAGGATAGGTAGCCTTGCGGGTTTGTAGACAATAATATCCGCCCTCGGATTCGTGCCGAATAACAAGGCCGATCCAGGAAAGTGGACCCGTTAAGGGCTGCAACGCGACACCGTTTTGTGAGTGCCGAGTAGCGGGGCGCGTTTCGAGGAGTCAATGAAGAATACCGACATTTCTGCGCCCGACTACTTCCACAAGGTCGTGGATTGCCAGTGGGCTTGTCCGGCGCACACGCCGGTACCGGAATATATCCGCCTGATCGCGCAGGGCCGCTATTCCGACGCCTACATGATCAATTGGCGCTCGAACGTGTTCCCTGGAGTTCTCGGTCGCACCTGTGACCGCCCCTGCGAGCCGGCCTGCCGCCGCGTGCGGGTCGAAGACGAACCGGTGGCGATCTGCCGGCTCAAGCGCGTTGCCGCCGATTACAAAGACGACATCACCGCGCGGCTGCCCAAGCCCGCTCAGAGGAAAAACGGTAAACGTATCGCGCTGGTCGGCGGCGGGCCTGCCTCCCTCACCGTGGCGCGCGATCTCGCTCCGCTCGGCTACACCTGCGTTGTGTTCGACGGCGATCCGAAATCCGGCGGAATGATCCGCACGCAGATCCCGAAATTCCGTCTGCCGGATTCCGTCATCGACGAGGAAACCGGCTACATCCTCGGCCTCGGCGTTGAATTCCGCGGTGGCAAGCGCATCGACAGCATGAAGGCGCTGTTGGCCGAAGGCTGGGACGCGATTTTTGTGGGCTCGGGCGCGCCGCGCGGGCGCGACCTCGATATTCCCGGCCGCAAGGAAGCGGCCAAAAATATTCACATCGGCATCGATTGGCTGTCTTCGGTGTCGTTCGGCCACGTCAGCAAGATCGGCAAGCGCGTCGTCGTGCTCGGCGGCGGCAACACCGCGATGGACTGCTGCCGTTCCGCCCGCCGTCTCGGCGGCGAGCAGGTGGACGTGGTGGTGCGCTCGGGCTTCGAAGAAATGAAGGCGTCGCCTTGGGAAAAGGAAGACGCCATGCACGAAGGCATCCCAATCCACAATTACCTCGTGCCGAAGGAATTCACCCACGACAACGGCAAGCTTACGGGCATCACCTTCGAAAAGGTGAAGGCCGAACGCGACGGCAAGGGCCGCCGCAAGCTGGTCCCGTCCGGCGAACCGGATCAACACTTTCCTTGCGATGACGTACTGGTGGCAGTCGGCCAGGAGAACGCCTTCCCCTGGATTGAACGCGACTGCGGCATCCAGTTCGACGAATGGAATATGCCCAAGGTCGACACTGTGACCTTTGCTTCGACCAATCCGAAAGTGTACTTCGGCGGTGACGCAGCCTTCGGCCCGAAAAATATCATCTGGGCGGTTGCGCATGGCCACGAGGCAGCTGTCTCGATCGACAAGATGCTCAATGGAGAGGACATTACCGACCGCCCACTGCCGGCCGTCGAGCTGATGAGCCAGAAAATGGGCATCCACGAATGGTCCTACGACAACGAGGTCGAACTCGATAAACGTTACAAGGTGCCGTTACGCGACAAAGCCATCGCGTTGAAAGATATCAAGGCTGAAGTCGAACTGGGCTTCGACGTCGAGGTCGCGCTCAAGGAAGCCGGCCGCTGCTTGAATTGCGACGTGCAGACGGTGTTTTCGGCGCAGCTCTGTATCGAATGCGATGCTTGCGTTGATATCTGCCCGATGGATTGCATCACCTTCACACCGAATGGCGAGGACGCCGAACTCCGCACGCGATTAACCGCTCCGTCGCACAATCTCTCCCAGGACCTCTATGTGCAGAATGGTCTCAAGACCGGCCGCGTCATGGTCAAGGACGAAGACGTCTGTCTGCATTGCGGCCTCTGCGCCGAACGTTGCCCGACCGGCGCCTGGGACATGCAGAAATTCTTTCTGGATATGACTCACGCAGGGACTTCATGCCGACCGCCACACCGATCAGCCGCGTAAACGACTTCGTCGTTCGCTTCGCCAACGTCAACGGCTCCGGTTCGGCGAGCGCGAACGAGATGTTCGCGCGCGCGGTCATGCGCATGGGCGTGCCGGTGGCGCCACGCAACATCTTCCCGTCCAACATCCAGGGCCTGCCGACCTGGTACGAGGTGCGCGTCTCGGAAGCCGGGCACATGGGCGCACGCGGCGGCACCGACCTCATGGTCGCGATAAATCCGCAGACTTTCGACCGGGACATCGCCGGCACCGAGCCGGGCGGCTATCTATTTTACAATTCAACCAAGCCCCTGCCCCCGTCGAAATTCCGCGAGGACATCACCGTCATCGGCGTGCCGCTGACCGCAATCTGCAATCGCGAATACACCGATCCGCGCCAGCGCCAGCTGTTCAAGAACATCATCTATATCGGCGCGCTCACCGCGCTGCTCGAGATGGACGTAAAGGTGGTCGAGCAGCTGATCGGCGAACAGTACAAGGGCAAAGACAAGCTGATCGAGCCCAATATCAAGGCGCTGCATATCGGCCGCGACTACGCGATCCTCAACCTGCAATGCCCGCTCGGTGTGCGCCTGAAGAAGGCGGACAAAGTTGGCGACCGCATCTTCATTGAAGGCAATTCAGCGGCAGCCCTTGGCGCGCTCTATGGTGGCGCGACTGTTTGCGCCTGGTATCCGATCACCCCTTCCTCATCGCTGGCTGACGCCTTTACGCGTCACTGCGCGAAATTACGCATCGATCCTGAAACCAAGCAGGCGAAATACGCGATCATCCAGGCCGAAGACGAGCTCGCCTCCATAGGTATCGTGATCGGCGCCGGCTGGAACGGCGCGCGGGCGTTCACGGCCACCTCCGGGCCCGGCATTTCGTTAATGCAGGAGTTCATCGGGCTGGCCTATTTTGCTGAAATTCCTGCGGTTCTGTTCGACGTGCAACGCGCCGGCCCCTCAACCGGCATGCCGACCCGCACCCAGCAATGCGACATCATTTCCTGTGCCTACGCCTCCCACGGCGACACCAAGCACATCTTGCTGTTCCCCGAGGATCCGACCGAAGCCTTCACGTTTGGCGCGCAGGCCTTCGATCTAGCCGACCGGCTGCAGACGCCGATCTTCGTCATGCTCGATCTCGACATCGGCATAAATCATCACCTGTCCAAGCCGCTGGCCTGGGACGATGCCCGCAAATACGATCGCGGCAAGGTGATGACGGCCGCCGAGCTGGAAGCCGGCAAGGAGTTTGGCCGCTATCTCGACGTCGACGGCGACGGCATCCCCTACCGAACCTATCCCGGCACGCACCCGACCAAAGGCTCGTTCTTCACGCGCGGCACGTCGCGCGACCGCTACGCGCGCTACACCGAGGAAGGCGCGCCCTATGTCGACAACATGCAGCGCCTGGTGCGCAAATTTGATACCGCCAAGGACCTGGTGCCGCGCCCACTGATCGCCACCGCCGGTAAGGCAACCAAATACGGCGTGATTTATTACGGCTCGACCGCCCCGGCGATGGACGAAGCCATCCATATGATCGAGACGCGCGGGCATTCGCTCGATCGCATGCGCATCCGCGCCTTCCCCTTCCACTCGAGCGTGAACAGCTTCGTCGCCGACCACGATTTCGTGTTCGTGGTCGAGCAAAACCGCGACGCTCAGTTACGCTCGTTAATCGTCAACGAATGCGGCATCGATCCCGTGCGGCTAGTGCCGATCCTGCATTATGACGGCACACCCATCACCGCCCGCTTCATCGCAAAGGCAATCGGCGACCATCTCGATCAACTAAAGGTCAAGCCGATGAAGGTAACCTCATGACCTATCTTGCAAAGCCGAAATTCCACCACCCCGAACTGCCGAAGAATTCGCTCGGCTACACCCATCGCGACTACGAAGGCACGGTCTCGACGCTGTGCGCGGGGTGCGGGCATGACTCGATCACCGCGTCCATCATCCAGGCCTGCTTCGAGCTGTCGATCGAGCCGCATCGCGTCGCCAAGATTTCCGGCATTGGCTGTTCATCGAAAACGCCAACCTACTTCCTTGGCAATTCGCACGGCTTCAACTCTGTGCACGGCCGCATGCCGTCGGTGCTCACGGGCGCCAATCTCGCCAATCGTGACCTGATCTACCTCGGCGTGTCCGGCGACGGCGACAGCGCCTCGATCGGGCTCGGGCAGTTCGCGCATTGCCTGCGGCGCGGCGTCAACATGGTCTATATCGTCGAGAACAATGGCGTGTACGGCCTAACCAAGGGCCAGTTCTCCGCCACCGCCGACCGCGGCTCGAAGTCCAAACGCGGATTCATCAACACCGACAACTCCATCGATCTCGTTGCGATGGCGCTCCAGCTCGGCGCCAGCTTTGTCGCCCGCTCGTTCTCCGGCGACAAGCAGCAACTGGTGCCGATCATCAAGGCGGCAATTGCCCACAAGGGCGCGGCCTTCATCGACATCATCTCGCCCTGCGTGGCATTCAACAATCACGCCGGCTCGACCAAGAGTTTCGATTTCGTGCGCGAGCACAATGAGGCGGTCAATCGTCTCGACTTCATCTCGAGCCGCATGCCGATCGAGGTCAAATATGATCCCGGCACCGTCGAGGTGGTGGAGCAGCATGACGGCTCCAGGATCGCGCTGCGCAAGCTCGCTGCCGATTACGAGCTGCACGACCGCACCGCCGCCCTCGGCTTCCTCCAGCATCACGCGGCCAAAGGGCAAATCGTCACCGGCCTGCTCTATGTCGAGAAGGAGCCTGAGGATCTGCACGCGCACTTGCACACGGTCGCGGTCCCGTTGAACACGCTGGCCGAGAAAGAGCTGTGCCCGGGCCAGGCCGCCCTCGACAAATTCAACGCGAGTTTGCGGTAGAGCCTTGAATACAATTCCTGGAGTTTGTCATGGCCGGGCTTGTCCCGGCCATCTCGCTTAGGTAGGCAATGCGTTCCTAAGCGGGATGCCCGGCACAAGGCCGCGCATGATAAGAAAGAGAAATCACGCTCGCCATGGAAAAACGCCGCCTCGGTCAATCCGATCTGCACTTCGCCCCTCTCATGCTCGGCGGCAATGTGTTCGGCTGGACGATCGACGAAAAGACCTCCTTCGGCATTCTTGATGCCTTTGTCGACGCCGGCTTCAACGCCGTCGACACCTCCGACAGCTATGCGCGGTGGATCCCGGACAGCCCGGGTGGCGAGTCGGAAACCATCATCGGCAATTGGCTGAAAAAGAGCGGCAAGCGCGACAAAGTGCTGATCGCTACCAAAGTCGGCGAAGACATGGGCGAAGGGCGCAGTCTGAAGAAGGATTACATCCTGCGCGAGTGCGAGACCTCGCTGCGGCGCCTGCAGACTGACCATATCGATCTCTACCAGACGCATTTCGACGACGAGGTGACGCCGGTTGAAGAGACGATGCAGGCCTATGCCGCGCTGATCAAAGCGGGCAAGGTGCGCGCGATCGGCGCCTCCAACATCAGCCCCGCGCGTCTGAAGGCTTCGCTCGCCACCAGCAAACAACTTGGCTTGCCGCGCTACGAGAGCCTGCAGCCGCTCTATAACCTCTCCGACCGCAAGGAATTCGAGACCGAGTTCGCGCCGATTTGCCGGGAGGACAAGCTCGGCGTCATCAACTACTACTCGCTCGCCGCCGGCTTTCTCACAGGCAAATACCGCTCGGCCGAGGACGGTGCCAAACACCCCGGGCGCGGTGGACGGCTCAAGCGCTATCTCGACGCGCGCGGACTCGGAATTCTCAAGGTCCTGGACGACGTGGCCGCGCGGTATAACGCGTTGCCGGCCCAGATTGCACTGGCCTGGTTGATCGCCAAGCCGATCATTACCGCGCCTATCGTCAGCGCCACCAGTCTCAAACAACTCGGCGAAATCCTGAAGGCGCCGGAAATCAAGCTTTCACCCACGGACATCGCAGCGCTCGACGCGGCGGGGCCTAACGCCGATTTAAAGCAAAACCTTAACTTGAAGCGCCACTTTAAGAGGGATTCGGACCTCAAGTAGCGGATGAAGACGGGCTATTGATTGATGCAGGTGCCGACATAGGCATTGCGATCGCCGGCAGCCTGGCCATAGACCCCAGCCTGGTGGGCGCAGCGCGAGGCACGATCCTGATAGGTCTCGGTACCCCTCGGCCCCGAGCCGGACACCGTCGGCAAATTCGGCAGCACCTGCCCGGTCTGCGGAACGACAATCGGCGGTGGCACGGCCGTGTTCGGCGGCTGGATGGTGGTCGAACGCGGGATGACGACGTGTTTCACCGTTCCGCGCGGGGATTTGTATTTCGGCGCAAGCCACGGCTCGGGCTGCGCCGGACGCGCGCCCTTTTCGGGCTTCATGATGCTGTAGTCGTCGCCGAGAATATTGTTGTTATTCTGCGCACGCGCCGGCCCGGCCAACACGGCCGTCAGGGCCAGCAGCACGATCATGGTGGGCGCGTGCGTCATTCCTGTCAGATAGGAACCCCAGCGCACGCCCGCTACTCCTCCTCGGGCGCCTCTTCGATCGGGTCGTAGCGAGTGGCGTCAAAACCAAGCAAATTCCACGTTTGCAGCATGTGCGGCGGCAACGGCGCCGACACATCAATCACCCCGCCACGCGGATGCGGTACCGCAATACGGCGGGCGAGCAGGTGCAGTTTGTTCTGTATGCCGCCTGGCAGCTCCCAATTCTCGATGTTGAAATATTTCGGATCGCCGACGATCGGATTGCCGACATGCGCCATGTGTGCGCGCAATTGATGAGTGCGGCCGGTAACCGGCTTGAGCGACAGCCACGCAACCTTCTGTGCCGCAGTCTCCACCACCGCATAAAAAGTCACGGCGTGAACAGCGTCTTTTTCGCCATGCTTGGCGATGCGCATGAAGGAGTCTTCTTCGACTTCCTGCTTCGCAAGGTAGGTCGAGATGCGGCCTTGCGCCGGCTTCGGCACGCCGGCAACCAGCGCCCAGTAGATCTTGCGCGCCGAGCGTGAGCGAAAAGTCTTGGCCAGCGCAGCGGCGGCAAAACGGCTCTTGGCCACCAATAGGCAACCGGCGGTGTCCTTGTCGAGCCGATGCACCAGCCGCGGACGCTGCCCATCGACTCCGCGCAACGCTCCCAGCATTCCATCGACATGACGCGTGGTGCCGGAGCCGCCCTGCACTGCGAGCCCCATCGGCTTGTTGAGCACCAGCACATCGGCGTCTTCGTAAAGCGTGATCGACTTCAAAAACGCGCGGTCTTTCTGTGCCGATGGCGCGTCATCGCGCGGCGGTGGCGCCTCAACTTTCAACGGCGGTATCCGCACCGCCTGGCCGGTTTCAAGCCGCGCCTTGGGCTGCGTTCGTTTGCCATTCACGCGCACCTCGCCTTTGCGGATGATGCGCTGGATGTGGCTGAACGAGAGACCCGGAAAGCGCGCCTCGAAAAAACGGTCAACGCGCATATTGTTCTCGTCCGGCGTCACGGTGACGTTCTGCACGCCGGCGGAGAAATGTGTTGGCTTTGCTGCAGCTATTGTACCTCTCCCCGCTTGCGAGGAGAGGTCGACTGCCGGAGCGAAGCGCCCCTCACCCCGACCTTCACCCCGCACGCGGGGAGAAGAAGAGCCGCGCTTGGGCGCACGTTTCTGGCGCATGTCGGATTGGCGCTGCGCGCCATGCTCTTTCGAACGCTCCTTATGGCGCTCGTCGCGATTGCGATGCCGTGGCCCAGCCTGTTGTCGTCCGCCGCCGGGCTGGCGCGGACCGTTGCGTCCCCGCCTCATGTCCTGCTCCCCGCCGCCGCTACCATGCGTCTGAGTTCACCCACAACCGGATGCGACGACCAAAAGAACATCACGCGCGACTTCGGCATAAACGAAATCTTTCTTCCAAATTCTGTGTCACCGCGAAAATGGATGGTCACCGGATGAACATTGATCCAGCGATTTTCCGTCACGCTCTCAATGAAAGTCAGAGGTACCACAATCTCCTTCCGAAAGTTGGAAACGTAGAGAGCGCCGTCGCCAACACGAACCCTTTTGAGAGGGATGCACCACCACCAAAAAGACAGTGCGCCCGCAGTCCAGGCTGCGAGAAACAGCCATTCCGTTTCGGCCGGCAGGCCGCTGCTGACCAAGAAGAACGCAGTGATCGCGCCAAATCCCACAATCCAGCAGGCCGGAAAAATGGTCTTGGTAATGAATGTGAGCCGTGACGATAGGGTGATATCGGCTGTCATCGCGCGATCAGGCCTCGCTCATCTATGAGCGCCCGCGCTGCGGATCCTTGCGCAACTTTTCCCAATATTCCAGCCGCTTTCTGATCTCGCGCTCGAAGCCGCGCTCCGGCGGGGCGTAGAACTTCTGCCGTTCAAGTGCGTCCGGAAAATAATTCTGGCCGGAGAAGGCCTCCTCGGCGTCGTGGTCGTAGGCATAACCGCGGCCATAGCCTTCTTCCTGCATCAATTTCGTGGGCGCGTTGAGAATGTGCTTGGGCGGCAGGAGCGAACCTGCCTCCTTGGCCGTGCGCATGGCCGCACCGAAGGCCGCGTAGCCCGCGTTCGATTTCGGTGCTGTCGCGCAATAAATCACCGCTTGCGCGATCGCGAGCTCGCCCTCCGGCGAACCCAGGAAGTCGTAGGCCTCTTTGGCGGCATTGGCGATGACCAGCGCTTGTGGGTCGGCGAGCCCGATATCCTCGATCGCCATGCGCACCACGCGGCGGGCGATGTAGAGCGCCGGTTCGCCGGCATCCAGCATGCGGCAAAGATAATAGAGCGCGGCATCGGGGTCCGAGCCGCGCACCGACTTGTGCAACGCCGAGATCAAATTGTAATGGCCATCCTGGCTCTTGTCGTAAATCGGAGCACGGCGCTGCACGATGTCCTGCAGCTTCGCAGAGTCGAAAATTTCATCCTTGCGCGCGGCCCGCCAGATTTCCTCGACCAGAGTGAGTGCGGCGCGGCCATCGCCATCAGCCATTCGCTTGAGGGCTTCGCGCGCATCCGCATCGAGCGGAAGCCGCCTCCCCTCGAGGGTCTCGGCGCGCGCAAGCATTTTCTCGATCGCATCGGCATCCAGCGATTTGAACACCAGCACGCGCGCGCGAGACAGCAGCGGCGCATTCAATTCGAATGACGGGTTCTCGGTAGTGGCGCCGACCAGAATTATGGTGCCATCCTCCATCACCGGAAGAAAGCTGTCCTGCTGCGCACGATTGAAGCGGTGAATCTCATCGACGAACAACAGCGTGCCCTGTCCCATCTCGCGGCGCCGGCGCGCCTCCTCGAACACTTTCTTGAGGTCCGCAACCCCGGTAAAGATCGCGGAAATCTGCTCGAAATGAAGGTCGGTCGCCTGCGCGAGCAGACGCGCAACGGTGGTCTTGCCGGTGCCGGGCGGGCCCCAAAATACCAATGAGCCGAGCGAGCGCGTCGCCAGCATCCGCGTGAGCGCGCCATCCGGGCCGAGCAAATGATCCTGGCCAACCACTTCGTCGAGGCGTTTCGGTCTGAGCTTGTCGGCGAGCGGGTGCGGCGCGTCCTTATCGAGGCCTGCGGCGGCGAACAGGCTCGGGCCGCTTGCCTTGGTGCGCGGGGTCATCCGCTGAACACCGCGGAAATTTTCTGCCCGCCGCGTATAATAATGATGCGCCAGCTTCGGTTCGGCACACCGCTCAACCGTTCAAGGTCCCGCGTCTTCGTGATGCGCTCGCCATTAACCTCCTGGATTACATCGCCGCGCTGGAACCCGAGATTGCTGGCATAGGAACCGCTATCGACGTCGACAATTACGACCCCTTCTTCGGCATTCCGGACCTGTAATTCATCCGCCAGCGCTGGCGAAAGATTGGCGATCTTGACGCCGGAAAACGGCGAACGCGACCGAATGACAATCTCATCGCGCGGTGTTTCCGGCGCAGATTGCAACGCCACCGTCGCCGTCTGCTCTCGCCCTGCCCGAAGCACGCCGAGCTTGGCACTGCCGCCGAGGGGCTTGGTCGCAAACCGATAGTCGAAAGCGTTTGGATCCTCGACGTCCTGTCCGTCAACCGACACGATCAGGTCGCCAGCTTTCAGACCGGCGTGCGCGGCCGGGCTATTGGGCGCGATATTTGCGATGAGTGCACCGGTTGGCCGCTTGAGGCCCATGCTGTCCGCGATGTCAGCCGTTACCGCTTGCAGTTTGGCGCCGAGCCAGGGCCGCACCACCGCATTCCCGCCGGTTTTGGCGGATCCCACCACGACCCGTACCATATTGGCGGGAATAGCGAAGCCGATCCCCTGCGAGCCGCCGGAGCGTGAAAAGATTGCGGTGTTGATGCCGACGAGCTTCCCCGTCAGGTCAACCAGTGCGCCGCCCGAATTGCCGGGATTGATCGCCGCATCGGTCTGAATGAAAAACTGATAATCGCTAATCCCGACCTGCGTGCGCGCCAACGCCGACACAATGCCATGCGTTACCGTCTGCCCGACGCCGAAGGGATTACCGATGGCCAGCACGACGTCTCCGACCTGCACGGCGTCAGAATCCGCAAAGTCGAGGACAGGGAATCGTTCATGGCTGTCCTTTATGCGCAGCACCGCCAGGTCAGTGCGCGGATCCTTGAGCACCAATGTCGCTTCGAATTCGCGCTTGTCCGCGAGCGACACCTTTACTTCATCGGCGCCCTCGATAACGTGATTGTTGGTGACGACCAGCCCGGTTGCATCGACGATCACGCCGGAGCCGAGCGAGCGCTGCAACTGGTTGCCGCCACCACCCGGCGCACCGCCGAAGAAGCGGCGAAAGATCGGATCGTCCAGGAGCGGATTGCGGTTCTGTACCACCTTGGCGGCATACACATTGACCACCGCCGGCGCCACGTGCTGCACGACAGATGCGTAGGACAGGCGCAACTCGGATTGGGTCGGCAGCCGCCGTTCCTGCGCGGCGGCGCCGCCGGCAAGTGCGATGATTACAACGGCTGTCAGGGTCTTCACGTGCATGGCTTCCAATCCCGGCGAATGGCTGAGATATAGGCCTCCCCCAAGCCTAAATGAAGGCCGCCACGTGCCTTTCCCGCCCGCAGGGTAAAGCGCGCTTATTCCAGCGGCGGCAAGGTGCGCAGATAGGCCACGATGGCGTCCAGATCGTCGGCTGAGACCGTGGAATAGTATTGGAAGCCCATTGGCGGCATGAGCTTCTTGCCCTGGCGATCCACGCCCGTGGTGATCGCGCGCTTGATCTCATCGTCCGTCCACGCGCCAATGCCCTTTGTCTTGCTTGACGTGATGTTACGCGAGACCGAAACGCCCCACGGGCCGGGAAATTCAAACCCGCCTGCCCCGAGGCGGCTGCCCCATTGGCGCACCCCCTTCTCCATCGGCGTATGGCACTCCATGCAATGCGCGATGGTGGCGAGATAGAAGCCCTTCTTCACCTTGTCACTCATCATGGCTTCGGTGAACGGCTTCTCGCCGCCCGGAAACACGTGCTCAACTTGCGGCATCTTGTAGATCGGGTCCGCCACCTTGTTGCTCACGGGCTTGATCGTGCGCAAATAGGCAACGACTGCATCGAGATCGCGGTTGGTCATGATGTGATAGAAACCGGTCGGCATGATCATTGCGACATGCACACCGTTCGGCAGTATGCCGGTGCGTAAGACAGTCTTGATCTCCGCATCCGTCCAATTGCCGATGCCGGTTTCCTTGTCCGGCGTGATGTTCGGCGCGGTGACCTTGAATGGCGGCTCGTCCCAGGACAGGCCGCCGGAAAAATCCTTGCCGGCGGTTGCTGCGGGCGGGCCCTTCGGCGAGTGGCAATTTCCGCAAGTCAGAATGCCGTTGACCAGGTAGTCGCCGCGCTTGACGAGATCGGTCTGGGCGGACTGTGCGCTGGCGGCGCTCGCCAAGGCCGCCCCCATGACCACCCCAATGGCCGCGCCAAAAGCCAACGTCAAAATCGCCGAACGATTGCTCATGAACTTCCCCCACTATGCCGAGTTATGCCGGTCGTTGAGCACGATCATACTCGGCGAACACAATGCGGCAAATAAAAAGGGCGGCAACCAGGTGCCGCCCTCTCTTAAATAGACACTTTAAACGTGAAACTTTAGGCCGCTGCGGTCGCGGGCTCGTCGACCTTGCGCTCCTGGACGGGCCCTAAATCCTTGCCCTTGGCTTCGACATCGCGGTCGACGAATTCGATCACCGCTTGCGCCGCGTTGTCCCCGTAGCGGAAGCCAGCCTTCATGATGCGGGTATAGCCGCCGTTGCGCTCTTTGTAGCGCGGGCCGATCACCTCAAAGAGCTTCTTGACCTGGGTGACGTCGCGAATTTCCGAGATCGCCTGACGGCGCGCGTGCAGCCCGCCCTTCTTGGCGAGCGTGACGAGCTTTTCAACCACCGGGCGCAGTTCCTTTGCCTTCGGCAAGGTGGTGACGATCTGCTCGTGCTTGATCAGGGCGGCAGCCATGTTTGCAAACATGGCGCGGCGATGCTGCGGCTTTTTGCCAAGCTTGCGGTGAACTTTGCCGTGACGCATCGCGTATTACCCCTTCATTCCGTTCCAGCCGCAGAGCGGCTCAGTAGTGATCCTCGAAGCGCTTGGCGAGCTCTTCGATGTTTTCCGGCGGCCAGCCCGGTACTTCCATGCCGAGATGCAGGCCCATTTGTGCCAGCACTTCCTTGATCTCGTTGAGCGACTTGCGCCCGAAATTCGGGGTGCGCAGCATTTCCGCTTCGCTCTTCTGCACGAGATCGCCGATATAGACGATGTTGTCATTCTTCAGACAGTTGGCCGAGCGCACCGACAATTCGAGCTCGTCGACCTTTTTGAGGAAGGCCGGATTGAAGGCGAGATCCGGAATGGTTTCGGCGGCCTCTGCCTTGCGCGGCTCTTCGAAATTCACGAACACGTTGAGCTGGTCTTGCAGAATGCGCGCGGCATAAGCGAGCGAGTCCTCAGGCGAGACCGCGCCATTGGTCTCGATGGTCATGGTCAGCTTGTCGTAATCGAGGATTTGCCCTTCGCGGGTGTTCTCGACCTTATAGGAAACCTTGCGCACCGGCGAATAGAGACTGTCCACCGGGATAAGACCGATCGGCGCGTCTTCCGGGCGATTGCGCTCGGCCGGCACATAACCCTTGCCAGTGTTGACGGTGAATTCCATGCGGATCTCGGCGCCCTCGTCGAGCGTGCACAGCACGAGGTCCGGATTGAGCACCACCACGTCGCCGACCGTCTGGATGTCGCCGGCGGTGACCGTGCCAGGGCCCTGCTTCTTCACGACCATCCGCTTGGGACCTTCGCCCTGCATCTTGATGGCGATGTCCTTGATATTGAGGACCATATCGGTGACGTCCTCGCGCACGCCGGCGATCGAGGAGAACTCGTGCAGCACGCCATCGATGTGCACCGACTGCACCGCTGCGCCTTGCAGCGACGACAGCAGAATGCGGCGCAAGGCATTGCCAAGCGTCACACCGAATCCGCGTTCGAGCGGCTCGGCAACCACGGTGGCAACACGCGCGGCGTCGCTACCAGCGGCAACCTGAAGCTTGTTCGGCCTGATCAATTCCTGCCAATTCTTTTGGATCACGTCTTCACCTTTTCAGCGGCGCGGCCTTGTCGCGCCTAGCGCACCCCACCCGCCGCGTGGGGAAAACCTCGGCGGTAGCACGAACGCGGGACAAGAACCCGCGTGAAGAAAAAATCACACCCGACGACGCTTACGAGGCCGGCAACCGTTGTGCGGGATCGTGGTGACGTCGCGGATCGAAGTAATCGTAAAACCAGCTGCCTGTAGCGAACGCAGCGCCAACTCCCGGCCCGACCCGGGGCCCGAAACCTCAACTTCAAGCGTGCGCATTCCATGTTCCTGCGCCTTCTTGGCCGCGTCTTCAGCAGCAACCTGTGCGGCATAAGGCGTCGACTTGCGCGAGCCCTTGAAACCCATGGTCCCGGCCGACGACCAGGCAATCGTGTTGCCCTGAGCGTCGGTGATGGTGATCATGGTATTGTTGAACGAGGCCGCGACATGCGCGACGCCCGACGCGATGTTCTTTCGTTCGCGCCGGCGGACGCGGGTGGCTTCCTTACCCATTCTCGATCCTTTCGCGGCCCGCGAGCCTCAAAGAGGCGCGGGCAATTCCTGTTACTTGCCTTCGGCTTTCTTCTTGCCGGCGATGGTCTTGGCCGGGCCCTTGCGGGTCCGCGCGTTTGTGTGCGTGCGCTGTCCGCGAACCGGCAGGCCCTTGCGATGGCGCAGGCCGCGGTAGCAACCAAGATCCATGAGCCGCTTGATGTTCAACTGGACTTCGCGCCGCAGATCGCCCTCGACCATGTAGTCACGGTCGATGATTTCGCGGATTTGCAGCACCTCGGCGTCGGTGAGCTGCGATACGCGGCGCTCCGGCGGCAGGTTAACCTTGGTCATGATATCCTGGGCGATCTTGGCCCCGATGCCATGGATGTACTGCAGCGCGATCACAACGCGCTTGTTGGTCGGTAGATTGACACCCGCGATACGAGCCACTTAGCTTCTCCTAAATCGACCGGCTGCGCCGGACGCCCCAAATTCTCTTGTCCCTGTAATGGGATAGCGCAAAGCGTAACACGACGCCCGTTCCCCGCTCTATTGGGGCCCGGCATCGCGTCAAACTCCTGAATGTGCAGCTTATTAAGGGATTCATCGCGCCCTCGTCAACCTCCGTCCGGTACGGTTTTTGCGCTTTCCAGACCTGTTTTTGGCGCGCTTGGCGGCCGTTGGCCGCTTCCGGCGGGCCGCACCCTTGCGTAAGCCCCGCTTGGTTGACCTGGCAGTTGATTTGGCAGGCTTGGCGCTGCGGCGGGCACGTTTGGCTGCGCCCTTGCCGGCCCCCTTACCTGCGTCTTTGGGCTTCGCAGCCCCCGCGGGCCGCAAGTGTCGATCAATGGCCGCCGTGACCTCATCGATCGCGACCATGCCATCCACGCTCTTCAGCATGCCCTTCTCGGTGTAATAGTCGGCTAGCGGAGCGGTCTGGGCCCGGTAAGCTGTGAGGCGTTCCTTGAGGACATCGGGATTGTCATCGGCGCGCGCCTTTTCGCCGCGCGCGGTCATTTCGGCGACCCGCTTCTCGATGCGCTGAAGCAGAATACCCTCGTCGACCTTGATCTCGACGACGGCGTCGAGCTTGAGACCGCGCTCAGCCAGCAGCCGGTCAAGCGCCTGCGCCTGCGGAACCGTGCGCGGAAATCCGTCCAGCACGAAGCCGAGCTTCGCGTCGGGTTGGCCGATGCGCTCGGCAATGATCGCCACAACCACCTCGTCAGGAACCAGTTCACCGTGGTCTATGATACTTTTCGCGCGCAGGCCGACCGGCGTGCCGGCGGCGACCGCGGCGCGCAGCATGTCGCCAGTCGAGAGCTGGACAATGCCGTGCTTGGCGATCAGGCGCTGCGCTTGCGTGCCCTTCCCCGCCCCCGGCGGGCCGAGCAGGATCAATCTCATCGCGCTCGACCTCGCAACTTCGAGCGCTTGATCAACCCTTCGTACTGGTGCGCAAGCAGGTAACCTTGAATTTGCGCGACCGTATCCATGGTGACGCTGACCACGATCAGCAGCGACGTGCCGCCGAAATAAAACGGCACCGCCGCATAGGAAATCAGGATTTCAGGAATGAGACAGACGATCGCGAGGTAGAGCGCGCCCAGCACGGTGATGCGGGACAGCACATAGTCAATGTACTCGGCCGTCCGTTCACCCGGCCGGATGCCGGGGATGAAACCGCCGTGCTTCTTCAGATTGTCAGCGGTCTCTGTCGGATTGAAGACAACCGCGGTGTAGAAGAAGGCAAAGAACACGATCAACGCGATATAGAGAATCAGGAACAGCGGACGGCCGTGACCCAGCAATGTCGTGACCGTGGTGAGCCAGCCTGGCCCCTGTCCGGCGTTGAAATTGGCGACCGTGGTCGGCAACAGCAACAGCGACGACGCAAAGATCGGCGGGATCACGCCAGACGTGTTGAGTTTGAGCGGCAGGTGCGAGGACTGTCCCTCGAACATCCGATTGCCGACCTGGCGCTTCGGGTACTGGATCAGCAACCGGCGCTGCGCGCGCTCGACGAATACAATGAATGCGATCACTGCCACGCACATTACGATGACAAGCAGAATGAGCCCGGTCGACAGCGCGCCCTGGCGGCCGAGCTCGAGAGTGCCGGCGATTGCGGACGGTAACTGCGCCACGATGCCCGACAGGATGATCAGTGAAATGCCGTTGCCGATGCCGCGCGAGGTGATCTGTTCACCGAGCCACATCAGGAACATCGTTCCACCGGTGAGCGTGATGGTCGTGGACATCAGGAAGAAGATGCCCGGGCTGCTGACCACGCTGCCGGTGCCCTGCAGGCCAACGCCAATGCCGTAAGCCTGGAATGCCGCGAGCACCACGGTGAGATACCGGGTGTACTGGTTCATGATCTTGCGGCCCGCCTCGCCTTCCTTCTTGAGCGCTTCGAGCGTGGGCGAAACCGTTGTCATCAGCTGAATGATGATCGATGCCGAAATGTACGGCATGATGTTGAGCGCGAAGATCGCCATCCGGTGGATGCCGCCCCCGGAGAACATGTTGAACATGCCGAGGATCCCGCCCGATTGCGTATTGAAAATCTGTTCCCACGCGTTGGGGTCAATTCCGGGCAGCGGGATGTAGGTGCCGAGCCGATAGACCAGCAAGGCGCCGACCGTAAACCAGATGCGGTTCTTGAGCTCTTCGGCCTTGGCGAGCGCCGAGAAATTGAGATTGGCTGCCAGTTGTTCCGCTGCAGAGACCATGGCCGCTCGACCCTTCCGCTGTTATGCCCCGCGAACTTGAGGCATCTCGCCCTCACAGCCCCTAGATAGGCGCGACGGTCCCAAACTGTAGCCCCGCGCCATTCGACCGCAGTTGGCGGACGGCGCCCGGATAGTTATTCGGCGCCTTTTTGTTCGCCTTCCGCCTCTGCCTTGGGCTTGCCGCCTTTCGGCTTGTTGCCGCCCTTAGCCGCTTCCAACGCCATGCGCTTGTTCTTGCCTTTCGGCTCGGCGTCTTCTTCCTTCGCCGGAGCAAGGATCTTCACGGTACCGCCCGCTTTCTCCACGGCTGCGATCGCCGACTTGGACGCCCGGTAGACCGAGAAATCGACCTTGGCCTTGAGTTCGCCCTCGCCGAGGAGCTTCACGCCGCCTTTTTCACGGCGCATCAGGCCGGCCTTGACCATGGCCGCGACATCGACCGGCGCCTTGGCATCAAGCAAGCCGGCGTCGATCGCCGCCTGCACCTTGCCCAGATTGATTTCGTTGAGCTTGACCGCGAACGACGTGTTGCGGAAGCCGCGCTTTGGCAAACGGCGGTGCAGCGGCATCTGGCCGCCTTCGAAGCCCTTGATGCGCACGCCGGTGCGCGCGGTCTGGCCCTTGCCGCCGCGTCCACCGGTCTTGCCCATGCCGGAGCCGATACCACGGCCGATGCGCATGCAATTCTTGCGCGCACCTGGCTTGTCGGCGATCTGGTTGAGTTTCATCTTGCGTCCTCGTCCTTACTTCGCGTCGCCGACCACGCGCACCAGATGCTGGACCTTGCGGATCATGCCACGGGTTGACGGCGTATCCGGAAGGTCGCGCGTGCGTCCGATCTTGTTGAGGCCGAGCCCGATCAGCGTTGCGCGCTGGTCGTGGTGGCGCCGCTGCGGGCTGCCCACCTGCTCAACCTTGATGATCTTGTGTGCCTGAGCCATGCGTTAAATTCCTCAATCCGTCGCGGCTTCCGCATCGCCTTCACGGCGGCGCGACTGCAGGGTGGACACCTTGATGTTGCGGCGGGCCGCCACCGAACGCGGTGAATCCTGATGCTTGAGCGCATCAAAGGTCGCGCGCACCACGTTGTACGGGTTGGACGAACCAAGCGATTTCGCAACCACGTCCTGGATGCCGAGCGTCTCGAATACGGCGCGCATCGGACCGCCGGCGATGATGCCGGTTCCCGGAGGTGCCGCGCGCAGGAAAACCTTGCCGGCGCCGTGACGGCCGAGCACGTCATGATGCAGCGTGCGGCCTTCGCGCAGCGGCACGCGCGTCAAGGCGCGCTTGGCGGCGTCGGTCGCCTTGCGGATCGCTTCCGGCACTTCGCGCGCCTTGCCGTGACCGAAACCGGCGCGGCCCTTCTGGTCGCCCACGATGACGAGCGCGGCAAAGGCAAAACGCCGGCCACCCTTCACCACCTTGGCCACACGATTGATGTGCACCAGCTTGTCGGTGAATTCGCTGTCGCGCTCTTCACGACCACCGCGTTCGCGGTCGCGGCGGCCTTCACGTCGAGGTTCTTGTGCCATTTTTGAAACCGATCCGTTAGAAGTTGAGGCCGCCTTCACGCGCGGCATCGGCCAGCGCCTTGATGCGTCCGTGATAGAGATAGCCGCCGCGGTCGAACACGACGTCCTTGATTCCCTTTTCCTTCGCGCGCTCGGCGATCAGCTTGCCGACAACCTTTGCCGCCGCGATATTGGCGCCGGTCTTGGCGCCTTCGCGCATCGGCTTTTCGAGCGACGAAGCCGCAACCAGTGTCGTGCCCTTCACGTCGTCGATGAGCTGCGCATAGATGTGCTTTGACGAGCGGAATACCGACAGCCGTGTACGCCCACGCGCCGCAAGCTTTACCTTGCGTCGCACCGTCGCCGTCCGGCGCGCAACCCGGTCTGTTAATCTCGACATAGCGCGTCCTCTACTTCTTCTTCCCTTCCTTGCGGAAGATGTATTCGTTGACGTATTTCACGCCCTTGCCCTTGTAGGGCTCAGGCGGGCGGAAGCCGCGGATCTCCGCGGCGACGTGACCGACTTTTTGCTTGTCCATGCCGGTCACCACGATTTCGGTCGGCTTCGGCGTTGCGATCGCGATGCCTTCTGGAATCGGGAAATTCACGTCATGGGAAAAGCCGAGCTGCAATTGCAGCGTCTTGCCCTGCACCGCTGCACGAAAGCCGACACCCGTGATCTCAAGCTTTTCCTCGAAACCCTTGGTTACGCCGGCCATCACATTGGCAACCAGAGTGCGCGAGGTGCCCCACATTGAGCGCGCGCGCTTGCTTTCGCCGCGCGGCGCAAGCGTGATCGCGCCTTTGTCGAGCGCGACCGACACGTCGTCGTGCACGACGACCTGCAGGGCGCCCTTGGGTCCCTTCACTTTGACGGTCTGCCCTTCCACATTGGCCGTAACGCCCGTGGGAACAGCAACCGCTTTATTGCCGATGCGCGACATTAGAACACCGTACAGATGATTTCGCCGCCCACGTTCGCCTCGCGGGCGTCGTGGTCGGCCATGACCCCCTTGGGCGTCGACAGGATGGCGACGCCAAGACCGTTATTGATGCGCGGCAGATTGCGGACCGCCACGTAAACACGACGGCCAGGCTTCGAGATGCGCTCGATCTCGCGGATCACCGGCTCGCCGTCGAAATATTTCAGCTCGATCTCGAGCTCGGACCGCCCGCTTGCATGCGCCACGCTGGCATAGCCGCGGATGAAGCCTTCCGTCTTGAGGACTTCGAGCACGCGCTCGCGCTGCTTGGAGCCCGGCATGGAGACCTTCGATTTATTACGCATCTGCGCGTTGCGGATGCGCGTGATCATATCGCCGATCGGATCGTTCACAGCCATCGCGCCCTCCCTACCAGCTCGACTTCACAAGGCCGGGAATCAGGCCTTTGGAGCCAAGCTCACGCAGCGCAATACGGCTCAGGCGATGCTTGCGGTAATACGCACGCGGCCGCCCGCTGAGCTCGCAGCGATTGCGGATGCGCGTCTTGGAAGAATTGCGCGGCAACTCGGCCAGCTTCAGGGTCGCGGCGAAACGCTCCTCCATCGGCAGCTTCTTATCGTGCGCGATCGCCTTCAGTTTCGCACGCCGATTGGTGAATTTCTTCGCCATCTTGCGTCGCCTGTTATTCTTTTCGATCGAACTCTTCTTCGCCATACTTTCACTCCTTGCGGTTCCGCGTATGAGGCCTGAGCCTCACTGCCGGAACGGGAAGTTAAACGCGGTGAGCAGCGCGCGCGCTTCGTCATCGTTACGCGCGCTGGTGCAAACGGTAATGTCGAGGCCCCACGAGTTGGTGACCTTGTCGAAATCGATTTCAGGGAACACGATATGTTCCTTGATGCCGAGGCTGTAGTTGCCGCGACCATCGAAGCTCTTCGGATTGAGGCCGCGGAAATCGCGAATGCGCGGCAGCGCGATATTCACCAGTCGGTCGAGGAAGTCGTACATGCGCGTCTTGCGCAACGTAACTTTGCAACCGATCGCCTGGCCATCGCGCAGCTTGTAGGTGGCGATCGACTTACGCGACTTCGTAATGACGGCCTTCTGACCGGCGATCATCGACAGATCATTGGCGGCGTTGTCCACCTTCTTGCGGTCGGCGACGCCCTCGCCGATGCCCATGTTCAGCACGATCTTGGTGATCTGGGGCACCTGCATGCGGTTCGTGTAGCTGAACTGCTTCGTCAGCTGCTCGCGCACCACCTGCTCGAAATGCGTCTTCATGCGCGCGACATAGTCGGAGCGCTCGCGCGGCTTCCGCGCCTCTTTCGGCGCGGCCGCCTTGGCTTTCGCCTGCGCCTTCTTTTCCGCCTTGGCTTCCGCCTTAGCTTGTGCGGATTGCTGCGTTTCAGCCATCGATCTCAACTCCGGAACGCTTGGCGATGCGCACCTTCTTGCGCGCCTCGCCTTGGCCGACGAATTTGAAGCCGACGCGGGTCGGCTTGCCGTCCTTGGGGTCGGCCACTGCCAGATTGGACAAGTGGACCGTGCTCTCCTTGGAGACGATTCCACCTTCCTGCTGCGCGGTCTGGCGCTGGTGGCGCTTGACCATGTTGATGCCGCGCACCAAAGCGCGGTCCTGATCGGGACGCACCTCGATCACCTCACCGGTGCGGCCCTTGTCGCGACCGGTGAGTACAATGACCTTGTCACCCTTGCGGATTTTGGCAGCCATTAGAGCACCTCCGGGGCGAGCGAGATGATCTTCATGTGGTTCTTGGCGCGCAGTTCGCGCGGCACCGGCCCGAAGATGCGCGTGCCCACCGGCTCCATTTGCGGGGTGATGAGCACCGCCGCATTGCGGTCGAAGCGGATGACCGAGCCGTCCGGACGCTTGATGTCCTTGGAAATGCGCACCACGACGGCCTTCATCACGTCGCCTTTTTTGACGCGGCCGCGCGGAATCGCTTCCTTCACCGAGACGACAATGACGTCGCCGATCGTGGCGTATTTGCGCTTTGAACCGCCCAGCACCTTGATGCACATGACGCGACGCGCACCGGAATTGTCCGCCACGTCGAGATTGGTTTGCATCTGAATCATGATGCGGCTCTCTTTGTCTTACCCGGCATAATGCCTATTGCACTTTCTGTTTCTTCTCGCCCCGCACAACTTCCCAGCACTTTAGCTTGGAAATCGGACGGCGCTCCTCGATCCACACCATGTCGCCGACCGCGTATTGATTGGTCTCGTCATGCGCGTGGTACTTCTTCGAACGGCGGATGGTTTTCTTCATGGTCGAGTGCGTGAAGCGCCGATCGACGCGCACGACCACCGTCTTGTCCTGCTTGTCGCTCACGACAACGCCCTGGAGCGTACGCTTCGGCATCTCGAACCCCTTATTCCTTCGACTTCGCCTTGGCGCGCGACTTCGGCTTCGCGGCGGCCTTCGGCTTGGTGGATTTGGTCTTCTTCGCGGGCGCCGGCGCTGCCGCCTCCGCTTTCGGAGCAGGCTCAGGCGCGCCTGCCCGCTTCTGCATGGCGATCGTCTTCATCCGCGCGATATCGCGGCGGATCGTGCGAACACGCGACGTGTTCTCGAGCTGACCCGTGGCGCGCTGGAAGCGCAGGTTGAACTGTTCTTTCTTCAGCTTGAGGACTTCGTCGTCCAGCTGATCGAGCGTCATCGCTCTTGCGTCGGCGGCTTTCATGGCGTTACTCGGCGATGCGTTCAATGAATCGGGTCTTGACGGGCAGCTTGGCGGCAGCGAGCGCCAGCGCTTCCTTCGCGACTGCAATCGGAACGCCGTCCACTTCAAACAAAATGCGGCCGGGCTTGACGCGGGTGACCCAAAGCTCTGGCGTGCCCTTGCCTTTGCCCATGCGGATTTCGATCGGCTTTTTCGAAACGGGGACGTCCGGGAACACGCGGATCCACACCCGCCCCGACCGCTTCATGAAGCGCGTAAGCGCGCGGCGTGCGGCTTCGATCTGACGGGCAGTGACGCGCTCGGGCTCCAGCGCCTTGAGGCCATATTGGCCGAAGGCAAGCGTGGTACCACTGGTCGCAACCCCGTGGATGCGGCCCTTGAATGCTTTGCGAAACTTGGTTCGGATCGGTTGCAGCATGACTTAAAACTCTTTTTGTCCCCTCACGCCGCGGTTTCGCGGCGCGGCCGGCCGGCGTCGCCTTCGGCAAGCTTCTTGTCCTGCGCCATCGGATCGTGCTCGAGGATTTCTCCCTTGAAGATCCAGACTTTGACGCCGCAGGTGCCGTAGGTGGTGAATGCGGTGGAAACGCCGTAATCGACGTCGGCGCGCAGCGTGTGCAAAGGCACGCGGCCTTCGCGATACCATTCCATGCGCGCGATCTCGGCACCGCCGAGACGGCCCGAGCAGTTGATACGAATGCCTTCAGCGCCGAGACGCATCGCCGACTGCACGGCGCGCTTCATGGCGCGGCGGAACGCAACGCGGCGCTCCAGCTGCTGTGCGATGGATTCGGCGACCAGCTGGGCGTCGAGCTCAGGCTTACGGATTTCGACGATGTTGATGACGACGTCGCTGTCGGTGAGCTTGGCGACCGACTTGCGCAGCTTCTCGATGTCGGCGCCCTTCTTGCCGATTACCACGCCAGGACGTGCGGAATGAATCGTGACGCGGCACTTCTTGTGCGGACGTTCGATCACGATATGCGACACCGCGGCCTGCTTGAGCTGTTTCATCAACTCCTTGCGGATCTTGATGTCTTCGTGCAGCAGCGTGCCGTATTCCGCCTTGCCGGCGAACCACCGCGAATCCCAGGTGCGATTGATGCCGAGGCGCAGCCCGATCGGATTGACTTTTTGACCCATCGTTTACTCCTCAGGCTCCCGCCTGCGCCTCGACCTGACGCACGACGATGGTCAGGTGAGAGAAAGGCTTAAGAATGCGTCCGACACGGCCACGGCCGCGCGGGGTGAAGCGCTTGATCACCAGCGCCTTGCCGACATGGGCCTCGGCGACGACGAGATCGTCGACGTCGAGGTCGTGATTGTTTTCGGCGTTGGCGATCGCCAATTCCAGGCACTTGCGCACATCCTTGGCGATGCGCTTGCGCGAGAACTCGAGGTCGGCGAGCGCGCTCGCGACCTTCTTGCCACGGATCATCTGCGCGACAAGATTGAGCTTCTGCGGAGAAACCCGCAGCATCTTGCTCACAGCCTTTGCCTCGTTCTCGTCGAGGTCTCGCTCGCGTTGGCGCTTGCCCATGACGTTACTCGTTATCCCTTAGCTTGCCGCTGCCGCAGGCGCCGCAGCCGGCGCCGCGCCAGGCGCTGCCGGCGCACCGGTCCGCTTGGCTTTGCGATCAGACGAATGGCCGTAGAACATCCGGGTCGGCGCGAACTCGCCGAACTTGTGGCCAACCATTTCTTCGTTGACCATCACCGGAATGTGCTTCTGCCCGTTGTAGACACCGAAGTTCAGCCCGACGAATTGCGGCAGGATCGTCGAGCGTCGGCTCCAGATCTTGATCATCTCGTGGCGGCCGGATGCGCGCGCGGCCTCGGCCTTGCGCAGCAAGTAACCGTCGACAAAAGGACCTTTCCAAACTGAACGCGTCATAGCTCGTGTCCCTTACTGCTGCTTCTTTTTGCGATCGTGCCGGCTCGCAATGATGAAGCGTTCGGTACGCTTGTTCTTGCGGGTTTTCTTGCCCTTGGTCGGGAAGCCCCACGGCGTGACCCAGTGCTTTCCGCCCTTGGTACGGCCGCCGTGCGGGTGATCAACCGGGTTCATCGTGATACCGCGGTTGTGCGGCATGCGGCCCTTCCAGCGCTGGCGGCCGGCCTTGCCGATGGTGGTGTTCATATTGTCCGGATTGGACACCGCGCCGACCGTTGCCATGCAACGGCCATGCACGAGGCGCTGCTCGGTCGTGCTCAGACGCAAGATGACATAGTCCTGGTCGCGACCGACGATCTGCACGTAGCTGCCGGCCGAGCGCGCGAGCTGCCCGCCCTTGCCGATCTTGAGCTCGACATTGTGAACGATGGTACCGACCGGAATATTGGCGATCGGCATTGCGTTGCCGGGCTTCACGTCGGCGTGCTCGGACGCGATCACGCTGTCGCCGGGACCCAGACGTTGCGGCGCGAGAATATAGGCGAGCTCGCCATCCTGATACTTGATCAGCGCAATGAAGGCTGTGCGGTTCGGATCGTATTCCAGACGCTCAACGGTCGCCGGCACATCGAATTTGACGCGGCGGAAATCAATCCGCCGATAAGCCTGTTTGTGACCACCGCCGCGAAAACGCGACGTGATGCGGCCGTTATTGTTGCGTCCACCGGTCGAATGCTGCCCCTCGGTCAACGACTTTACCGGCGCGCCCTTGTACAGCGACGAGCGGTCGACATTGACCAACTGACGCTGGCCCGGGGTGGTCGGATTGTAGGTTTTTAACGCCATCGCAACGCTCCCTTACAATCCCGTGGTCACGTCGATCTTGTGACCCTCTTCCAGGGTCACGACCGCGCGCTTCTCTTCGGACTGCTGTCCCATCTTGTTGCGAAACACTTTCCACTTGCCCGGCCTGGTCAGCGTATTGACGCGCTTGACCTTGACGTCGAACAGCTTCTCCACCGCTTCCTTGATTTGCGGCTTGGTGGCGTGCTTGGCCACTTTGAACATGACCTTGTTGTGCTCAGACGCCATCGTCGCCTTCTCCGTGATCACCGGAGAAAGAATGACGTCGTAATGGCGCGGATCGCTGGTGCTCATTTGAATCGCGCCTCCAGCGCATCGAGCGCCGCCTTGGTCAGAACCAAAGTCTTGCGCCGCAGGATGTCGTAAACGTTGATCCCTTGCACCGGCAGCACATCGATATTCGGAATGTTGCGCGCGGCGTTGCGGAAATTGGCTTCGATTTCGGCGCCATCAATGATCAGCGCGTTCGCGAGCCCGAGCTTGTCGAACTGCTTGGCCAGCGCCTTGGTCTTTGCGTCCTTAAGCGTTGCCTTGTCGAGAACGACAATGCCGCCGTCCTTGGCCTTCGACGACAGCGCGTGTTTAAGCGCAAGTGCGCGAACTTTCTTCGGCAGATCGATCGCGTGACTGCGCACAACCGGGCCGAACGCACGGCCGCCGCCGCGGAACTGCGGCACGCGCGCGGAGCCGTGGCGCGCGCCACCGGTGCCCTTCTGAGCGTACATTTTCTTGCCGGTCCGCCAGATTTCGCTGCGGTCCTTGGTCTTGTGCGTGCCGCGCTGACGCTTGGCGAGCTGCCAGTTGACGCAGCGCTGGATAATGTCGGTGCGCGGCTCGAGACCGAAGATCGCGTCAGACAACTTGACCGAGCCGGATTCTTTGCCGTCGAGGGCGACGATTTTAAGGTCCATCACTCGCCCTCCTTCTTCTTGTTCTTGTTTGCGGCGGCGGCCTTGTCAGCAGCCTTTTCGGCAGCTTTGGCCGCCTGATCGGCAGCCTTGGCGCCTTGCGGTGCCGCCTTCGCCGTCTGGTCGGCAGCGTTCGCGGCCTGCTCCGCTGCTTTTTCAGCGTTCGGCGCTAGCTCTGCTGCGACCTTTGGCTGCTCGGCTTTTGCTTCCGCCGCCTCGCTCACGCGGAACTTGCCGGGCTTCGGTGCTTCCTTGGGCAATTTTTTCTTGACCGCATCGCGCACGGTGACCCAGCCACTTTTCGAACCGGGTACCGCGCCCTCCACCAGGATGAGGCCGCGCGCGACATCAGTCTGTACGACTTTGAGATTGAGCGTGGTGACCCGCTCGACGCCGAGATGGCCCGGCATCTTCTTGTTCTTGAATGTTTTGCCGGGGTCCTGACGACCGCCGGTGCCGCCGATCGAACGATGCGAAATCGACACACCGTGGGAGGCGCGGAGACCTGCGAAATTCCAGCGCTTCATACCGCCGGCAAAGCCTTTGCCGATGGTGATGCCGCATACGTCAACGAATTGACCCGCGATAAAATGATCAGCCGTGATTTCCGCGCCCACCGGGATCAACGCGTCTTCGGTCACGCGGAATTCCGCAAGCTTGCGGCGCGGCTCGACATTGGCTTTGCCGAAATAGCCGCGGTCGGCCTTGTTCATGTTGTTGGTGCGGCGCGGGCCCGAACCGAGTTGAAGCGCCACGTAACCGTTCTTGTCCTTGGTGCGATGGGCAATGACCTGGCACTGCAACAATTGCAGCACCGTCACCGGCACATGCTCACCGGCCTCGGTGAACACCCGGGTCATTCCGACCTTCTGTGCGACTACGCCCGTGCGCATTTCTAATCCCACCCCGGCCTTACAGCTTGATCTCAACGTCGACGCCGGCGGCGAGATCGAGCTTCATCAGCGCGTCCACCGTCTGCGGCGTCGGATCGACGATGTCCAGGAGGCGCTTGTGCGTGCGCATCTCGAACTGTTCGCGGCTCTTCTTGTCCACGTGCGGCGAGCGGTTCACCGTGAATTTCTCGATTCGCGTCGGCAGCGGGATCGGTCCACGGACCTGCGCACCAGTGCGCTTGGCCGTGTTCACGATCTCACGCGTCGACGCATCGAGGATGCGGTGATCGAACGCCTTGAGCCGGATCCGGATATTCTGGCCGTTCATTGTCGTTTCTCTCGTCCGTCGTGCCCGCCCGTCAGCCGGGCAACCACGGAATGGCTAACTTCAATAAAGACGCGGATGGCCGGGATTTGCCCGGCCATCACGCTTCAACTCATCACTCGATGATGCTCGCCACCACGCCGGCGCCGACGGTACGGCCGCCCTCGCGAATGGCGAAGCGCAGTTTCTCTTCCATGGCGATCGGCACAATCAGGTGCACTTCCATCGCCACATTGTCGCCCGGCATCACCATTTCCGTGCCCTGCGGCAGGTGCACCACGCCAGTCACGTCGGTGGTGCGGAAATAGAACTGCGGACGATAGTTCGTGAAGAACGGAGTATGACGACCGCCCTCTTCCTTGGTGAGGATGTAGGCTTCCGCCTTGAACTTGGTGTGCGGCTTCACGGAGCCGGGCTTGCACAGCACCTGGCCGCGCTCGACTTCCTCACGCTTGGTGCCGCGCAGCAGCGCGCCGATGTTGTCGCCCGCCTCGCCCTGATCGAGCAGCTTGCGGAACATTTCGACGCCGGTAACCACGGTCTTGATGGTCGGCTTGATACCGACGATCTCGACTTCCTCGCCGACCTTGATGATGCCGCGCTCGACGCGACCGGTGCAAACGGTGCCGCGGCCGGAGATCGAGAACACGTCTTCCACCGGCATCAGGAACGGCTGATCCTTCGGACGCTCGGGCTGCGGAATGTATTCGTCCACGGCCTTCATCAGAGCCAAGATCGCTTCCTTGCCGAGCTTCTCGTCGGTGCCTTCCAGCGCCTTCAGCGCCGAACCTTTGATGATCGGAATCTTGTCGCCGGGGAAATTGTACTTGGACAGGAGCTCACGAACCTCGAGCTCGACCAGCTCGAGAAGCTCCGGATCGTCGACCATGTCGACCTTGTTCATGAACACCACCAGGGCCGGAACACCGACCTGACGGGCAAGCAAGATGTGCTCGCGGGTCTGCGGCATCGGACCGTCGGCGGCCGACACGACCAGGATGGCGCCGTCCATCTGCGCAGCACCGGTGATCATGTTTTTCACGTAGTCGGCGTGGCCGGGGCAGTCGACGTGCGCGTAGTGGCGCTTGTCGGTCTCATATTCGACGTGTGCGGTCGAAATGGTGATGCCGCGCGCCTTTTCTTCAGGCGCCTTGTCGATCTGGTCGTAGGCGGTGAACGTGGCGCCGCCCTTTTCGGCCAGTACCTTGGTAATCGCCGCTGTCAGCGTCGTCTTGCCGTGGTCGACGTGACCGATCGTCCCGATATTGCAATGGGGCTTGGTCCGCTGGAATTTTTCTTTGGCCATGGGGCTCTCCGTTCAGATCCTTCTGTTATCTACGTTCCCGATCACGCGAATTTTTTCTGTACTTCAGCTGACACGTTCGCGGGTAGCTCTGAGTAGTGATCGAATTGCATCGTGAATGTCGCGCGGCCCTGAGACATTGACCGCAGATTGTTGACGTAGCCGAACATGTTCATCAGCGGCACCATCGCGTTGATCACGTTGGCATTGCCGCGCATGTCCTGGCCCTGAATCTGCCCGCGCCGCGAATTGAGGTCGCCGATGACGGAGCCGGTGTAGTCTTCCGGCGTCACCACCTCGACCTTCATGATCGGTTCGAGCAGAACCGGCTTGGCCATTTGCAGCGCTTCCTTCAGGCATTGGCGCGCGCAAATTTCGAAGGCGAGTGCCGAAGAATCGACGTCGTGGTATTTGCCGTCGATCAGCGACACTTTGAGATCGACCACTGGAAATCCCGCCACTACGCCGGAGCCGAGCACCGACTCTAGGCCCTTCTCGACGCCTGGGACGAACTCTTTCGGAACGGCGCCGCCGACGATTTCGTTCTCGAACTCGAACGGCGTGCCCGGAGGGGTCGGCTCGGCAATAATCTTGATCTGGGCGAACTGGCCCGAACCGCCGGTTTGTTTCTTGTGCGTGTAACCGTGTTCGACGCGTTGCGTGATCTTCTCGCGGAAGGCCACCTGCGGCGCGCCGATATTGGCATCGACCTTATAGGTCCGCTTGAGAATGTCGACTTTGATATCGAGATGTAGTTCGCCCATGCCCTTGAGGATGGTCTGGCCGCTCTCCTGATCGGTGGAGACACGGAAGGATGGATCCTCGGCGGCGAGCTTGGCCAAAGCGACGCCGAGCTTTTCCTGGTCGGCTTTCGATTTCGGCTCGATCGCGATCTCGATGACCGGATCGGGGAATTCCATCTTCTCAAGGATCACCGGCTTCTGCGGGTCGCACAGCGTGTCGCCGGTGCGCACTTCCTTGAGGCCCGCCAGAGCGACGATATCGCCGGCATAGGCTTCCTTGATGTCTTCGCGGTTATTCGCATGCATCAGCAGCATGCGGCCGATCCGTTCCTTGCGCTCTTTGGTCGAGTTGATCACGCCCGTGCCGCTGGTGAGCGTGCCTGAGTAGATGCGGCAGAAGGTGATCGTGCCGACGAAGGGATCGTCCATGATCTTGAACGCCAGCAGCGCCAGCGGCGCGTCGTCCTTCGGCTCGCGGATGACGTCTTCATCGTTGTCGGGATTGATGCCGTGGATCGGCGGCACGTCGAGCGGGCTCGGCAGATAATCAACCACCGCGTCGAGCAGCGGCTGCACGCCTTTGTTCTTGAACGCGGAGCCGCACAGCACCGGAAAGAAAGCCGCTGTGATCACGGCCTTGCGGATCAGGCGCTTGAGGGTGGCCTCGTCGGGCTCTTTGCCCTCGAGGTAGGCGGTCATCGCATCATCGTCGAGCTCGACCGCAGCCTCGATCATCTTCTCGCGGTATTCCTTGGCCTGGTCGAGCATATCCGCCGGAATGTCGATGTCCTGGTATTTGGCGCCGAGGGATTCATCGTCCCACACCACGCCCTTCATGCGCACCAGGTCGACCAGACCTTTGTATGCCTGCTCGGAACCGATCGGGAGCTGGATCGCCACCGGCTTGGCGCCAAGGCGGGTCTTGATGTCTTCAATGCATTTGAAAAAGTCGGCGCCGATCTTGTCCATCTTGTTGGCGAAGACGATACGCGGTACTTTGTACTTGTCGCCCTGGCGCCAGACCGTCTCGGTCTGCGGTTCGACACCTTGGTTGGAGTCGAGCACGACGACGGCGCCGTCGAGCACACGCAGCGAACGTTCTACCTCGATGGTGAAGTCGACGTGTCCGGGCGTGTCGATGATATTGAGGCGCTTTTCATTCCAGAACGCGGTGGTCGCGGCCGACGTAATGGTGATGCCGCGCTCCTGCTCCTGCTCCATCCAATCCATCGTCGCGGCGCCTTCGTGCACCTCGCCGATCTTATGGCTCTTGCCAGTGTAATAGAGGATCCGCTCGGTCGTCGTCGTCTTCCCGGCATCGATGTGCGCCATGATGCCGAAATTGCGGTAGTCCTCGATTGGGTGGTTACGGGCCATAGGGGATCAGTCCTTGAATCTTTTTTCTGCTGTCACCAGCGGTAATGCGAGAAGGCTCGGTTGGCTTCCGCCATCTTGTGCGTGTCTTCGCGCTTCTTGACCGCGTTTCCCCTGTTATTGGATGCATCGAGCAGCTCTGCGGAGAGTCGCTCTGTCATCGTACGTTCGTTGCGTTCGCGCGCGGCTGCGATGATCCAGCGGATACCGAGCGCTTGCCGGCGCGATGTGCGAACTTCCACCGGCACTTGATATGTGGCGCCGCCGACACGGCGCGACCGGACTTCGATCGACGGCATCACGTTGTCGAGCGCCTGCTGGAACACCGTGAGCGGGTTCTGCTTGGTCTTGCCCTCGATCGTCTCGAGAGCGCCGTACACGATACCTTCCGCCACCGACTTCTTACCGTCGTACATGATCGCGTTCATGAACTTGCTGACGACGATATTGCCGAACTTGGGGTCCGGGATGATGTCGCGTTTCTCTGCAGCGTGACGACGGGACATGACTCAGATCCTTACTTCGGACGCTTGGCGCCGTATTTCGAACGGCGCTGTTTGCGGTTCTTCACGCCCTGGGTGTCGAGCACGCCGCGCAGGATGTGGTAGCGCACGCCCGGCAGATCCTTCACGCGACCGCCGCGGATCATGACCACCGAGTGCTCCTGCAAATTATGGCCCTCGCCCGGGATGTAGCCGATCACTTCGAAGCCATTGGTCAAACGCACCTTCGCCACCTTACGCAGTGCCGAGTTCGGCTTCTTTGGCGTGGTGGTGTAGACGCGGGTACAGACGCCGCGCTTCTGCGGTGAAGCCTGCAAAGCCGGCACCTTGTTGCGCGCCTTGAGCGGATGGCGCGGCTTGGCAATCAACTGGTTGATCGTCGGCATCGTTGGCCTTCGCTACCTTCGTTTTAAGGAAAGCTGCGCAAACGGAATCGCTTGCACCGCCCCTCTCCATTCTTCGCGGACATCACCCTCGTCCGCTTCATTTCGGGCTCATCGCCCCGGCATTTCCGCGCCCGGAAAATCCGCGCGCATTGCTTTTGCGCGTCATTTCCACGCGCAAAACGAAATCGCGCCATCCGCCAAATTGCGGCAGGGCGCTCTTCCGTTCGGACGACCACGTTGCGGTTAGGCACCGCGGCCATTCACTCTCAAGTCTGACAGGTGCTGTCAGTGGCAGCGTTTGAGCTTCATTCGTCGAGGCGTTGCGCCGACCAAACTCCGAGAAAACGTAATATTCTCAAAGGATTAGCCGGGCGGCCGTTCCGAGCAAGCGAAGCTCACCGCCTGCCGAAAAGTGAGGGGTATGTATCGGCGGGACCCCACTAAGTCAAGCAGAAATGGCCGAAAATCGAGGATTCCGGGCCATCCGGACCCCTATACCTAACGACGCGCAAGGCTTCGACTTGGCGGCTTGGTGCTATTGCGCGGTCACGCCGGTCTGTTTGATGACGCGCAGATACTTTGCGCTCTCGCGCTGCACAAACTCCTTGAACTGGGCGACCGACATCGGCGTAACGACGGCCCCGGCCGCCTCCAGGCGCGCCTTCACGTCCGGCTCGGTAAGTACCGAGTTAATCTCCTTGTTTAGCTTGTCGATGATCGGCTGCGGCGTGCCGCGCGGCGCGAAAAAGCCAGCCCATAGCGTGAAGTCGTAGTCCTGGTTGCCGGTGACTTCGGCGACCGTGGGCATCTCGGGCGCGGCAGGCGAGCGTTTTGCCGACGACAATGCCAGCATTTTCACAGTACCGCCTTTTACGTGAGGGGCGGCCGCCGGAAATCCAGGAAAGTAGAAATCGACGTGATTGCCGATCACGTCATTGAGGGCCGGACCTGCCCCCTTGTACGGCACGTGCGTCAGGTTTTCGTCGAATTGCAGCTTGAAAAGCTCACCTGCGAAGTGCCCCGGCGTGCCAATTCCCGCCGACGCGAAAGTCATCTTTGGTTTGGCTTTCAGCGCCGCCAGAAATTCCGGCAAGGTCGAATACGGCGCCTTCGCCGGCACCACCAGCGCGAGTGGCACCACGGCAGCAAGCGCTATCGGCACAAGGTCTTTGTCTGGATCGTAATTCAGACCTTTAAGCCAATGCTGATTGACCGCGATCTCTCCAGTTTGACCAACGAGAAGCGTGTATCCGTCGGGCGCTGCGGTCGTCACCGAATGCGCGCCGATCGAACCACTCGCGCCGGCGCGGTTTTCGACCACCACCGACTGGCCGAGTGCGGCGCCAAGCCGATCGGAGATTGAACGGGCGACGATGTCGCCCGTCCCGCCGGCCGCATAGGCGACGATCAACTGAATTGGGCGGTTTGGATAAGTCTGGCTTAATGCCGGAAATAAAGCGGCACAATTAATCGCTACCGCGAATAGGCAAACAGACAGCACACGCATCGGCCGCATGACGAAATCCTCCCTGATGTTGCCGCCGCGTTGGTTCGGGCGATCTGTCGTTATTAAAATTCGTAGAGTCGCGCCGGGTTGTCCGAAAGGATGCGTTCAGCTAGCTCCGTTGATCCTACAGCCGCGATGAAGCCGTCCAGGACTCCGCCGTAGCGAAGTCTACGATAAGGCGCGTGCAGCTCGCTACCCATCTGCACGTTGTGCGGCGGCGTATGCGGCCAGTCGCTTCCCCAAACGCAACGGTCTGACGCAACTGCCAAGATGGCCGCTAGCCAACCCGGATCGGGCCTGGTTGCAAGATCATCGCTGCTATTCCGATAAGGTGCCGATAATTTGATCCACACGTGTGGCAGCGACAAAAGGTCGAGCAAGGCCCGCCCCTCCACATCATCCGGTGTATGGCCGGAATGGACGCCGTAGTGATCGATAACGATCGGAACGCGTGACCGCGCGAGCAATTGCGCGTTTTCGGCGAGCATTTTCACCGGAGCAATCACTTCGATATGACAATTGGCTGCGTGAGCCGGTTCTTCGATGGCATTAAACCGCAGATCAAGTGGCGTGTCGTCGCCGACCCGGCTGTAGAGATTGAGCCGCAAACCGCGTATGCCCTGCTCTACGAACCCTGAAAGCGTCTGCCGTGATGTGGCCTGATCGATGACCGCAACGCCGCGACTCCGGCCCGCCAGAACATTAAGGCTTTGCAACAGCAGTCTGTTGTCAGCTCCGTAGAAGCTCGGCTGCACGATAACGAAGCGCGTCACGCCGTTTGGGGCAGCGCTGCTTTCGAGTTCATCGACAGTCGCAACGCCGGCAAGATAGGTGCGGTTGGGAACCTGGGGATAGCGGTCCGTCGGACCGACAATGTGGACGTGACTATCGCAACGCATGGCGACGATTACGTGGCCAAACGCGCAACGACGGCTTCCCCGGTCTCGCGCGTACCCAGTTTGCCGCCGACATCGGACGTCGCCGCTTTCGCGGCAATCGCAACTTCAACCGCCTTCTCGATCGCAGCTGCGGCGGCGTCAAAAGCGTTGGTTTTGTTGCGGCGTCCGTACCAGGCCAGCAACATGGCGGCCGAAAGGATCAGCGACAATGGATTGGCCACGTTCTTGCCCGCGATATCCGGGGCCGAACCGTGGGCTGCCTGCGCCATCCCATGATCGGTTCCGGCATTCAACGAGGCGGCAAGACCGAGGCTGCCCGACAATTCAGCGGTCAAATCGGAAAGAATGTCGCCGTACATGTTGGTCGTGACGATCACGTCGAAACGCTGGGGATGACGCACGACATGCGCCATCATGGCGTCGACGATGACGTCGTCGACGGCAACATCCGGAAATTCCTGCGCGACCTTGCGACACTCCTCGATGAACAGCCCATCGGTGACTTTCAGCACGTTGGCCTTATGAACGATCGTCACACGCTTGCGGCGTGTCCTTGCCAGCTCAAAGGCCGCACGCGCGATACGCTCGCTACACGCGCGCGTAATCCGACGCAATGAAATGGCGACGTCCTTGGTCACCATCACCTCGCCGTTTCCCTCCTCCATATTGCGATCGGCGTAGAAGCCTTCGGTATTTTCGCGCGCGACCACAAGGTCGAATTCCCCGCAGCGCAGCGGAAAGCCCGCATAGGTACGCGCCGGACGGATGTTGGCGAACAAATCGAGTCCCTTTCGCAGCGTCATCGAGGGATTGACCTCGCCCTTCGCCGGATCCTTGAACTCGAAGGTGGACGTCGGGCCGAGCACAATTCCGTCGGCGTTGCGCGCCTTCGTGACAATGTCGGGGTGGATCGTGTGGCCGTGCGCGCGCAAACCCGCATGGCCGATCGCGGCCTCTTCGATGCGCAGCCCAAGCCCGAAACGCTCCGAGGCCGCGCGCAACACGGCAAGCGTGGCGGCAGTTATTTCGGGGCCGATGCCGTCACCGGCGAGAACAACAAGATGCATTGGGTGATGTCCAGCGTGCGGGGAGCCCATTGTCTCTTATTCCGGCGCAAAGAAAAGGGCCGCCTCTCGGCGGCCCTTTCGTTCGGTGCAATGGCGAGAGTTATTCCGCCGCCGGCAGCGCCGGGGCCTCCGCCGCTTCGGCCTTGGCCGCAGCCTTGGCCGCATCCTTTTCGCGTTCCTCGAGAATGAGCGCGTCGCGTTTGACAGCGACTTCGCGCAAGCTGTTCATCATGGCGCCCGTGCCCGCCGGGATCAGGCGGCCAACGATGACGTTTTCCTTGAGTCCGTCGAGCGTATCCGACTTGCCATTGACGGCAGCCTCGGTGAGCACGCGCGTGGTCTCCTGGAACGACGCCGCCGAAATGAACGAGCGGGTCTGCAGGCTCGCTTTGGTGATGCCGAGCAGAACCGGGTGCCCGGAGGCGCCCTTCTTGCCTTCGGCTTCGACGCGAGCGTTGATTTCATCCATCTCGGTCCTGTCGATCTGCTCACCTTGCAGCAGCTCGGTCTCACCGACGTCATCGATCTCGACCTTCTGCAGCATCTGGCGAACGATCACCTCGATGTGCTTGTCGTTGATGTTGACGCCCTGTAGCCGATAGACCTCCTGGATTTCGTTCGTCAGGTAAGATGCAAGTTCCTCGACGCCCTTGATGGCGAGGATGTCGTGCGGGGCCGGATTGCCCTCGACGATGTAGTCGCCCTTCTCGATGACGTCGCCATCCTGAAGGTGGATGTGCTTGCCCTTCGGGATCAGATATTCCTTGGGCTCGTCGTTCTTGCCTGACGGCTCGATGGTGATGCGGCGCTTGTTCTTGTAGTCCTTGCCGAACCGCACCGTGCCGCCGATTTCGGCGATGATCGCCGCTTCCTTCGGACGCCGCGCCTCGAACAGCTCCGCCACCCGCGGCAGACCGCCGGTGATGTCGCGGGTCTTGGCGCTTTCGGTCGGGATACGCGCGATCACGTCGCCCGCCTTCACATGCCCACCCGGATCGACCGAGATGATGGCATCGACGGCGAGCTGGTAGCGCGCCTCTCCGCCACGGGCGAGTTTCAGGATCTTATTGCCTGACTTGATCACGATCGCCGGACGCAGATCCTGCTGATTGCGCGAAGAGCCAGTGCGCCAGTCGATGACCACGCGCTTGGCGATGCCGGTCGACTCGTCGAGTTGCTCCGACATCGACAGACCGTCGACCAGATCCTCGAACTCGATAGAGCCTTCCACCTCGGTCAGGATCGGCCGGGTGTACGGATCCCATTCGGCGATACGCTGGCCGCGCTTGATCTTGTCGCCGTCCTCGACGCGCATGCGCGCGCCATACGGGAATGCGGTGATGCGCGCGCTCCGTGCCGTCGGGGTCTACGACCGCGACGACCATGTTGCGCACCATCGCGACAACTTCGTTGTCCGAGTTCTTGGCAACGTTCTTGCCCTTGAACTTGATCTTGCCGTCGAAGTTCGACTCGATGAACGACTGCTCGGAGATCTGCGCCGCGCCGCCGATGTGGAACGTGCGCATGGTGAGCTGGGTGCCCGGCTCACCGATCGATTGCGCCGCAATCACGCCGACCGCCTCACCCATATTGACCGGGGTGCCGCGCGCAAGATCGCGTCCATAGCAGGCGCCGCAGACGCCGTTGGCCGCTTCGCAGGTCAGTACGGAGCGGATTTTCAGCTCCTGGACCCCGCCATTGGTGATGACTTCGACCTCCGGCTCCGTCAGCAGCGTACCGCGCTTGATCAGCGTCTTGCTGCTGGTCGGATCCTTGACGTCTTCCGCTGTCGTGCGGCCAAGGATGCGCGTCGCCAACGAGGCCACCACGGTGCCGGCATCGATGATGGCGCGCACCTTGATGCCGCCCTTGGTGCCGCAATCCTCAGTGGTGATGATGCAGTCCTGCGCCACGTCGACCAGACGCCGCGTCAGATAGCCCGAGTTTGCCGTCTTCAAGGCGGTGTCGGCGAGACCCTTGCGGGCGCCGTGCGTCGAGTTGAAGTACTCGAGCACCGACAGACCTTCCTTGAAGTTCGAAATAATCGGGCTCTCGATGATCTCGCCCGACGGCTTGGCCATCAGTCCGCGCATGCCGGCAAGCTGACGCATCTGCGCCGGCGATCCGCGCGCGCCGGAATGCGCCATCATGTAGATCGAGTTGACCTGCATGTCGCGACCCTTGTCGTCCTTCTTGGTGGACGAGATTTCCTTCATCATCGCCTCGGCGATGGCGTCGGTGGACTTCGACCAGGCGTCGACGACCTTGTTGTACTTTTCGCCCTGGGTGATGAGGCCGTCGTTGTATTGCTGCTCGAACTCCTTCGCGAGCTCGCGCGTGGTTTCAACGATCTTCCACTTGGACTCCGGCACCACCATGTCGTCCTTGCCGAACGAGATGCCGGCCTTGAAGGCGTGGTAGAAGCCGAGCGACATGATGCGGTCGCAGAAGATAACTGTCTCCTTCTGGCCGCAGTGGCGATAGACCGTATCGATCATCGATGAGATTTCGCGCTTGGTCATCAAGCGGTTGACGATGTCGAACGGGACTTTGACGCTCTTCGGCAACACATTGCCAAGCACAACGCGCCCGGGCGTGGTGTCGTACCACTTCTTGAACGGCTTGCCCTTTTCGTCCACGCCTTCCCAGCGGTACTTGATCTTGGTGTGCAGGCTGATGACTTTTTCATGCAACGCGTGGTCGATTGCAGCCATGTCGCCGAAAGTCTTGCCCTCGCCGGGCATGCCTTCGCTCAGCAATGAGAGATAATAGAGCCCAAGCACGATATCCTGCGACGGCACAATGATCGGCTGACCGTTGGCCGGGTGCAGAATGTTGTTGGTCGACATCATCAGCACGCGCGCTTCAAGTTGCGCTTCGAGCGACAGCGGAACGTGCACGGCCATCTGGTCGCCGTCGAAGTCGGCGTTGAAGGCGGCGCAGACCAGCGGATGCAGCTGGATCGCCTTGCCTTCAATCAGCACAGGTTCGAAAGCCTGAATGCCGAGGCGGTGCAAGGTCGGCGCACGATTGAGCAGCACCGGATGCTCGCGGATAACTTCGTCGAGAATATCCCAAACCTCCGGCTTTTCCTTCTCGACCAGCTTTTTCGCCTGCTTGACGGTCGTGGACAGACCCTTTGCGTCGAGCCGTGAATAGATGAACGGCTTGAACAGCTCGAGCGCCATCTTTTTCGGCAGACCGCATTGGTGCAGCTTGAGTTCGGGACCAACGACGATCACCGAACGGCCGGAATAGTCGACGCGCTTGCCGAGCAGGTTCTGGCGGAAGCGGCCTTGTTTGCCCTTCAGCATGTCGGCGAGCGACTTCAACGGCCGCTTGTTGGCGCCGGTGATAACGCGGCCACGGCGGCCGTTGTCGAACAGCGCATCAACCGCTTCCTGAAGCATGCGCTTCTCGTTGCGGATGATGATGTCGGGCGCGCGCAGCTCAATCAGCCGCTTCAGACGATTGTTGCGGTTGATGACGCGGCGATAAAGGTCATTGAGGTCGGACGTGGCGAAGCGACCACCATCGAGTGGGACCAGTGGCCGCAGATCGGGCGGGATCACCGGGACGACAGTCAGGATCATCCATTCCGGTTTGTTGCCGGAGGCGATGAAAGCTTCAATCAACTTGAGCCGCTTGGCGATCTTCTTTTTCTTGATGTCGCTTTCGGTCTCGCCCATCTCGGCGCGCAGTTCGGCCTGCATCTTCTCGAGGTCGATGCCCTTGAGCATCTCGCGGATGGCTTCCGCGCCAATCGTGGCGGTGAAGCTGTCGGCGCCGAACTCCTCCTGCGCCTTGAGGTATTCATCCTCGGACAGCAGCTGGCGGTCCTTGAGCGGGGTGAGCCCCGGCTCAAGCACAACGTAATATTCAAAGTACAGGATGCGCTCGAGGTCCTTGAGCGTCATGTCGAGCAGCAGGCCGATGCGGCTCGGCAGCGACTTCAGGAACCAGATGTGCGCAACCGGCGCCGCAAGCTCGATGTGCCCCATGCGCTCGCGCCGCACGCGCGACAGCGTCACCTCAACTGAGCACTTCTCGCAGATGATACCCTTGTATTTCATGCGCTTGTACTTGCCGCACAAGCATTCATAATCCTTGATCGGCCCGAAGATGCGCGCACAGAACAGGCCGTCGCGCTCGGGCTTAAAGGTGCGATAGTTGATGGTCTCCGGCTTTTTGATCTCGCCGTACGACCACGACAGAATCTTTTCGGGACTCGCGATCGAAATCCGGATCTGGTCAAAGACCTGAGCCGGAGCCTGCGGACTAAAAAGATTCATAATCTCTTGATTCATCGTCTTCTCCTCGACCGGGGAACCGCCAGTTCCCCACCTGTCGTTGATCGTTCAACCACGGAGCGGCGCCCTCGCCGCTCCGCAACGCTTAATCTATTCCGCCGCTTCGGCCGTATCCGAACCCTGCCGCTGCTGTTTGGAATTGTGCAGATCGACATTGAGGCCAAGCGAACGCATTTCCTTGACCAGCACGTTGAAGCTTTCCGGAATGCCCGCCTCGAACGTGTCGTCGCCGCGCACGATCGCCTCGTACACTTTGGTACGGCCGGCGACGTCGTCCGACTTCACGGTGAGCATTTCCTGCAAGGTGTAAGCAGCACCATAAGCCTCGAGTGCCCACACTTCCATTTCGCCGAAACGCTGGCCGCCGAACTGCGCCTTGCCACCGAGCGGCTGCTGGGTCACCAGCGAGTACGGTCCGATCGAACGGGCGTGGATCTTGTCGTCCACCAGATGGTGCAGCTTCAGCATATAGATGTAGCCAACGGTGACCTTGCGATCGAAGACCTCGCCGGTACGGCCGTCGAAGACATTGACCTGGCCCGAGTGATCGAGGCCGGCGAGATCGAGCATCTTCTCGATGTCGGCCTCTTTCGCGCCGTCGAACACCGGCGTAGCGATCGGCACGCCGTGCCGAAGGTTGCCACCGAGCTCGATCAACCCGTCCTCGCTTAGCGACTTGATGGTCTCGTCGTCGCCATAGACCTTCTTGAGCATGTCCTTGAGCGGCCGCGCATCGTGCTTCAGGTTATAGGCATCGACCGCCTGCCCGATCTTGAGGCCCAGGCCGGCGCAAGCCCAGCCGAGATGGGTCTCCAGAATCTGACCGACGTTCATGCGGCTCGGCACGCCGAGCGGATTGAGCACGATGTCGACCTGCGTGCCATCCTCGAGGAACGGCATGTCCTCGACGGGAACGATCTTCGACACCACGCCCTTGTTGCCGTGGCGCCCGGCCATCTTGTCGCCGGGCTGGATCTTGCGCTTCACCGCGACGAAGACCTTGACCATCTTCATCACGCCGGGCGGAAGCTCGTCGCCACGCTGCAGTTTCTCGACTTTGTCGAGGAAGCGCTGTTCGAGCAGCTTCTTCGACTCGTCATATTGTTTACGGATCGCCTCGATCTCGGCCATCAACTTGTCGTTGGGCGAAGCAAACAGCCACCATTGCGAGCGCGGATATTCGTCCAGCACGGCCTTGGTGATCTTGGAATCCTTCTTGAAGCCTTTCGGGCCTGCGATGCCCTGGCGGCCTTCTAGCAATTCAGCGAGACGGCCGTAGACGTTACGGTCGAGAATCGCCTGCTCATCGTCACGGTCCTTCGCGAGCCGCTCGATTTCCTCGCGCTCGATCGCGAGCGCGCGCTCGTCCTTCTCAACGCCATGACGGTTGAAGACGCGCACTTCGACGACGGTGCCCTGCACTCCGGGTGGCACGCGCAATGATGTGTCGCGAACGTCGGAGGCCTTTTCGCCAAAGATGGCGCGAAGAAGCTTCTCTTCCGGCGTCATCGGGCTTTCGCCCTTCGGCGTGATCTTGCCGACAAGAATGTCGCCGGCATGAACTTCCGCGCCAATATAGACGATGCCTGCTTCGTCGAGATTCTTGAGCGCCTCTTCCGAGACGTTCGGAATATCGCGCGTGATTTCCTCGGGGCCAAGCTTGGTGTCGCGCGCCATCACCTCGAATTCTTCGATGTGGATGGACGTGAACACGTCGTCTTTCACGATCCGCTCAGACAGCAGGATCGAATCCTCGAAGTTGTAGCCATTCCACGGCATGAACGCGACCAGCACATTGCGGCCGAGCGCGAGTTCGCCGAGATCGGTCGACGGGCCGTCGGCAATAATGTCGGCCTTGTCGACGCTGGTCTCCCACTTTCACCAGCGGACGCTGGTTGATGCAGGTGTTCTGGTTCGAGCGCTGATATTTCATCAGCCGATAGATATCGACACCCGGCTTGGTCGGATCGGTCTCCCCGGTGGCACGCACAACGATACGGGTGGCGTCCACCTGATCGACGATGCCGGTACGGCGCGCTGAAATCGAAGCGCCCGAGTCGCGGGCGACCACACCTTCCATGCCAGTGCCGACAAATGGCGCTTCGGCGCGAACCAGCGGCACCGCCTGGCGCTGCATGTTCGAGCCCATCAGCGCGCGATTGGCGTCATCGTTTTCCAGGAACGGAATGAGCGCGGCAGCAACCGAGACCAGTTGTTTCGGCGACACGTCCATGAAGTCGACTTTGTCGCGCGGCACAAGATGCACGTCGCCAGCCTGGCGGCACACGATCAAGTCTTCCGTGAAACGACCGCGCGCATCGATTTGCGCGTTGGCTTGCGCCACCGTATGGCGGCTCTCTTCCATAGCGGAGAGATAAACCACCTCATCGGTGACGCGGCCGTCCTTCACCTTGCGATAAGGCGTCTCGACGAAGCCGTATTTGTTCACCCGCGCATAAGTGGCGAGCGAATTGATCAATCCGATATTCGGACCTTCCGGCGTTTCGATCGGGCAGATACGGCCATAGTGCGTCGGGTGCACGTCGCGCACCTCGAAGCCCGCGCGCTCGCGGGTCAGACCGCCCGGCCCAAGTGCCGACAGCCGCCGCTTGTGGGTGATTTCCGACAACGGGTTGGTCTGGTCCATAAACTGCGAGAGCTGCGAGGAACCGAAGAACTCGCGCACCGCAGCCGCCGCCGGCTTCGCATTGATCAGGTCCTGCGGCATGACGGTGTCGATATCGACCGACGACATGCGCTCCTTGATCGCGCGCTCCATGCGCAACAAGCCAACGCGATACTGATTTTCCATCAGTTCGCCGACCGAACGCACGCGCCGATTGCCGAGATGATCGATATCGTCGATCTCGCCCTTGCCGTCGCGCAGATCGACCAGCGTGCGAATGACCGCGATGATGTCGTCCTTACGCAGCACGCGCATGGTGTCGGGCGCATCGAGGTCGAGGCGCATGTTCATCTTCACGCGGCCGACAGCCGAAAGGTCGTAGCGCTCGGAATCAAAGAAGAGCGAGCGGAACATTGCCTCGGCGGTCTCCACCGTCGGCGGTTCGCCAGGGCGCATAACCCGGTAAATGTCGAACAGCGCATCCTCGCGCGTCATGTTCTTGTCGACAGATAGCGTGTTGCGGATGTAAGCGCCGACATTCACGTGGTCGATGTCGAGCAGCGGCAGTTCCTTGTAGCCGGCTTCGATGAGAACCTTGAGGTTCTTCTCGGTAATCTCCTCACCGGCTTCCATGTAAATTTCGCCGGTGCGGCCATTGGCCAGATCTTCCGCAACGTAATGTCCGATCAACTCCTCGTCGGTCATGCGAAGGTGCTTGAGGCCCTTCTCCGCGAGTTGGCGCGCCTGACGTACAGTGAGCTTCTTGCCGGCTTCGACGACCACGCGGCCGGTATCTGCGTCGACGAGATCGTTGACGGCCTTGTAGCCCTTCAGCCGATTGGCATCGAACGGCACGCGCCAGCCTTCCTTGGCGCGCTTGTAACTTACATGCTTGTAGAAGGTGCTGAGGATTTGCTCGCCGTCGAGGCCGAGTGCATAGAGCAGCGACGTCACCGGAATTTTGCGGCGACGGTCGATGCGCGCATACACGATGTCTTTGGCGTCAAACTCGATGTCGAGCCATGAGCCGCGATACGGAATGATGCGGGCAGCAAACAGCAACTTGCCCGATGAATGGGTCTTGCCCTTGTCGTGATCGAAGAACACGCCAGGCGAGCGATGCATCTGTGAAACGATGACGCGCTCAGTGCCATTGACGATAAACGTGCCGTTGTTGGTCATGAGCGGAATGTCGCCCATGTAGACATCCTGCTCTTTGATGTCCTTGACCGAACGGGCGCCCGTCTCCTCATCGATATCGAACACAATAAGGCGCAGGGTCACCTTGAGCGGCGCAGCATAGGTCATGCCGCGCTGACGGCATTCGTCCACGTCGTACTTCGGCGGCTCGAATTCGTATTTGACGAATTCAAGTTGCGACGAATTGGAAAAATCGGAAATCGGAAAAACCGATTTGAAGACCGCCTGCAAGCCCTCGTCGGGACGACCGCCGAGCGGCTCTTTCACCAGCAGGAATTGGTCATAAGATGCCTTTTGAACCTCGATGAGGTTCGGCATCTCCGCCACTTCTTTGATTGTCCCGAAAAACTTCCTTACGCGCTTGCGACCGGTAAACGTCTGCGCCATCTTTTTCTCTCTCGATTCGATTTTGCCGGTCAGCGCGGGCGCCTCTCCAAACAGCCGCAATCCATCGCGACCATTGGGACAGGCGTCGGGGCTGTCCGTTTCTATGTGATTCGGGTCTGACCCGAACCGCCGCACACTTCACTTTTCATCGTGACCAGAGTTTTCCGGTTCACGACCGCCTCGAGGTCCGGCCTTGGCCGTACACCTCATCTCCTGTCCGAGACCCCCGGGGCCAAAACCCCGGGGATTTCGTTACTTAATGCCCAAGTAAGCAGCCGCTTACTTAAGCTCAACCTTTGCACCAACCTTTTCGAGGGTGGCCTTGATCTTCGCGGCCTCGTCCTTGTTGACGCCTTCCTTGACGGTCTTGGGTGCGCCTTCAACCAGGTCCTTGGCTTCTTTCAGGCCGAGACCGGTGAGCGCGCGAACTTCCTTAATCACTTCGATCTTCTTGTCGCCGGCACTGGCGAGAACAACCGTGAAGTCGGTCTTCTCTTCAGCAGCGGCAGCGGCACCGCCGCCTGCAGGACCGGCCGCCACCGCGACCGCGGCCGCAGCAGAGACGCCCCACTTTTCTTCCAACATCTTGGCCAGGTCCGCCGCTTCCAGAACGGTCAGCTTGGACAAGTCATCAACGATCTTTTGCAGGTCAGCCATTGTTCAGTTCCTATTAGGTTCGAACCAAATATGAGTTTGCTTTGTGCCGTCAGGCCGCCGCACTCTTGGAAGCGTAAGCTTGGACGACGCGCGCGACCTTGGCCGCGGGTGCGTTGACGTACTGAGCGATCTTGGTCGCCGGCGAAACGAGAAGGCCGACGATCTTGCCGCGCAATTCATCCAGCGACGGCAGCGAGGCGAGCGCCTTGACGCCGTTGAGGTCCAGAGCGGTTTTGCCCATCGAGCCGCCAAGAATGACGAAACGTTCGTTCGCCTTGGCGAAGTCGACGGCCACCTTCGGCGCCGCCACCGGATCGCCTGAGTAGGCGAGAACGGTCGGCCCCTTGAGCAGGGCCGAAATGGAGGCAACGTCGGTGTCCTTGAGTGCGATCTTGGCGAGACGGTTTTTCGCGACCTTCACCTGCGCGCCCGCCTGCTTCATCTGCTTCCGCAGAGTCTGCATCTGGGCAACGGTGAGGCCGGAATAGTGAGCCACCACCACAACGTTCGAGGTCTTGAAGACCCCGCTCAGGTCAGTGATGGACTCAGCTTTTGCCGCTCGATCCACTGCAAGCTCTTTCCGGTTTGACGGCTTGCCCGCGTGACACGGGAGCCGCCGGGTTGCTACCAGCCGTCCCGCTTGAAGTTCACGCGCAGCGAACCGGGCAGGACGACCATTCGAAAAGCCTGCCCCCCGAAACGGCTTTGTGGCCGCAAACGGGTCTCCGAGGTTCGAACCAAACTGGCGCACTTTGTCGGTGCGCAAACTCGGGTCGTGTCCCCGTCTATGCTGGCCCCCGTCGGGGATTAAGCGTCAGGTCTTTGTGGACCGTCGGCGCCGGCAGTCTTGGACAGGTCGGCCGGCCCGTTCCCGGGATGGCCTTGCGCATTTTCACATCCGCAACGGTATCGGGCTTCTTCCTTTCAGAGCTCCCAGCCGGGTTTCCAAAAGGAATAAGTTCCGATCACCACAGGTTTGTAGAGACGCGCAAAGGCGCACCGACAAATTGGGTCGGCACGCCCGATGCGCCTCATTTAGAGCCTCAGATCCCTTTTGCCAAGTCCTTTTTCACGACAATCCCCGCGAAAAAGCTGGAAAAGAGGGTTCAGTTACCGCTGCCGCTCGAAAAAAGCGACGACGGCTCAACTTTAACCCCGGGGCCCATGGTGGAAGAGATCGCCACCCTGTTGATGTAGTGCCCTTTGGCGCCCGGCGGCTTTGCCTTCTGCACGGCATCGGCAAAGGCCTTGATGTTTTCGACCAGCTTGTCCTCGGCGAACGAGGCTTTGCCGACGCCCGCCTGAACGATGCCCGCCTTCTCGACCCGGAACTCAACCGAACCGCCCTTGGCACCCTTCACGGCATTGGCGACGTCCATCGTTACCGTGCCGACCTTGGGGTTTGGCATGATGCCACGCGGACCGAGCACCTTACCGAGGCGACCGACCAGCGGCATCATGTCGGGTGTGGCGATGCAGCGGTCGAAATCGATCTCGCCTTTGTTGACCTTCTCGACCAGGTCTTCGGCGCCAACAACGTCGGCACCCGCAGCCTTCGCCTCGTCCGCCTTGCCGCCGCGCGCAAACACGCCGACGCGCAGCGTACGGCCGGAGCCATTCGGCAGCGTGACGACACCGCGCACCATCTGGTCGGCGTGGGTCGGATCGACACCGAGATTCATCGCGATTTCGATTGTCTCGTCGAATTTCGCCTTGGCGCGCTCTTTCACCATTTTGACCGCTTCCGCGATCGGATAGGACTTGTCGCGATCAATGCCTTCGCGGACTGCCTTTGTGCGTTTTCCGATTGTCATGGCGGTTACTCCGTCACCGTGAGGCCCATCGAACGCGCGGAGCCTTCAATCATTTTCATTGCCGCCTCGACCGTATCGCAGTTCAGGTCCTTCATCTTCTGCTCGGCAATCTCACGGACCTGTTTCTTGCTGACCTGCCCGACCGGCTCGCGGCCGGGTGTCTTCGATCCGCTTTCGAGCTTGGCCGCCTTCTTGAGGAAATAGGACACAGGCGGTGTCTTCATCTCGAAGGTGAAAGAGCGATCCTGATAGGTCGTGATGATCACCGGGATCGGAATGCCCTTCTCCATCTTCTGGGTCTGCGCATTGAACGCCTTGCAGAACTCCATGATGTTAAGGCCGCGCTGGCCAAGCGCCGGCCCGATCGGGGGCGACGGATTGGCAGCGCCGGCAGGCACCTGCAATTTGAGGAATCCAGTCACTTTCTTCGCCATGTCTCACTCCGTTAGTGGTGCGGATCTTGACGGTTGGCGACCGCCTCACCTCCCACGACTTTTCACCTGTTATGGCCGGGTTTGTCCCGGCCACCTCGTCAAATCAATCAAAGCTTCTCGACCTGGCCGAATTCCAGTTCGACGGGCGTCGCGCGGCCGAAGATCGACACCGCCACCTTCACGCGCGAGCGCGCCTCGTCGACTTCCTCGACCACGCCGTTGAACGAGGCAAATGGCCCGTCCGACACGCGCACCTGTTCGCCGACCTCAAACGACACCGCCGGCTTCGGCCGCTCGATGCCTTCCTGCACCTGATGCAGGATGCGGTCGGCTTCGGCATCCGAAATCGGCATCGGCTTCTTGTCGGACCCGAGGAAGCCGGTGACTTTCGGGGTATTCTTGATGAGGTGATAGACCTCGTCAGTCAGGTCCATCTTCACCAGCACGTAGCCGGGAAAGAACTTGCGCTCGGTCTCAACCTTGCGGCCGCGCCGCGCCTCGGTGACTTTTTCCTTCGGCACCAGGACTTCGCCGATGTGTTCAGCGAGCCCGCGCTGCTTGGCCTGTTCGCGAATAGAATCCGCGACCTTGTTTTCGAAATTCGAATAGGCATGGACGATGTACCAGCGCTTTGGCTTGGTCGAAGTCGTCGTCTCAGTAGCTGTATCGTTCATCGCTGTTGAACCTTCAGGTTCCAATGCCGAGCACGAAGGTAACGGCAATACGGATCAATTGATCCGCGACCAGAAAAAAAACCGACGCAATAGCAACCATAACAAACACCATGGCAGTGGTGATCATCGTTTCCTTGCGTGAAGGCCAGGTCACCTTGCGCGTCTCCTCGCGCACTTCCTGGAGAAATTTGAACGGAGACGTTGCCATTCTAGTGAAGCCCTGATCTCAAGTCGCTAATCGATGAGTCCCAATGTAGTCACAGCCGCCGCGTTTTCGCAGGCCTTGCCGGCACGTGGTTAGCGCCGGCACTGTGCCTGGCAGGAGTGGAGGGACTTCGAACCCCCAACCCCCGGTTTTGGAGACCGGTGCTCTAGCCATTGAGCTACACTCCTCCGGAAAGCGGATGCGGCGGACCATAGAGGCCCGCCGCGGCGATGTCATGCATTATACATGGCGCGTTTGCAAGCCGTTTGGTCTCACGCCGGCCTTGGTGGCGCCGGTCTTTTCGATCAAAACGCGCTGGCCGATTGCCGCAATTAGCCAGCAAAGATTGGAGCGGGTGAACGGAATCGAACCGTCGTCATCAGCTTGGAAGGCTGTTGCTCTACCATTGAGCTACACCCGCGCATCCGGCCGCGCCATACCGCAGCCGGCAAGGTACAGCAAGCAAATGAAGCATTCAGCTCAAGCACAATGCATGGGATGTCCGACTTCATTCCTAAAAAATCGTCTTACTGGTTGTATTTTTCGGTAGCAACTACCTTTTGATGTACCGCCCCGTTGGCCTCGCTTTTTGGGTCTTGGCTTACGCCTACTCTTGTGCTCCAACACTAGAGTCCATTTTATTATTTAATATCAATAACTTAGATAATAATTGGGCGCCGCCGCTCCGGCAATGGAGCACATCGCAACGAAGGAGTCCTTTATGACAAATCCTGAAACCCACCCCAATTCTGAAACCGAACCTGAAGAGATCCAAACGCTCCTGCCGAGTGGACGGACATCCACGAGTGTAAATGCGCTTGTTCACGGACTTTATGCGTCTGACATCGTGCTGAAGTGGGAATCCGTGGAGGATTTTCAGCAGCTCTGGCGCGAACTCAAAGCCGAATGGATTCCTCAAGGCCGCCAAGAGTACGAAACGGTGTTGGCACTCGCCCGGTTGAATTGGCTCAAGCACCGGGTGATGCGGTCGACCCAGATTGCCTTTCGCAGGGATCCATTTCTTGTCGAGCTCGACAAAGCCGGGGCCAAAACTTGGGGCGACGTTTCGACCTTGATGGATCAGAAAGCGACGGAGGAAGACACTTTAATGGCTGAGGTAAGGGCCACTGTTCAGGAACTAAAGGCCGCCACAAAAAACGCGTCGGAGCTGATGAAAGCCTCGAACCCAGACATAGAAAAAATCCGGGGAGACATTCAAACGGTCTATGACTTATTTTTCAAGCAGACCTCGGTCTATCAAAAGGCCTTCGATAAAGTGTACCAAAAAAGGCCTGGGGCACCTGATTACATGACGGAGCCTGGCGTGACGTTTTCTGATGCGTACATTCGGAACCCCGCTACGCTTATCGAGCAGGCCTATCATCCCGATTACCTGGAAAAGCTCGTGCGGATCGAAGCGTCGATTGATGCACGCATCGACAAAATTCTGCAACGGCTGATGACGCTCAAGGAGTATAAGCGGATCGCAAAAGAGGTGAGGTCTACAAAAAGGATCTCGAGTTCCGGCGATCGCACCTGCTAGCCCCGACGTCGCAAATTAATTTTCAACTGACAAATCGAGCGGGGCAGAAAAACCCCGCTCATTTTTCTCAAAAGCGTTATCGAGAGGACAGATGAAACCATATTCGCGTCGCTCTGTTTTGCTTTCAGCCGCTCTGATCCCTGCGAGCGCAGGGCTGAGACCTGCGCAAACGCCTGCGGCCGATTCCGTCCTTGTTGCACTGGGCCGCGAGTTCGACGCATTGGCAGCAAAACTCGACGGCGACTTGCGTATCCCAGGGGAAACGCTAGAAGAATTCAGCCAAGTTGAAACGCAAATCATCGCCACGCCCGCAACAACGATAGAAGGTCTTTGCGTAAAAGCGCGGGTCACATGCTGGGCGCAGCTCGGCGACTTGGACGCTAGTGATCACTCAACGGCAAACGAACGGGTGGCGCTCTCGATAGTTCGAGATCTGATTTGACTGTGCGACCCAAGCCTAGAACGACCAGGCGCACTCAAAAGTTTAGTTCATGAGATTGAGCAAACGGCCGAAGCGCGCCGCAAACATCAGGGGTAATTTAGACGACAGAATTTCAGCTGCACCGGCGCTCGCACAAATCTCAAACCGACAGATTCGTGGAATGACGCCACTTCCAACTTAAATATTGCTCGTCCCCTATACGGTTTCTATCTGTCCCGTAGCGAACGGCGCCAACTGACGTCTAAAATGGGCCAAGCTGCCAACGGTTGTTGCCCTCTACACTTGAACGTTGGATCTTAGGTCTGCGAGCAGACCCACCGTTCGGCTGAATGGGAGGAGTGCTCAACTCATCGGCGCGCGCGAGCAGTATCGGCGGCGCATCACCATTCGGCAAACAAAAACCCCGGGCGAACAGCCCGGGGTTTCGAATTTGTCAGTTCAGACCGGATGTTTAACGTCTAGAAGAAACGGTAGTTCACACCGACCAGGACAGTACTCTCGGTCGCTTTGGCGGTGACAGGGAAGATAACGCCGCCGACAGTCGCGCTGCCTGAGTTCGATCCGAAGTCCATGTAATTACCTTCAAGAAACGCCGACCAGTGCGGGGCGAACATCCATTCAACACCACCACCGATCGTCCAGCCGGTCCTTGTGTTTGAGGTCTGGCCGAATTGGACACCACCAACCGTTACGTCTGTACTTGTATGTGCCCATGCGCCGCCGCCCTGAAAGTAGAGCAACCAGGCGGGCATCACTGCATAGCCAAGGCGCGCCGTAAGGGTGTCGAACCATTGATTGTTGAAGTTAGCAACGGCTGGCGTGCCTCCGAATGCAGTTGCCGGGAATGTTCCGCTCTTATCGTTGCTTGTCCCATCAAACATGTTGCGGATACCGACCACAAATCCGCCGCTGAATTGGTAATCGCAGCCAATCTGACCGCCGCCGGCAAAGCCAGAACCGTCTCCGGAGACTTCTGCGCCGGTAGAAATATCGGTAGCGCTGGCCCTACCAAATGCCCCGCCAATATTCGCGCCGATGTAGCAGCCGGTCCACGTTGGTGCGGGGGCCATCATCACCGGTGCTTTGTATGCAGGCCGCTGGCCCATGTCCGCCGCCAGTGCGCTGGCCGAACCAAGAGCCACGATAGCAACGGTCGCCAATAAGATTTGCTTCATTTTTTTCCCCTTTTTTATCCAGCACCAAATTTCAATGTTGGACTTGCGGCGCCAATTGCGGCGATAAGACGTGAATTGAACTAAAGTTCCTTTGGTATCGGCGCTTTGCCTTCGCAGGTGACATTAAGGTCACACTTGCTGGTAGCGAGGTAGTGCGCATCCTAGTGTAGAAAAGAGACCAAATTGTAAACCTTCGCCATGTCCGCTTTGGGTCATTAGCGGACATCTCGCATCGCGATGCCGAAGGCATCTTCGCGCCGACACACCCTTTAGCGACGGTACCAACTGACGACTGCCAAGCCTTTTTCCGAATCAAGTACCTGCCGTCTTCCGGGGTCGAGGCCGTGATGCGTGAGCACTTCCTCTGGAGTTTTCGCCGGGACCTCGGGAAAAACCGGTCGGCCCCCCGGCAAACGCACCCCGGGCGCACGCGACAAATAGAAAGTGTCATACCGGTCGAGAAATATTCCAAACACCTCTGTTCCGCCGATGACGCCAACGCTGCCATCCGGTACGCCGAGCACAGCCATGGCTTGTTCCAACGAAGCCCCGGCGGGATTCCAAAATAGCGCTTTCCTATTCGACGGGTCTGCCGCTATTGCCGAAACCGACCGAGTCAAAATCAATCGCCGCCGTAAATCCGAGCGCCGCTGGTTTTCATGTGAATGGCGCCCATGAACCACGACATCGACACTATCGAGACCTCTTTCGAAGAAGGTCTGATCGGCCTCAAACTTGAGTGAATCCGGCATGATGCCGGCCGCGTTCGCGAGCATGCCGTCCTCGGAAACGATGGCATAACCTTCGATGCGAGATACAGGCGACATGGCGGTCGTTGTCAGGTAGCGCGTGCGGTGCTCACGCCACGCGACACCGGGCAAGTTGGCAAACAGTCACTTCGCGTAACCTCGGGCCCGCAGCCATTTGATCTTGCCGTCGCCGGCCAGCCATTCATCAATTGCCACTTTATCTTGGAAGCCTTTGACGTAAGCAATTTCGGCTCCGGGACAGTGAGCCTGGATCTGCCAGTCACCCTCCGCAATGCGCTCAGGCTTAAAAATGACGCGAGGAGATTTGCTCATCCCGGCAATATGCAGGTGTTCGCGCCAAGAAGATAGCTCGTTTAGCAACCCCAACTAAACATTTGGTAATCTGAACAAAGGTTCAGCCGATTGACCAAGTCTCGCCTGAAACTTCCGGCAGTATTGCGTTAAGGGCGCATCTCTGGAGGAAACGCTCGTGAGCGCGATAAAACTGTCTCTTGCGGCTGCCGCACTTTGCGGCGGTCTTCTTGCGCTAGCTCCGATATCTAGTGCTTCGGCCGCCCCAATGGGCTCAATCGGCAAAGCAGCTTATGCCATCGATTCTCGGTCGCCTGTTTACTACTACGGATATCATCATCACCGTCACTGTTGGTGGCGTCACGGTCGTCGGTTCTGCCGTTGGTGATACGGCAGCCAACTTCCAGGACCGCCGCGACCTAGATACCGCGGCGGTCTTCGCATCGCGACCGTTTTATTTTTACGCCGCAACGAAAAACCCCGGGGCACGACCCGGGGTTTTGATATTTGTACGCTTGAAATTGGCGACTCGAGTCACCAAAATCGATAGTTCACGCCGAGCCGAATGATGTTGGTCTTGAAAGTCACTGTTGTGTCGATGCCACACGTGGCAGCACCACAACTGGCACTGCCGAGGTCGGCATAAAGATATTCGGCCTTCGCCGACCATGGGCCAAGGATTGCATATTCGAGGCCTACGCCGGCGGTCCAGCCGGTGCGGTCCACAGTTGCGGTTCCGCCGTTCGCCATCATCTGGACGTCGCCGAACGCCCCGCCTGCGGTGGCGTAGAACAGCGCCCGATCAAAAGCATAGCCAACGCGGCCCCGCGCGGTGGCAAACCAGCTGGTTTGGATTCCGCAACCGGGGGCGCTGCAAATGCCGGTACCAATACTGTTTGCGTCTCTCATCCAGTTACCGGCAACGTCACCTTCCACGCCGAAGACGAATGCGCCGGATTGCCCGTTAAAGCCGATCGTTCCACCGAAAAGCCCGCCTGACGGACTGTTGGAGCCGGCGGTGACGCTGCTGTTCCAGTCGGTCGTGCCCCAGCCGTAACCGGCGTTGAGACCGACATAGAACCCACTCCAGCCAGGTGCTGGCGCGACGTAGGGCTCCCTGTAGCCGCCTGGCATATCGGCCGCGAAAGACGCGCGACGCGATCACCAAAGCCAACGCACATGCAGCCATACTGAGGATAAAACGGTTCATCGTGTGCTCTCCTAAATGTCACGGCTGGCCGCTGTCGGCGGCGCAAGTTTGAACTGTGATTTTACGCTACGGAGAATTTGAAGCTCGCGAAGCGACGGCTTCCTGGACGCTACGCGGCACTGTTTTCGGATACGAACGAATCCAGCCCGGGATTCGGCTGATTGATTTGCGAGACAGGCATCGGTGAGAGAGAAGTGGTTTCATTGCGCAACGCCGCAAATGCGCGCTGCTCCGCTGAATAGCCCAGGCGCTCGCGCTGAAGTTCTTCAGTCAGCTCTTTTATTTTGAATTCAGCGGTTTCGCGCTCGCTTTTCCTTAGCGTCTCGAGAATGTCGACACGCTTCGCCAATCTGGCGCGCACCTCTTCGAGATTCTTGATCTGCGTGTCTTGGGCAACAGCCGCGGACTCGAGTGTTTTGATCCGGCCTTCGAAACTTGCTTTTTGCTGATTGAGTTCACTGCGGTAGCGTTGTTTTTCGCCGGTTGTCACCGCGACAACCTTGAACGTGTCAGCCGACGCCGCAATCAATTCGGAATTCAGCGAGTCGATCTTTTCCAAGGCCGACGCGAGGGTTGTTTCCCGGTCGTTGAATGCGGTCTCGACGGAGAGCAATCGTTGCGAGATTTCACAGGAATCTCGCGAGAGTCTTGTCGAGCTGAGCGCGCAAAGCCGCCTTTTCACTTTCCAAAAGCGCGATCTGTTTCGTCGCCGCCTCCGCGTCGGCTTCCTGTTGTGCTGTTTTCTCTAGAAGCGTCGAAATCGTGCCGCTGAGACGATCTATTTCTTCGCATGCGATTTGAAGCTCGTTCGCCTGCCGCTGCTGGACATTGTACAAATCGGCAACCTGCGTGCAGCGTAGATTTAATTCCGCGGACTGTTTTGCGATCGTTTCTTCAAGAGCGCTGATGTTGCTGTGTTGAGGGACCGCGACCGCGGGCCACGATCTCGCGTTGACGTCAAGCACGGGCTCGGCGGATTTCGCGCTTCGCCTGGCCGAGCCTCGCCGTTCGCCGGGCGGGCTGGACGGATCGTCGAAAACGGCATCGAGTTTTTTCATCGCTGTATCTCGGTCGCAAAGGTACGACCGCGTATCCTCCAGGCCGTCGAATCACAGCCGTTAACGGCCGCTTAACCATGGTACAAACCGCTTAACCGGCTCTTAATGGCCTGAGGCCGAACGGCGAAAATGGGCTGAAAACTGGCGACAAATGATAGAAACGTGGCCACTGCTGCCGCAGGAGGCACAAAAAACTCGGCCGCCTGTGCGGCGGCCGAGTTCCGAAAAAATGATCTATCGAATGCGGCTTCTGCTCAGTTGCAGACGCGCCAACATCGGTAGGGGTTGCATACGCGGTGCGAACCGCGGCCGCCACATGGTGCCGGCGCAACCACGATTGGCCCTGGCGCAACCACGACTGGACCTCCACCGTAGTAAACTCCGCCGTAATATCCGTTGCGACGGCAGCCGCCGCCCGGACCACGATGCCAACCGGCGCCACAGCCGCCGGCCACAGGGACGGTTATTCCGGATTGCAGCTGATCAAGAGGCGCAGCCGGCATGGCCTGGACGCTGGCAATGCCCGCAACAGTGATCCCGAGGATCAATGCAAGGGAAGAAAGCCTAATCATTTTTTTCCTCCTGTGGTTCGTTGAATTTCTATTTTGTCGTGCCCTTGAAGGTATTCTATCAGGTGTCGCGAAATCGAACACCCGATTATGTACAAAATTGGCGTAAATATCCGGCGTTATTTACATTGAAATACACGAGGATCAACGAGATTTGTCTGTAATAGGCGCTACTTTTCAATCTCGAAACTAAAGCGCAAGAAGACCCCGAGGCGTCTTCTTGCGTGGCAGGTCCAGTGACTAATTCTCGTTCGCGAATGCGTCCCGCATCAGCTGAAAGCGGATATTCGGGTCCGGGTCCGCGCCTTGATGCGGTTATTCCCGCCGAAACCGCGCGAAATTTTACGGCGGAAATATACTGCTTAAGACGAAGTAACCCATTTCCCCGTGTCCGCTAGAACTCTCATTAATCCTCGAGGGGTAGCCTGATCCCAATCATGAGACCGAGTTGGGAGCTGTCAGATGTCCAAAATTGTTGCGTTTCTCACGGATGAATCAGGAGCGACCGCAATCGAATACGGCTTGATTGCCGCGGGCATTTCCGTCGTCATTATCGCGGCTGTGAATGCGATTGGCTCCAGCCTCAACGCCAAGTTCGACTATATCGCGAACCAGCTGAAGTAACCTTCATCGCGATGGCTGAAACGTCGAAGCCGCCCCTACGGGCGGCTTCTTGTTTTTGGAAGACCCGCGCTGCATGCACGGCTTCTTCCCCGCAAAATCAAATTCAGCGAAAACTCAGTCCGGCAATTAAATCGCGATGGCGCGTCCGCTGCTTGGATTTAACGGCCCCTTGCGCTCGCGTCGCAGCCCCTCTGGAAGCTGTTCATATGCGAAATGAATGGGCGAAGCCGGAGCGTAGGATGACTGCGCCAAGCGCAATAATACTGACTACGGCCGGCCGGTTAACGGCTACGAACTCTAGGCAGAGACCAATCATAACATAGAAAAAGAAAATGAGTGGACCGGCCACCAGACAGACTGCAGCAAAGTTGAAAACACCGTCGCCCACAATCGGGGCGAGGCTCGACAGCACGAGACCACCGGCGCCAACCAAGAAGACTATTGCCGCAACGATTGGAATGAACATAGCATTATTGACCCTATAGTATTGCGTCTTACATAGACACACGCGCCGCCATGGTCTTTGACCTGAGTCAATAACGCGTGGACTTCCTTCTCACTGGCCCCAGCTGAGGAAATATCCGTGAAGCTTGTATTATTTCAAACAGCGCCAAACGCTGAAATATTGCCCTGGCGTTCTCACCGACCGCGGAGTTGTCGATGCTCTCCGCGGCGGTGAACAAAAACTATACGCCGCAATTGACCATGCAAGGCATCATTGATGAATTCGAAACCTTGCGCCCTGCCCTCGAAAAACTCGCGCGCGACGGCGCCGCGTTACCCCTTGCCAAAGTGAGACTGCGCGCGCCGTTGCCGCGTCCAGGCAAGATTCTCGCGTGCATCGCCAATTACTGGGAGCATGCCCAGCGTGAACCGCGCCCCCTTAACATGTTCATGAAGAATCCGGACGCGGTGGTCGGGCCCGGCGACACGATCATGCTGCCCGAATTCACCGTGCCCTGGATGTTCATGCATGAGGCCGAACTGGCGCTCGTCATCAAAGGGCCGGCAAAAATGGTCAAGGCCAAGAATTGGAGAGATGCTGTGTTCGGCTATACCGCGATGATCGACGTATCGGCGCGCGAACAAGGCCGCCGTACGTGGCCGGCGAGTCCGCTGACCAGCTGGCTCGGCAAGTCCTTCGACACCTTCGCGCCAATCGGCCCTTGCATTACGACGGCTGACGAGATTGAAGATCCCAACAATCTGATCGTTCGATTTTGGAACGATGGCCAGCTGCGCCACAACTACAACACCGATGATATGGAACACCGCGTGCCGGAGCTGATCGAATTTGCGACCACAGTCATGACGATGAACTCAGGCGACCTGATTGCCTGCGGCACCAATCATGAGGGGCTCGGTGCACTGCAGGATGGTGAAACCGTAGAGATAGAAATTGAGAAAATTGGCAAAATGTCCCTGAAGGTTTCCGATCCACTCAATCGGAAGTGGGAGCGCGGAATTTACATGGGGGTGGACTCGACCAATCCCGATGCGGTGAAGCGGCATCGGCCACAAGGCCCCCCGACTCAACGCTAGCCCTGGTAATCATTTCTGAAAGCACATTCATGGATGCAGAAAAAAGTGAAGTCCGCGACGGCATGCAAATTGATTGGGACGTGCCGATCGCGATGGATGACGGCGTCATCCTGCGCGCCGACATATTTCGAGCGCCCGGCGGCGGTGCGTATCCGGTCATTTTGAGCTACGGCCCCTACGCCAAGGGACTTTCGTTCCAGGAAGGCTACAAAGGCAACTGGGCAAGGCTCACCAAAGCCGCTCCGGAAGTTCTCGAAGGCTCGAGCAACAAATATCAGAACTGGGAACTTGTTGACCCGGAGAAATGGGTGCCGGACGGATATGCCTGCGTCCGCATTGATTCCCGCGGCGCAGGTCGTTCGCCCGGCTACCTCGATGTGTGGTCAATGCGCGAGGCCCAGGATCTCTACCAATGCATCGAGTGGGCCGGCACGCAAACCTGGAGCAACGGCAAGGTCGGGATCAACGGAATTTCATACTATGCGATGAACCAGTGGCAGGTCGGCGCCCTCAAGCCCCCGCATCTTGCCGCGATGTGTATCTGGGAAGGCTCGTCCGACTACTATCGTGAACTCTGCCGCCACGGCGGCATCTTGTGCGATTTTCTCAACAGCTGGCACCCGCGTCAGGTGGCGAGCGTCCAACATGGCGTCGGCACGCGCGGCGCCAAGAGCGTCGTGACGAGCGAGCTTGTTGCCGGGCCCGAGACGCTATCGAAAGAAGAACTCGCCAGGAATTGCGCCGACACGCCCGGCGAAGCGAAACGGCGGCGGCTGCATGACGACTATTACGCGGCGCGAACGGCGCAATTTGAGCATATCGAAGCTCCCCTGCTCTCCGCCGGCAACTGGGGAGGAATGGGCCTCCATACGCGTGGAAATTTTGAAGGCTATCTGCGCGCAGGCTCCAGGCAGAAATGGCTCGAGGTGCACGGCGATACCCATTTCACGCATTTCTACAGCCGCTACGGTGAGGCATTGCAGAAACGGTTCTTTGGACATTTCCTCAAGGGCGAAGATACGGGCTGGAGCAAGCAGCCACGCGTGTCACTTAACATCCGCCATCCCGGCGAGAAATTCGAATTGCGCGCGGAAAACGAATGGCCGCTCGCGCGCACGAAATGGACAAAATACTTTTTGCGTCCCGACGGACTTGCCTTGACGACCGAGGCACCGACGGCCGCCGATACACTCAAATATGAAACGACGGGCGACGGATTAACGTTCAGCACGCCGCCGCTTGCAAAGAACATCGAGATCACTGGTCCGGTCGCCGCCAAGCTCTGGATTTCATCCGAGACCACCGACGCCGACCTGTTCCTGGTGCTCCGCGTCTTTGACCCAGCCGGCAAGGAAGTCACGTTCATCGGCTCCAACGACCCGCGTGTGCCGGTCGGGTTAGGCTGGTTGCGCGCTTCGCATCGCAAGCTCGACCCGAAGTTGTCGCGACCCTACCGGCCCTGGCATACGCACGATGAGGAACAGCCGCTGAAACCCGGCGAGCCGGTCGAAGTGGACGTCGAAATCTGGCCGACCAGCATCGTCGTTCCGCCTGGCTACCGGCTCGCGCTCACAGTGAGTGGCAGGGACTACGAAGTCGACGGAAAAGACATTGCCCTCCCGAACGCTCCCTATCCGATGAAAGGTGTGGGACCATTCCTCCATATTGATAAAGACGACCGGCCCCCGGCCATCTTCAACAGCCGGAACACATTGCATTTTGCAGCCGGCAAGCAGCCATACCTCTTGTTGCCCGTCATCCCGGCGGCGTAGGCTGGAAAAAAATCTATACCCTGGGAGGAGACTGTGATGAGGCGTTCCATCGCAATCGCACTGGCCATTGCTGGTCTTGTCGCGATTACTGCTCCACTCCGCGCGGACGACTACCCGAGCCGTCCTGTGACCATCATCGTGCCCTACCCGGCCGGTGGCCCGACTGACCAGGTCGCGCGCCAGGTCGCGAGCGCGCTGACAAACAAACTCAAACAGAACTTCATCGTCGAGAATGTCAGCGGTGGCGGCACCATCATCGCGACGCACAAGGTCGTGCAAGCGGCGCCGGATGGCTACACGCTGCTCCTGCACAACCTGCAGATTTCCGCAAACGTGACGCTGTACAAGAAGCTTCCGTTCGATACCGAGAAAGACCTGGTCCCGGTCATATTCATCAATCGCAATCCTCTGGTGCTGATCGGACGCAAGACCCTTCCCGCAAAGACGCTCCCCGAGCTGCTTGCGTTGATGAAGACCACCACATTGAAAGCCGCCATCCCCGGATACGGAGCGACCGGCCATCTGGCCACGACGCTGCTGGCCCAGGAAGCCAAGGTGCAGATTGACCAAATTCCGTATCGGGGCGCGGCCCCGGCGTTGCAGGACATCCTCGGTGATCACGTTGACCTTTTCTTCGCGACGCCGCAGTCGGTGGAGCCGCAGGTCACTGCCGGACAGATGGTCGCCTATGGCATCACCGCGAAGGACAAATCACCAAAACTTCCGAACGCCGAAAGCTTCGTAGGTCTGTTCGGGCCAAAACTTGAAATTCAATTCTGGCAGGCTTTGTTCGCGCCGAGCGCAACGCCAGAAGCTGTGATCAACAAGCTCAACGCTGCTATCCAGGACGTCGTTGCCGACCCGGCCCTTCTTAAAATCTGGGCTGCAACGGACGTGGAGCCCTATCCGAAGAACGAACAATCAGTCGCGGCCGCTCGATCGCTGATGAAGAGCGAGATCGCGCGCTGGGGCGAAGTCGTCCGCAACAACAATATTCATATCGATCAATAGTGAACTGCGTCGAAGCTAACGGCCCGGCTCCAGGATCTGTTCAAGCCAGTCCCACATATAGGCTGAACAGATGCTTTGATTGTCGATCTGGCAGTGGTGATAGCCGCCTTCGTCGCGGGTGAAGAGTTTGAACGTTTTGTTTTTTGAGCCCACCGCATCGAAGCACTTTTGCGCTTCGACGAGCGGGATCTGTTCATCGCCCTCCCCGTGCAGCATCAGGAACGGGCAGGTAATTTTCTGCACCACGCCATCGAGTTTGAAGGGCGCCAGGCGCTTGATCGCATCGTCCTGTGACGAAGCGTTGAGGACCCACAGAATGTGCTGAGAAGCAACTGAAAGTGATGGCGTATCCGCGCGCGCCAATCGTTCGAAGCGGTCCAGCCAGATTTTCTGGTAGTCCCACTGCGCGCCCCAGGCGAGACAACAAGCGAAGCGTTGCTCGAAGGCAGCCGCCCGCGGCGCATAATATCCGCCAAGGCTGATCGCCATCACCCCAATTCGCTTTGGGTCGACTTCCGGACGCGACGCGAGATAATCAAATGCCGGCGTCGCGTAGTGTTCGGTATCCGGACGCAAATAGAAATTTCGAAAGCGGATGCTTTCGCCATTGCCCGGACCGTCCACGATCAGACAGGCAATGCCACGTGCAGCGAGATCGGCCACGCCCTTGAAGTACTGAATCTCCTTGGTGATATCGAGCCCGTCAAAAAACACCATGGCCGGCACCTTGCCGCCACGATTTGTCGGTTCGGCGTGCACATAGATTGCGGGCAGACTGCCGCCGTCATACGGGACTTCGACATGCTCCATGCGTGGCCGCCTGATGTACTTGGCTGCGTCGCGCAGGCACTCAACGCCGCGCTTGTAGGCGCTGAGGCCTTCTGCGCTTTTCGGCTGCAGGAAACGCTCGCCGACATGATAGTAGGCGCTGGCCCGCTGCAGATATTGCGCGCCGCTTTTCGTGCGCCCGCCGGCAATGAGTTCGCGGCCGCGATCTTCGACTGACGCGCGCCTCGCGCGCCCATTCCCGGAACCAGGCATCGTCGTCGCCGATGCATGTCTTCAGGCGCAGCCCGATGCGATTGACTTCCCCGATTTCCGCTCCGCCCCACGGCGCCATATTCAGACCGATCAGCAGCCCGTGCGACCAGCGATAGTTTTCGGGGAAATAAGTGAAGGAAAGTTCCTCTAATGCGTGCGACATCAAAGACCTCAGCGACCCATCCATTGGCCGTGACAGGATTGCACCGATATCGTGTTCGGCCAAATGACCCGCTCGGATTCAATAAAAACCCCGGGTTTCCGCCCGGGACTCCATTTGGGAATGCAGGCAGCAGCAAAACCGCATTTTTGTGATGGCCATCACAGCCCCTGCCCGCCCGACCCCTAATCTGACAGGTGGCGGATATTTGCCCTAGGGGACGGGCGATCATGCGGAAACTGGCCTTTTGGATTGCGCTCACAGCGCTCTGTGCTCAACCTGTCGGCGGCAACGCCCAACAGAAGCGCGACCCGGTCGTCATTGGCCCCGAGCGGAGCAACTGCACCGATATCCTTGATTTGCAGAAGCTAAACTATGACCCTGAGCAGAATGTGATCAGGCTGGATTATCTTCACCCCCAGCGCGGGGCCATCTACATGGCCGTCATCGGTTGGCTCCAGGGCTTTTTCTCAGCGCAAAATCTTTTCGATCTTTCAATTGATGGCAACTTTACGCAAGGCACAAAATCAATTGATTGGATGAATTGGATGTTCAGCTACTGCCGTGAGCACCCGACCAGCACACTATTCGATGCGGGCATTGGGTTATCAAACGAGCTGAAGCGCTCATATATAGAATCAAGACGCACCGTTAGAAATTCCGAAGCGCATCAGTAATAGTACGAACGAGTCTTGCGTCTGCCGGAAAAGCCTCAAGCAACGTTTAGTGAACTGGGCCCTGCTTGGTCCTACTTGGTCCTATTTGGATTTCGGCCAATACATCGGAATCATGCTCGCCCACACGAGCGCCATGCCGATTTCAGATTCAATGTTCGGCAGGTAGTCGGCAATCCATGCCGGGGTGTGGGCTTGCCAATCAAAAAGTGCGGGATGGCCTGTTACAAAATATCCGTACAGCCATAGGATCGTCCCGACGATTAATATGATCCAACCGGCGATGACTGACTTACTCATACGTTCACTCGCGAGCCTCTGCTGTAATTAAAGTTGGCTTCGTTTTGCAAAATGCGCGGTGTCGACATCTGCCCCGGCTCCCTGCCCTTTAGACTATTCGGGCTACTTCAGTCGTTGACGTCTACAGCATCAGAAGCGGACTTTGCGAAATAGCATGCGCGGAAAACGAGCAAACTCGCGGCGGTCTCCCCGAAGTCCGTTAATGTTACCGTTGGTCCCAACGGCCGCAAATTCGAGCATGTCACTGCCTGTACCAATCACAGGCAATGTATACATCATCCACGCGCTGCTGACGGTGCCGACACAAAAATCGACCGCTAGAACCGCACCAAGCGGTTCTTGTAAGCGCGCGGAAAAAAGCGAGATTATTCTCAATTCGGTGGTGACGCACTTACGTTGAACAACACCTCATCGAGCTTGCCGTGACAATGTTTATACCTTTGGCCCGAGCCACAGGGACATGGTTCATTTCGCCTGGTAGCGGAAGAGCCATAGAGTAAAGTTCCCAATTTCTCGTAAGCGGCACGGATATTGCGAACTTTTTCACCGTCTAACTTTTCATAAAAAAGTGGGAAGTCGCTGAATTCATGCCTTTCTCCAACGCCCAGGACCCCAAGACCGTAGCAGTGCTTAAATTCAAAATGTAAAAACTGCCTGCTAATCTCTTCCCAAAATTTGAAAACACCGAAGCCCCTTTCTGTCACTTGCGTGTCGTGAAACAACACGATTGCTCGGGGTGACAGCTTTGGCTTCCACATCTCATAATCATGCCGCACATCTTCGTAACGGTGCCGACCATCAACATGTAACAGATCGATCGAGCCATCACTGAATTGCTTCAACGCGTCGTCGAATGTCGAGCGAATAAAGCGGGAGAAGTTTCCATAAGTCAGATCGTGATACCGACGAAATTGTTCAAAAACACTCTCATTATAATAGCCCGCATGTTCGTCACCCTGCCAAGTGTCAACTGCGGTAGCGTGAGTCTTGAGGCCCATTCGCCGAATTTGTTGACAGAAACAAAAATAGGAAAACCCATTCTGGGTGCCTAATTCGACCAATACTCGAGGCCGATGTGTTTCTATCAGCCAGAAAGCAAACGGCGCATGGCCCTTCCACGAAGAGGCGACCATATGCTCGGGCACTTGCAAGGCCGCCGATGAAAAGCACGCTCCCAATTCATCGGTGTTGGTGATCAGGCCTTGCATGGTTTTTAGTTGTTGTCCCACGTGTAAAATCACTTCTATGTTGTTGTGCCAGGCGGGGGCTGCCGACCTTCGATGATCTTCGAGATTACATGATCTCGCAATGCCAGAAATTCGTACATGTATTTCGCATTTCCATGTCGTCTGTATGCAATTTTCAGTGCATCACACATGAGCATCTGATGCAAAAACGCACCAAGCGCAGGCGGCATTGGAAACAGGGTAGGATCATAGGTCGCCGTTTTATAGCGGGTCTCAGTCGAGAGTAGAAATGTTGCAAGCCTCTCTATAAGAAACACTTTCAGTTGAAGATCCATTGTGTCGTTATATGGCGTTGCGGCCAGCAATCCCAATGATTTTGATGAAGCCAATTCACAGAGATCGTAAAGCTGTTCTGTAAGCTTGAACCAGTCCCTCCAAAAAGTTGGCTTCGCGACAAAATAGTTGGCGAATATCGTGTTGGTCAAGTCGTTGACTAGAGTTCGGATATCGACATCAAGGCCGATCAACTTGAAAAAGTTAGCGCTTTCTTGCATCAAACTTTGATGATGCATTTCGCCTTGCTGGAATATATTTATATTCAATGCGCATTTATCGAAGTGTGGACTGAACAATATGACGTCGGCGCCGTCATTGTATTTGATAAATGTTTTTACTTGAGCTGCACTCAGACCGGTCTTGCTTTGGAATCGTGAAGATAGAAACCCGTAATAAGCGTCATGTTCAAGCTTGGTGCTTAAAAGAAATTTCCTTATCGGATGATATTCACGCCAGTCTGGTCTCTCATTTCTGCTGTTGTCGAGAGGGATGAACCCCAAATCCAACGCTGCCTTGGATTCATCATTGTAATAGATTTGGTACACAAAAATATTTGTCATCGTGATATTCTGGCCGATAAGACCACCCTATGACGAATTGAATTATATTGAGGTATCACATCCCATAGTCAAAATAATTGTTTTTGTTCCGTAATTATCGCAACTACCGGATCGTCGCGATGTAATGGACCCACTATCCGCAATGCTTATCACGTCAAGTGCTCGTGGCAGCATGCCAGGATTTGCGGATTGTAATCGTGTTCTGCCGATATTTGATGGGCAGCGTCGCTATAACCTTATGATGACCTACAGACGTGTGGAAGCAATCGCAATTGAACGCGGCTATTCAGGACCAGCTTTAGCAATGCAATCCTTCAACCAATTGGCGGCTAACGTACCGACAGCAAAATAGTCAAATATATCGCCAATCGACGAGGCATCGAACTCTGGTTTGCGCCAATCGTTGGGATGCCCATCATGGCACCAGTCCAAGTGTCGGTGCCAACTTTAATCGGAACGCTAAGAATTCAGACAGAGAACTTTTTCGAACTTTTTCGCTGTTCCAATGTCGGCTTTACATGGGGCCATGCCGTAGAATTTAGCGTAAATTCCTGCCGGGGCCTGGACTGCCCGATGCCGGGTTGCAGTCGCTACCTTCACAAACTAACCTCAACTTGGAAAACGAAATCAACGCATGCAGTTGTTGTTATAACCGCCCTACTGGCAACTCTCGGCGATAGATCGCCCCTCTCGCAGACGTTACATGCAGCGGACGACCCACAATTTCCATAAATCTGCCACGCATCATAGTTCCAAAGCGACATACAGATTCTCGTGGCTGGTTCAGTGAGACCTTTCATGAAACGCGACTGCACGAACTCGGCGTCACGTGCCGCTTTGTCCAGGAAAACCAATCGTATTCAAGACGCGCCGGAACGCTGCGTGGGATGCACTTCCAGAACCCTCCTGCCGAGCAGGCAAAATTAATCAGCGTATTGCGCGGGAAAGCTCTGGATGTGGCGATCGATGTGAGGCGCGGTTCGCCGACTTTCGGCAAACACATTGCAGTTGAGCTTTCAGCCGAGGCCGGACTCCAGCTCTTTGTTCCGGCGGGATTTGCGCATGGGTTCCTCACGTTGGAGGATGAGGTGGTGGCAGCATACAAAACTTCAAATTATTATGCACCGTCCGAAGAAGGCGGTATCCGCTGGGACGACCCGGACGTTGCCTTCCCGTGGCCTATTTCGCCCAATAACATCATTTTATCCGATAAAGACCGTCAGCTTCCGCGGCTCAGGGACCTCGTGAGCCCGTTTCACTATGACGGCAATCCGCTCGGCGCATTGACAATTCCTGGCTCTGAATAACGGCAACGGATTTTCTATGAGGATTATCGTCACCGGTGGTGCGGGCTTTATCGGATCTGCCCTTGTCAGGCACCTGATTGCCAATACCGGGCATGAGGTGCTCGTGATTGACAAATTGACCTACGCCGGAAACCTGTCCTCACTGTCATTGGTTCAAAACCACCCGCGGTTTCAATTCAGCAAGACCGAAATTTGCGACCGTGCGGCGATCGCGGATTTGCTCGAACGCTTTGATCCCGATGCCCTGATGCATCTGGCGGCTGAAAGTCATGTTGACCGGTCAATCGACGCGCCGGCGGACTTTGTCACGACCAATGTCGTCGGCACATACACTCTTCTTGAGGCTGCGCTCGCGCAAGCGCGCAAGAACAGCGCCCGCTCGCGGGAGTTTCGTTTTCAACATATTTCGACCGATGAGGTCTTCGGCGCATTGAACGATGGCGATCCCGCCTTTACCGAGCAAACACCATACGACCCGCGCTCGCCTTATTCGGCGACCAAAGCCGCATCCGATCATCTTGTGAGAGCATGGAGCCACACCTACGGATTGCCGGTCGTGCTGTCCAACTGCTCGAATAATTATGGCTCGCATCAGTTCGTTGAGAAGCTGATCCCCCTCACCATCCTCAAATGCCTGGCCGGCGAGCCTATCCCCGTCTACGGCCGCGGCGCCAACGTGCGCGACTGGCTCCACGTCGACGACCACGCCGAAGCGCTCACGCTGGTTCTGGAAAAAGGCCGCACCGGCGAAACCTACAACATCGGCGGCAACGCCGAACGCCGCAACATCGACGTGGTGACCGCGATCTGCGACACCATGGACAGGCTCAGCCCCCGCACCACCGGTACCTCGCATCGCGACCTGATCACGTTCGTGGCCGATCGCCCCGGCCATGATTTCCGTTACGCCATCGACTGTTCGAAGCTCACGTCCGAACTTGGCTGGAAACCGAAGCACTCATTTCAATCCGGCCTCGCCTCGACCGTGCACTGGTACCTCGACAACCGCGCCTGGTGGGAGCCGCTGCTCGCGGCCCAAGGCGGCTACTATGACGCCGACGGCGCCAATGCCCAAGCCGGCTACCATGGCGCTGAAGGCGCCACCCGCCGCCGCGGCCTTGCCAATAATCTTGCCAAGAATCTTGCCAAGAAGGGCGGCTGACGCATGCGTCTTCTTCTTCTGGGTGGCACGGGCCAGGTCGGCCGCGAGTTTCTGTCGCTCGCCTTCCCGAAGGGAACCGATGTTGTCGCACCCACCCGCGCGGACCGCGACGTGACTGATCCCTGGGCGATCAGCAAGCTGATCGCGGCCTACCCATGGGATGCCGTCATCAATGCCGCCGCTTATACAAATGTCGACCGCGCCGAGAGCGATCAGGCGGCCGCTTTTGCCGTCAACGCGGAGGCGCCATCGCATCTGGCATCCGAAACGGAACGCCATGCCATCCCACTCATCCAGATTTCGACGGATTATGTCTTCGATGGGCGGAAAGGCGCTCCTTACGTTGAAACGGATCCGACGGCGCCGCTGAATTTCTACGGGGCGAGCAAGCTCGCCGGCGAACAGGCGGTCGCTGCGCTCAACCCGCGCCACATCATCCTGCGAACGTCGTGGGTTTACAGCCCGCACGGGCACAATTTCGTCAGGACAATTCTGCGGCTCGCCGCCGAGCGCGACCGCCTCACCATCGTTGAGGATCAGCGCGGCTGCCCGACCGCCGCGCGTGACATCGCGCAGGCCTGCCGTGACATTGCCCTGCTCTGCGCGGCGGAGCCCGCACGGACGTCCCAAGGAGCGCCCTATGGCCTCTTTCATTTTGCCGGCGCCGGCGAGGCAAGCTGGTTCGAATTCGCCCGCGCAATCATCGAAATGGCAGCGCCCCGGCTCGCGCGCCAGCCGCAGATTGTGCCGATCAGGACAATCGACTATCCCACGCCGGCTGTGCGGCCGGCCGACACCAGGTTGGATTGCACGGCGATCGGCCGCGGCTTCGGCATCAGGCCGCGTCCCTGGCGGGATAGCCTGAAAGACACTTTGGATCAGCTCCTGACCAGAGAACGGACGTCATGAAGGGCATCATTCTCGCCGGCGGCGCGGGCACGCGGCTTTATCCCGCAACCCTTGCCATCAACAAGCAGCTGCTGCCTGTCTACGACAAGCCGATGATTTATTATCCGCTGTCGGTGCTGATGCTCGCCGGCATTCGCGATATTCTGCTGATCTCGACGCGCGAACATCTGCCGTTCTACCAGCATCTGCTGGGCGACGGCGCCACCTGGGGGATCAAGGTCTCTTACGTCATCCAGGACAAGCCGATTGGCCTCGCCCATGCCTTTATCCTGGGCCGGGAATTTGTTGGAAATGATCGCGTCGCGCTCATCCTCGGCGACAATGTGTTCTACGGCCATGGACTGAGCGCCGAGCTCGGCCAGGCGATGGACCGCAAGGACGGCGCCACCGTCTTCGCCTATCACGTTGTCGAACCCAGCCAATATGGCGTCGTCACTTTCGACAAAAACGGCGCCGCAACCGACATCGTCGAGAAGCCAGCGCGTCCCTCGTCCAACTGGGCAATCACCGGGCTTTATTTCTACGACAACGCGGTGCTCGACATCGCAGCGGGATTACGCCCGTCGGCGCGCGGCGAAATCGAAATTACCGACATCAACAAGCGATACCTCGAGCTCAAAAAGCTTCATGTCGTGAAGCTCGGCCGCGGCTATGCCTGGCTCGACACCGGCACACATGACGCACTGCTTGACGCCGGAGAATTCGTGCGCTCGATCCAGCACCGTCAGGGCCTGCTGATCGGCTGCCCCGAAGAAATCGCCTTTCAGAAGAAATTCATCAGCCGCGATCAATTGCGTGCGCTGGTTCCGAGATATGACAAGACCGCGTATGGGCGTTATTTGCAGCGGCTCGTGGATGAATGAGCTCCGTATGAGAAAGGCATTCTGACGTTGAGGTCTTCTTACCAATTACGTTGAAGAAATTTGGGTTCGTTTTGCCAAAACGGATATCGTGTATGATTTATATTCCTATTAAATGTCGAGCTTCTCTCGTGAAACCGAAGAAAACGATATTCCCTACTACCCAATGCGTCTGGCGCGCGATATTGCACTCCCACCACGTGATCCAGGAATCACTGGATATGGCGGGCAAGTTCATTTCCCATTCCGGAGCGTTGGGCTTCCCGACAGAAACCACAGTGCAACTGCAAGTGAGACAATCGCGATCGGAAACGGCATGCGCAAGCTCCACGAGGGCCGATACAAAGTCGCTACGCACGCGCCTGCAAGTATGGCAACCTGCTAAGACGTGCAAGTATCGATGAACTGCCACAATTGCTGAATGTACTTCAGGGCAGCATGTCCATCGTTGGACCGCGTCCGCATGCTGTGGTCCACGATAGTCAATTCGACAAGATCGTCAGCAACTATGCATATCGACGCCACGTCAAACCGGGGCTGACCGGCTGGGCGCAGGTCAACGGCTATCGCGGCTCGTGCCACACCGTCGACGTCATCGAACAGAGGGTCAAACTTGATCTCTGGTACATCGACAATTGGAGTCTCGCGACGGATATCAAGATAGTCTTTATGACGGCCACCGAGATCATGCGCGGGAACGCATATTGGATTTCACGTACTATCGATAAATCACTGGCTATATAAAAAAGACCGCCTCGCAGCGGCCTCCTGCAAATTCCCAGCACTGATCCTGACTAAGCTTGCGCAGTCGCAAGAGCGGTCTTTCAATTCTTGCGCCAGTTATCAATGTCTGCAGTTCACACGGGAAGATGTGCCCGCTCAATGCGCCTCTAAAGCGTAATTTTTATCAGCGAAAAGACTCCATATACGAGGAGACATGCCCAAATCGCGGTGATTCCCAAACCAAAAGCAATTAGTCCAAACGGCCAGCCTCTATAAATGGTCTCGGATTTCACGTCGGCTGAAAGCGGCGGCGGCGCAGATGGAGACCGCATGGTCGTCCCTCCAATTATTTGCTTGCCGCAGATAACACCCCATTTAGAAACTTATTGTTGTGATGGGGGTCACAGAATCGACGATTTATGACGCGTTTACGTCCGCGCCCAAAACGGCGCGTGGCGTCTCATTCAAAAAGAAACTGTTCAGTGCTGTGCTGCCATCGCCAAGTTACAGGGCAAAATGTAGAGTTTGAGATCGACGAAAAGCCGACTTTGTTTGGTTTCAGTACGGCTCGCAAGATACGCGCCAATATCGTCAGAACTGCCGTCAAGCCTTTTCGACGGCATGACCTCATCATGGGGCACAAAGAGGCCGAGCTGTCGATAACGCGCAGCCACAGGAATTAAATGTGGCCCGCTTGTTACCGAGCCATTGACGTTTGTGACTGTAATTTTCGGATAACCCCGCTCGTGATGGCATTTGCCATCTCGCCAAACCTCCTGATCATGTGAACCTTTGACCAGATCGAATTCGGACACGGTTGCAGGTACAATACCGAAGAAATTGGTCTCCTGCGAATGGGCTGAAATTCTTAAATTGATGGCGAGCTTTGCCTTGACCAAGTCACCGTTTGACTGCGTCACCAGGGGCGAGGCCGGATCCGATCTGACGGCAAGATAGAGCACATGCTCTATGCCACGCGTGGTCGCACCGAGCGCTCCAGTGGTTTGCTGGGCTGTTGCGCAACTTGACGCCGCCACAACGGCCCCGAACGCCCCCAAAATCAACCCGAGCCGGGGCAGAATCCGGCGCTTCTGTCTCATTACGATCGGCATCAATGAAATGTCCCCATCCGACGTTTGGTTATTATAGTAGTCCCCTGCCCCATTAATCGAGCAGCGTACGGCTAAGGTGCCACACGAATCATAACCAAAACGTAATTTTGATTATTTCGCGGATTTGGGCATTTTTCCGCCATTCGCTACGCATTTTCGGTAATAGGCGCGTTCAGCGCGCCCCGTCCCTTTCGCGCTACCTGCTGCGGGATTACCAATTTCGCGCGGCGGAAACGCTTTGGCGGTTAAAGCATTACACTTTTTTGCGACCTCGACGCTTTCAGCTGATGCGCTGTGCGTCATCAGCGCAACAGCAACGCAAACTAGCCCAAATAGTGCGCCTTCAGATTTCGCATTTGCAAACATAACGTATCTCCTAGTTTTAATCATAAGCTCACAGACAGGGCCTTGTAACCTGATTGAACGGTTATCCTTTCGCGAGCTCGAGGCCATGTCCGCTATGGGTTAAAAGCGGATATAGCGACATGTCCGCGTGGTGTCTGCTTTGCTCCCTAAAGTGGATATTCATGTCGAGAGCGAAAGATCCGAAAACTTAGCAGCCTCGGCAAATACCTTCGATGACCTGCTTTAACTGTTGCTCCTTGCGCTCGTCCTCAGCGCGTTCTTTTTCCCATTTCTGCGGTGAACCGACGTTTAGAGCGGACGAGTTTATTGTGTCCCTCGTGGACGCCGTAGTAGCGCGCTTCGGCGCTGGCAGCTTTTGTTCCTTCTCTTCCGATATCGCTTTGGCCGTCGGGATGCGATCGGATTGAGCTGTGGTCGTTGAAACATTGTCCTGCGTGTTGAGCACCGGAATGTGTGGTGCACAACCGACCAAAAACACTGCCAAGATTAGAATCGCGCGAACCCGCATAATACCTATTTCACCCCGGCGAATTCTTTATACTAGAGGAAAAAAGATCATTACATTGGTGTGATCTAAGCATAAAAAGCAGTGTTCGCCTACCGTGCGGCAATCGATACAACGGCAATTGCAGCGGCGCTGAGCCAGGCCACCCAAGCTGCCGGCAAAGCGCGACGAGCTAAGCAATTGTCGAGAGTGCAGACGCCGCTTGCGTCACCAGTTGCGAAAGCCCCGACCCCACAAACTCAAAAAAACTATGTCGGATGCCCGTTAAGATAAAGCTTGAGTAGTTGCGCTCGTCACCGGAAAATTGTCGTTGGATTTGATGTGTTGAATTTCGAACGCTCTGCCACGTACCACCCGCGGCTGCCAATTAACAAAAGAGGCCGTCAAGACGACGGCCTCCTCCGTAAGTCCGGCTACAAACAAAATATTTGGGTGCTTAGTTGTACCACCCATCGCGATAGTAACCGCCGGTCGAGCCATAATAATATTGGCCGTAGCGGTGGCGGCCGTCAGGAGACGGCGGACCTATGTAGCAGCGACCGCCATTGCAGTCGTAGAATGGCCCATAACCGGTCCACAGTTCGCCAAACAACCTGTAATCGCTGTAATAACGGGATGGCCCCGGCGGAGGAGGCTCAGCAACCGGAGCTGGCGGCGCTTTATAGACCAGGTCCGCGGCGTTCGCAGACCCGCCGACATAGATCAGCGATACAGCCGCCAAGCACAGCGCGATGATCCGCTTCCGCATTGAACCCTCCTGCCCTCATTTGTCTCAATACGAAGATTACAGGCCAAATGGCCATTTTGCTATAGGCCTGACCGGTCAATCCCGAGCAATTCCTGGTTATCGGCCAAAGCCCCGAACACGCTAGACTTCCGATTGCTATCGATGAACCCGGAAGGATTCACCGTAGGGTTCGTTTCGCCAACCTGCAATAAATAGTTGTTTTTGCATGAATTTGTATCCTAGCAATAAGCATTCCCCTTCGGCCCCGGCGTTTGGCCCGGCAAAGCCGGAACGACGTCCGTATGGGCAAAATCATCGCCCTTGAGCAACAACGCGCATTTAGGGCCATTTTGGCAACCCACGATCGTCGTAGCGCGCATCCTTATGGTTCACCGCACCTGATGAGCGGCATTGCTCTGATCGTTGCGATGATACTTAGCTGCCGAGCAGTCGCCGCGCAGCCAGAGCATACTTCCGCAAATTACGTTATGCCGGGCTGTCGCGATGTAGCCTCACTAGTAAGTCGAGAATCTCATGCTTTTAGCCGTTGAGGCTTTGCAGCCGGCTTGGCCCAGTACGAAATAAGCGGCGTCAAATTAATGCGAATAACTCGATAAGAACGAGCGCGGTGGAGACGGCGCCCGCTATTAAGACAAGAAAACCAAACGTCCCCACGTCATCGTTGTTGTACGCCCCCGCAATCACACTCAATCCAAGACCAACGCCAGCGCAGCTGACGGCAGTCCAGCCCGAAAATACAATGACCGGATTTGGACCGGCCAATATTGCCCATCCCACCGAAAATAACCACACGGCGGCAAGACCAGTAAGCGTGGCAATGCCGATCCATTTTGCTTCGATCACCTCATCTCTTGCTGGCCTTTCCGCGATTATGGGTGGCGCATAATCGTGCGTAGCGTGTGGCTGTACGAACTTTCTTTTTGTTCGAAACTTAAACAACTTAATCGATGGATGAGATACCAAAATAGCGAATGTGCTCGCACCCCACAACAAACTTGCAATGATCGGAATCGCGAACAACGTAACGATAACTCCAGCCAAAAATTTTAACAAAAAGCTATTCACCGGCCAAAGCACGCCGGTTGCACTCCCAATAATCATGATCGCCAGCAATATCAGCGCAGGGGTTGGCGCTGGAGTGGACCGGTGGACCTTCATATTTGAACTTCCATCCAAATATCTGAACTTCCATCCATGCACGAAGACTGAAAAATATGCCGCGCCAAGGCCGACGCACACAACACCCCGACACCGTTCGCTCAACACAGTTAACCAGAGAGCGGCGACGTATCGAATCGAGATCGCTTTGCGGTCCACTTTTGCTCTCGCGAGTCAGTCGATTGATAATTCCGCGCTCAGAATGTTTTTAGTGGTGGCGATGACGCAGTGGGGCGAACAAGCCGTTCCTTTGCTGCCGCTGAGTACGGCCCATTCATCTGTTTGTGGGAACTTACTACGTCATCGCCGCGGGCGACTGTACATGAGTCGGTTCATGAAGTGCGGTAGCACTACACTGGCACGATTGCATTTTGACACTCGCAAAGCATTAGTCGTCGCAAGCGGACATCCGTGAAGCGACATGCGCGAGAAAACGGCGATCAAATATTTGACACTAAATCGACACTTTTTGTCGGCGAGGAACCAAGGGGACGGACGACAACTTAGGCCGATCAACAAGGTTCTTGGTCGAAGGAAAATATTTCAAAATCGTTTGCTCTAACGACTTGCAGATTTCTTCTGCCGTATCTGCTTCAACTGATTTCTCCGCGGATTTTGCAAATGTTGGAGCGTCCATCACCCTCTCCTGCAAATGTAATTTGTCTCAGCCTTACCCGCGGTGTCCTTCCCCGTTTATCAATGAGTTGGGATATGAGAGTGCAGTAACACTGCACCGCGTTATACGTTTTAATTTAGCCAACTCAATTTGAAATGATGCTTGAAAATAGGTCGGCGATGACGTGTTGCTCGCTTTCCTCTCCGCGCCATCGCCACTTCACGGCGGGCATCCCACGACGATCGATACGGCGAGGTGGACGGGCGCAGCACGATGCCTCGCGCAGTCGCGAAGTATTGATGATCATGATGATTGGAACGGTAGTAAGGTTGGGGCTGCTCTCATTCCACAAGAGAGCGCGGCCCCGATCTCACTTATCCGCTGTGCCCCCGTCCCCGAGGTCGGGGCCGACAATGTCTACAGTGATTTGCGGCGGGCTGGGAATTATAAAAGCGGCTGCTCACACAAGTCCTCGTGAATTGTTGCCGCTAGGGGACATGCCTTGAGCCGCGCCACTACTTTCTACCGCAAGTTCCAGCGCACGGCAGATTTAAGCCGCGTTTTTTTCCACAGTTTTTTCGACAAGTGCTGATGTTCTTTGAGCCGATTGGGAGCTAAAGTTAGCTATCCGCATTGAGCAGGCAACGCGGGGGACCGTCAATGACCGTGATGCAATCCTTTCTATTGGGTATCATGGTCACCTGGATACCCAGTCTGATCGGTGTGGCTTGGCTTTCGTGGCGCAATACGCACCCAGAGCATCCGCTGGACCAAGTGGACGGCCTCGATTGTTAGCCAGCCTAGAACGGCGATATTCTATTCTAAACTGGCGGACAACTCGCTGACTGGGCTCAGAATTTCTGGGCCTGATGTTTTTTGGCGTCCTAAATTGCAAGTACTCCTAGTTTAAAGAGCCCATATCCCAAGAGGCATATCCAAGCCGCACTGAGCCCCAATCCAAAAGCTATTATTGCTAACCACCAGATTCGGCGAATGACTGGCTTGGGCGCTGGGGCCGAACGCAAATCTGCGGTAGGAGGCGGAGCCGCAGAAACAGACTCTGGAAAGTGACGACATAGTCATCTCCAGTACTCACTCGCCACAGAAAACACGCTAGCTGGGGATTTATTGCACTGCTGTGATGTGGGTCACACCCTATTATCGCGGTCAGACGTGGACTTTATTGATCCAGGTCAAGCGGAGACAATGTCGTCCGCTTTGGGTCATTGGCGGACATTGCGAAAGCTTCAGCCGATGTCCGCGATTGGAGTAACAGCGGACAAGTACGAGCGTCGGCCTTGACCCGCTCGTCGGCCCTACACGGAGCTATCACCGACCCGGTTCAAGGATTTCTGACGTCACTGATGATGCTGCATGAACTATGCACGGGGCGGTGGCATAAAAGAAGCCCCGGGCGTGATGCCCGGAGCTTTTCGATTGGCGTGGATGCTTAGATCAATAGATTAACCTCGGCTTATGCTTCGAGCTATTTCACTGGCCCTTGTGCTCGGGGTCGTCAGTGGAATTGCAATTGCGGAAGCCACGCCGGTGACACCATTAGATAAGGTTCAGCCCGGAATAGCCAATTCCGGTCGCCAGCCCGAATTTTAAAGTGTAAATTTTATCAGCGAAAAGAGCCCATATCCCAGGACACATACCCAAACCGCAGTAAGCCCCAATCCGAGAGCGATTATTCCCGACGGCCAAATTCGGTGAGTGACTGGCTCGCGTGCCGAAGTGGAATTCATGTCTGCCTTAGCTGGCGGAGCATTAGATTCGGACGGGGGTGGAAACCGCATGGCACACTCTGCTTGCTCTGCGCAGATGACAGCCGAAATGGAGACCGATGGCTGTGATGCGGATCACAGAATGTCTGATCTATTGTTGCGGCGTTCAAAGCGAGCGCCGCGGCAATGCCTAAAAGTGCAGGGCCGGTTTGTGCTTTGTCATTTGACCTCGTATTTCCAAAATAAAGCTTGTAGGACTATTTCCCTAATAGGAGTCCTGTCGCCGCTTTCAAATGTCATGGGGGATAGACGGTGAATTTTTTTTCGACCAGCTTTTGATCTCCTTGCCAGACCTCGAGCGACCATTCGCCCATCACAATATTTTCCGGGGGTGCGTTGACGAAACTCCAGCCGATCACTACGGGATCGGCGACTACGTCCTCGCGAGACTGTTCAAGCACTGAGCGGGAACCACCAGGGGCTGGCATGCCGCTGCCGGGAAATCGGTAGATGTGTTTGACTGTAACCTTGGCGCCCTTTTCTCCGGACAGGACATAAGAAAATCCAAAGCGCACCCCTTCTTTTCCTGGAATCCTATCCGTCGCTTCGCTCTTTACCGGTGTGCTGACATAGCGCGTGCCGGTAGGATCACTGGCATCTCGCTTCGTGCTGACAGTGTAGATCCCAAACCAATCTATACGCGCCGGAACTGACGTCTGCGCGGATGCCGCCTGGGAAATAAATAGACATGCCAGACAGGTAAGAAATGCACCTGGTATTCGCATCTTGCTTTGATTGGCAGATTACAGAAGCACCACGCCGGCCTATTCAGCAGAATTGCGAAAGACCTACCGGTAGTACACCCCTTGCCAACGTCATCGTCAATTAGGACCAGCAAACTGCAGACCGGTTACGCAGCCTTCAGCAATTTTGCAGAACCGCACTCGCTCTGCCTCGTAGTTAACGCCGTTGCAAGGTTCGTCGGCCAATATGAACCGATCGCGTAGTCGCGACCGGAGCGGCGGGCGGTAGCATGTTGCGGTGCCAAGGTTGAATAAGCAGGCGCGGGTGCCGCGCGGGCGGCGGACAAAAGCCGCGTCCATCGCCATTGGAACGGTGCTGCTGGCATTGGCCCCCGACCGAATCGCATTCCAGGATCTCAGTGCCCTGACTCGCCCGCCAGCCGTCGATAGCCGAGCGCTGGCAACAGCATCTAATCGCGTCACCTTTTGGCACCATTCAGGCCGCCGTGTTCCGCCTGCCGAGGCCGCTCGGCACTGCCATGCCACCCCCGCCGATTTATACGCTTGCCAGCCTCGATCCTACCAACATCGCCCGTTCGACTGGCGAACAAGCGCTGGGTGATGCAACGTCGCCGCTGCTGTTTCCCGAAGCTAACCGCCAGGCCAAGGCGGACTTATTGATATCCCCACCCCGCGAGCCGCCGCCGCTGCTCCCGTTGTTTGCGTTTAAACCAACGTCAAAAGCCGAAGCGGTGCTAGCGACAAATGAAATCACCGGCAGGCTCCTACACGCGAGCCTGACATCCGCCGCGTTCAATACGCCCGTGTTGGCGCCAACTGCTTTTATTGATTTTTGCAGCCGATATCCGGAGGACTGCAAAGTCCAGGCGAACGATTTTGATCAGGCGCCGGTTCCCCTTACCCAAGTTCGATTAGCCGAGCTTTCAAAAATAAATCGCGAAGTGAACAACTCAATAAAGCCGCAAGAAAATCTTGGAGGTGTTTTAGCTGAGACATGGCTCGTGGCGCCGAGCCATGGTGATTGCAACGACTATGCCGTAACCAAGCGACACGTGTTGCTGGCACGCGGATGGCCCTCACGCTCATTGTTATTAGCAGAGGTGGTACTCTATTCAGGCGAACATCACCTTGTCCTCATTGTTCGAACACGCGACGGAGACCTGGTTCTTGACAACTTGAGCATGGACATTCGTCCGGCTTCTCAGTCCAAATATCGATGGGTGCGCGCACAGAAAGAAACTAACCCGAGGTTCTGGTCCACAATCAAGGTGGCAACCGTTGCCCGGTTGGCGATGGGTGTTCGCTAGCGACAGCGTTCCCTGCCATTCTTGAGAAAAGGACCTGCGCGGACAATGGATCGAGCGACTTCTTCGACCGTTTCGATGATGAAACCTCGTTTTAATCGGCGCAACTGAAAGCCCTCACACCGGGTTTTTTTGATAACCTTGGTGGCCGCCATAAGCTCGGCGCATTAGGATTGGTTGATATAATTGATTCAGGCCGAGAAGGTCAAACAATGCATTTTCGCTGGATCGCTTGGGCGGCGGCTTCGGCCTTGCTGTTGTTGTCTCTCGAAGTAGCGCCTGCGGCCGAAAAGAACATACCGCGGCCCGACCACGTCATTGTCGTCATATTGGAGAACCATTCGTTTGACCAGATCATGCATCCCGATCGCGCGCCATTTATCTATAGCCTGGGAGTCGGTGGTGCCTTGTTTGTTAATTCTTTCGCCGTCGCGCATCCTAGCCAGCCGAATTATTTCGCCCTTTTTAGCGGTTCAACCCAGAACGTAAGTGACGACAAAAATCATTTCTTTGATGCCCCGACTCTTGCAGGCGCGCTCAATGCCGTGCACCTGAGTTTTTCCGGCTTTACCGAGACGGGCTCGCCGCGCGAGCACAATCCGTGGGAATCATTTGCTAACTCTCGCGCGACGGAACGAAGCCTGAATGAATTCCCGAACGACTTAACGCGGTTACCTACGGTGGGTTTCGTAATCCCCAACCTTGATCACGACATGCACGACGGATCGGTGCGCGAGGGCGACACGTGGCTTAGAGTCCATCTCGGCGCATACGCCCAATGGGCGATGACTTCACAACAGCTTGTTGATTGTTACCTTCGACGAGGACAATGATGCCGCTGGAAACCACATTCCGACAATCTTCTATGGTGCCCGCGTGCAGCCCGCCCGATACGCCGAACGTATTACCCATTACAGCGTAATAAGGACAATGCTGGAGATGTATGCCTTACCGCCGTTCGCCGACGTAGTGACCACTCCACCCATTCGTGCAATTTGGAAAGAACAATAGTTCTTCTTTACTTGGTATGTTTCCCGGCCATTTTCCGTTCTAAATCGCAGAGCGAGTTTCAGAATTTGCGCGGCCCGCTTGCGGTCGCCCTTTAAAAATTAAGGTGTTAGTGCGCGCCTATGTGGAAGCTGTTCTATTGCTGTACGACACGGGCGTAGCGATCACCACAGGCCGGGGCGGTGACCCCGACCTGGGCGTGGCCATAGTCCGAATCGCACCAGCGCCCGCCCTCAAACAGGCCATGCGAAGCGGCGATCTGTCCCAGCGCCGAGCGACCGGGCAAATGACAGCGCGAGTCAACCTCGCCGCGTCGGAGTTGACACACGTCTAGGGCTTTTCCGCATGGGTGTTCGCTGTAAATCGAACAGCGACCGGGCCGAATCCCTCCCATAAATAGCACACGCGCGCCGTAGTTGTTTTCCAAATCATCGATATAGGCCTGGAAACGTGCGGCATAAGCGCCGCCAACGCGGGCACGTGCACCCGTCTTCGAAGAAGTTACGACTCCGACTGTGTTGCCGTTGGCATCGAGCGCCGGCGGCTGGTGCTGATGTGTAGCGACCGCTGTCGTGAAGTGCGCTTTGCCAGGGTCAGTCGTCAGTGTGGTCGCGTTGACAGTGGTACAGTGACCATCGTTATCGCAGGTGATCGCCGACGGACCATTGCGATGATGTTGGCCAGCCTCTGCGGCTGACATGATGATGAGTCCACTAAGGCCGGCAAGTACGACGACCTTCATGCTCCCCTCCTTGTGAGACCGCTGTGTAAAACAGACGGTCTACATTGGAGTCGTGCGTTGGACGCGGTATTCCAATGAGCTGCATTGCGAGCCACACCGTAAAAGTGCCGCTGAGGCTCGTTCAACTGGATTTCAAATTTACCGTATGAAAGAAACCCTAACAGTAGCATCCGGCTACCATTGACTATGCGACTGGCCCGCCTTCGCGATCCGAACAGGCGCGAATCTCCGAAGGATGTCTGCTTTGGTCAAAAGAGCCGCCTGGCCCGTCATACCGGGCTACAATGGCGTGTCTGCGCAGAAGAGGAACGTTCCCGGCTCCCCATCTTCTAGGTCGCGTCCTCTTTCAAGACCCAAAGCGGAACATGCCCACGTGTATGACTGCCTGCCCAAGCTCCTTCATCGGCAAAATGACAGCGGAATAAAAAAGCCCCGGCGTGATGGCCGGGGCTTTTCGATTGGCTGGAAGCCTTAAGGCCAGCAGACTAGGTACTCAACTTACGGCTCAAGCTAGAAGAACTTGTAGCTTATGCCGGCGCGAACCTCGTTGACCTTAAGATCGTTCCAGTTAAATGCCGCAAAGGGACCGGCAGGCCCGCCAGTGCCGGGTACCGTGTTACCTATCGCACTAGCCCCGCTGAACTGATAATGAAGATACTCGGCGCGCACAAACCAGTTAGGCGTCAGCATATATTCGCCGCCGGCGCCCACGACCCAGCCGGTTCTGGTATCACTTAAAGAGACCGCGGTGAAACCGTTCCCAGTGGTGGCTGCGTCAAAGGCAGCATAGTCAGTCTTCGCCCAGGCTGCGCCACCGGTCGCATAAATCATGGCTTGCGGCATAACAAGCCAGCCCAGCCGGCCGCGAAGTGATGCGATCCATTTGGTGTCGCTTGACATGTTGATGCCGCCCGTCGGCTCGACGGCGCCGTCGGTACTATGAATGTTCAGAGCCGATCCGCTGCCGTTAAGACCTGTCCAGCTCCAATCGCCCTCCACACCTACGACGAATTTTGGATCGAACTGGTAGTTACATCCCAAGTGAACGCCGCCAATAACGCTGCTATCATTTTGATTTATTGTCCCGGGTACTTGTTCAACGGCCGGAACTGCCGCGAAATCACCTGTTTGTCTGCTCCATGCCCCGCCTACGTTGCCGCCGATATAGCAGCCGGTCCACGTATAAACCGGAGCTGCTGGCGCCGCGGCAGGCGCCTTGCGTGGCAGATCAGCCGCCGACGCGATCTGAGTGAGGGCCACGGTCGAAACGGCGGCAATCAGTGCAACTTGCAAACGATACTTCATTGTGCGCCCCGATTTTGAAATCCCTACTCAAGATACACGGACTTGAAATAAAGGAGCAAACGAAGTCCGCTAATGCACAAGGAAATTATGATTAGTAGCAATATTGACACACATCAGTAAGCTACTGATAAAGCAGGCGAAAACCAGAAAAAACACTCAATCTAAAACCTCTATCTACACGGCCAAGCTGCCCGAAGGGCTTCAAGGGCTAACGTAAAAAACCGTTCGCGCAGCCTCGCGGGTTGGTCGTCGATATACTCCACGACGACGCGGACATCCTCGTCGGTTTCTTGATTTTTTGGGGGGCATATATTTGAGGATGATGCATAAACAACTCCTCGAATTATCGCCCTGCATTGGCTTGAAAGAAACTTAGTATTCATGTCTTTGGGAGGGTTGGGTTCGAGAAGGGCCCGGCAGCCCGGCATGATGTAATTGGCCAAATTCAAGTCTGCTTCTGCGAACGCAAAGTTGCTGTTCAGGGCGAATGCCGCGACCAGAACCATGCCGCGCAGAAAATGAAGCATTGACGGCCCCCAAAGGCAGACAGATGCGCCAATAGTCTAGCCCCAATTAGAGCGGTCGGTCTTCTGAAAATATTGACGCCGCAGGAGCTTCAGACAGGATGCAGCCCATCCACCGCCCACCGCTAAAGTGCCCTTAGATCGTCCAGTACGCTAGCGCTTGAGACGAAGTGACGACTGAGAAATGGCAACAGCCATTTAGCATGCAGACCAAGATTTTTCTCAAGATCGTTTGGCGGAATCCGGCAAGATCTAATTCTACCCTACATCGATGCTGTGCTTGCTAGTAACGAGCCCGAACGGCTCGTTTAACCGACGCGGTGGAAGACTGCTGGATCAAGATATAGCGGGGGCAACCGGAAAAGATTTATACACCGGGGTCGTGGCCTGGAATAAAAATGCCATCCGCTTATTTCGATCGAGCCACTCCGCGATACTTGCAAAGACAGGTCGCAAGCGCTGTTTAAATAAAGGTTCAAAAGCAGCGGCGATAACTCCGCCGATGAAAATGCACATGGTGGCGGCCAAAGACAGGGCAACGAAGCGAGGCATTCCCATATTGTACAGCGCGCGCATCAGCGCGGTTCCGACGGTCTGATGAAAGAGATACAGAGGATACGTGATCAACCCAAGCATGCGAAACGTTGGCGCAAGCCAGCCAGCTCGCGTTTGCATGCGGTCGTTCATGCCGATGGAGATAATGATCATAATCATGAAGAAAGCCCAGATTGTCGCTGGTCCTACTGTCGGCAAGCCCATGCCCACTTCGGTAGCTTGATCCCGGGCGGTGTTCAGCACCTCGATGAACCCGCCAACAAAGCAAGCGCTCGCGATGCTCAGCCGAGGCAGCGTGACACCTTTAAACATAAGCAGCCACGCAAATCCACTTTTAGGTCATTGGCGGACGAAGCGGCCCGTGTCGACATCAAGCTTTGTCCGCTATTGTCCGAGAGCGGGCACGACAGTCAATGGCTGAGCCTTCATCGAGGTTGGGGTATCGGATCGGCCTATTGAACTGCGGAACTTCGCAGCAATTAATTTGGCCGCTTCCAGATTGCCAAGCGCATTCCAATGACTATCACAGGTTAGAAAAAGCTTAGCGTAGTCGTCGGCATATAATCGGCCATATCAATCAGCTCAACTTTTGAATTTGTCGATGTCAATGACTGCAGTTTGGTGAACCAATATTCATCCTTATAAGACTTTCCAGCACGTATCCGAGCCATGTCCGTGCGATCTGGAATCACAAAAATAATTACCCTTCTCGGTGCCGCCTCTTTTAACGATCTGTTCGATGAAGTAGAGTCGCGGCCTGTTGTTGTTCTTTTGATGCATCGAAGTAGCCACTGTATCCAGGGTTGTCCAAAGGAATTCTTGTAGCAAGATACTTTATTGTCCGCAGCGTGTTTGCCGTAAAGGTATATCGAATTAGTAATCGCTTGAAGATGCCCAGTTCGGCTTCGTCTCCATAGTGTTCTGTCGGAACTGCCTGAGCGGGGTAAAATATATTATATTGGTCATTCCCTGTTCTTTTATAGTAAGGCCGATACCAATTCGGATGGTAGTCCTTCCACAACGAGTAATCGTTGTCCGTGAAGTCATTTGCCGGAAGGAAAAATAAGATGACCCCGTCGTGTTGAAATTGGCTCGCAAGATCTTTATAGATCAGATAATATTGAACGGGACCGAAATAGCCGTCAGAACCGAAGTTGTACACGTCGATACCGAGAAGTTTTTCAAGTTGCGCTTGAGCGGTATCTTCAAAGTTGACACCATAGCCTTCAGCGAATAAATCGCCGAGCAAAATGTAACGGATTTTTCCATCTTGTTTGGCCTCAAACGTGTCCCGCGCTCCAATCTCATTCGAGTGGTAGTTCACGTCAAAACATCTAGATTGGTGGCGATCGGTCGCATTTGCCTGTGCCAGGCGCCCCATGGTTCCTTCTGTGTCCGCCAATCGTCGCCTGAGTACCGCGGCCGATAGGCTCGGAAAATCATTAAATAGCAGCAAGTTTGCCCGTGTTGCTACAAACGAGAATAACTCCAAACTGAACAATGAAACGAGTATCGCCAGTAAAACGTTTTTCATGGCATACCTTAGGTGATTTGGGGTCGCGAATCGACCGGATGTGTCGGACGCTTATCTAGTCAAGTTCGAATGCCGGCTGTAGTCTTCCTTAAGGCTCGGATCCTAGCCGGTTTGGCCAACACGCAGTTGCCGACCACCAGCAGATCGAGTTCGTTGCCCATGAAGCAGCGGAAGGCGTCTTCGGGGGTGCAGACGATCGGCTCGCCGCGAACGTTGAAGCTCGTATTCACGAGGACAGGGCAGCCGGTCAGCGCCTTAAATCGCTGGATCAGGCGGTAGTAGAGAGGATTGGTTTCCGCATGCACGGTCTGGACGCGAGCAGAATAGTCAACATGCGTAACTGCTGGTATTTCCGAGCGCGCGACGTTGAGTTTATCGATGCCGAACAGTGCCTCCTCTTCGGGGGTCATGCCGGCGTTTGTCCTTTCGCACGTCCGCGACGAGCAGCATGTAGGGACTGTCGGATTGAGTTCAAACCATTCGGAGACATCCTCACGCAATACCGAAGGTGCGAACGGCCGAAAGCTTTCGCGAAATTTCACTTTCAGATTGAGATTCTTTTGCATGATTGGCGAGCGGGGATCTCCCAAGATCGAACGCGCACCGAGTGCGCGCGGGCCAAATTCCATGCGTCCTTGGAACCAGCCCACCGCTTGCTGGTCGGCAGGGCTTGAGCGGTCGTTTCAATCACCTCGTCCTCGCTCAAAACCGCAAAACGCGCACCCGCCGCCGTAAGTCTCCGCTCGATGTCGGCTTGAGAAAAGCTGGGACCCAGAAACGCTCCCTACATGCTGTCACTGCCATTTGTCTTGCGCGGTTGGTCTTTGAAGAGTGACGGCGGCGAGCGCCGCGCCCAAGGCCCCTCCGGCATCTCCCGCCGCCGGCTGAATCCAAATTTTGTCGAATTTCCCGTCCCGCAAAACCTTGCCATTGGCGACGCAATTGAGAGCCACGCCTCCAGCCAGGCACAGATTTCGCGAGCCGGTCTGTGTGGCGAGGCTGCGGGTGATCCGCAACACAACTTCTTCCAGACAGCCTGGATGGATGCCGCAAGGTCCATGTGAAATGCCGTCAACAGCTTGTCGGGTCCGCGGACCGGAGCGCCAAACAGTTTGGCGAAGCGATCGTTGGTCATGGTAAGACCGGTGCAATAGTCGAAGTATGACATGTTCAGCCGGAACGATCCATCGGTCTTCACATCGATGAGGTTGTCGAGAATGAGCTTCGCGTATTTTGGCTGGCCATAAGGCGCCAGCCCCATCACTTTGTATTCGCCGGAGTTGACTTTGAAGCCGGTGTAGTAGGTCAGTGCCGAATAAAGCAGGCCGAGCGAGTGAGGGAAATGAATTTCCTGGAAGATTTCAAGGTGATGGCCATCTCCCAGCCCGGCCGAAGTCGTGGCCCATTCGCCGACACCATCCATGGTGAGAACGACAGCGTTTTCGAACGGTGAAGGGTAAAACGCCGATGCGGCGTGGCTCAGATGATGCTCGCAGAATAACAACTTGTTCCCCGTCGAAGTCCTCGGAAATTTTACGAAGTTCGCGTCGGAGCAAATTCTTCTGAAACAATTTTTCGCGTAGCCACAGCGGGATTGCCATCTTGAACGAACGGAACCCGCGCGGTGCTGAAGCGACATAGGTTTCCATCAAGCCGCTCAAATTTGAGAAATGGCTTGTCGTAAAACACTACATGATCAAGATCGTCGAGCTCGATCTTTGCTTCTTCCATACAATAGGCAATGGCGTTGCGTGGAAACGATGGGTCATGTTTCTTGCGGGTGAAGCGCTCTTCTTGAGCCGCAGCGACGATGTGGCCGTCCTCGACCAGCGCTGCCGCACTGTCGTGGTAGAAAGCAGAAATGCCCAGAACCCGCATCTTGACGCCTAGAAAAGCGTGTAGATGAAAGGCGCGACCGCCGAGCCTTTCACGAGTATGACCAATCCGCCGAATACCAGCATCATTACCAGTATTGGCAGCAGCCAAAACTTTTTGCGCACGCGCATGAACCGCCAGAGTTCCATCAGAAAATCCATACGCGACCCCTAAAACTGATCTTTCATGGTTTCCGGTGCCGGCCCCGGTGGCTGTCGGACGATCCAGTAACTGTCCGCGTCTGGTTGCAGCTTTAGGCGCAATAAATCTTTGCCCATAGCTCGCATAACGAGCCCGGTCGGCAAGACGGTGCCATAAAACACTAGGCCCATTACGATCGGGTTGACCAATTTATGTAATAGAAGGCCAAACTTGAGCCAGCGTCGATTGAGCGGATTGAGAACTGCGGGTATAGCAGAGCCGCGCCAGGAACAACACCGCGATGCCGGCCATCACGGGCCAAACTTGCCACCGTGCCACCCGTTAAGCAGGGCCAGGACAGAGAAACCGCCAGCCATGACGATCCCAAACGACCGGTCGGAACCCGCGGTGATTGTTTCGTCGCGCGAAAAGTTTTCATGGTTCGTGCGTCATTGAAGCAATACCCTCTCCCTACGTGGGCCTCCCTTAAAGCCGTTTTCAAGCGACAGCGACTGCGTATTTTCGCCTAGGGATTGTGAGAAAACAAGCAAGAAAGGAAATACGGTAAAGAGCTGAGGCGTTTGTAAGACCGAGATTTGTGGGGCTTTTGTTGCTATTTGAAACATTAATGACGACCAATGGCTAGTATTCAGCGTACACTTTCGCCGTTAACATATTTTTGCAGGATGACCATTTGCGGCCGATCTTTCCCCTCAAGTGGTTCGACGTTTGTGTAGTAATCTTTTGGCCACCACGATCCGGCAGCCCAGTATGTCCACCCAAGCCACACGTCATTGTTGGTTGCCATGAATTTCAAAACACGATCTAAAGCACCTAGGCAAATTGGATTAGCGCCTGCTCCAAATTCACCCAAGAAACCGCGCTTGCGATGCTCCACGCGCCCACTGAGTAAATTCCGTCAGCGACGTAACCCCGATCTCAACACTTTGACAGTCGTCGTGCGTACCCGTGAAGTCATGGTCAAAGTACTGGGTGTACGTCAAACGCGACATTTTCACTTGGATCGACGACATTCTGCATGACCTGGCTGTTGCGAGTACCATACTTTCCGGACGTCCAATCGCGCGCGGACGACCAGCCATTGCCCGGAACCAAGATGAGATTTCTTGCGCCCGTTTGTCTGATTTTCCCGATTGCGTCGTTGGCGGCCTCGAGCCATATTTCTGTTTGCAGACCAACTGGTTCGTTCATCAGACCAAATACAACCATTTCGTCGTTCTTATATCGTGCCGCAATTTGGCGCCAAAGTTCGCCGAGCGCAGTCGGTGGTAATTTTTCCGATCCGATCACTGCACCGTAATATTTTGCATAGTTATGGACATCGATAATTATTTTAATTCCCTTGGCCGCAGCATAGTTCGACGACGGTATCAATGCGCTGCATCTCTTTGGCGTCAAGACCTTCTCCCAATTGATGCTGAAGCCGCTCCCAGAGGACAGGAAGACGAATGATATTCATGCCCTTGGTGGCGAAATAATCAATCGACGAAATTTTCGGGTAAAAATAATCCTGACCAAAGACACCCGGAAGATGACCCTGTCCGAAATCGGCACCCGCAATATTTACGCCGGTCAAAGGTACGGTTTTTTTTGTTCCAACTTGAAATTGGGCTTGCGCCAGATTCAGCAGAGCTCCCGCGAAGAAAATAGTAACGATAGCGGTCGCAATTGCACGAATCATACACACGCCTCCCAAGGTTCGATGGTAGAGCGGTCGATAAATTTATCGAGTCCTCCAAAACAATTGAAGTTTGTCACAGCTAATGTTGCCCTGAACCAGCAACGCAAAGTCCGCCTGTAAGCTCAGAGTAACACCTCGCGAACGGTAGCCCGCGTCAACCCACTGATTTCGGTATCAAGATGCGCCACCGTCGAATGTGGATGGATGTTAATCCTTGGCAAGGCATAAAGGTTCAGCTGATCTTGCGTGAACAGCGGCCGGTGTAACGTGGTAACTGCCGTTCGAAAACCCGCTTCGTGCGCGAGCCTTGCTTCGCGCTGTCCGCAAGCAGCGGCGCTCCCATAGGGATACGCAAAATGATTTATTTCGCGATTCAGTTGATCCTGTAAGTAGGCGCGATTGTCGGTCAATTCGCGCGACACATCTGCGCTTTGCAGAGTCGCAAGCGCCGGATGGTTGACCGTATGGGCGCCAATCGTAGCAAGCGGGTCATTTGCCAACGACTTAAGTTCCTGTTCGTTGACGAAATATCGATCGCATAAAGATTCGAGTGATATTCCATAACTTGAAAAGGCATGGCGTAACTCGAATACCCGTTTGAAATTCTCGTGCACCCAGCGCGTGGCAACAGACAGGCCGATGCGCTTGCTTGACAGATCCGTACAGGAGAAAGTCATACCGACACAGGGAAGATCGACCTTGTCGTTAGCTCGAAATAATTCGCGCAGGCCCAGCCACCATGCATACAACTCTCGAGTGATTGCGCCGGTGGGAATATACATGGTGAACGGAATTTGCTTACGGCGAAGAATGGGAAGGGCTCGCGTGATATTGTCGCGATATCCATCATCAAACGTAATAACTGCAAACTGGCGTTTTTGTTCGCGATCACGCAGGCGCGTGAGCGCCTCATCGATGGTTACGATGTCCCATCCTGCGTTGCTCAGCCAGTCGATCAATCTTTCAAAGACAGGGGTCTGGCACCCGGTCCACAATTCGCTATCGAGGTCATCCTGGATCTCGTGAAATGTCAGGATGGCGCCCCTGACCCCGAGAATAGGAGCAGACAATCGGGACACGCCCAATGCGTGAAGAGCGCGAACACCAGCTAACTTCAATGACGACTTGATGCTACCCATCGAACACCGATTTTGTTTTCCCTTTTATAGTCAAAATGCCATGTTTTCTATGGTGCTCAGCAGCTGACGGTTAATAGTGAGCATGTCGAATCGCTGATTGCTTTCGAATTAACGCAGCCCATTGAAAATGCCGTCTCTACTTGATTCCGTGACAGAAATAGCACCTATTGGTGGCGTCTTCATTTCCAAAGGGCAGTTCTGCCCATGTCGTCGCGGTTCAGAGACTCCCGGTTTTCACCTCGCGTTTGTTACCCTTGAATTCGGAGGAGGCGGTCCGGAGCGCGATACGGTTTTGCTTTGCAACGCGCTCGCTGCGGAAGGCGTGCGGGTCACCATTTTGGCTCTGCGCGAGGGAGGGCCACTGCGGCCTTTGGTTGATCCGGCGGTACAGGTGGTGATCGTTCCCGGACACCGAATGCGCTACGCGGTTCCTGGCCTGCGACGAGTGATCCGGGCGCTCGCACCGTCGATCGTCGTCAGCTCGGGAATACCGAGCCTTAATCTCGCCACGCTGGTCGCGGTGCGAACGCTACCGCGTGGGCGGCGCCCGAAGGTTGTACTGCGCGAGGCTGCCGTACCGTCCATGGCACGCCACGATCCCTCGCGCTCGAATCAAATCGCTTATCAGATCTTGCGTCACCTCTACCGCCGTGCCGACCGCATTATCACCCTCACCGACCAAGCGAAACGCGAACTCGTGCAGAACTTCTCAGTTCCTGAAGGTCTAATTTCGGTTATGCATCTCAATGCCGTGATCCCTCCGTCGCTAGTCGAACGTATGTCGCAATGGGACGGCGAAACCGGCCGCGAGCGCGATCTCATCGTCTGTGTTGGACGGCTGTCGCGGGAGAAGGATCATCGCACGCTTTTGCGCGCAATGGCCTTGATGCCACTCGAACGCTCATGGCGCCTCGCTATCGTAGGGGTCGGCCCAGAACGTGCGGCTCTCGAGGCCTTCGCACACAGCCACGGTGTTGCGAACCGTACGGTTTTCACCGGCTGGGTCCCCGACGCATACGATTGGATAATGCGGGCCCGCGTTCTAGTCCTGCCGTCAACCTACGAAGGTCTGCCTTGCGTGATTATGGAAGCACTGGCCTGCGGTACCCCCGTTGTTTCCACCGATTGCCCCTACGGTCCACGCGAGATCTTGGATGGTGGCCGCTATGGAACACTCATTCCGGTCGGTAATGCTGTTGCGATGGCGGCAGCTATCGAGGCCACGTTGGACCATGTTCCGGACAGATCATTTCTGATGAGGCGCGGCTTCGAGTATACCGCCGAACGTGCCGCCGCACGATTTCTTGAAATTTTGGCTGATGTCGAACCGGGATCGATCGCCTCGACACGCTCGCCCCTCGTATCGGGCATGTGAGACATGAAATGCTCAAGCGTTGCTTTCCTTGACGAAACTACGAAGAAGCTAGGCGCACTAAAATGCTGCCGCAAAGAGAAAATTCAGATCTACGCGTTTTGAGAATTCGCCGTGAGTTCGACAATTCATAGGCTTGGTATCAATATCTAAAAATCCGGTTGCGTAGGTTGGACAGTCCGGCTAAATCGTTGGCCAAGAACTCGAAAAATGAACAGCAAGTTGCCGACCAGATACCGCCGCCACAGCCGACTTGGCTCTTGAATAAGACGGTACACCCATTCCAACCGGGCGGAGCGCATTGACGGCGGCGCTCGGCGAACTTGCCCAGTTACGAAATCAAATAAAGCACCAACTCCAAAGGCAAGCCGGCAGCCGGTCGCTTCCAAATTATCCGCGAGCCAAAATTCCTGCCGGGGATTTCCCATTCCGACGAGAATAATATCGGCATTCGACGCCTTGATCATATCTACAATTTCTACTGTATCCTCTTTCTGGAAGTATCCGTGATAGCAGCCGACAATTCGGTGCTGAGGACAAGTTCTGGAGAAATATTCTTTTGCACGCTCGGCAACACCGGGCAGACTGCCGAGCAAGAAAATGCGATAGCGGTGCCGCGTGTTTTGGAGATATCGCGGCGTGAAATCCGATCCATTGAGGTTTTGTGGAAAGGTCGACCCGTAAAGAATGCGACTTGCGACATCCACACCAATTCCGTCATTAAAGACAAGCGACTTTCGTAAAATAGTCCGAAGGTGCTCATCTCGAAACGCGATATTCAAAAGGTGAGCATTTGCAAAAGCCACAATCGTAGAGTTGTCACGCTCAAACCGGACGTCGAGCAATTCCACCACTTTCGACACGGTGCCGACCGAAATCGGCACACCTAGGATGGTCCGCGTTTTTGCACCACAAATATTTTCGTAAAGTTCGGCATACTCTTGAGACACACGCTGCCAATCATATGCCGCGGCCGCGTCGATTGAGTTCCTCCGGTAGCGGGCATAGTCTGCTTTGATCGCCTGCCATTTTCCCAAAAACTCGCCGGCCGCCGCTTCCGCATCAGAAAAATTTGCGATCATGCCGACGCCTGTGCGTGCAACCAATCGGCGGAATGCCGGAATGTCGCTCAGCACCGGAAACAATCCCGCCGACATGCCTTCGACAACGGCAAGGCCAAATCCCTCGTATTCCGACGCACTCGCGATTACCGAACAGCGTCCCATCAGGTTCCGAATCTCTGTCTGTGAGGGCGCCACGATGATTTCTACCGCACCACGGACGTGCAACGCCTCCTGGCGCCTGGTGATAGCATCGACGTCAATATCCCAAGGCTGGCCTGCGATCGTCAGTTTCCATTTTGGGTCGCGGCGACGCAGAGCGGCAACAAATGAGATCAAGAGATCCAGCCGCTTGTGGCTCGCAAGCCGTCCCAGTCCGAGAATGCATTCTGAAGGGTCGGCGGAAGAAGCATTGGCGTATTTGGAGATATTCACTCCATTTTCGATGCAGGCGACACCACGCTTTCGAATCCTGCCAAAAAGTTCATAGTCTCCTACGCTTACCGCTGCAACGCCGTCATACCAGGCCAATGACATTCGCGTAACAGTGAGAAAGTACAGCCATTTGAGGCGCGCGGCATAAGGGGTGTGAAAAAATCCTCCGTGTGTCGAAACCACCAGCTTCTTTCGATGCAGGGGCTTGGTCCATGCGAGGTAATCGAAAAAAAAATCGATCGCGTGGACGTGGACAATATCTGCGCCGTGAATGAACTTGATTGCGGAAAGAGCAACCGGATAACGTGGCGATCCAAAAAAAGGAATTCTAATTACCTCCACGTCGCCGATTATTTCGCTGGCAGGTAGCACACGGCCCTGCATTGCATTGAAAAGCCGATTCAACGTTATGACGCGTACACGATGACCAGCCGCGACCTGTGCGGACGCCAATTCTTGGACGACGCTCTCGAATCCGCCAATGGCAGGATAGAACTGGCGCACGACGTGGACGATATTCATGCGCCGCTCCCTTGTGATGCGAAAGTGTGTTCCCGATCAGCGACAGTAAAGTGCGAGGCAAAAGGCCCACATAGCTGATTAGCCCGACCCCACAATGAGAGGAATTGATGATAGTAGGTGCCTGTTATTAAGGTAAATCATCAACCCCGGCTGGCATAAAAACCGCAACTCGCTACAGCAAAGTTTATGGTACTATCATAAGAGTAGAGAATGATTACGTGAAATACCCAGCGGTCAAATCAAAATCCGTGGCCCCCGACCACGACACGATCAGTGGTTCGAAGAGACAATTTGGCTTGCGCGAAAAATCAATTCCCGAAACTCCTTCGACCGGCGCGGAACTCCATGACGCTGTGCAGCAGAAGCCAGCCGAGTGTTTCCAACTCAACTCAAAATCAGGCTTCTTTCAGAATTACGTTTGGACTTTAAACCCGTTTCCAACAGTTGCAGAGACCATCAACTTCCTCAACAAGGAAATCACTCGGCTCCATACAGCGCGTGAACCGTGGCATGTCAGGGAGCTAATGACGAACGTTTTTCTTCTTTCCTGTAGCGTACTCAATTCTATTGACGACTACGTACGTGGGCCGTCGTATGGAGTGCCCAAGAAGGCATCGCGACTGCCATTTGCTTACACGTTGCAAAAAATCCTTACAACGATCGATGCATTCACGACCCTTGTTCGATCGTTCTCTGTTGGACGCGCACGACGTTGGAAAGAACAATGGATCCTAGGGTTCGATGTTTTTCTTCAGATCTTTGTTGATGACGAGCCACCGCGAACGGAGGTCCTCGAGCATGTGGCACAGCAGTTGTTTCCGTTGCTGCGCCAGCCCCTGCCCGCTGATTTGCTGACACAACATATTCGCGTTCCGTCCGCCTTCCGAAAACGAGATCTGACGACGAATGATATTGTCGCTTTGGGACAAAAATTCATATCGCGCTACCCCAATCGCCAACAGCGGACCATGATTGTTGGTCTGCGCACAGCAGGTTCTTATTTTGCGCCTTTGTTGCGTGCTTATCTTAAATTTGAAGGGTACCAGACCGTGGATATGCTGACCATTCGCCCAAAACATGGTCTGGCGGGATGGGAACGCTCCGAGCTGGCACGTTGCGCACGCGAGCAGTATATGGCCGTCGTTGTTGACGATCCTCCATCTAGTGGCGGCACGATTGATCTAGGCGTCGAGTACATTCGTAGGGCGGGCATTCAATCCGATAATATCGTCCAACTTTATCCGCTTCGGCGCATTGACCAAAGTCAGATCAAAGCAACGGAGATTGTCGACAAGGTTGCTCTCTGTCTTCAGCCGGATGAATGGTATAAGCACTGCGTCCTTTCCTCCGACATGGTTGAAAAACGATTGCGCGAGTATTTTCTTCAGCGCAATTTTGCAAATGCTGACGTTATCCCGAGTTTGGAAGCTGATGAATTCAATGCACAGCTTCAAAATATCGCCGACATCAAAGATGGGGCGCACCTCAAACGCATTTTCGCCGTTCGTCTGGAAACGCGAGATGGCCATTTCGAAACACGTTTCGTTCTCGCCAAGGGAGTTGGCTGGGGTTGGTATGGCTATTCTGCCTTTTTAGCTGGTTCGCAGCTTGGCGGTTTCATTCCGCCAATGCTCGGGCTTCGCGACGGCATTCTCTATATGGAATGGCTACCGCAGTCCAAAGCCTCCGGCAGGGAGTTTGAGGAACGCTCGCATCTGATCGAAAAGGCGAGTGAATACGTCGCTGCACGCGTCACCTCGCTCGGACTTGGCCTCGACCCAACGTCAAGTCTCGGCCTCAATTCTCAACACGAAGGATATCGCATCTTTTCAAAGACGCTATGCAAAGCCTATGGCCACGCTACAACAGCCAAACTGATGGAAGGCCGAGTTCGCCAGCAGTTTTCTCAACGAACCAGTCCATTTCCTACTTGGATCGATGGCAAAATGGCTGTGTCCGAATGGATTTCCACCCCTTTCGGAATGCTCAAAACGGATTTTGAGCATCATGGTTTTGGTAAAGATGAGCTGAATGTAACTGACCCTGCCTATGATTTAGCCGATACCATTCTGCAATTCGGCTTATCGGCGGTCGAAGAACAGGAACTTGTTCGCCGGTATATCCAAAAGACCGGAGATACAAGCGTAAATAAGAGGCTGTTTTTTAATAAGCTGCTCGCGGGTGTTTGGTCGCTCGAATCATCTCTATACGGCCTAAAAAAACAGACATGTCGATGGTCTGCAGAGCTCGACCAGCAGTACATTCGTGCTGGAGATTTTCTGACAAGAGAGTGTGCGCGCTTCTGCGGTGACCTTTGTCATCGGCCGCAATCGCCATACTGGCATTCGCCCTTGCTTGTTCTGGATGTTGATGGCGTCCTGGACTCCCGCATTTTTGGCTTTCATGCGACAACTGCTGCCGGTATCCGGGCGCTGAGATGCATCCACGCCCACAATTTTTCTGTGGCCATCAACACTGCGCGGTCAGTCCGCGAAGTCAAGGAATATTGCAGCGCCTATGGTTTCGTGGGCGGCGTGGCTGAGCACGGTAGCTATGTCTATGATGCCGTCAGCGGCCGTGGACAAGGTCTGGTAGCATTAGAGGCCCTGGAACAACTTGAAGAGTTGCGCCGGGCTCTAAAGGACATACCAGATGTTTACTTGAACGACGGCTATAAATACTCGATCCACGCCTATGTCTATGAACGCAATGGTATGACACCGCTTCCTACCGAACTCGTTCCAGACCTGATATCCCGTTTGAAGCTGGACCGCTTAGTCTCGCACCAAACCACGATCGACACCGCAATCGTTGCAAACGAAATCGGGATAGCACGCGGACTGAATGAACTTTTGTCGTTTGTCGGTCATTCTGATTTGAGTATTGCGCGCACAAGTCTTGTACCTGGCAAGATCGGCCACCCCGAACTCGTTAGAGGGACTGGAAGGCAAATAGCCCATGCTTCTGCACAACGTGGTTTCCTCGAAATGGCGCGTCTTCTGATTCATCGCCACGGCGATAATTGCCGAAGCTGTCCCTCCTTGGACCTCGACTGTCTCCCCGAGGACGAGTTGTTTTTGGAAATGCTGGAAACTGCCGATAAAACGCGACCACTCTTGCTGTTACGCGCGCTTCTGCGACCTGGGGTTTTGCAGGCTTTTGTCAAAAGGTAAGCAAGACAGCAGTTTTCTCTCACGATTTCTGAACAGAATATCTGCGAATTCTCTATTGCGCCGGCAAAGTAGCTGAATACCTAATAAACTCGGACTTTCTACCGAAAGAGTCCCAAATTGAGCCTCAAGACAATCATAAAGAATGCGGGCTGGCTGGGTTTAATTCAAATCCTGAACTATTTAATTCCGTTTCTGACGTTGCCCGTTGTCACGCGCGCCTTTGGGCCAATCTTATATGGAATACTCGCTGCTTTTAACGCATATGGCAGATACGTCTATGTTATTGTGGGCTATGGATTCGATTTTACCGGCTTGCGGACAATCGCGCGCTCCCGAGAAGACCAACTCACGGTGTCCAAGACCGTATCCGCAATCTTTAGCGCCCAGATTTTACTTGGAACGCTTTCAGTGCTGTTTTTGTTTGCAGCGCTTCCATTCATTATTCCAAGTGGTGCAAATTATAAATTTGTAGGCTTAATTGTGCTGCTGCAAAGTTTTGCAACCGTGATTACCCCTCAATGGGTTTTTCTTGGTTTAGAACAAATCCGCAGTCTTGCACTTGCTCAGTTCGTTTTCCGTCTTTTTGCCGCTTTATTGATAATATTTTTAATTCGTGCGCCAGACGATCTACTTTTGTATGTGAGCATTAATTGCGCAGCCGCTGTTGTGATCCTCACTATTTCCATGATTGGACTCACCCAGCATCACATTCGGTGGAGAACTCCGCACCTCATAGAAATTGTTTCGGTCATTAAAGAAGGCGTACACCTTTTTGTCTCGAAGGTTTCAATCAGTCTTTATACGTCAAGCACTACTCTCTTCGTCGCATTTATCTTGGGTCCAGCGGCCGCAGGCTCTTTTGCGCTCGCAGACCGGGTACGCACAGCGGCGGCAAGTGTCATTGGCCCCTTGAATACGGCTGTCTATCCATTCATTTATCGCGTGCTCGGTGGTGTAGAGAGCGATGAAGCAGAACGGACACAACGAGTATTTTTTCTTGGTATTGTGGCATTATCAGCGCTGATCTCAGTTGCGTTATTCGTTTTCGCTCCTCTTATCATCCGGCTGCTGGCAGGAGACGCATTTCACGATGCCATTTTTGTGCTCCGAATAATTGCATTTTTGCCTTTAATAATAACACTATCAAATAGGTTAGGGTATCAAGCTCTGATCCCGCTGGGCATGGACCGCCAGTTCATGTGGATTGCAATTTCAGCTGCTTTGTTCGGCGTGACCGGAATATTCATACTGATGAATATGCTTGGCCTGGTCGGCGCTGCCCTCGCCATGGTTGCCGTCGAAATTTACGTGACTGTCGCATTTGCCATCGCCGTGCAAGGGCGGAAGAGCATTTTGTCCTTTTTTTTGAAGAAATTATAATATCGGCAATATGTCAGTGAAGCACGTCTAGTCTTGGGCGTAACTGACATGACGCGGCAACAGATCACGCCCGTCTTTGACTCTCGTGGAAAATCATACGCCGACTGAACGAAGACAGCTGACGGTATCTTGCACCTGGTCATGCGTCATTGTCGGAAACAGGGGAAGCGTTATTGCGCGTTCAGTGAAATTCCGGCTGTTTTTAACGCCATCCGCTTGTTGTGCCCGAAATATGTTGAAATCTGGGATGCAGGGATAATGCATACTGGATTGAATGCGCGCTTCTCGCAGGGCGTTGACGGCCTTGTTCCGTATTTCATTTGTTGGCGCAATGACAACCATCAAGTGACCGGATGAGTGATCGATAGAATCCGCAAAAGGCATCGCCCACCCGGCGAGCGATTGTAGGCAATCGCGATACAGCGAGAGCAAGTGCTGCCGACGCTTATTGTTGTGCTGCAGCTTTGCGAGTTGGGCGCGGCCAATAGCTGCATGTAACTCATCGAGCCGATAATTATAGCCGTTTGCCACAACATCGTACGAACTCGCGTGTCCCTTGTGCCGATCCCAGGTCAATGAGCTCATCCCGTGCGAGCGCAAAAGGCGTACGCGCTCGGCAAGGTCGTCGCGATTGGTAACCACCATGCCACCCTCGCCGACCGCTATGTTCTTATTGGCGAAGAACGAAAACGCACCAATATCGCCGATACTGCCGGCCATTACACCATGTGGCGCACGTTGAGTCTTGTCATGATAGCGGGCACCCACCGCGTGACATGCATCCTCAATTAGTGCCAAGCCGCGGTCCCGGCAAATCTGCATGAGTTCCGCCATCCGGCACAAATTGCCTCCATAGTGCATAACGACGATGGCTCTGGTACGCGGGCTGATAAGCTTTTCGACGTGCCTAGGGTCGATCGTGGGCTCGGTCAGATCTATGATATCGGCAAATATCGGAGTGGCGCCAACCGCCATTGTCATATTAGCAGCAGCGACGAAATTTAATGCCGGTTGAATAATTTCATCGCCCGGACCCAGTTGCAGCGCTAGAAAAGCAAGGTGAAGACCGGCACTGGCATTGGCGACTGCCAGCGCATGGCGCGTTTCCTGCATCGCACCAAATTCTGTCTCGAATGCCTGAACCTCGGCTCCCATTGATAGCCACTTGCTCAGGACGACGCGCTGGACTGCGTGCAATTCTTCAGAATTGAAGTCCAGATCGCTTAGAGGGATACGCCAATCAGCCAAGGTTTAAATTTCCCCTCTTCTCAGCAAACATTTCCTGCGCTTGAGCGTAGTCATCGGGTCGGCCGATATCCAACCACAGGCAATCTGACGGCATTGCGCATACCTTTTCTCCGGCCGCCATAAGGCGCAGCACAAGGTCCGGAAAATCCAAATATTTTCCCGGCTCAATGTATTTTAACGTACGCGGTTCGTAGACATAGATGCCCATGCTTACCCAGTAGCTGTTTTCTGGTTTCTCACGGTACCCAGTGACACAAAATTTACTGTCAAAATCCAGCACGCCGAGGTCGATTTTAACGTGACGCTCATGCATCGCAATGGTCAATGCTGCACCGTGATTTCTGTGAAACGCTACAAGTTCGTCGAAGTCAAGATCGGTTAACACGTCGCCATTCATAACAAGAAAAGTGTCATTGAGCCTCTGTACAAACGCAAGCGATCCGGCCGTTCCTGTCGGTTTGGTTTCGTCCACGTAATCAAGATCGATTTGCCGTGTGAATTCCTTTCGGTGAAGGAAATACGCTTTGATTAACTCTGCGAGGTGACCCAGTGTAAGCGTAATGTCAGTGATGCCAAAGTGAACCAGCCGTCTCATAAGTACTTCAATAATTGGCATGTCACCGAGCGGCACCAGTGGCTTTGGAAAATTCGCTGTGAACGGTCGCAGCCGCACACCCTTGCCACCGGCAAGTATAACGGCTCGAATTCCCTTTGCCGCCCCGCGCGCCGAGACAGCCTCGACCTCATCTTTGGTTTCGATCATGCCATCCGTAGCCGTAGATCGGATTGTGCGATAAGTTCCGGACCCTCTTCGCAGTGAAACGAAACAAGTTCAAGAGTCCTTGTCGTCTACCACAAAGTGTTCCGCGCCTCGACATTCTGTTGTTCAAAGCTAGCAGAAAACGGTCGCGTCAATGCCTTCTTAGTAAACCAGCCTCTCATTAAGGTTAGCAAACGAGATTTGGGTACACCTTGACCCGCGCAATCCGGTACAATTCTAATATAAAAGTTGTACGCATGTGAGAGTGACCATCGAAGCCAGCTTAGTAGCCCATTGTCGTGTGGGATCATTTTAACCTGGGGAGAATAGGCGGCCAATGGCAGAGAAAAGCGACTGGAAGGCAAAGCTCACGCCGCTTTTGGACGACGAAACCAAACGCTTTGCCTCAAAATTCGGCAAAGACACAATACGACGGGTCCTTCTAATCGGTGGCGGAGGATATATCGGTACACCGGTCGCACTCGAGTTGCTGCGTCAAGGGTTTCATGTCCGCAATCTCGAACTCTTTCTCTACGATACGCAATCCAGCGTAACAGCGTTACTGATGAACCCGGCCTATGAACTCCTCATCGGCGACCTCGGCGACCTGCAGACAATCGAACGAGCGCTTGCCGGTGTGACAGATGTGGTAGTCCTTGGAGGTCTCGTCGGCGATCCTATTACCAAGGCCTTCCCTACTGAGTTGCATGCCATTAATGATCTCGGCATTCGTAGATGCTTAGATGCACTGAACGGACGCAAGCTTAACAAGGTCGTCTTTGTATCCACCTGTTCCAACTACGGGCTCGTGAAAGACGGCAAGTTGGCTGATGAGACCAGTCCACTGCAGCCCCTATCTCTATATGCCAAGGCAAAGGTTGCCGCCGAACAGCATCTTGTTGGAATGAGAGCAAGTGCAGACTTCTGTGCGACAATCCTTCGTTTTGCTACCGCGTTTGGCGTTGCTCCACGAATGCGATTCGATCTGACTGTTAACGAGTTTACCCATGAGCTTTTTGTGGGTAATGAACTCGTTGTATATGATGCCAACACGTGGCGGCCATATTGCCACGTGAGAGATTTCGCTCGGCTGATTGCGCGGGTGCTGGTTTTTCCTGCCGACCGGATTGCGTTTCAAGTTTTCAACGCGGGCGGAGATGAGAACAATCACACGAAACAGAGTATTGTCGATATCGTGCTGAGCAGGCTTCCCAAAGGGAAAGTGGTATATAAAGATCTGGGCTCAGACCCGCGTAACTACCGGGTTGATTTCCGCAAAGTGCGTGAAAATCTCTTGTTCGAGCCAGCTTTTGACGTGGAATATGGTGTTACTGAATTAATTAGCGCACTCCACGCCGGCGTTTTTGCCGATTATTCCAAGCGCAGGAATTTTTACGGCAATTATACATTGCCACATTCAATCTATTTCAGCTCTGGCTTAGATTCCCGGCCCTCATAACGTGTGATGACACAAACCCGATCAAATAAATTCTGTAGACCGGGCATCAGCAGTGATGCGCGACATGAACAGCTTGGCTCGACCTTTATCGGGTGCCGAAAAATGGCGGCTTGATGCTAGGCCGTAGCAGTCCACAAAACACTTTTCTTCTAGCGTATAAAGATTCTGTATGCGGCCGGGTTAAACACCGCTTTGCTTAGGTTTGTGGACCACTTTTGATCTGCAGCGTGCAAGACGGTCATAAACAGATCGTCCCCCCGAGGTGCAATCAATGGTTTCTCGAGAACACTACCCGCTTTGTCTGAGTGTATGATCTTGCCCACAATTTCGAGCAGACCTCGCTGATGCGGATAGCGAGCGATTCGGCATCCGAGAAGCCGCGCCTGAGTTCTGCAATTTATATTGGAAGGGGCGAAACTGCGCGTGGCCGCACGAAACATTGCGAGATCGTGCTCGGTGTCGCCGACGGCGATCGTTTCGGCATCGCGTCCTAAGACCCAGTCGCGAAGGGCAACAAGGCCGGTCCCCTTGTCGACTTCTCGGGCTACGACAGTTGTGTCGATCGTCGTATGATGGAAGGTGAGCTGATCAAGTTGTAGATCGACCAACAGTTGATGCAAAATGTGAGTTGAGATCGGGGCAAGCGCACCATCGCCAATGCTGGACGAACGTGCCGAACCAAGAAGCGACTGTATCAACCCGGACGGCTTCTCGCGATAAGTGAAGGCCTTGATAGAATATTGATGACGTTCATCAAGAAACACTCCTGGGATTTCCCGCAGGTGACGCCTGAGTTCCTCTAATTGACGAACTGTCTCAGAGCTGATGAGCACTTGTTCGCGCTGCCGCACGGCATCCCAAAGATAGCTTCCGTGCTCGGCTACGCCGCCTGATAATGAATAGGCTTTGCAATACTCCTTCACTTCGTCAGCGGAGCGTGCCGTGTTCAGCGCAACTGAAAAATTATGTGCGCTCAGCAACGAGAGTGCCTCCATGCCTGCCGCGGTTGTACAAGGAAAGCCGAATAGCCGACGGTCCAAGACACCGTCCACGTCCAGCACAACGAGCGGAGCACGCCAACGCAAGTCAGTCCGTGGGTGACACAACGATCCGCAATGGCGTGCCGCCTGAACGGTCAGGAAGTTCCAGGCGTTCATGAACCGAAGGTGATGGTCACGTTGGGCATCGCGGCCGCGCGGCGAACTGAAGAGTTGCTGCTGGGCCTGGCTCATCGCCCAAAGGCCGGCGAGCAGTTTGTAAATGAAAAGACGCCGTTCAACGGCGTCGTCCCCGGACTCCGCGATATATCGCCTTATTAAACTATTTTCTTCTTCCGGCGAGAGGACCAGACTCAAGATGGCGTCCGCTAGATCATAAGCAGGGTCGGTTACGTTCAGCGCAGTTTTTCCCATTCCATGGTGTTCATAATCTGTTTTGAGTGGTCTCTGCGGCCCTAAAATCCACTCGCTGCTATTCATGTTGCCGTCGACGAGCGTGGGACACGGACATCCCAAGTCCCGCACCAGTCTGCCCACGCGCGAGCGCATCAGCAGGTCAGTGAGAAATCGCCCATAGGCTCGGCTGAACGTTTTCTCCAAAACTCGAACGCCATTATTGTATCGCTTAAAGTCGATCCCGGCTGCCGAGGTGGGCATATTCAGGCGACGAACTCGCGTTGCCACATAGGCGGCAGACGCATCCAGAAATATCTTGCGTTTATTGGGCGGCTCGACTGCTGGCTGCGGAATCCATTCCATATAAAGAATACCGTCGCGCAATCCGAGAACCGGCGGCACGAAGCCGGCGAGTCTGTGTCCGATCAGAAAGGCACGGTAGCCGAGCCACCCCCAGCCGACGCTCTTCGCCAAAATGTATTTCGTTTGTTTATTGCCCTTAGGCGTTTCCAGTTGGACCTCGAATACGCGTTTGAGACGAATGCCGCGTTCGTCAGACGCAGTATTTTGCATGCAAGCGTCGAATTCACTCGTTGCGGCGACGGATACGCGAGCGAAATTTCGGCTGCGAAAGTACTCGACTAGCCGGAGTTCTACTATTTTCGAGTTCAATAGTTCCCGTTTATGCCATTGCTCAGGCAGCAATGTGATGACACTGGCCTCGGGAAGCGTTTTGAACCAAGTTAAGCTAGCCGGATGGCTCGGCGCGAGGAATTTTACACTATCAACCGCAAACCCGGCTCGCTGAACAATTTCTGAGGCTGCAAGCAACGTACGACTGCTATCTGGTGAATCGTCTACGATGAGCGCCCAATACCCGCGCGTGGCGAACTGTTCGAGCTCTCTTCTTTCGTGGCGCCCAACACCTTTGAGAGGCTCAACAGTTAGAAGTTCGACGCTGCTATAGCCTTCGTTTTCGAAAAACGCTCGAAGAAGCGGAGCAAAGTACGAACCCGAAGTGCGCAACCCGACGATAAGGAGGGGTTGCGCGCGTTCAGGAAATTGCCGAACAAAGAAGTCGCCCAGCCGCAAAACATCGTTTGGCGTCAGGTCCAAGTGGCTGAATGGCGAGGGGATCGCCAATCGTTTAGCCAAGAACTTCGGCGGAAGCAGCGATCCGAGCCTCGTGAGTTTGCGCCCTGCATCGGCAAGATCTTTTGCTCTATTTGCGCGCCGGCTGACAATCAGTGAAAGGAAACTGTTGAGATCAGAAAGCCATTGCTGCCGCCAGTGGCTTACCGCCCGTTGTGACCAAGGGCTATTTGAAATTGATTCCACAAGCCGAGTGGTACAACGGCCGATAGCGGCCCTCTCCACTCGACTAGGAAGGCGCAAGGCAAGTCCGCGCAAGTATCCATCGACGCAATTCAGCAAACCACAGGAAAGAAGAAAAATGTTGGTTGCAACTTCGTCAATCTTCCATCCGCTTGGCAGGATGGACAGCCTTTCAACCTCTTCGCCAAGATGACCGATAGCCTCGCCGACAGTAAGATGCGGATTCAAAGACCATTGATAGGTTTGATAAAATTCGAGTTCCTCCGGCAGGACTCCAGCTTCAGCCGAGTCTTCCAAACCAGAGCCGATGACCGGTGGCTCACGCGCCTCTGAGGCATTGGTTGTGGGGCATGGTGGGCTTATATTCATGATTACTCTGCTCTGCTAAACTCCCGACTGAGAGACTACTCGATCGAGGATCAAGCTTATCCGCCGCTTCACTATTTGCTTAACGAAGCTGCGCCACACTCCTTTTGGGGACCATGATGATTTCCAGCCATCTTCTAAGTGCTGGTGTACAGACCCCCTGATTCCGTTCAACAATTTCTGTTTCTCTTCCGCTGAGCCCAGGTTTTCAATGACTGCATACAAGACGTTCTCAACAAAGGTTTCCTTGTACAAGCGCATTGTCGGCCCGCCAACGAGGTCCGAGACATCGAGTGTCACATCGTACAGCGTATGGGCAAGGTCGAGCACCGCCGGGGGCTGCGATTTGGTGCGGTCGTTGCAGACCGGACAGCTTTCCAAGGTTCCCGGGTCAATAAACGAGATCTTCTTGGCCTCGATGTCGAAAAGAACGTTGTCCACTCCCAGGTCGCCGTGACATCGTCCGTCGGACCAGTACTGTTGCATCGTCATTCCCAATGCACGCGCGGCGTCGAGTAGGTCTCGCGATGTCAGAACGACATTTTTTGATGCGTAACTATCGATATGTTTCCCGGGAACCTCCGTCATTGCCAATGCCAGCGGCGAGGCGTGGATGTACAAAGGGCATGGAACGAAAACCTTCCAACCATTGATTTCACGGCCGTGCAGCGCGGCGTGGAGTTCGAAAGCGAGTTGAATTGAGCCTGCAGCGTTTGGAGATTCACATGAGTACCCGCTGCCCCTGGTGGCTTGTAAAGCTTGGCCACAAGAGACAAGTGGCCATTCCAGATCGGCAAACCGTTTGATTGCATCAAGAAGATTTCGGCGTGGAGGCCCTCGCCAATTCGCATGATCTTCCAATGGCTGTTATCCCCGAATCCCGCGAGCTCTTGTAGCGCGCGCATGACAAACGCGGGGTCGCGCCCTTTTGGAACGCGTATGCGGAATATAACCCAGCGTGCGATGCCGACGGTTGCAGCTCCTACCAGGGCTCCACAGGCAGCGCCCAACAGGCCCCATTGCTTCATCAATGGCCAGACAAGAACTACGGTGAGAATTGCTCCAACCACTCCGGTGGTGACGATTGCGCGAGGACGCTCTAGGGTTACGAGTGCGATCGACGCTGGCATGCTCAGAGCTCCGCAAAATATTGCCAGGGTCAACACCGTCAGCGTGTACCCATGCCCCTCGTATTCCGTCCCGTGATACAGAAAGCGCATCACAGTGTCGCCCACTGCCAGAATTGCCAGAGTGAATGGCAGTGTCAGAGAGCCGATTAGCACTGTGTTGCGGACCGCAACGCGCCAGAGTCCCGGCCCGCCGTCGTTTTTCCAAGCGAGTGCCAATTTCGGAGTCAACAAATTGCTGAAGGTAAAAATTAGCGGGTTTGCAAAGCTCACGATGCTCATACAGGCGGCATACACGCCCGTAATGGCTGGGCCGGCGACGAGCATCGCTACCCAGTACACAATATCTTTCTGCACTTGTACGGTTGTTCGACCCAGAAGCAGCCATTTCCCCAATGGCCATGCTTGCTTAAAGATCGTTGGCAGGGACTGCATACGAACCGCAAATTCGGCCCGGTTGCAGTACAACCATCCGACTACAGGAATAGCACTTGCCCCGGCAAGCGCGGCGTAAGCGCTGATTGCCGACATGCGGCCGCTGATACCCAGCCAGCCGAGTGCGAAAAGCTGGACCATTGCTGCAGCCAATTCCAGTAGCACGGTCCTACCCCGCTCGAGACGGGCGAAGGCAGTCCACCTCGCGAATTCACGCATCAGTACAAACAGCAGAGCTCCCGCTATGGCGAAGATTGTAAAAGCCGTCTCCGGACTGCCGTACCACCTTAAAAATGCCAATGCGCCGATGGTTAGTACCACTGCGCTCGCTGCCCACAAGAGGAGACTCACTACAAGTAAGGTTCCTACAGGCGCTCCCTGAGGCCAATTTCGATCGATTGCATAGGGCTGGAAAATAAGAAAATCTTGAACTGCTACCAAAAACGCGAGCACAGAAAAGCCGACGACGTATATTCCCAACTCACTCGCATCGCTGTAACGAGCAATCAAGAGGGTTGCAAAAAACCAACTGGCGGTGGCCAATGTTCGATCGGCCGCTGTTAGGGCCTGTTCGTGCGAAACGATGTCCAGCGCTTGTTTCCAAAGCCGACCTATGGGAGTTCACTCCGTGTAGCCATACCGTCCATAATGTTTATTGTAATAGTACCCCTCGTGATCACCAGCGTGCCGGGCGAAGCGTTTCATATCAACTTTGTTGAGCACAACACCAAGTAGATGATCGTACACTTCTTGTGCTTGTCCTAGCGCATGCTCGACGACATCAATTTTGGTTTGCCCCATTCGATAATAAAAACAAATGAGTCCACCAGAGATGTCGCCGCACGGACGTCCACTATTGGTGCAAGCGGCGGCAGATCAACTACGATGTAATCGTAGCTTTCACGAAGCTTCTCAAACAGTTTCTTCATACGAACCGAGCTAAGAATTTCGTTTGTATTTGTGAACCGATATTTCATTATTGCCGGCAAGAAAACCATATTTGTCGACGAATCTTTCAAAATAGCCTTTTCAAACTCAACCTTCTCCGTGAGAACATCGATCAATCCCCTTTTGGCGCGTGGGGCGAGCGCGCGTGAAAGTGAGGGGTTACGCAAATCGCAATCGACCAAAATTGTTCGCATCCCCACGTGAGCCATCAATTGCGCCAGGGAAAAACCAATCGTCGACTTGCCTTCATTCGGCAAGGACGACGTAAGACCAATAATTTGGGTGGCTTTGAACGCGCCATTCATATCAATTGCAAGCTTGATTGACCGAATCGATTCCGAAAAGCGCGAAAATGGCGCATCAACTACTGACCAGGGTAAACGGTCATTACGCGCAATCAATTTTTTCCGACCAGGATTTTTCAATTCGTTTTCAGCACTTGGCTTAAGTTTGACAACTTTAGTGTCTTGATCTGACCAAGATGCAGCAATTTCGGCCGCCTCGCTCTGACCGTGGGACTGTGCCTGCGGTGACGCGAGTGCGGCGTCTTTGCTTAGACTCAGACGCCGGACTTTTTGTTGCCTCGTCCAGGCCATTGATATCTGGCGCCAACGTTAGCGATGACCAGCGCTCAACATCTGAAGACTTGGATGAGGGTGAACGCGTCGCGAAGGACGGAGACCTCGCGAGTCGTTCGGCAAGCCATACAAGAGCTGCGCCTAAGCTTTTTTGAAGCGATGACCCACGCTCGACAGCTAAAGGATTGGATGACGGTGAACGCGTCGCGAAAGACAGAGACCTCACGAGTTGTTCGGCAAGCAGCACACGACCTGCGTCTGAGCTTTTTTGATCGGCAACCGGCACAAGAGCAATGCAATTGGTGCGAAGTAGGCTCTCAACCTGTTGGACACTGCGGAAAACTCGCTCAGACAAATCCCGCCATATCCCAATTCCGAAGCCAAGGACCATCCCGAATAGCGCTGCGACCGGCAGGACAATAAAAGCCTTAGGGCTGCTTTTGCTCAGCGGTCGTGTCGCAGGTGAAATTACTCTCGCGTCGCTGACTGGAAACGACTCCTCCTGAACAGATTCCATATAGCGCCGCAAATAATTTTCGTAGAATCTTTTGGATGATTGCGCAGTACTGTCTAATTCGGTCAGGGCAATCGCATTGACGTCCGTTAACTGCGACTTGGATACCGCAGACGCCAATTCCTTTGCGGTTTCTTGTTCACGCTGTTTTGCGATTTCATAGTCGCTCTTGAAAGTTTCGCCGAGGCGTTTGAGCTCCTGAGAAATATTAGTGCGAATTTCGCGCATCCGATCGCGCAAGTTAACTACCGCGAGATGATTCGGACCATATTTTGCAGAAAAATTGCGTTCGAGAGCGGCCAAGTCAAGGTACTGTCCCCACAGCTTCGTGACAATTTCGTTTTTCAAAGTGTCGGTAACGGTCGCGCCGAACGATGCATTGGGCAAAGATACAGCAGATAAATCCATTTTTGATACTGACTCGATTCGATCGAGGCGTGCGAGTGCCTCAGCAGTATGTGCGCGGGCGATAGTAAGCTGACTGCTAAGTTCATTGACCTGTTGCTGGTTCAGGAGCGGTCTATCACCACCGCCAGTGCTGACAATGTTATGTTCGGTCTTAAATTGCACCACGGCACGTTCTGAATCAGAAACCTGGCTTCGCAATTCCTTTATCCGGTCTTGCAGCCAACCGCCCGCTTGACGTGTTGCTTTATATTTGGCCTCCAACTGGTCAATGATATACGCATCCGCGATCGCATTTGCGACTTGAGCGGCACGTTCCGGATCATAAGATTCAAAGTCGATTTGGATTATGAAAGATTGAGGAAGGCGAGTAACCGTCAAGCGTCTGCTAAACGTAGCCATCGTCCGCCGAGAAAGTTCGAATTCCGAGGGAGCGGCTTGGTCGTCAGACGCAAACCCACCGGAGACGAAAGCAGATATTGCCGACAGCAAGCCACCTCCTCCCGGCTTGATAAACTCGGGATCCTGAGCAAGGTGAAGTTTCTCGATAACCGCAGAGGCAATGTTTTCTGATTTTAAGAGTCCGATTTGGCTTTCGATCTGCGGCCCTACTGCATTATTCAATGGCAGTTGCCGGGGCGCCTGCAATGCTTGCACCGTGCTTGCATCGAGTAACAACTGCGCCTGGCCGGTGAACATCGGACGCGTAGTGACAAGATAAGCTATGCCAAGTGTGGCTGTTAGAAATATGCTAAACAGGAAGGCAGAGGATTGGCGTCGGAAAAAGCCTACAATTGCCTGCAAGGCCTCGGATGCAGATATACTATCGGAGGCTGCGTGTTCACGGCCGGTCTCACGCTGCTCATTACTAAATTGGAGCATATTAATACTACCCAGGTACAATTATATGAGAAGCAAAGCAAATGCTGCGCGCGGCTGCAAGACGCCCGGATTGCCAATCGGTCATTTGTGTTAATCACAACCGTGTCATTCGCGCGGATTTGGCGGTTCTTTTCGCCTGGGCAGCTTTTGCCAACCGACCCGAAGCCTTCGACCCTACGTTCACCGCAGGACCGCCACACACACCGAACGGCTCTGCCGCACACCGCAGCGTCTAGCGCCGGCCCCGGGCCAGCTTGCTGAAAATGATAGCACCGCGGCGCGCGGCACCCCCCCCTTCACATTGTCCGGGTAATTTTCGTCCGGCTGCAGCTGCCTCCACTGGTTAATGGCAAACACATAAGGCGTCATCGCCGAGTCAACCGATCGGGTAGGCATGAGATCGGCAAGGTCGAAGTCAAACCTCAGGCGTCGGCTGCGTGCACGATAAAACGGCGTCGACCCGCCCACATGGATTGCCATTTGCTCATCAATTCTGTCTCGCTACCGCCAACGGTCGGCCCAATGCCGGTTCGGCGAACTGGAACATGAAACCTAATTCGAGACGACAGTCGGTCCACCACAATTCGCAGCGCATTTGCGTTGGCGGCCTACAAGCTGCCTTCAAAAAATGGCGAATTGCATGACGCAATGATTACCTTCCATCATGCTCTCTCACTGAACGTGAAACCAAATCTCTTGACCGACAAGCCGGGTGCAGACAATCACGCTTCAACGACTGTGCAAAGGCCGCCATAGCGACTGACAGCTCACCTCTCCACTAAACCGTGAGACTTGGTGTCCGTTGGTGACGCACAGCAAGGTATTGTCCGATGTTTACCCTGCGCCAGTCGAATCCCGGCAATAAATAACCGTACATGAACCACATTAGCGAAGCACTCTTGATCGAAAACAGAGAGTAGCTAACCAAAAGATTAAATGCGATATACATGCAGATCGCTGTGCACGAAAATCGTTGAGCGTCGATCATGATATCTCGGCACAAGACAGACGAAAAGCCATATGGCGGCCAGTCCCAATACCGATTGTGAAATAACAAAATAGCTTATTCCACTATCAGCTGCGCCTAACTGCAATTTCTCTGGATGCAAGCCAAGAAGTGTCGTGATATCCAGGCTTCTCGTTAATAGATGAATGCTGAACGCCACACGTCCTGAAAAATTGTCACCGTAATTTTGTAAATCGAACCATGAAACTATAAGTCCGGAAAGCAAGAGCATGGCGGGCAGATAAAGAACGTTTGAATAACGTGGCAAAACCGGAAATACGAAACAACCTAATAGCAGCAATATGCATGTTACGGCAGCGAGCCGACCGTCCGAACCGACTAGTATGATTAGCGTGGTTGCAACGAAAAAGATTTTTATCCAAGGGGACATCTCTCGCCAAAACGCAAGAGTGAATATCGTAGCAACAATGCTGTAATTTCCCAATGACACGGGCTCGAGAAATAGCGAAGAGGCCCTGTGGATGTCTAGGAAGCTGAACAAAAATCGCTGGTCTGGACGGCTTGCACTAACAAAAAGAGTTCGAGCCCTGGTCCCAAAAGTCCTGATACGTATAACCACGCGTATTTATATAGTAGCTGATAACGTCAAAAGTCGAAGAGTATACATCCACAAAAAGCAGCTCAACGAGCAGAACAATAAATACAACGCATTGAATAAAGAAAAACAAACGTATGATATTTCCTCGAGCATAAACCATGCCGAGTGCGACAAAGACGGGTATCTCGATTGCGTCGCGAATGATTTTAGGATTAAAGGCATGGTTTGCCAGCCCTAACGCAGCATGCAGCACGAGAAGCAATGCAAACAGTACACCCCATGGCAACATGCTCACTCTTAAATTGAGCGCGATGACTGCTACCGCAAGGCCAGTGATTGCGGCTTCAAATAGCGATACGTGCAGTTCGGAAAGCGGGGCGAGGTGACCATTTACGATAGCCAGCGCAGCGTTAAAAACGACGGCCGCAATGAGAATGGCCCCGCTAAGAGCTTCCTTGTTGAGGAAAGTAAAGCGTCTGACGCCGCGGATTTTTTGCCTAAAATACACGGGGTACCATCATCAGAAAACGCACAATTCCCTTCGCCTCTTGCTGACAGAGTCGGTGCGATCTTTGCCGGGACGGAACGGCCCGTCAAGCCGCCGGCGACCGAACCAGTTTGCCCCTCGCCGAACCGTGCGCGCGATTAAATTGATCATTGCCCCCGCACCCATCAGCATGGGTGCCCTCATGTGACTCCGGTGACAGGCAAGCCTCGGTTCCTGCCAAGGATGTCCAAGCGCACGGGACGAACACTCGCTTTCATCACAACAATCCATGGACGGCTGTGTTGTCGCAAGTTGCGTATCCGTCCGATGACCGCACTCGATGCGAAGTAAGGCCTCGGCAATAGTCGTAGCCTCTCGCCCCAAAATATGGGTTTTTTTTCAGTATAGCGTTAAGCGCGGAGCGGAAAACGCTTCAACAATCGTGAAATCGCATCAATACATGACACCGTTTGGATAATGCCACATTTGAAGTTCCACTAAAAATGGAATAATTTCAGCAGCGTCGGGGTTAATTGGCCCGGGGCGTCCACTAGTACCTGCGTAAAGGCCCATGTCTAAAGTGAGAAATCAGCCTCGCGTTCCGAGGGCGGTGGTGACGACCGCGGCCGTTTCAATTGATGAGCGTCCGCTAAACTTACCCAAAGCGAAGAAATTGACCGCCGTCTTCGGGTATATGTTGACAATCGAATTTCTAATCGCGGCGGCGGCGACTTATTTTGGCAGCCTACTCTACCATTATATTTTGATTCGGATCGCTGCCTCCCTCGCTTAGATTTATGTACATTAGCGAAAGCATTTTCATCGCAACAATTTTGACGATTGTGTCACTCGGGTTCCGCCATTTCGAAATGACACAAAGACAGCAGCTGCACTTGCTCTTATGGAGCGGAACCGGAACAGTTGCACTGGCATTCACGTTTTTTCTGTCGTCGATTTTCTTGCTGAAAATCTCTACAGACTATTCGCGTGGTGCATTTATCTTCCAGATCGTTAGCGTCAGTATTGCAATATGCATCGATCGTGCGTTTCTGGTTTTGTGGTTTCGAACCGCCATAGCCCAGGGCCAAATCGAAACCTCCCGCGCTGTATTGATTGGGGATGAGCATCGTTGTGCAAAGATAGTCAATGAGCTAAGGGCCGCAGGCACCTATGTCGTCGCTTCCTTCCCGCTCCCCCGCGATTACGAACCTCAGAAAGCTCCTATCGACAACCGAACGCTCGCGCAAAATAGGAATATCCGCAAGATCGCAGACGAGTGCCGGACAATGCTGGCTGACGACATCGTCATCCTCGCTGGCCGAGAGGATCTAATTTTGGCGTCTAAAGTTGCTCATGTGCTGTCGAAGCTCCCTTGCAATACCCATATCGTGCCGCTTGACGATGTTCGGTTTCTAACCAGATCGCAGGTTGTCGATTTTGCCAATATAAAGACCCTGCGCGTTTGTAGGCGGCCGTTAGCTTGGGTTGACCTGGCCGTCAAAAGGGCCTTCGACATAGTTGTTGCGGTTGTGGCGCTTATCGGGTTTTCGCCACTCTTAATTGTTACAGCTCTCGCGATCAAATTAGATTCTCGCGGAAATGTTTTTTTTCGCCAATTGCGACATGGCTACAATAATAAGGAAATTCGAGTGTTAAAATTTCGAACGATGATTTCATCTGAGGATGGGGATCGTCACTTTAAGCCGGCTACGGAAAATGACGCTCGCATAACAACTCTGGGTCGGATTTTGCGGCGAACCAGTATCGATGAGCTGCCGCAACTGTTCAACGTTCTATATGGTGAAATGTCAATTGTCGGCCCTCGCCCTCACGCGACAGCTCACAACAAAATATTCGAAGACATCATTTTACCTTTTGCGCGCCGACATAACGTAAAGCCTGGCATCACCGGGTGGGCGCAAGTGAACGGATATCGAGGCCCCGCAGACACTCTGCAGAAAATGCAAAAGCGGATCGAGTATGATTTGTTCTATATCGATAATTGGTCATTTTTCTTTGATTTGAAAATAATACTAATGACTCTGTTTTCGAAAAGTATTTATAGAAACGCATTCTAATAGCAATAATGCCTTGTGTGTGTTCGTCGCTGAGTTTATCGGAACCGCGAAAGCTTTTTAATTCAGTTCTCTAAGTCTCCGCTCGGCTCGCCGCAGCGTCTGGGGCGATCCGTACCGCCGACTTTGACCGCCTCTTCCCGCGAAGCGACGGCCAACAGACTGATGCTTTTCATCATCTTTCACACACATCTGATCAGGCGACCGCTTCGCTTTCCGCGAACTGATGATCATACAGAGGAGCCGCATGTTCAGTAGCCTTGTCCGAACGCAGGAACATTTCAAATTCGATTAAAGTTTTATCTTAGATGTCCGCGAATATTTAATGATCTTGTGGGAGACTTTCTGGATGCCCGCACCGGGGGTGGGCAGCTGGATTTCCCAAAGGCGTATCGTTAATGCTCGCGTTTAGATCAGTGGCGTCAAGAAAAAAACTACTGACGACGATAGTTAAGCAATGGCGGGTCGCGGCCCTCCTGTTCGGACTTGGGCTGACGGTGGTCTGGTTGTCTCTGCTGGCTTGGGGTGCATTTCGGCTTTTCAAATTGGTGTAAGCTGCTCGAAAATTGCTAGTCACGCTTCGGGTCGAGGCGCGATGCCTTCCGGCCCCCTGCCCCAGGACTAAGATTAATTACGTTGTGCGCGGCAGCTAGATCGTGAACTGGTTGTTTCAGCGATATAAGGTCCAGGCGCGCATCCTCGCCTGGATTGGAATATTGATACTTGTAGTTTTGTCCGTTGTCCCCGCTGCCGAGCGGCCTGTTACGAATTTTAGTCCCCAAGTTGAGCACTTTTTAGCCTTTGCCTTAGTCGCCGGGATCTTTGCCATCGGTTACGATTTTTCGCCAGTCCGCCTTACGCTTTTCGCTTTTTTCTTTTGCGGAGGACTTGAATTGTTACAAGTGCCGCTGCTGACAAGACACGCGCGAGTGAGCGATTTCATCATCGACTTTGTCGCATCTTGCGTTGCCTTTGCGCTTGTCCATGTAGGCAAGGACTCAGGGAGATCGCGTTAAAATCTCGGACATCGACACTGTTCTGGCCTGGGTGTATTGATCAGCCGGCACGCCCCCTCCGTGCCCGGATGAAGAGTTCAGCAAGCAGAGCCGCCGCCAGCACCCCGCCGGCGCCGTAGAATACCGTCACAAGATTAGGCGAGCGATCCAGCGTCAAACCTTGCAGGCCCTCTGGCAACACGCAAAGACCATGAGGACTCCCCCGACCACGATGGGCCGGGGCCAAGCGAAGCAAACAATCACGACGCGCCCGCGAGACAATCAAAGCTGAGTTTACGGCAACGTGAGCGCAAACCAGATCACCGCTCTAGTTGGAGCCCAAGAATTTTTTGTCACCTAATCCGACCTCACATTGGTTTTTTAAACAGCGTATCTTATTTCAGCCCGAATCGCGTCGGATTTTGTTGAGGAGAAATTCGCGAGTTGATTTTTCAATCTGGGGACGGCAATGCAGCAATTTCTCCTGGGAATTGTTGTGGTTTTGACGCCATCTGTTTTGTTCGTCGCTTGGCTGCTGTGGCAGGCGACTGCTCCGCGGGACCGCATCGAACTATTAATAAGTGTAGTTGACCGCGACTAGCTTCTTCTATGGGGGGTCGGATCCGAGTACCAACGTACTCGGGCCTGGACGTGCCCAGGTCTTAGTCCTTTTCCCATAAGCTATTAGAAATATTCGATTAATTGCAGGGCTGCATCCCCGTGCGCCTGCATCCATGCATAGTCTAGCATCAAAGCCAAAAAGCATTAGATTCCTTTGATAGGTGACAGTTGTTCGTAAAGAGGTACCCGCATGAGCAAATTCGTGACAACCTTAAGCGCGTTCCTATTTTTCGCTATGGCTGCAAATTCGGCCTACGCTCAGAACACCACGATCACCGCGGATCTTGCAAAAAAATGCCGAGAACAGGCCATCAAAGCCCATCCGACTCCAAAGGCCGGGACCAAGGCAAGCGGCGTAGAGAAAGCCCAACGCGACTTCTTCCAGGCCTGCATGTCCAAAGGCGCCGATAACAAATAAAAAATTGAACTTCGAACTAAAAGTAATGCAACACGTCATGACGCGCGCAAGATTTTCTCAGCTTCTGGTGAGCCTCGCGCTACTTGGAAGTATGACTTGCGCGCATGCTCAGGGCATTGGTGACACTGGCGCCACGCAGTCCGGCGGCACCGGCGCTCCGCAGTCCGGCGGCACTAGCGCCACGCAGTCCGGCGAAGCTTCAGGTACAGGCTCGCCCACGCCGACTGGCCGCGGCCCCCTGTCACAACCAATCCCTCCGGCCGTCAGCACCGTAAACCCGAGGCAAAATCTCCAGCAAAATATTCAACGTCCGTCGAACACGTGGGGCCCGGCGCAAACTAACCCTCCGCAGCACCCTTTCGGCTCGCGCTAAAACTAAGTGGTGACTGACTAACGAGTGACATAGCGGCAAATGTCCGCGGATTGAAAATGATTCGAATTTGCACGGTCTACCGTGTGCGGGGCAACGACAAGGCGATGTGCATCGCAGATGAAAAAACATTCCAATTGTGCGCCTTACGGCGGCAGCAGTGGCCTCACCGAAAAAGTCCTGCAAACGAAATTACAGACCGGCAGTCTCTGCATCACAATTGGTGAGAGGAACTGCGAATTATCGTGAAATTGCTCTCAACGATAGGCCCAGCCGGCGTCTGTGTACCCACCCCAATAGCTCACGCCGCCATACGGCCCGTAAGCACCATAGAGTGGTGTGCAAGTATAGCTGCCATCGGGGCATGCACGTGAACAAACACGGTGCCAATCGCAGCCGTTGGGCCCACATCGCCAAATTTGTTGGCAATACTGATTGCTGGCATAACGACGGCTCGTTGAAACATCCGCGGCTTTGGCACTCATGACCGTGGTCACGCCTGCAAGAGCGACTATGGCGGCGGCAGCTGCCATTGAAAGAGTTTTGGACATCGTAGGCCCCTCCGAGCAACCGGCATTTAAGCCGAAAATAGGCCGAAAGCCAAACGCTTTAGTGGGAAATCTGTGAGATAGTGTCCCGAGCCTGGCACTATAAAATTAGCTCGCCGGACCCAAAAAACCTGCAAATAGAGTATTTTACACACGTGTGCCGCCTTGGCGGCGCGGCAATCCGACTATTCATAAGGTACTGGCCGCGCTCGGCGGGAACCTTGCTGGCTGGGCAAGCCTTCTAGGCGTGATAACTATGTGATTTATCTGAGTCGAACGAATTTGAGTTTGAAGCAGCTAGGCGCTGGCTGGTGCTGTCGAACCCTTTAGTCCCTCGGTTCCCAATGGATTCACGCCTTAGAATTCATATTTTTTGACTGTTGATGCTTTGGGGATTCTCCATCTAAGCGGGAATTGCGCCTGAAAGAATCCAACAACTCGCGATTAAGGCGCTGAGTGAGCGAATGGCGGTCGATGGCGCGTCGCTCGTATTCGTCTGGCTCATCCACGTTTTTGCCGCTCATAGCGTTTCCTCGTAAAATCACGGGCCTCAGGCTAATATGATAGTTACCGGCGATTAGCCGGCAATCTCATCCACAGAGTAACCTCACCGGGTAACGTTAAAGGCGATCGCACCAGAGTGCGCGGGCACAACGGTTCTCGCCTCACCCCGCGATGGAACGCACCAGAGAACCGGTGGGGATAACTCCCAACAGCAGGTCAACTGCAAGGCCTCTACGCCCAACACCCTGCGCGCCGGTGTAACCATCCATTTTCATTATTGAGCAAAAGACGTTAAGCCGGTCTCCAAAATTTGGCGCGGCGTAGAGGGTTCTTCTCTTGTCGAAAATCGAAGATACCACCCGATAATAGGCGCAGCCTGCCGCAGCACGTTCGGCCCAGATCCCAACTAGATCTTTTTGGGCGAGCTCAAGAACGACAGCCCGCCTTTCTGCGACTTTTGCTAGATGCCAATACTCGTCAGGTCGATCGCGAAACAATTCTCTCGTCCGCCCTGCAAAACTGACCTTTTTCCACCCGCAGTTGTTGCTCCCATGCTGACAGTACTCAACCAAAGGCTCATCCAGATAGGCGATCTTGCCAAAAACAGACGCCAGGAAGAAAAACCATTGATCATGCGCCATTGGTTGACCCTGAGTATTTGGATCAAGTGTCATCGCCCAAAGATAAGACAATGACAGGAGTGATCGCCTGATTATTTCTGAAAAACCTAATGCGGATAGCCATGGTCCAGATGATAGAGGCTCGAGGATCGGCTGCTGAGCGGCGTGGTTTATCAGCGAGCCAATACGATTTCCGTCCTCGGTAACTACATCGGCGTTGTGAAATGTCAGGAGAATATTAGGATTTTGAAACGCTTTTAGCGATTGTGCAATCTTGTGTGGGTACCAATAGTCATCGTGGTCGCAAAAGGCGATCAGTTCCGAACGGCACAGGCTAGCGGCTTTAATGAAGTTCGCGCGATATCCCAGGCGGATGTCGTTGCAATGCACGTGAACCGGAAACGGCGCCGTTTTTGCGAAAGCATCGACGATCTTTAGCGTATCGTCCGTGGACGCATCATCACTGATGATGAGCTCAGCCGGTTGGTGAGTTTGCGCCGCAAGACTCTCGAGCTGTCGTTGGATATGGCGCTGCCCATTGTAAACCGCCAAGGCAATCGAGACTGGAGTCATGGTCCTGATACTCATCAACTCGATTGTTTGTACTCGATAGGACGAGGAGTTTTGCTACGCCAACACTCCAATGAAATCTCAAAATCCCCTGAAGTTGGGCAAGCTTGGCGATAATGCCGGTGGCTCTATAGATTAGCGGCGTTTACTGAGGTCGAGGACGGCTAAATGGCCGTTCTCGAAGATAACTTCGCGGGTCCGCATGAGCTCGTCGAGGTTTCGAATGAAGTCCGCCATGGACAAATCCATGGCGCATTCGAACGCGTTTTCTCCGGTTTCGCCACTGCTTCGCGACAACACTGGCGCAGCGCTCTCTCGGTTGCGGCATCGCCAATCGCCACCCGCATACCAGCCATCGCCGCCCATGAACTGGCCAACCCTTACCTTATCGTACTCATAAAGAACATACCTGATCGACTTCGAAAGTAGATACTCGGCGAGCGCGTCGCCGCCCCTATCAAAGGGCATGCCGGGGGGCGGACTGCTACCATGCGCCCAGTCGACAACATAGATCCTGTTGCGCGCGTGATCGAGCAGAAACGGCTCGAATATCTTGGCAATAAGTGCTTCGCGTTCGGGGACAGATTTCTGCGCCACCGCGACAACGTTGGCACGTTCGTCGAATACCCTAATCCGAGAATAATCGGGCGTCATCATTCGGGCCCAAAGACCGCCGCGGAGCACGGTTTGTATCGCGGCCCTCCCTTTCTGTATCGTGTCCCTCCCCTTCTGTATCGCGGCTCTCCCCTGCGGCAGGGTCAAGACCGCGTAGATCGCGGCGACCGCGATGAAAACGAGCGCCCAGGCGGCTCGCCTCGCAGGCAGTGGTGTCGCAGCCACCGGTTTCTGCGCGAGGAGACGCTCCCCACGGCGCGCAATGTCTGCAGTCAGAATAAGAACAGCCGACATCGTATATGGGATCGTGTATCGCGCATTGCCGGCGGTCGCCCAAAGAATTGCGAGCGTCCCGCCGGTCGTCGCCGCCGAAAGGCCAATTGCTGCCGCGCGTTCCCCGGACGTGAGCCGGAAAGCGCTGACGTTGATCGCAGCGAGAACGACCGTCACGATCAGCCACGGATCAACCAGCAAGTCGCCCGGCTGCGTGAAATCCGACCATTTCGGAAATGTCCCGTAAGTGGTTCCGCGATAGCCCTCGCCCAGAAACGGATAAAAAAATGTGCCGACCGAAAGGTACATCACGATCATCCAGGGCAGCAGCACGAGGGCCGCTGTGGCTGCCGCGACGAGTGCGCCGCCGACCGGTATTCGCTTATCAGACGACTGCGACGCCAATATCGTGCACGAAGCCGTGAGCAGGAACGCCACATAGGGAACGACGGTCGACTTGAGAGCAACCGAAGCGGCCGCAACCAACCCCATCATGATTCCATCCGAGACGAAATATACCGACTTTGCCATTCGGATCCAGTCGAAGGTTCGGTACAACGCAAGATACAGCGCCACTGCGCTGGCTCCGGCCGAAGCATTCGTCACCGGGATGATCGAATAAAAGACCAGTGGCAATCCCGCACCTGCGATCGTAGACCACGGCCCTGCCTGATGTTGCTTCTGATAGCCGAAAATCAGAGCCGAGCAGACGAGCACACAGAGGCCAGGGTCAAACAGCTTCACGTAGGTGAGCGGCAAGACCGCAAGCACAAGAGTTTGCAGTAGAGATTGTCCACCCAGTGATCCCATCTGGGACGCGTTGAAAGGATCGGGCGTCAGCCAACCAGTCTGAAGCATCTTAAGCGGAAACATAAGATAGGCATGAAAATCGTCATGACCGTTGAACATGGGTAGCACGATCACGTGTTGCACCAGCCGCAGCAGGCCAAGACAAAAAAGTAAAATGATCGCGGACAGATAGATCAACCGCGCGGGAGTTGGGGCCACCCGCGACCATTCCTTCCACTTGATCCAATTGTTCAGCGTGCTGATCGCGTGGAGCGGCCATGCTGCTACGCCGAAGAGGACCAAAGCAACGCAGATGCCTGGAGAAACGAGCGTGAGCAGATTGAGCATTCCGCCCAGTGCGACGCAGGACGCCATTCCCCACGCGGCCATCAAGCCCCAGTCGGGATAGTCATGGTGTTGCGAGAGGCGACAGGCCAGAAATCCCCAGCCCGTCCATGCGAGGAGGATGAGTGTAGTCCAGAGAATGGCGAAGAATGGCGTCGGTTCGGCAATACTTTGTAACATCGACAGTCAGCCACAATCCGAACGTCTGATGATGCAAGTTAGAATATTGCCCTTGGTTCATCAAATAAAGCGCGATCTGCGTAGCCGATTTATCTGTTTCGTCCCCTCACCTGTTTGGGTTTCTCACCGTTTCTTGCGATATTTTGGAATTCTATTTGGACCCTACGGGCCTAATCCCAGGGCGCCATCCAATTGATAGTTAACACGGACTTATTGCGGAGCTGAGAGTTTAGGGTGGTACAAGACAATTATTGCACGGTATATAGTTATGCGCAGCTATAGCGTTTACACGCATGCGATTTCAATCGAAGAGTCCTGTGATCTCAAACAGGTAGTACTCTGGCGCACACAACCATCTCTTGAAGTCTCGCACAGTCAGTTCTTGGAGTACTACTTTGCAGCGTGAGATCGAATTGACCATTCTAATGCCGTGCCTCAACGAGGCCCGTACAATTGGGAAGTGCATTGATAACGCCGTCGCATTCCTAACGCGAAGCGGGATCCTCGGTGAAGTTCTGATCGCCGACAATGGTAGTACCGATGGCAGTCAGGAAATTGTGCGACGAAGTGGAGCCCTAATTATTGACGTGCCTACGCGTGGGTACGGAGCAGCTCTCCTTGCGGGTATTGCTGCGGCACGCGGCAAGTACATCATCATGGGGGATGCCGACGACAGCTACGACTTTTTGAATTTAGATGAGTTCGTCTCGATGCTGCGAGACGGCTACGATGTCGTAATGGGCAACCGATTTAAAGGCGGAATCGCTCCCGGCGCGATGCCACTCTTGCACCGCTACCTTGGAAATCCGATCCTCAGTATGCTCGGGCGCGTTTTTTTTAAGATTTCTGTAGGAGACTTCCATTGTGGCTTGCGGGGGTTCAATTCGGCCTCCATCCGTCGACTTAATCTCGTCACATCCGGTATGGAATTTGCTTCTGAGATGGTGGTACGTGCTGCGCATGAGCGGTATCGCATCGCTGATGTGCCAACCGTGCTTAGGCCCGACGGACGCGATAGACCTCCGCACTTAAGGACTTGGCGGGATGGCTGGCGTCATCTGAAATTCCTGCTTATGTACAGTCCAAGATGGCTGTTTGTGATTCCCGGCGCTGCACTATTCTCATTTGGCATTGGCCTCGCAACAATTCTATCATTTGGCCCATTTGAAATCGGAAGAGGCTTCGAACTGGACATCAACGCTTTCATCGCCGCATGCTTTATGGTGATCGCGGGCGTGCAACTCATAAGTCTAGGCGTCCTTGCACGATACTATGCATCAATCACTGGCATGATGCCGGGCGGATTGCGTGCTAACTGGATACAAAAGTCAGTTACCACCGATAGCATGGTCTGCTTTGCGGCCATCCTATTGTTCGTCGGATTAATCATCTTCGGCACGGCGTTGTACCAGTGGGCACAGGTTGGGTTCGGTCGTCTCACAAATCCATATGTGCAGCGTGCGGTAGTCGCGAGCTTGAGCCTGGTCGTAATTTCAATTCAGCTCGGATTTCAAGGTTTCATGATTGGCATATTACAAATCCCTCTGGCACGCGCTATCAGACGTACTCCTTTAGAAGCGCAATCGGTTGGAGAGCGCACGGAAAGGACATCCAACCTACCATCGACACAGGAGCGACCCGCGAATTGAGCATCCATTACTTCTCATAGGCAAGTACTGCTAAACCTGACATTTCTCGATCGTGTCTGAGAGACAACATGGATTGTGTTATTGGGTCTGGACCGTCAGGAGTGGCATGCGCATCGGCGCTACTAAAGCGAGGACGGCACGTTTGTTTACTTGACGCAGGAGTTCGGCTTGAGCCGGATCGTGCACGTCGGGTCGCTAGCATCCGCGCTGCAGCCAAGCCCTTGAGCCAAGAGGATGCACGCTGGCTGCGAGGTGAAATAGACGTTGACTCCAATAAGGTGCCACTCAAGTTTGCGTTTGGGTCGGACTATCCGTATCGCGACACGACAGAACACCTGCGTGTCTCGTATGATGGTGTAGGAATACGATCATCATTTGCGTTGGGTGGTTTGAGTAACGTATGGGGCAGCGCGCTGCTCCCCTACATGCAGCAAGATATCGCTGATTGGCCAATTAGCATTGGAGACCTTAAGCCACATTACGAGGCATGTGCTGCACTGACCGGCCTCGCAGGCGAGAGTGATGCGCTCAACGAAATGCTTCCGTTGTACACATCAACGCCGGGCCATCTGGCCGAAAGCAGCCAAGCAGCCGCGATGAAAAATTCGCTTGATCGCAATCAAGTAAAGCTTCGAAACTCGGGTATACAGTATGGTCGCTCTCGCCTCGCAGTGAGAACGGTGCATGAGCCAGCCAATAGCGGCTGCATCTATTGTGGTATGTGCCTCTACGGCTGCCCTTACGGAGCAATCTATAACTCCGGCAGCACAATTGAGGCACTCAAGGCAGATCATAGATTTACCTATCAACCGGACCTCGTGGTGACGTCGGTTCATGAAATGGGACATCATGTCAATGTGCGCGCCTACCATCAGCAAACACGCAAGCCAATCGAGATCACCGCCAACCGCGTATACATGGCTGCAGGCGTCATCGGCACTACTGCAATCTTGCTGAGGTCATTAGGCGCCTATGATCAAAGCGTGATGATGAAGGACAGCCAATATTTTTTGTTGCCAATGGTTCTCACTTCGCGAGTGGCCAATGTGCAGGAAGAGGAACTGCATACCCTGAGCCAACTCTTTCTCGAAATTCTGGACCCTCAAATTAGTTCATATTGCGTACATTTACAGGTCTATTCATTCAATGACATGATCGCCAAAATGGTGCGAAAAAAATTGGGTCCGCTGGTGCGCGTCCTTGAACCTGTCGCGCGCGAATTCGATGCACGATTAATGTTTATTCAAGGGTATCTTCATTCGGCACTATCGAGCAAGCTTTCTGTAACACTTCGTCGTGCCTCGAACATGGAAAAGCTTGATGTTGCGGCCGTGATAAATCCGAACACCAAACAAGTTGTCCGTAAGGTCGTAAGAAAACTTCTTACCAATTCGCTTCGTTTGGGAGCATTCCCAGTACCGATGATGCTAGAGATGACACAACCTGGCCGTGGATTTCACTCGGGCGGAACATTCCCAATGCGAAGAAATCCCAGCCAATTCGAAACGGATACACTCGGTCGCCCGCTGGGATATAATCGCGTTCACATAGTTGACGCAACATGTCTGCCGAGCATTGCCGCCACGACCATAACGTTTACTGTTATGGCCAACGCGCACAGGATTGCTACGGAAGTCGAAGCGTTGGATTAGGAAGTGGATGACGGATTTATCATCAGCGCATGCAGACGCTGGAAATACGCGATGCTGCCTGCTAAGTGGCGCGAGTGGCTATGTTGGCAGCCGGTTAAAGGCAAAACTTGTCGCCACTGGGTGGCGGGTCATTGAGCTCAGCAGAAGACCGACGGCCGGTACCGGGGCGGTGAGTTTCCAACTTGGCCAGTCTATCGATAAAGCGTGGCTCAAGGAATGTACTGCGCTAATCCACTGCGCATACGACTTCAGCAAGGTCCATTGGGACGATATTTGTGCAACAAATGTCCGCGGCTCCGAACTTCTTTTACGAAGTGCACATGACGCAGGCGTTAAGTGCCTCGTGCAGATTTCGAGCATCAGCGCATTCGAAGGCTGCGAATCCTTGTATGGAAAGGCAAAGCTAGAAATTGAGCGAAACGCGCATTCCTGTGGCGCCTGGGTCATTCGGCCGGGCCTTGTGTACGGGGAAAATCCTGGAGCCGCGTACGGCAGGCTAGTTGAGAGCATCCGCCGTTCGACCGTTTTGCCAATTCCGGGCAACGGGAGTCAGCGCACCCACTTGGTGCATGAAGATGATCTCGCGGAGGCTGTACTCCGCTGCCTTGACGGGAACCGCACGCCCATTCCCATGGCCATCACGGTTGCAAATGAGCGAGCATGGTCGTTTCGATCGATTCTGCTTAAGATCGCCGAGTCAATCGGCCGCCGGATCATACTCGTGCCAGTTCCATGGCGCCTGATATGGGCCGGGCTGAGGATTGCTGAATGGTTCAGGATTCCAATTGGCCTACGAAGTGATAGTCTCGTCAGCCTCATCCATCAGAATCCAAACCCACTGCTGAACGTGTATGAACACTTGGGTGTAAAGTGTCGCCCGTTCGCGCCGTCTTTATTGCGCTAAAAAATAAATCGATCGGCTACTTCTGTTCATCAAGCACGCGCTGGTTGGTTGCTGATGAGTTTGTTGATTTACAGTTGGCTTGTACGAACGGTACTAGCATTGCGGCGAATTTCTCGGCCCCTTGCGGAGTAAAATGACCGTCGTCAATAAAATCGCTATTTCTAAAGTTGTCGATGGGCGGAACGAATTCTGGACTGCCGACTGCGTCCGCTGTTTCTTTGAGGATGGCGTTGAAACGCGCCTGAAGCGGCCAGAGGTCAGCTAGGCGAACCAGCGGAACCCACTCTCCTACTGAGGTTTCTGTAAGCATCGCACGATTTAAAATCTGTCCAACAAATATGCTCGTGATTCCCCGTTGCTTATTAATTGCGGCTATCGCTTTCAGATTTGCACGGAAAAGTTCTTCCAGGCGACTATCACTTCCTGACTGGGGTTCTATACCAACCAAGCTTTTTGGTAGTGGAACGGTGTCAAAGAGCGCTTCGAGCTCTAGCAAATACGGCGACAGAATTCCGACCAATGGAGAGGCTTTGCGCGCTGTTAACGGGATCTCTATCTTTCGGACCTGTAAGACATCAATTTTGCTTAGCAGATGAAAATCCGCGTAGCCTGAGTCTAAGTGCGGAATGTGCGCATTACGAACATCATTCCAGCCGACATAGTAGATGGCACATCGTGGTCTGACACCATACTCGTCCAAGTAAAATGCTGTTTGTATCACGTGCTCAACGGTGGAATAGCCAATGACTCCAAAGTTTAATATCGCATACTGGGATCCGAGCTCGCGCTCGAGCACCTCTGGCCATGTTTGACCCTCGGCCAAACCGAATCCATACGTCGTAGACCCTCCGACTGCTGCAACGACAATCTTTTGCTTTAGTCGAGCGTAGTCTCGCTCAGTCCCACGCAAACCGTAACTGTTATGTTGGACCGGGAATGGTGTAGATCGCGCGAAACCTGGCTTTGGCGTGGCTTGAAGAAGTGGGTGAAATTGGTATTCAGGCAATGACATTATCTGGATATTTGCGGGGAGCACACTTCGCGTCCACATACCCATTTTGTGAAGGACTGATGTGCTGATGCCTAATGAAAATTCGATAAGACACAATACAATTAGCAACCACGCAAGCCGTGGTGCAAAGCTCAACGCGCCACCTACAAAAGCAAGCACTCCAAGATACCGGAAATAAGCAAATCTATAAGTGCCCCAACTTAGGTCGCCGAAAAGGATGAGGATCCCAATGACACAAAAAATTAGAAACAATAGAGCGATAGCCGTAAGAAACGGAAGTGCCCGCTCGAAATTATAGGGCTTACTAAATCCGTACAGAGTTTTCATGTGGGCCAGGCCTAAAAAACCTGCAAATTGAGCATTTTATGTGCCCGCGTCGCCCTCTAAGTGCTCTTCGCCATGTGAGCATACCAGAGAACTTTAGCCATACTTGCAAGAGCACCACGCTACGGCGGATAGTTTGACGCCAGCCGGACGATTTTGATGCCCAAAAACGGATCGCATTAAGCGAAGTTTATCGGCGTGTTGGGTCTCGGATCATCATCGGATTGAAAATCTCGAAGACCCAAAGCCTGAAGAAAAATATACCAGCAAAAAAGAGGATTTAGCAGAAGATAACGCCGCCATAACCGCCTTGGCTCTTGGATCAGGCGGAAAAGCCATTCGAGTCCGGCATCCTGCACCCAAGCTCTTGGTTGCTCTAACAGACCGGCATGAAAGTCGAATGCCGCGCCTACCGCGAGGACCGGCATCGAGAGGAGTGATGTGTTCTCGTACGTCCAAACTTCCTGCCGTGGGCAGCCGAGGCCGACGAATACGATCCGTGCCCCACTCGTCCGAATTTCCTTCAGAATCTCCGCATTCTCCTTAGGCGAGATGCGTCGAAAACGTGACGGTGAAGACCCAGCAATAGTGATTCCTGGAAATTGCGTATTTATGCGATCCGCGAGTTGCGCGAGAACATCCTGTCGGCTTCCGTAAAGATAGATCGGGAGTTTCTCCTTTGCCGCGGCCGCGCAAACCCGCAACATCAGCTCAGGACCGTAAACACGCGACGGCAGCCGCTCGCCATGCAGCAAACGAAGAGCCCATCGAACTGGCTGTCCGTCCGGAACCACAAGATCAAGGTGGTTGAGCCGATAACGATGAGTTACATCGAGAGCGCCTGCCATGATGCCATGAACTGCAACTGCCGATACCGCGAGTGGCGTGCCGTAGCGGCCCCCCTCTATGACCCGCCGGACTGCGCTGTCATAGTCAATGACATTCACACCTACTCCTAGGATGGTTCGCTTTCCTTCGTCGATCATGATGCCTTTAACCAGCGCTGTCGACCGTGTTCATAGATATCCTCGATAATTGCTCCGAGGTTATATGTGTATTCCCATTCCGGATAATCGGCACGGAACCGCGAAATATCGCTGATCCACCAAATATGATCGCCGACACGGTTTTGCTCCTGATAACTCCAGTCAAGTTTACGGTCGCATATCTTTTCGCAAAGACTAATCGCCTCCAGCATCGAGCAATTCGAAAAACGGCTGCCCCCTATGTTGTAAACCGCACCAGAGGTCGGTCGCCTGCAGAAGCTCCAAAGTGCAGTAACAAGGTCACGGGAATGAATATTGTCCCGTACCTGTTTTCCTTTGTATCCGAAGACGGTGTACTTATCACCGACGATCGTGCATTTCATTAGATATGCAAGAAATCCATGCAATTGAGCGCCCGAATGACCAGATCCGGTTAGACAACCGCCGCGGAAGCAGGCTGTCTTTAGGCCGAAATAGCGCCCATATTCTTGCACCATGACATCGCCGGCCACCTTGGAGGCCCCAAATACGCTATGCGTCGATTGATCGAGGCTCATGTTTTCGGCAATGCCACAGCCAAAATATGGGTGGTCTGCAGCTAGTTCCCACCTGGTCTCGTGCTCGACAAGTGGCAACTCGTTCGGCCTATCCCCATAGACTTTGTTCGTCGACAAGAATGCGAACGCAGCCTCGGGGGAGTGCCGTCGGGTTGCTTCCAACATATGCAAGGTGCCGAGTGCGTTGACGCCGAAATCTGTCAAAGGTTCGCGCGCCGCCCAATCGTGCGACGGCTGGGCAGCGGCATGGATGATGAAACTGATTCCTTTACCGAGCGATTTGAATAATTTATCGATCGCTTCCCAATTGCGAACATCAATGCTGTGGTGTCGATAATTGGAGCAAGACTGCTTCAACTCCTCGACACGCCATTCCGTGGACGCGTCGCCACCAAAGAAGTAACTGCGCATGTTGTTGTCGATGCCGACAACGTCAATTCCCATATCAGTAAAATATCTGACCGCTTCCGAGCCAATGAGACCTCCAGAGCCCGTAATCACCGCACAAGTCATTCAATTATTCCTCCACATAAACCCAAGGATCCACATCGCTGTCGGATCATGTGCTTTGCTCTCGCTGTCTCGAGCGCGTTGATTTTAATACAGTTTTGACAGCAGCGATAGATTTTATGGCGTTATTGATAACGTCACAAACATTGCCCGCTAAATTAACGGAGTAGCAGGAACGCCCATCAAACTTCTCTTATTAATATTGAGTGGCGTATTGGGTCTGCCCGAGGTGAAGAAGAAGCGTAAGGCTACCGAACTTAATAACTATGGCTACGATCCTTACAATGGCGGCACCATTACGCTCCAAGCTATGTTCGCGTTGATTAAGCATAGTCTCGCCCCCACAGCGATCTCGTGACGGGATGGATAGTAGACAACATTGGCGTGCGCGTACGCCCATTGGATTGGGCTGGTCCGCTGAGATATTTCATCCGGCGGACAACAAGCAAATGATATCTGCACAAACCCTTAAAATTAACGCGACCAATGCTGCGCGCATGGTGAATTGGCTGGCCAGGCTGGCGCGTGGCCGGTGAGAATGCCGCTTACTGATCTTTCAGCCCAGCAACCGTTGATGAGGAAATCTTCGTCAAGTCTTGAATACCACGGCCTGTCCAGTGTGAAGACAAAGTGGGCGCACCAGCGTTCGTGAAAAAAACTCATCAACGGCCTGAAGCGCTCCTGGGCATGAGGGCAATCCGTAATCGTCGAACACGATAAATCCGCCTGATGATAGTCTTGGCCAGATAAATTCGAGTGAGTCGACGACTGATCTGTAGATGTCAACATCGATATGAGCAAAGGCGATACGACGGGATTCCAGTCCGGAGAAGGTGTCAGGAATATACCCCTTCCGCAGGACTGCTATGTCCGGCGCATTTATGAATGCTTCTACTTCTTCAACGGATGTGTCTGAAAAATCTCCTTCTCGGTGCAGATCGTGATCTTTGTCAGTCGTCGGCATGCCAGCAAACGTGTCGAACAAAAAAAGCTTCTTGTCCGTGCCGCTGTCGCTGATAATTTTAGCGAGCATCGCGGCTGTCCCGCCTCGGTAGACGCCGCACTCCCACATCGCCCTCAAGCGTCAACGCCTGTCTGAGTAACGTATAAAGGACATAGCAGCTATCCGCGTTCACCAATGTTCGAGGGGCGGCAACGGCGTAGTAGCGTGTGAATTGTTCCCCAAGCCAAGGAGAAAATAGAGGCCGATAAAGGGCTGCGTTTGGAATGGGAACCGACGGGGGGCTAACGCGGCGGATCTCGTACCCGTAACTTAATGCTGCTTTTTTTAGAACCCTTTTTACGCTCACCGCGTCCCCGTCCTATTTATCTTAACACTTTAGTCTTATTGGAGACAAACCGCCACTGAATTGCACGAGTACCGCGCTCCAGCGACTTAGGAATACTTTCCAAAAGCACCAAATTACTGAGACATTAAAAATAACTACTAAGGTTAACTCTGGAGCATTGGCTCGCCTAACCTTTTCAGGATTGCTGAAGTCTATATTAAATTGTATTTTAAATGCCGAAGTAACGATGCAAAGACTGTATCTTCACACATGAGTAGCCGCCCCCGCTTCCAGGAAGCAGCAAACCGCGCGGCAGTCATTTCCAATGACGCGCTGCCGCTAGATTCTGCTTATGTGACGCGTCTGTCTACTTTTCTCGGATATGTGCTGGCGACTGAATTTATAATAGTCGCCGCGTCGGCATATTTTGCCAGCGTGCTCTATTATCATTTTATATTGCAATCTTTTCCTCCGATAAACCAATACGTTCCTGCAGCGTTTTTTGTCGCGACGCTGTTTATCATTGTGTCTGCAGGCTTCCGACACTTTGCTTTGGCCAAGAGGCACCGGCTGGATACGTTTCTATGGAATGGGATTGGAGCGGTCGCACTAACCTTCTCGTTCTTTCAAACAACAATATTCCTGCTGAAACTGTCCGACGGATATTCGCGCGGAACTTTCTTTTCTCAATTGATTGGAGTTAGCATCGCAGTTCTCATCGTGCGCGCAATAGCACACTCATTTCTCAAATCTGCAATTGCCTCTGGTTCCATACAAGCTCCGCGCGCGATCTTAATCGGCAATGCGATCGATTGCGCAAGGTTTACGAAGCGGTTTAACGAACACGCTATCAATATTGTCCGTTCAGTTTCGTTGCCGCATGATAAGGGCCGCAAAAGCGCAACCAGCGGTAACAGGCTCCCATGCAAGATGATTGAGGAGTTCCGGCTGCTTCGTCCGGAATATTTCATCATCCTCGCCACGCCTGACAAATATTCGGCAATTTCTCAGATCGCCGCTGCTCTTTCAGAACTTCCCATTTCGCTACACGTCGTTTTGGTTTGCGAAGAAGAGTTTCTGCTGTCACCGCAGCATGCCGAGTTGGCCGGCGTTTCGACGATGCAAATATTGCGTCCTCCGTTGTCCAAGTTCGATCTGGTCGCAAAACGGGCTTTCGACCTCGCCGCGGCGACCGTTGCTCTTGTTTTTCTCTCACCTCTCCTTCTGACGGTTGCCATCGTAATCAAGCTTGATTCCCGCGGGCCAGTTATATTTCGGCAGACCCGTCACGGCTACAACAATGAAGCCATTCGAATATTCAAATTTCGTTCGATGACGACATCCGAGGATGACGACAACTTCAGGCAGGCGGTCAAGAACGATCCTCGCGTAACACGTGTTGGGCGCATGTTGCGTTCGACCAATATCGATGAGCTGCCGCAACTCTTCAACGTCTTGATTGGCGAGATGTCGGTGATCGGACCCCGTCCGCATCCAATAGCATTAAATGAAACATTCGCGACTTTAATTTCGAAGTACGCAAGGCGGCATACCGTTAAGCCCGGCATAACTGGCTGGGCGCAGGTAAACGGCCTCCGTGGCGAAACCCAAACGATCGAGAAAATGCACAAACGCATTCTTTACGACCTTTATTATATCGACAACTGGTCGTTTGTGTTCGACCTGAAGATCATCATAATGACTTTGTTCTCGAGAAACGCATACACGAACGCTTATTGAATAAAGTGCCACGTGGAACCTTGATAGTCGGCAGCAACACAATGGCTTATGGCGGCAGCGCGGCGCGGGCCCTCGAGTTCGAAACATTCAGAGTTCGCGGCACCGACGTCGCTGCGGTCGACGTCTTTCGGGCCTCCGATTTGGTCGCGCAACTCGCGATGAACGCACAGGGGCGTATATCACGGTGACGGGTGCCCCTCCGATCAGGATGCCAGGGTTTGCCAAAGATGAAAGCGTTCTATCGCATTCGAGAATTGAAGCCGCATATTATTTGGGTCGGGCTCTCAACCCCGAAGCAGGAATTGTGGCTACACACCCATATGCAGAAGATCGGGAGCGGCGTCGGCATCGGCGTCGGAGCGGCATTCGATCTGCTATCAGGCGTGATCCCGCAGGCCCCTCATTGGGTGCAACGTTCCGGTCTCGAATGGCTGTTCCGGTTAGCGATGGAGCCGAGGCGTCTGTTCAAGCGATATTTTTTGGCCGTTCCGCAGTTTCTGTATTTCATGGTCGAAACGTTGATATCGCAACGCGGCACCCGTACGGAAACCGCAGTTAAATTGAACCTGCCCAAACAATAGGACGCATTATGTCGAAAACCGCACTTGTTCTCGGAGCCGGCGGATTCATCGGCGGTCACATCGTACACCGGTTGAAACGCGAAGGATTTTGGGTCCGCGGCGTTGACCTTAAATTTCCGGAATTCCGGGATGTCGAGGCCGATGACTTCCTAATTGGAGATCTTCGAGATCCGGTCATTTGTCGCGAAGTGATCGACCGAAAATACGACGAGATATATCAATTAGCCGCAGATATGGGCGGCGCTGGATACATCTTTACGGGCGAGCACGACGCGGACGTGATGCACAATTCCGCAAGCATCAACCTCAATGTCCTCGAAGCGAGCCGGCGGCGCAATATCCAGCGGATCTTTTATTCATCCTCAGCATGCATCTATCCGGCATATAACCAGACCGATCCCGACAATCCGATTTGCACTGAGGATTCCGCCTACCCTGCCGCTCCCGATAGCGATTACGGGTGGGAGAAACTGTTCAGCGAACGTCTCTATCTTGCGTATCAGCGCAACTACGGCATGCAGGTGCGGGTTGCCCGCTATCACAACATTTTCGGGCCGCAGGGAACATGGGACGGGGGGCGCGAGAAGGCACCCGCGGCAGTCTGCCGAAAGGTGGCGCAGGCGAAAAATGGAGGAACGATCGAAATTTGGGGCGACGGCAATCAAACGAGATCTTTTCTATTTGTTGATGAATGCACTGAGGCCACGTTGCGTTTGACGCGCTCGGTTTTCTCGGGGCCGGTTAATATCGGTTCCGAGGAAATGGTCACAATCAACCATTTAGTGGATCTCGTTTCCGATATCGCGGGCAAAAAACTCGAAAAAATTCACATTCCGGGACCGACGGGTGTGAGAGGGCGCAACTCCGATAACCGGCTGATCAACGAAAAGCTGAAATGGCGACCTTCGCGACCCCTGCAAGAGGGCCTTGAGAAGACCTATAGTTGGATTGAAACGCAAGTGATGGCCAATCACTAAAAAGCCAAATCGAAGGCCATTTGCCGCGCGTTGCATTTCGGCGCCGATAAAACGATCACGATCGTGGGGTGCCAACCCCGAGAAGCGGCTGCGGTTGTCCCGAGAAGGGTCTTTTTAACGCCTGTAGGCCGCCGACGACCTTGATCAACTCGTCCCCGCACATGGCCCCCAGACCTGTACATTTATTGAGGCGCTGCTTTCATGGCTCCTGACGACGACCGATGCCCATCCCTCCAATGGTCTGCCATATGATTTATCGCCCTGAATTAGACAGAACATCAGTGCGAGCCGCTTTTCGGCACTGGAAGGTCGCAGGGAGGAGACTCGTAAAAACGCATTTTTCTTCCTTGATCTTTTCGGTGGTTTTCTTTGTTGATAGATTGACAATATTGCTCGCCAAAATATTCCCGTCACAGACCTCGACACGCTGCGTTGCTTTCGTTCGGACGGATAATCTGGGTGACTTTGTGTTATGGCTTCCGGCAGCTAAAGCCATTCGCGCGGGATGGCCGTGGTCCGATTGCCGATATGTACTCATCGCCAATGACAACTGGTCTCAATTCGCAGAGGACATTGCCCTATTCGATAGCGTCTTACCGTTGAACCGCGTGCGCTTTCAGCGCAATCTATTTTATCGAATTGCAATGATATTCCGTCTCGCGCGCGTTAAGGCGGAATTGGTAGTAACTCCAATCCACAGTCGCGACCCGAGCACCGCCAATTTTGTTGCTAGGGCAATCGATTCCAAACGTAAGATCGCCTCTAGCGGAGATTTGGACAATGCCATTGTGGATCCTTCGATTCCCAATGGCTGGTACAATGAACTGATAGCGTGCGGAGATCAGTCCGCGCATAACTCTCTTCGCAACAAAGAATTTACTGAACGTCTTATGGGGTTCGAAATCAGCGAGCCCTGGCCACAGCTCGCCATCCCTTCGTTGGAACGATTACCCGACGTCATCAAAGATCAGGAATATGTAGTATTTGCTCCGGGTGCCTCGTCGCCGCAAAGGACCTGGCCGGCCGACTTTTTCTCGGGGTTGGCAAACAAGCTGTCCGCGGAAATGTCGCTGGGTATTGTCGTGATCGGCACCGCATCAGAAGCAAGTGAAACTGCTGCAGTGGCGCGGCGTTGTTCCCGACTACTCTTTGACTTTACTGCGCAATCGGACATTACCAGCCTGCTGGCTATACTCGGCCACGCCAAACTTGTTGTCACGAACGAGACTGGAACGGCCCAACTTGCCGCAGCATTGAGAGTGCCAACAGTCTGTATCGTGGGAGGTGGACATTTTGGACGGTTCTTGCCGTATCCTGATGAAGCACGTGATGTTGGCATCCGCGTGGTCGCCCTCCATCATCCGATGCCCTGCTTCAGCTGCAATTGGAAATGCATATATCCCATCAGATATTTTGATCCGGCTCCCTGTGTTTCGGGTGTATCGGTTGACGCGGCCTGGAGCGCCGTCCAGGGACTGATGTCTTAATCCCCGAAGACAGTAAAGATCTGATCGCCAGAACCACTGGCGGCCTTAGCACTACCATTTACCAACTGTCACCATAGCGCTTGGTATATCGACACTTTCTGGCATAACCTTAATCGAGAATGTGTCCTTGAGTGCACAGAACAAACGGCTTTTTGACAGACTTTAAAATTTTCTCCCGAGAGAACGTACGTAATGGCAAAGGCGAAAAGAATTTTGATCACTGGCGGAAATGGCTACGTTGGTCGAGAGCTCACCAGGCTTCTTTACGGCCGACATGAGGTTTGCGTTGTCGATTGTTTGCGCAAGAACCCGGTTCGATTTAGCCGCGACGAGCTCAAACATTTTCAGTTTGCCCGCATCGATATAACTTCCACAAGTAAGATTGAGAACTTTATTTCGAAATTTTCTCCCGACATGATCGTACATTTAGCAGCGATTCATTACATTCCAGAGTGCGAGGAGAACCCAGTCCAAACAGTTCGGACAAATGTTGTGGGGACTTTAAATCTTCTGAGAGCTTGCCCGCCCGGTGCTCACTTCATCTTCGCGAGCAGTGGGGCCGTCTATAAACCAAGTATGAGGCTGCATCGAGAATCACTGGCAAAACTAGAGCCATCCGACGTCTATGGAATGAGCAAGCTTTCCGCTGAACAATATGTTCGCTATTTCGCGAATCAACGCGGGCTTTCGGCAACGATCGTAAGGCTGTTCAATGTGATTGGGCCGGGAGAGACTAATCCGCACGTCATGCCGGAAATTATTGCGCAATTGAAAGCGGGACGAAATAAGATCAAGCTTGGAAATTTGTGGCCGAAACGCGATTATATCCATATTAAAGACGCCGCTCGTGGATTTGCCACAATTGCCGAGAGCAAACGCAGCAGTCGGCGCAAGGTACAAACGGTCAATTTGGGCACTTCAAAATGGTACTCTGTCGAGACACTACTCCGCAAATTGAAACGCATCTCCGGTCTTGAATTCTCTATCGAGCGAGATAGTTCGCGCGTGCGCGCCGTTGATCGGCCGTTTCTCGGTGCCGATATCAGTGAGATTCGACATTTGTTTGGATGGAAGCCGCTTTACTCGATCGATGATGCGCTCGAGGACCTTTGGCGCAACCCCGAACTTACTGCCGAGCTGACGGCTAAATATCAAAGGTGAAATGTACACTTTGGGACTCTTGCCAATGACGCACGCAGGTCCGATTCCTGATCTTGAACGGGATCTCCCCCTGCCGACCAAATCGCTGTAACGTTAGAAGTCTCGATCACATGCCCAACTCTATGCATGATCCATCGAATATTCTAATTTTTCGACGAGGTCGAAAAATTGGCGATACGATTGTGGCGCTACCCTGCTTCCATAAAATCGCCGCATCGTTCCCGCAAGCAAGAAGGATCCTGCTCACAGACTCGCGCGGTCCCCGGTGAAATAGGCCCGATCGAGTTGATTTTGAATGGCACAGGCCTGATCCACGATGTCATTGCATATGAGGCGTGCTTACGAAACCCATTGCGGCTGATAGAGTTGCGCAGGCGATTGATGGCAGAAAATGTCCGATTTGCGGTGTATCTTCCGGAAAATCGGACGTACTTGCAATTGTTGGGGGACATTGCGTTTCTTCGCTTCTGCGGGATCAAGCTGCTCTGTTCTCCGCTACGACGGGACGTTAGGTGGAATCGCGTCGATCCAAAAACCGGGTTCTATGAGCGCGAGTCTGAACGGCTCGCTCGTTTACTCGCTCCACTTGGTCCCTTGGATCTGACGGATGCAGGCGTATGGGATCTGCGCTTGACCCAGCAAGAAAAGACCGCAGCTTCCAATTTTCTTTCCCCTCTGGGTGACAGGCCATTCATTGCAATCAACGTAGGAGGAGCGCTTCAAGTCCAACGCTGGGGAGACAAAAATTGGGCTGTAGTACTCAGAGAACTTCGAACGATCCTTCCAGGTTTTGCTCTTGTTTTCGATGGGTCCGCTGACGACGCGCGACGCTCGGACGACCTTGGCAAGATTTGGAATGGCCCCGTCCTCAATGCGTGTAGCATGATGTCGCTACGAGAGGGTGCCGCCATCCTGGAGCGAGCATACATGTTTCTGGGCCACGACAGCGGTCCCATGCATCTTGCGGCAAGTCGCGGCGTTCATTGTGTTGCGCTGTTCGGGAATCAAAATCCACCAGGACACTGGTATCCTTATGGGGAAGGTCATGAGATCGTACAAAACATCGGGGGGCATTGATAAAATATCCCCCGAGGATGCGATCAATGCTGTGCATCGATTCGTCGCGTCCCACCCGATACCCGTGACCGGTCGTCTACCACCGGTCATTCGGGATGATCTCTTGGACGGAGCGCACGTTCAATGATCGTCACGGTGGTTACGCCGACTTTGAACGGATTTCGATATTTGCGAGAATGCATCGAATCCGTAAGGAGAAACGAGTCGCGCGGCATTGAGGTTGAGCACGTAATCGTCGACGATGGCAGCACCGATGGAACGGTGGAACTGGCACGGTCCTACGGCCTGCGGGTCATGCAGGGGAACGGCAAAGGACTTTTCGACGCCATCAACAAGGGGTACTTCGATTCCTCCGGCGAGCTGATCGGATTCTTGGGCGCCGATGACGTCCTGTTGGAGGGCGGCTTGGAAGCCATTGTGCGTGGCTATCGACGAAGCGGCAAGCGCTGGGTGGTCGGCGGAATCCGCTGGATCGACGAACACGGAAACGGCCTTGGCGGGCTGGCGGCGCCGCCCACTTGGTTGGTCCCCCGCCTTCATAGTTGCCTCAATTGGAATCCGATCATGCATATGGCAACTTATTTTTCTCGGGATTTCTTTAAAGAACTTGGCGGGTTCAATCAAAACTTCAGAGTGACCGGAGATTTCGAGATGTTCGCCCGGGCCCGCTCAAGGGCGCCCTTTGAAAGGGTGCGCCGCCCAATCGCTTGTTTCCGGCGTACGGGGATAAACTACAGCGTGGTGCTTTCGGGAAGCACTGCTGAAGAAATCCGATTGATCCGCAAGGCGTTTGGTCCAAAGTCGGCTCTGGAGAGCTGGATATGGCGTAGACTGCTACATGTTTATATCGATCTTCGGAATCCGAGCTACTTTGCGCATAAAATGTGGGGATACGTTCTTTGGCGGCTCGGTTTGCAGGAAAAGAAATATCTCTGAAGACGAAATGGCAACCCCTTACGTTATTGTGGTGTTATACTTACCAAATTTCTTGGCGTTTTGGCTAACCAAATAGAGGCTAAGTTTTTGAATTAGGCGCTTTTCCAGCTTCCCTTCAAGAACGACGCGGCTTCTTGCTTTTAAATGGGTTAACGGGAACGACTTCTTGGGTGGGGTGCATATTCCATGATCGTCGCGGTGGTTACGCCGACTTTGAACGGATTTCGATATTTGCGAGAATGCATCGAATCCGTAAGGAGAAACGAGTTGCGCGGCATTGAGGTTGAGCACGTAATCGTCGACGATGGCAGCACCGATGGAACGGTGGAACTGGCAAGGTCCTACGGGCTGCGAATTATGCAAGGGAAAGACAAAGGAATTTTCGACGCCGTCAACAAGGGGTCTTTCGATTCCTCCGGCGAGCTGCTCGGATGCTTGGCCGCCGATGACGTCATGTTGGAGGGCGGCTTGGAAGCCATTGTGCGTGGCTATCGACGAAGCGGCAAGCGCTGGGTGGTCGGCGGTATCCGCTGGATCGACGAACACGGAAACGGCCTTGGCGGGCTGGCGGCGCCGCCCAACTGGCTGGTCCCCCGCCTTCATAGTTGCCTCAATTGGAATCCGATCATGCACATGGCAACTTATTTTTCTCGGGATTTCTTTAAAGAACTTGGCGGGTTCAATCAAAACTTCAGAGTGACCGGAGATTTCGAGATGTTCGCCCGGGCCCGCTCAAGGGCGCCCTTTGAAAGGGTGCGCCGCCCAATCGCATGTTTCCGGCGTACGGGGACGAACTACAGCGTGGCGAATCCGGGAAGCCTTACCCAAGAAATTCGTTTGATCCGCAAGGCGTTTGGTCCAAAGTCGGCTCTGGAGAGCTGGATATGGCGTAGACTGCTGCATGTTTATATCGATCTTCGGAAATCCGAGTTACTTTGCGCATAAAACGTGGGGAAACGTTCTTTGGCGGCTCGGTTTGCAGGAGAAGAATTATTTCTGAAGTCCTCGACGAAAAACGCACATACTTGCACTGAGGATAGGTAAGGCACAATCGTCAGATGCCTGCCGGCCGCTCAGTACTAGGCGGAGCTTGCTTGCCCTTGCGGAGGTCGTTGTACGCTTCTTCTAGCGTATGAACTAACGCACTTTCGGTGAATCTCCGCTGGACCAGAGCCCGGCCACGTGCACCCATTTGGCGGCGGCTTGGCTCGTCACGTAGCAAACCAATCAACCGCGCAGCAAGGGTTTGAGGATCCTGCTCGACAACTATTCCCGCGCCATTGCCCTCGATGAGTTCCCGCAAGCCGTGTGCGGTACCTCCGACAACCGCTTTGCCGTAGCTCCAAGCCTCAAGATACACCCCGGGCAGAATTTCTTCAGTGGACGGCATACAAAAAAGGTCGCATGCAGCCATCGCATCGCCTTTTTGCTGCTCGGTGATCTGTCCGAGGTAGCAGATGCGGTCATCGGGCCTCTCGGCAAACCAGCGCATTTGTTGCTTGCCGCCGGGACCGGCAAACAGGAAGTGCACATTGGGCATTTCGCGCCACACGTAAGGGGCCGCGTTCAGCAGCGCCAGCGGACCTTTATGCTCGGTCATGCGACCGACAAAGAGTACAATCGGACTTTTGCCGAGGCCATGAACGGCGCGGAATCCCTCTGGATCGCTGGTCTTCGGCAACAGCGGCACTACGCCCAGGAGACGCAATCGCTCCGATGCCACGCCGAGTTCGATCAGCTTTTGCGCGTTGGTCTCGAGAAGTGCGAACACGATGTCGGCCCGTCGGTAGAAGGCGATGTTGTCAGCGAACTGACCGCCGTGCGCGCCGATATGGACATAGGGTGTAAGCAGAAAGGGTATACCTTCCTCACGAGCAGCTTCTTCCGCGGCCCAACCCAGGTAGCCGTCAGCCACTGAATGCACCACATCTTTACCCCGCACCAGCGCGCGCAGCTTTGGCAAGTAAACGGAACGAAAGACGCGCTGGTAGCGCTCCCAATTGATGTCGTCATTATTTACGATCGGAAAAATACGGAGACGATCGAGGGCAGATAGGGAAATGACGTTTATTGGGACTTTGCCATCGACGTAACTTTCAAATCGCGGCAAGAGCAGGCTATTATTCAGCTTTCTAAGCAGACCCCAAATCTTTAGGCGCTCCAACGCTTTCCGTAGTTTGATTCGTTCCAATACAACTGCTGCGCCAGCAAATTTGTTTCGGAGTGAGAACGTCGCCACCTCAACATGATGGCGACGCGCAAGCTCATTCGCCACCAGCCGAATTCTGCGTTTCCGTTCCGCCGATGGCCGGGTGGTAATATTCCGATACGATGAGGATCTGCATCGATAACTAGATAATCCCTCGATCCATCACCAGTGCCCAATTTTCAAGGGCGTTCATCGAGGGCAATTCGTTCATCAGTTTATTTGCAAGTCCACGCACTAGTAATCGCGCCTGAGCCCATTAGCAACATCAAAATGAGCCTGTCAAACCTTTGGACGTAACTTTTACTTTTAACGATGAATTTTCGGAGTAGGAATCATGAAGTGCGGTCAATCTTGCGACGAGGGCCAAACTTGAATACTGATGGTCAATGTCCCGCACCGTATCCCGCACCGTTAAAAATGCGATTGCAAGTTTTGGGGGCGCCTTCTCCACAGCTGTCCTCAACACCATTTTCACCATTGCTTATTTCCGGTTGCTTGGAGGCGAGAGCTACGGGTTGGTGATCTTCTGCACGACGATCCTCATTATCGGAGGCATGATTGTCGAAGCAGGCATCGCCAGGACTGCCACCCGGGAGCTCGCACGCCGTGATCACGCTCCCGAACTCGCTCAAGAAATGCACGACGTTCTATTCACCCTGCAGCTGGTCCATTTTGCTCTCGCGTTGGCCTGCGCACTGGTTATCGTGGGATTGTCCCATTGGCTGGCGTCGGAATGGTTGCACCGCGACAAGCTCAACATTGACGAGGCTGTCCGAGCAATCATCCTTATTGGAGGCATTGCGATTCTGCAATTTCCGCGCGCCCTGTGCAACGCCGCCCTGACGGGATTGCAGCATCAGGTTTTCCTGAATACTTGTACGGTGGTCTTCGCATTGCTGAGGGGCGTTGCAACGATCGCAGCTCTCTATTGGATTGCTCCAAATCCGACAACCTTCCTGGCCGTTCAGCTCATTGTTTCCGGAGTGGAGACGCCCATTATGTTCATCGCTGCCTGGCGGCGGATGCCCAAGGCGAGGCGGCGCGGGCGCTTCGAGATGCGCTATGTTAGGGAGATATGGGCATTCGCCACAGGTGACGCCGCAACAACCCTGATCGGAGTTGCAATGCACGCCGGCGATCGGATGCTCTTAAGCTCCATTCTTCCTCTCGACATGTTTGGCGTCTACGGGCTGGTGCTACAGATCGCAGATATGGTCCAGCGTGTGGCTGGCCCCTTCACAGCTGCCTACTTTCCTCACTTCATTAACCTGCTAGCGCGCAACGACCACGAGCAACTTTCACATGACTACCATCGCGTCACAACTATCGTCGTCGCCTTGTTGATACCGGCTGCCTTCCTAATCTGTTTCTTTCCAGCTGAAATTCTTCAGCTCGTCTCGGGTAATACCTCCGTGGTCCAAGAGTTTGCGCCGGTGCTGGCGGTCCGAACGCTGGCGACTGCGCTCAACACCCTGCAATGGTTCCCACATATCATGCAGCTGGCCACCGGCCTGTCGTCTTTCGTGCTTGTCCTGAGTATCATTAGCGCGAGTATCTATATTTCCGGTATTTGGCTACTGACACCAGTTTACGGCGTCATCGTCCCGGCTGCCCTGTTGCTCTTCGTCAACGTTCTCCAGGTGATTCCCATGATCGTGATGACCCACCGAAGGGCCTTGGTGGGAGAAGCCTGGACCTGGGTCGAAGGGTCGTTGCTGCGGCCTGCTTTGGTGACTTTGGCAATCGTAGTGGTGAGTTCGGTATTTCGCTCCGACCACCATCTCGTGGCTTGTTACCGTTCCGTGGATCGCCGTGACCTATCTCGTCGCGATGATTGCGGTCCTTTTAGCGTCGAAACGAACTCGACCGCTCCTTACCGCCCTGTGGACACGCTGATACCGGCGCTCGGCGAAAGCCCCCTGCCCCATATCGCCCGCTGTTCTTTTTTCAAAACGCTAACTGCTCAGCTCATTCCAACAAAGGTCGACTCTGCTATCGCTTCATTGCAATTATTGATTTCGTAAAGCCGAGGAACCGCTCCCGAACAATCTCGGCATCTGGAAATAGCCGTCGCATGTCCTTTACAGTGAGCAGCCGAATATCGCGAAGCCGCTCATCGATCATTTTTTGATCAGGCTTGGTCATCCAGCCCCACAATGACCCTCTGCGGATCAAATGCCGTTTCAGGCCGATCGGAAGCCAATGAATGAACACGCAAAGAAAATGCGGCTCGGCAAAAAAATATCGGTTCGGCGTCTGCACAAAATACCGTGGAGCCAGCCGTCCTACTTCCGAAGCAAAAAGAGCAACAGCATCGACATCGCCAACGTGCTCGATCACCGAGTTTGAGTAGCAGATATCGAAGCTGTGGTCAGGAAAGGGAACGACGGATCCATCGTACATCACCATTTTGTAGTGGAGCGGGTCGAAATCGGACTCGCCGGCAATGTTTACAAACGTCACTTCTGGTTTTTCTTTGATGAGCGTCCAGTTGAACGGGGTGCCCCCGAGATCAATAATTCGCGTTTGGTTACTGACACGGAAAGCAGAAGCGAACAGTTTCATCCGGCCAGGACGAAAATAGCATGCAAACAGGCGATGAAACGTGTGGATGTCCATGCTTATTAATTTTGGTTCCGAACGACGTTTCTAAAATATTTGAGAAATGTTGCGAGCGACTGACCTAACATCGAAGTCGGCGCGCTCACATTCGGCCTGCGTACCGCTCGCATATTCGAATAGGCCATTGACATCTACATTTCCTCCACCGCCCGCCCTGCTTGCCTCCGGAGGGCTAGGGGCGTGCTCATTGGGGAACCCCGCGCCGGCGAACCCGCCGATTTGCCGCGAGTCAGGATGAGTGCCAAACCAAACCCAAATACGCTCCAGAACCAGATGCCACCTTGCGGTCCCTCAATAGCGACGTCAAAGGTGCCGTTGATCAGGAACGCCAGCCAATACAGGAGTATCCAAGCCTCTATTCGCGCCAGCCTTTCTCGGTTGAAGCGTCTGTCCTTGAGATACTTTAAGAACAGCGTAAGCCCGAATGTCGCCTGCAGCATTAGCCATAGCAAGAGCCCAGGGACCCCGGCGCGGGCAAGAATCGCCATATGCACGTTGTGTGGATTGCGCAGGGATCGGTTGTCCACTTCGACTTGAAAACCGTCATCATCGGCTAGATTTATTCCGAACCCTTTGCCAGTCCAAAAATATTTTCCAAAAAGTGTATAATCGAAAATCTTATCCCACCATAGTTGGCGCCATACCTTGGTTCCTTGCAAATCCTCGTTGCTGCTTGAAGATACGATACTTTCAATGTTCGACCACAATTGCTCGACAGAAATCACCCGTCCGCTCCGTGCTCCTTGCTCTACCTCCAAACCGGTTACATATGCTGCAATCAGGCCCCCTCCTACGAACAGCAGGATGTAAAAATATTTCCGCGTTGGCCGCAAGAACGCGGCCATCCAAACCACGCCGCCCATCGTTACCATAGCGCCTCGACTTAAAAATGCAGGCGCAACGGCAATAATAGACCAGACAAAATACCACACCAGCGACAACGGCTTTGTCGAAACTCCGAGCACGACAAATGCAAAGATTCCCGCCAGATGAACCGCGAGATCTCCCATCTTCACGTCGACCATGGGGATCCCGCCGGTCCCGCTGATCGAGCCCGCTGGTCCCCATGGCCAATTAGGAATGAGGGCATTGTAAAAAAATTGAATGACCAGAATAGTTAGGCTAATCAGCAAAAACACGGGCACCACGTTGCGATACCAGAGGATGACCTTGTCGATCGCCCTCAACTTCAGAACAACTGATGCGACCGCTAAAGCAAATATCCCGTAACCCCAAATGACAGCATCGCGCAACGCAACAAGGCCATATTCGCCGATATAGGGAAACGTTTGGGCGGCACACCAAAGAGCAAATACCACAAACAGCCAAGTAATGGGGGATCGCCACAGCGATTGGTGAAACGTTGAAAGGAATGCTGCTACAGCAAACACAACGCCAACTTCACCGATGAAGAGGGGCGGGAATCCCAGATAAGCAAAGCCACGCCCAAAAAATGCATATCCGGCGAGCAGAAACAGCATAAAAATTCCGAAGTACAAGGGGACTACTGTCACCTTGCGAGCCCGGACGCCGACAGCATGAACGCTCATCGCCTTACCACTCGCTTGCCCAAAGATCTGATGTCCCATTGGCAGTGCCAAATCCATAAAGCAGCTTCGCCAACGTCGTATGACATTTGCACAGGGTAACTCAAAGCTATCACAGAGTTGTTAAAGGAGCCCAATCGTTTGGGCACGCGGCGGCGCTGTGCCTGACCTACGGTTTACTTCATCGGTCTTATATGGAACGGTTGTAAGGCGTTGGCGTCCGCGCCTCGTGCGCCCAAGCAAAGCCGCCGCGGACCGCCATGGAGCTTTCGCTAAAGCTATTTTTTTGGCGGTCCCGAGACCGATTAGCGGGGCTGGCGCGACTATACAATCGTTCAAGACCTGTCGATTTGGCGAGGGCCGACCCCGGGCGGGCATGTGAGGCGCGAATCAGTCTTCAAATCGCCCGATTGCTTTCACGAGTTCGAGATCGCAACTCCTGTCCGCGTTCCTGCGCTTCCGGCAAACTTAATGTCTTGTCTCCAATTCTATACCTAGTCCCGATTCTAAATCGGGCAAGCTCACCTCCGTTTACGATGATATCGTTGCTTTCAAAAATATTGGCAGCCGCGAGCGAAGTAGCGTCCCAGTTTTTAGTATAATAGCCCGATACTCCCGCCGATCCTGTATATGTGATCTCGTTTCCTATGATCACGTTCCCAATTGAAACGTATTCGGGATGATCATGTATCGTCTTTGCCTCATTGGGGCGCCCCTCTTCAACGATGAAAATACCGTGACCATAATCGGGGGCAACCTGAACTCTGTTATGCCAAACCAGCGTATCGATCGACCCAGATACAAGAATTTGCGAGGCCCACGGAGAACTCTCGCGGGAGCCGTTCAACGCGCTGACATTGTCGGCGATAACGGCACGACCGCTGATCTCATGAAAAATGCCGGCTCCAGAATTTTTGATTGACCAATTACCAATGATCGATGAATTGCGGTTGTCGATATCCGTCCAGATTCCCGGTCCCATGTTGTCGTGGACACAATTGCGAACAAAAATTAGATTTTCCGTTAGTGCAAATTTGGTACCGCCGGCTTCCCAAGCCGGATCAAATGCGTGAGTATTATTGTCCGCTATGTCGTTTGATTCGACCAATAGGTCATTGCCCTTTCCCGCAATTCCGATCTGTCCGTTTGCATAAATCCGGTTCGATCGTGCGCGCATGAGGTTTCCCGTAGTGATACCCGCGCCACTGTTGAATTCGAATGTCATTGTCGATGACCGTCCAGCCAGAGGTCGCGTCTCCGTAAATGGCGCCATGCTGCGCTATCGATGCAAATTGTTCGATAGTTAGATGGCGAATGGTTACATCCCGCGCGCTGCCGGAAAAGGCAAATGAGTGGTAGCTCAATTCGACAAGACGCTCTCCCGGATTGAAGGCCAGCAAGACATCTCCGGTTGACCGGTCCTGGTACCAGGTGTGCTCGCCGAGCAGGCCGGGGCTGGATACGCGGGTGAGCGGGGCCCCGTCGATAAACAGCGCCTCGCGCAGCTTGCAGGCATCCGAAGGAGCGGAAACTTTTGGATCGCATGAGCCGTGAGATAGCGGGAGTGGCGGCGGACCGTTCGCTTTCCAATGAGAGCCGGTGGCGGTGAATGGACCCAGCCGGATTGCTCCCGAGAGAACCGCGCCGGGTTGTCCCTCAAAGATCTGCCCATCTTTGGGCTCGATGCCTCCCGTGTAATGCTTGCCCGGAACGAGAACAAACGTGGTGCCGGGCGGTGCACCGGCGACCAAGCGCACCAAGTCTGCATCCGGCTCAACGACAATTCGATACGGCGCCGCCCCGCAACCGCTCGACATCGCCACTGAGACGATTGCGCAGCAGGTCAAGACTTTGAGGCTGTGGCGAGAAGCAAGAAAGCCATGATTCGATATGAAAAGCCGCCGAGATATTTTGCACAATGAGATCATGAATTAATCCCGGAGCAATTCACGAAAGTTAATGCCAGGATGAGACTTAGGCGGGTCGACGCCGGGAACCGTAACGGCCAGGCCCTTATCGGACACGACCTTGGCAAAAGCTTCCCTATTCCGACGTGGCAGGGTCGCGAGGTGCGGAAGGATCGTGTCACGCACCTGCCAGGCGGGCCCGCTGAAGATTTCTACCGCCTGCTCGATACAATTCGCTATTGATCAGCCCCAAAAACTCATTGATCGCATCTGTTGCAAGATCGGCAGGCAACAGTGCAAAATTCGCAAAGGCGACGGGATTTCGCTTTAACGCAATCCACCCTTCATTCGGACCAAGCTGATATGACATCCGCAAATAATTCAAATACTCAGGCTTAATTCCATTCTGAGTACTCTCCACCCAATAGAGAACCAGCCATAAAAATGGATCAGCGGGTAAGCATGAAAGAGAACTGCGGATCACATTGCCCAACGACTTCAAGTCTTCATCAGCGTGTTTGTGATCACCGGTGGACGCGGCGGCTTCAACCATACGGAGCCGGATGATGGCGGCGCTTCGAAGCGCGGCCGGCCGGCACCAGGCTGCTTTCTCGATGCTTTCGATGGTGGGAAGTTGCTCAGCTAAGGTGACGCCCTTAAATGGCGTCACCAGCAATAACTTGGTTAGCAATACGCTCAACTGAAGATTGCCGCCAAAAAACGGAAAATCCGACAATTCCCCACCAAGCCGCAATGCAGCCGATGATAAAAAGGAAACAGCGAGCTATGAGAATGTCATACGCGGGTTTACGACTGATGAGCTTCGTGCTCATTCCGTATAGCCATAGCGTGAATAATGCTTGTTGTAATAGACATCGTCGCGATGGGCCGCATACCGGCCGAAAATATTCATATCAACCTTGTTGAGCACCACACCCAGCAGATTGTCATAAACTCCTCGTGCATGCCCAAGCGCATGTTGCACAACGTCGATTTTTGTGCGACCCCATTCAATCACAAAAACAAATGAATCGACCAGATGTGTCGCTGCACGGACGTCCACAATCGGCGCAAGCGGCGGCAAATCAACCACGACGTAATCGTAACTTTCACGAAGTTGTTCAAACAGCTTCCTTAGTGGGGCCGAGCCAAGAATTTCACTCGAATGCGCCACACGAAATTTCGATACAACTGGCAAGAACGACAGATTTGTTGACGCGTCTTTCCAAATGGCCTCTTCGAGAGAAACCTTCCCGGCCATAACATCAATCAATCCAACTTTAGCGCGCGGAGCGAATTCGCGTGTCAGCGACGGATTACGCAAGTCGCAGTCAACCAAAATTGTCCGCGCGCCCACCTGTGACATCAGTTGCGCGAGCGAAAACGCAATCGTCGACTTTCCTTCGTTCGGCAAGGATGACGTAAAACCAACAACGCGATTGCTTTTGACCGTTCCACTCAAATCGTTTGCAAGCTTGATAGCGCGGATCGCCTCCGTATAACGCGACAATGGCGCATCAACTATCGTCCAGCCTGCGCTGTCGCCACGCACAATCGTTCTTGGGCCAGAAGATTTAAAAGTATTGTTCTCCAGGTCTCGCTGACGATGGAGCCGACTTTGCACCCCGATCCGCGACAGACGAGGTCAAAGTATTGATTTTGCCTTTGGTCGACTTAATCGTGCCATGCAAATCGGAAACCAATGCCAAAGACCGTATCGCCTCTGAAGAACGGGAAATCAGTGACCTTGCGACTGCCCAGGTTTCATTCTGACCGTGCGCTGTGGCTTTGAGATTGCTTGCGACTCGATTTCGCTTTTAGATCATCGGACTCGCTGATCCGCTGCATTGGCCGTTACCAACGGCACGAGAGCAATGCATTCCGTCTGAAGCAGGCTCTCAACCTGTTCGCTGCTGCGGAAGACCCGGTCTGACAAATCTCGCAGCACCCCGATTCCGAAGCCAAGGGCAATCCCGCCAAAGCATGCTATCGCCAAGTCAAGAAGAATCTTCGGATGACTTTTGTTCAGCGGTCGGGATGCCGATGAAATCAGGCGGGCTTCAGTGATCGGAAACGACTGCTGCTGAACCGCTTCCATGTAGCGTTGCAAAAAATTATCATAGATCGTCTTGTACGTTTGCGCGGTACTTTGCAGTTCGCGCAGGGTCACCGACTTGGCATCCGTTGCCTGGGATCCCGATACCGCCTGCGCCAGTTCTTTCTGGACACCAACTTCGCGCTGCTTTGCGATTGCATAGTCACTCTTGTAGGTCTCGCCGAGGCGCTTGAGCTCTTCAAAAATGGAGTTGCGAATCTCGCGCATCTGATTGCGCAAATTCACCACTGCAAGATGATCGTGGCCGTATTTTACCGACCATTCGGTTTCACGGGCGGCCAAATCGAGGTACTGCGAACGCAGTTTGTTAACGACTTCGTTTTTCAAAGTATCGGCAACTGTCGAACCAAAAGATTCAGTAGGCGAATCTGTCTTGCTGAGGACTGACTCGATTCGATCAAGGCGAGCTTTTGCCTCAGCGGTATGCGCACGGGCAATAACGAGTTGGCTCGTGAGTTCGGCAACCTGCTGTTCGCCGAGAAGCCGCTTGTCGCTACCGCCAGTGCTGACAATATTGTTCTGAGTCCTGAAATCCACGACCGCCCGCTCGGCAGCAGAAACTTGATCGCGCAATTCCTTGATCCGGTCTTGCAGCCAAACACTGGCTCGCCGTGTCGCCTGATACTTGGCCTCCAATTGATCAGTGATATAGGCATCCGCAACAGCGTTCGCGATTTCCGCGGCGCGCTCAGGACTATATGACCAAAAACCGATTTGGATTACATAACTCAGACCAAGACGTTTAATCGTCAATCGGTCCTGAAAGGTGCGCATCGCGCTCCGAAAAAGTTCAAAATCCGAGGCGGCTTTGTCAGATTCCAATTTCGCTGAATACCGAACTAAACAGCGCTCCTAGCAAACCACCTCCAGAACCGACGAATTCAGGATCATCGGTAAGATGGAGATTCTTGATTACGGCAGACGCAATATTTTCAGACTTCAAGATTTCGGCCTGGCTTTCTACCTGCGCCGCATCGATCGGACTATCGCCTAAGACTGACTGTTGCTGGAATACCTGCACCTTGCGTGCGTCAATCAGCAACTGCGCCTGAGCGGTGTAGCTGGGTCTGGCAGTGGCGACATAAATCACGCCAAGCGCCAGCGTCAGAAGTGTAACAAACAGGATGACGGCAAATTGCCGACGGCCAAAGCTTAGAAAAGACTGCAGGGTCTCTGCTCCCGACTGCGTTTCAAGCGCCATCGGTTCACGAGTCAATGTCAGACTGCACTTTGTTAGCCTGGAGCATACTGGCACCAATCACAGTTACTGTTACGGCCAGCTTTTAGCTGGCCGTAACGTTCCTCGCAGCGATACCCCAACTATCTGAGAGGCAATTAATTGCGTCGTTGTCCCTATCCCCGGGAACTCAAAGGATCGCTAATCTCCGTATTATTCAAGCAGCTGCTTGTGATCGTCATTATTCGGATTGGAGATGATGATAGTGGTCGAAGTGCTCGGACTGGTCGGGGCTTGTTCCCGTGACCCCCACTCCCCCCACGAAGCCTAGACCGCCTGTTCCAGACCCGAATGTGAAACCGGGCGTACCAGTTGGGGCGGACCTGAATATCTTGCAACGAGCCTCCACCAGTCGCGCCGCCTGGACCACCGGCAGGACCACCGAGCGGACCACCGAGCGGACCACCGCCGACGGCGCCTAACTTTACATCGCCAAAGGCATTGATCGCGGCCGTTTTAAACGACGGATCAGTGATGGCCAGGATTTTCTGCTGCCACTCCCCCGCCAGTTGCTCGTTCGTTAGGACCATGGTCTTGGCAGCCTGCGCGAGGGCCGTCGCGATCGCGATCTTTTGCTGATCGTTAGCGCCCCCCACCGCACCAAGAATCGTATCGAAGGTCGAATGGATTTGTCAGTACGAGCTGCTCAAGCGCGTTGATCAATAGCTGTCCGCCATTGGGATTTTGCTGCAGCAGCTGCGCCGGCGTTTGCGCCTGGGCGTTTGCCGCGCCCATACCCATCCCCGCCATAACGAATGCCGCAAAGATCGCGCCCGCAATAAAGCGGACTGTCCGGTGCAAGTACATCGCACGCCTCCCATTAAAAAAGTTAACAATTTCTAACACGTAACGAAGCCATTGCCAATTGAGCCAGATCGAAAACTGCCCATTTGCCTGCGAAACCTGTATTAACCTAAATATAGGTGCCGTCTACAGAATATCGGGGCTAGACCAGTTGCGGCCCGGCAAGTCTTTCAGGGCGCTCATTGCGAGCGCTATCTTTGTTAATACTCGGGAATGACTGGGCCAATCCTGCGCCAACCAAGGCAAATACGACGATTGAATAGCCCGGGATCTGCAATGAGAAGTCAATGACCGAGTGGGCGAGCCCAAGAAGGGCAACCGTCAGCGCCCCGACCGGAACAATCAGGTCGCGACTGGCGGATCCGCACGCCCCGGATCAGCACGCCCAGCACGATTAGCCAGGCCAGCACAATCAGTCCGGCCAGCGGCAATCCAAGGTCAGAAGCAAGCTCCAGCGGCGTGCTATGCGCGCGATCCCAAACGCCCCACATGGACACGTTGGCGCTGCGATAGGCCGGGAAGCTCCACTCGAAAGTCCCGAGCCCGGTGCCGAACCACGGATGATCGGCGATCATCCTGAGCGTTGAGCGGTAGGTCTCAAAGCGCCCCTCATCCGACAGCCCCTGAACATCGAAGCGGCCGCTGACGTTTCCCCCCAGGACCTGAAGCAGAATCAGCGCGATCATTCCGCTGACCGCAAGCGTTGCCGCGATCGCCCCACGACTCGAAAAATCGCGGTGAAAAAAAGCGGCAAAAGCAATGATGAGTGCCATGAGCGAAATCACAATGCCGGCTCTCGAATTTGTCATCAGCATTGCGGCAACGCAGAGAAGCAACATCATAAATGGCAGAAGAATTGGACGGATAGTTTCGATAGAAACATCGGTGGCACATTGCGCCACTAAATCGGGCCCGGATGGCAAGCGGTGGCGAATTTTCTGCGACAGCAGCAGCAGCCACAAAACGGCGCACGATCCGAAATAAACCGCGGCCGTGTTGCGATTGATAAACGTCGACGTCAGCACATCCCGATAGGCTGATTTTTCGAACCACAAAATCCGCGCCGGATCTGTCAGATACGTCGCGATCCCGTACAGCGCATATCCTGCGCCGGACCATGCAATGACAAGAATCAGTTGCCTGGCACGATCGCGATCGATGCAGACAACAAAACTGCAAATAATCGCAAGCATATTCGCAAGCGGCGCACCAAGTGCAAAATACGGCTGGTTGCGCGCAATCGATACCGATGGCGGAATTGGCGTCCCAAGAGCTTGCGCCGCTTGGCTCCACAAGGGGTTTGGCTCAGCAATCCAAGGTCGTGCAGCGAGTTGCTCGTGCAGGACGAAACGCATAGGCCAAAATCACGACCACGGCCAAGCCAACCAGTGGGACATGGTCGCGGCGAAGCCTCCGCGGCGATGCCGCAATGACGCCGATGCCAAGAACAATGCACCAGAAAGCGATTGTGGGCGGGTCTGCCGAACCAAGGGGCAAAGGTGCGGCCGCCACCGTCAGAAACAGGATGATCGACGAAATTCTATTCGATGGCGGCGGCTTCTGCGCGTTCGTCACATTCAAGCCGGTGTGAGCTCAAAATCTGGTCAACAGATCAGAGCATAGCAGAGAGCTATTCGGCTACCCAGTATTCCGTTCAGATCTTAGTGCGGGCCGCGCAGCAGCGAGTTCCGCAGGATGACCACGTTCTCTCCGGCAACAACTGGATCGTTGACCGTGGCCGAAATCAGTCTGATGTAGTTCATGATTTTGGCCTGCTCGACGGCGACCGAGTTTGACGCAAAGATCACATCTTTATTGCGCATTTGGAACTTCGACGCCAAGAAATAGCCCGCCGGGTCGCGGAAATTAATATTATAGACAATCGGAATAAGCGGTCCCTCAAACTTGGATATGTCGATACCCAGTCGTCCGGCAACTTCACGCGTTTCGCCGCGATAGAGGAACACTGAGGCCGGGTCGGCGAGCGTGTCATTGAGACCACCAGCCTTGCCGACAGCCTCAGCCAGCGAGATGCGCCAAGCATCAAAGTTGAATTGACCCTGCTGCCCCGACGCACCGAGCGCAAGGAAGGTCTGCGGCTCGCGGTAGACATAGATTGTATCGTTGGGACGCGTGTAAATGTTATTCGTCGGCTCATAAACCAACGCGCCAAATGGTATCGTCGCGCGCTTGCCCTCGCGCTCAAGCATTACCCAGGTATCAAAGCCCTGGCCTTTTGGACCGCCTGCGCGCGTAATTGTGTCGAGAATCTTTTCACCCGCCGCACTCACCGGCAACCGGACCGGTGCATTGACCTCGCCGAGCACGCTGACCAAGGACGTGTTCTGGGTCACGAGCGCCACAACGACCTGCGGCTCAATCGCGCGGTTTCTAAGCGCATTGACGATCGACTGCTGCACCTCAGGCGGTGTACGGCCCAGGGCGCGGATCGCGCCCGCATACGGAACGCTGATGTTGCCTTGCGGGTCGACATTTTGGTTGGGCAGTTGAACGAAATTGCCAGGCCGGACACCAGCCTCTGACGGGATGAACAGACCGCCTGCGGCCGCTTCGAAGATCGTCACGCTCACGGTGTCGCCGATGCCAAATTTGATGACTTCAGCCGGTCGTCGGTCTGTGAAAATCTGCGACAATCTTGGCACGCTGGTCGCCAAAACATCGAGCGTCGGCGGCGCCACCTTAATCAGCGCATATGGGAGACCGTCCGGGTCCTGACGGTGTTCGCGCACGTCCCAACTCTCGGGGCCGGCAACGGGCATCCAGCTCGCGGTGCAGCCTGCGACCGTGAGGCCAACCCCTACAACGGCGAACACAGCAAACCTGCGGGAAATAAACACAAGCCCCCCAAGAATTCTTATTTAACAGGTCAACCCCTGACCTAACGGCTCAACCATTCAATGATTGATCGCTTCATGCAAGCCTGCCGCCAGATAAAATGGCCCGAATTACGTGATCTGTTGTATAATTGCCGCATAGCGGCCAACGTCATTTTCTGCTGATTTAACAGCGATATAGGCGGCGAAAGCTCCCTTGGGATTGTCCACAGTAGTCCCGCCAACCCGGTCTTTCGGTGCCTGTGAACAAAAATGCGCCCAGCCTCCGAATCGCACCTTGGCTCCGCTCGGATTTACCCTTAGCGATCAATTCTCCTACGATGGATCCGTCGCGGCCTAGAACGGTCGCCCGTCAATGAACTGAAGCATGATGACTTTATCAACGCCACGCCTTGCTCTTTCTCTTGTCGCGTTCCTCATCTTAACGAGCGTGGTCGCGCCCACGTGGCGAGCCAATGCAGCCGGCGAGCCATCTCCGGCTGAATCGGCGGGCACCTGGCGACTTGTGCGCACGCCCAATCCGCGTGGCGGTCCCGAGGCAGTATCCATCATGCATACGGCTGACATATCGAGGTCAGACCTTGGTCTCGCGGGCCTTATGGTCCGCTGCAACGGCGGCCGCAGTGAACTAGCGATTGTGCTCCTGAACGCGTTCCCGCTCCGGGCCCATCCTCGCGTGATCTTCGGCGACCCCGGACATGAAACACAATTCGACGCGACCATCGGTCCGCCCGGTACAGCCGTGATCCTGCCCGGGGATCCGAAAGTCGTTGTAGGCAATGCATGGCAGGCCGAAAGCGACCTTTTTATTCACGTGATTGATGGCCCAACCAAAATTTCCGGCGTCGTCCCGCTTGCCGGGCTCCAAGCGGCATTCACCCTATTGATGTCGAATTGTCCGGTCCCTTGACCGAAATGGTCAACCTTATTGGGGCCCGTCTCATCAATAATAAGACGTTATTAACCGTTGTGGCGACAGGATCATCTTGAAAACGCCCCTGTTCCATCACGCGCTTAAACAATGCTGCTCCTCGCTTCAGCTTTTTTCATCGGCGTCGCGCTTGGCCTGCGCCGCAATGTTTTTATCCTTGTGCCCGCCAGCATTGTCAGCGCTTCTGTCGTTCTCGCCGTCAGCATCGCGGGCCATGACAGCTTTTGGACTAATGTACTCATCACAACGTCAACAATCGTTGCGCTACAAATCGGCTATCTCGCCGGGATAATCGTCTTGCCATGCACCGATGAACGTCAGGACGTGGTCAGCGCGCCCGATATGTCGATCGAAAATGCGTACGAAGGCGCTGATGTTGTGTATTTACACAAATACTGGTCGGCGAAGGCCCGGTAGCTGCACCCCATACTGACGAACCTACTCGATTCGGCAGACGCTCATCGCGACTCGCCTCGCTGGAATAATTGACTGTGAACGACATTGTATTGCTTTTACGGACCCGCCGCTCCGCGCATGGCCACGTGACATCGCATTGATCGAACGCTCTCTAGCCTGTTTAATGGAATTTGCATTCCTCAGTTCGCTTACAGACATCCCTGATGTTTCCAGCTCCGCTCATTCTCGCTTTGCTTATTCTCTTGTCGCCCTTATGCCTGATCTTTGACGGGCCTATCACTTATGGTCTGATTGCCGCAGCCACGGCCGTATTGGTCGCAATCGTCGGCCTGCGCGTTCGGCCCGGCGAAGCCGAGTTTTTGTCATCTCTCATTCGCCGGGTTGCTCTTGTCGCGGCCCTGCCGGCCTTGGTCATCCTTATCCAGTTAATGCCATTGCGGAGCATTGGGCTCGCCAACTCCATCTGGCAGAGCGCAGCAACTGCACTGTCGCGCCCCGTCTTCGGAAGTATCACGATCGATCCTGGAGCGACGCTGATCTGTTTGGCGCGATATCTTTCACTCGCCGGGCTCACGTTTGTAACAGCAGCAGTCGCGATCGACCGCCGTCGCGCCGGCCGGATTCTATTGGCTCTCACGACGGCCACAGTCTTGACGGCACTGGGAATGCTGGCTTTGGGGCTCGGCGGTACCACCCAATTGAACATCCCGGATAGCGCGCTATCGCTTGTTGCGGCAACAGACAGCGCTGGTCTCGGCGTTATTCTTGCTATGGCAGCAATGTTGCAAACACGGGAGCGCGCCAGTACGCCCACACCGGGCCAAGACAGCCTTGGATTGTTGCGGCTGGTGTATGTGTTTTGTTTGGCCGCTATCGCGGTATGCGCGCTGGCCGTTTTTAAATATGCGACGAATGAAGTCTATTTAGCTGCTGCGTTTGGCGTTGCCACGCTCGCCGCCACGATGATCATCCGTCGATTCCAGCTGGACACCTGGGGTTATTCGGCAATTGTAGCGATCGTTCTGATCGTCGCAATCGCTACGCTTGCGCTTCGGCTCGGTGACCGGATAACAGACTTTACGCTCGCTTTTGCATCTTCGCCCCAATCGCCTTTGATCACCCTCACTCGGCGTATTTTGAGTGAAACAAGCTGGCTTGGCACCGGTGCAGGAACGTTTGCTGCCATCGTACCTATCTATCGCGACATCAATGAGGTCGCCGCCGGCAACGTCGCACCCACCGCCGCTGCCGCGATCGCCATAGAGATGGGCAAGCCATTCCTAGTGGCGGCAATCATTGGCGGTATCGCCATTGCAATCATGTTGTTGCGCGGCGCAGTTCGCCGCGGCAGAGACGCATTCTATCCGGCCGCGGGAGCAAGCTGCGTCGTCGCAATGATGATGTTGGCCTTCAACAACCACGGTGCATTGAATACCGCAGTTCTAGTGATCGCCGCGACGACCCTTGGCCTGGCTATCGCCCAGAGCAAGAGCCGCTCAGTTTAGCGGGAATTCATCGCCACGCGATCAGCGCGCGCCACATTGATGGCTGCCCAGAACCTGGGATTTTCCACCTGCTGCGCGCGAACCCATTCATACTCGATCTGAGAAACCGGGCGCACCGACGCGCTCAGATTGTCAAGAACGAAGTCATCTTCGCTCGTCCGGACGACCAAGATCAGGTGGTGTTCGCCCGAGGCAATGACAACTTCTGCCAACAGCAATGAATGCGCAGGCCAGCCGCGCGCGAGCAATTCGTGTCGCTTGGTGACAGCATAGTCGTTGCAATCACCACGGCGCGGTGACACGAGCCATTCCTCGGCCATAACGCCACCGAGGTTTTCCTCCGGCTTGATCGCACGGTTGACGTCGTCATTTACTTTTTCAAGTTCGGCCAAGCGGGCATTCGTGAGCGGAACCGGTGCGCGATCGAGGCCAACGGGGCTGGCTTTGCAATCATCTTCATACCGCATGCAGAACCGCACGAACGCTACGGGCGCCAGCACCGGCTTGTTAAACGCAATCCGGTCGACATTGGCGTCAATTTGATTGGGCAAAGCACGGAACGTCTCGCGGCCCTTGCGATGTGCAGTTGCTGGCCGCCCTGTTGGCCTCAACGCGATGACGGGCGGAGCGACGCTCGTCCAGCCCGTATCCTTGCTAAGGCTTTTTGATAGCGCAAGGAAACCTTGCGGCGTGGTCATGGATAGATCAATCGATTGCCGTTCTGCCTCAAAAATAATCGTGCCGCGCGGAAACATGACAAATTCGACAGGCGCTGCCGCTGGCATTTCGGAACTCATGCGTGGCGCCGCCACCCCATCGAGTCCTTGCGGATCAAGACTGGCGCGCGTCGCGTACGGAAGCGCACAAGACATCACGAGCGCGGTCGCAACCGTCGCCATACAGAGATGGGTTGTTTGACGCATCGCCCTCGCCCCCACAGAACTTTTTTCTGCGGCGACGAATACGCGAAAAACTCTTCGATCCCGTTCGGATCGACTTCGCAATTCGTTTCAAATACTGTGAGTTTGAGAAGCTGGTTGTTAACCATGCTTCACGCCCCTATTTCTGCAATTTGGACAGATAAAAGCCTGCCTGATGATCTCTTTGCCATTCTCGTCGCGACGCGATAACGCGCCGCATCCCCACGTCCCTGCCGGTGTTCGCGTTTACGCAATTGGCGATATCCACGGTCGCGCAGATCTGCTCGACCAGATGTTCAAACGCATCGATGCAGACTTTGCACAGGCGCCCCTGCCGTACCGCATTGAGGTGTTTCTTGGTGATTACGTTGATCGGGGCCCCGCTTCGCGACAGGTTCTCGAACTATTGATCGAGCGTGGACGAATTCATCTATCCGGGCGTGGAAGAACGCATCAAACGATTTTTCTCAAGGGGAATCACGAAACATTATTGGTAAATTTTCCCGCTAATCCCTCTACGCTTGTCAGCTGGCAACGACTTGGAGGTCTCGAAACGTTGATGTCCTACGGACTAACGCCATCCATGAATGCCAACGCTCGAACGCAGGCTGAGCTTGCGGTCGCCTTTGACAAAGCGTTGCCGCCCAGCCACAGACGATTCCTGACCGATCTGAAACCGTCGTTTACGTGCGGTGATTATTTTTTTGTTCACGCTGGTGTGCGGCCCGGCGTCGCACTGGAAAAACAACGCGAAGAGGACTTGCTCTGGATTCGGCAGGAGTTTTTGCTTTGCGAAGACGAATTCGATAAAATAATTGTTCACGGGCATACGCCGGTGCTGCAACCGGAGTTTCGTTCAAACCGGATCAATATCGACACCGGTGCGTACGCGACCGGACGATTGAGCTGCCTGGTCCTGGAATCGGACAAGATGCGTATAATTTAGGATCATAATGTTGAGTAGCGTCGCTAAAATGAACAGTCGCCCAGCCAATACGGTTGGCTATCGATGGTTCCGCAGCCTTGTCTTCCTTTTTGCGGTTGTGCTCACATGCCAGGCATTCTGGATTCTTGCGGCCGAATTCTCTCGAGCCCCAGCTGTTGCTTTTCCCACTGATCCGGACCCTGCTGCGGACGCGGCCGCCAACCGCAGCGCTGCGCATCTTGCTGCGCGGTTCGGCATCGTCCGCGGTGATTTGTGGGCCGAGGATGCCCTTACATATTCCGACGTGCTTCGCCACGATGATAAAAATAGTTCCGTCGCCAAAGATCCCGCTGCCATTGAGCAAGGCCGTAGAGTCGCGGAACGGACGCTGGCGTTGGCCCCTTACGACGCTCGTATCTGGCTTATGCTCGCCAGCATCGATTCCCGATTTGACTGGCTCAATGGTAAAGCATCTGCGGCTCTGCGAAATTCCTATTACACCGGCGCTAACGAGACCGCGCTCATTCCCGTCCGCTTATTCCTCTCGCTGAGTTTGCCAGCAATTACCGATAGCGACTTTCAACAGCTCGTCCGTCATGATCTTCGCACCATCATCACCCGCAAGCCCGAGATGAAATCCGCGATCGTGAGTGCCTATCAATATGCGCTGCCTGAAGGCCAACAATTCATCAAGGACGCGCTTAATGACCTGGATCCCAATTTGTTGTCGACCCTGCCGCAAAAACAATAGCACCCGATAAAGGCCGTGAATTCGAACTTGAGCGAGCATAAAAGCGTTGGCTTCCGCGCATCGCAAGACAATGGTACCTTTGGTCGGCGGGTGAAACGGAAAGATCTATCCTGATCAAATGTCCTTATGACGCCGAAGCCATTCAAATCTGACAGTGCCTATGCCGGAATTCCGTACCGGGTCCTCAAGGATGCATCCGTGGAAGCGCTGATGCCGAATGGCGAGGTCGTTAATTTCAAGACCGTGGAACAGTTTTTGGCCGCAGCCAACGAGAACCCTGCAAAATTCAACGTAGCGCGCCCTACTGCGCTTGCCGATGCCGGGGGACCAACAATTCAAAATCTGCCTGCATCAGCGAAGCCACTCGATTATTATTCTCTCCTTCTGGATACGATAAAAAACACTGAAAATAATTCAGCTCAACTGCGCCAACTTGTCTATGAACGGATGCGCTTTAATTTTAAGCGCGATTTTCTCTTCGGACATTCGACACTGGGGCTGGCCGACATTGTAAAGCATGTGAATGATTTCGAGCTCGCTGTCGCTCGAATAGAGGCAAACGCAGCAAGTGAGCCGCCAAGACAACAAGATCCGACGCCAAGGCAAGAAGATCCGGGCGAGCATGAGGCCGTTCTCATGCCACTCTCCGGAGAGCTTGAAGTCTATACGCCACCTCGGCCAATTGCTCCCGTTTACGCAAACGCCGACTTCATAGGAGTTGGATATGGGCGGTCGGCAAACCGGTTTGGTGCATTCCAACTGATCGGGTTTGCGACAATCGGCGTAATGATTGTTGGATTGATCGTTGCAGCCACGATGGTGTGGTCGTCGCGGAAACCGCCGGTCCAATTGGAAGCCGCTCACCAACCGGCAAAAACCGAGGCCCCCGCCAAGGAAGAAAGGCCCCCAAAACCCGTTCTGCCATATCCCGTACCGACCTCCTTCGGTATCTATGCGCTGGGCAACAACAAGTTGACCGAGCTACACCCCCTACCCATCGGTATTCCTGACCCACGTGTTGCCCTTTCGGCTGAAATAAAACAGGCCGGCGCGGCAGAGATAACTGACAACAATCCCGCTTTCATTCTCTTCCGGCGCGACCTCATAAATAATGCGCCACAAACAATCAGCCTGCGCGTCGTGGCCCGCGTTGTACGGGAAACGAAGATTGTCAACGCCAAGGCAACGATAACCCCAATCGAGGGAACCTGGCGAATTCGAAATGTTTCACGAGAGCTCAAAGTAGCGCCGGTCCCCGGCCAACCCGAAATGGTCATAGCGCGTACGGCTGACAACGCGCCGCTGGCTGCTGGCCGCTATGCACTCGTATTGAACCGAGTTGGGTACGACTTCACGGTCGCGGGCCCAGAAAAATCTCTGGATTTTTGCCTTGAGGGCTTCGAAGCATCAAATGGAACGATTTTCAATCCATGCCGGGCTCCATAACAATGCTTCCAGCACTGGACGAAGATGATCGCATCAAGGTGTCCGGTGGCTTCCGATGAAATGGCGGATATTGGTCTGGTTTTTGCTGGCTTTGCCTGCATTCGCGTTTGGGCAAACGCAGACGATAGAACGTCAGGTCAAGGGGAAACCAGACACAAACATAAACGCCGGAATTTTTACGACTATCCGCAAGGACTGCACCGCCGGACCATTACCGGCCGTGCGGCTGACTGTGCCCCCAGCCCACGGCAAAGTGACCGTCAAGCAGGGGCGTTTGCGTGCGACCAATTTGAAGCAATGTCTTGGCCTGGAGCTTCCAGCATTCATTGCAATTTACCGCTCGACTCCGGATTTCATTGGCCAGGACATATTTACGCTTGAAGTGATCGGTGCCGAAGGTAAATCGCAAATTCAGCGAATTACCGTCACCGTCATGGGACCAGGCGCCGGTCAGGGAATATAGACACGCATTGTTTTTTAAGACGAGGTTAGCTGCCGTCGATTCCTATTTGCTGCGATCGCGCTGCATGATGGCGCGGCATTCCGGCAGATGCCGTGCAGCAACATCATTGCCGTGTTTGGCGGCCTCCCCGGCCAACATGCAACCGCCGACCTCGTCACGAAACTGGGCGTTTTGCGAGAACTTCAAGTTGATCAATGCTGCAGCCGCGCCAGGTTCGCCGATTTCCGCTGCTTCAGTCGCGTCGTAAAGTATTGCGCCCGGGTAGTTGATCGTAAGCCTGGGATTGTCCGCCAATAGCTTCATCAGCTGTAGCCGCGCGTCGTAGTCCCAGCTCGCCCATGTGCGGAAGAGATCAATGCCCTTCTTGAGATCGCGCGGCACATACTTGCCCTCAATGTAAAGCATGCCGAGCGCGCCCTTGACGCCCGGCACATCGGAGGCACGTCCTCCGCTCAACAGCGAAACCGCGCGCTTGGAATCCGCCGGGCCGCCTTCTCCCTTGAACAGCATGTCGGCGAACGGCGGGATCGCACCGCCCGGGTCGACGCGCATGCCTTGTTCGAGCAGAGAACGTGCGCGGACGGGATCGTTGGCACGGATCGCAATCGCCAGCTGCGTTTTCGCGTTGTAGGGGCCGGCCTGCGCCAGTCTTTCAAGCAACGCGAGCCCCCGCGCCTTTTGGACGGGATCTTCGGATTTGACTAGCAAGCGGCCAAGCAAGACCTGCATATCGCTTCGACTCCGGTCCTTGGCCGGATTGTTGACTGCGCGTTCCGCCCAGCGAATTGCATCGGCGTTGTCGCGTTTCACCGTATCGCCGCGATCGAGCAGCACAGCCAGCATCAGGATCGCGTAAGCATCCCCAAGTTCCGCCGCCTTGCGCAGCGCCTGTTCGGCTTCGGCGCGCTTGACGAGCTGCGGTTTATCAACGTCGCCTCGGAAATAGGATTTATACATGTCGTAGATTTCGAACGCCGCACCAGCATCATTCTGCTCGGCCATTTCGCGCAACAGGACGATTTCTTCCGCGCGTTGGCCGGTCGCACCCAGCGCACGAGCCAACGCCTTCTTGATGCTGATGGCGCCGCCGTCCGACATCATCGCTTGGCGGCAGACCTCGACCCATCGCGTGTAGACACGCTCGTGCTGATCCCAAGGAATCTGATCGGCCGGCTGGGCATCGAGGCGCAGGCACTCCTTGGCAGCCGGACTTTGCGCGGGCGCCTGGGCCGCGGAGGGCGAAACTGTCGGGCCTCCCGCCAACGCGAAAATGAGCACGGCAAGTGACGATCGGAACATGAAATGCTCCCATTAAAGTCGAAGTGGGCAAAGATGAATGTCCACTGACCCCTACGCCTCTATCGAACCGGGGAACGATCCCTATAGATGCAAGCCCAAAAAGTCAGTTGTATGCAACGAACTGACAGAAAACGAATTGTCAGTAGGGTTAAGTGTCAGGGTCTGCCCATTGCCGAAATCGAGCGTGTGCGGATCTGGCGCATTAGTAATCAGCGCCTGCAACTCTGTATTAGAAATTCCAGTCCCGAAGTTGAGAAAAGACAAGTCGATCTTGTCGAGTTGCGATTGGTTGAAATCAGTGACGGTCACGCGACCGCCACCAAATTCAAATGTATCGGCGCCCCCGTTACCGGTGAGGATGTCGCCCCCGTTGTCACGGGTGCCCATGCCATTGAGCACGTTGGCCTTGTTGTCGCCTATTAATATGTCGTTGAATTGAGAACCTTGGATATTGGCAATAGAATCAACATGTATCACAAAACAAACGTGATCGGACCCACATTTGCCAGTTCGGCAGGGTATGTGCAGTACCAGGATCGACCGTCACTCCACTCGTGGCGTGTTGATAGCTAGCAGTGTCGTTGCCGCCGTGCTGACCTATAAGATGTCGTTGCCGGGACCGCCTTCAAGCACGCTGTCGCCGTTCCCTGTCAGTATATCATCATAGGCCGAACCGCGCACAGCTTCGAAATTCGAAATCGTATCGGTGCCCACGTTGGCCACGTCGTTCAGCCGGTGCCGTGCGCTGTCCCAGCCAACAAATCGACCGTCACTCCGCCCGCCGCATGTTCATAGCTGACAGTCTCATTGCCGCCGGGCTGGCCTATCAGGGTGTCATTGCCGGGACCGCCTTCGAGTACACTGTTGTTGCCATTGCTGGTCAGGTATCGTTGAACGCTGATCCGCGCAGGCTCTCGATATTGATCAGTGTATCCGTGCCTGCCCCAATCGTATTCTGTGGGACCCCCTGCAATAAAAGACTGACTGTCACTCCGGCCGGCGCATGAGAGTAATCCACCGTATCGCCACCGTTGAAGAAGTCGCCATTCGCATCGGTCAGCCCGTTGAAAATGTCATTGCCAGCGCCGCTTAGGAATGTGTCGCTGCCGAAATTGACGGAAGAGTTGTTGAATTGATTGTTGCCTACAAAGTTGCCGACTGCGTTGTAACTGACCGTGCCGAAAATGGCATCGAGACCCGACGTCAGTGCATGATTGCCAGCATAAGTCTGGAGCGCACTATTCAGGTCCGACGCTAGGAAATTCCAGCCATTCGAAGTGACAAGCATGTGGCCGGTTAGATCGTAGATATCGATCGCATTGACATGACCCGTCAACGGATTGTTGGCGACGGCGTCCCCGCTGACTGTCATATTGAAGACGAGGCCACGCGTTGAATTGGTGGCAGTAAAATGGCTGCCGTCCACAATTGTAACCGCGCCGATACTGCCCGCCATGTCATCGTAAAGCGTACTAAAATTGTAGCCGTCTGGCGTCTGGACAGTGATTGCCACCTGACCATTAAAGATAAAATCATTGGCCTGAAGACTGCTGATCGGGACATTGAGTGTCAGGCTATCGCTGCCATCAATCTGGATCGTGTTCGGGCTGCCTACTGGGACATGCGCCAAAACGTCAGCAATCGTGTTGATCCCCGAGACTCCCCTCAGGTCAATTCTGTCACCCTCGCTATCGCTGAAATCGGTAATCGTATCGTTATTGCTGGGTGGAGAATTACCGTTGGTCACATTGTTACTGTAAACAAATATATCGCTGCCTGTGCCGCCAGTCAGCGTGTCGTTGCCGCCGTTGCCGTTGATGATGTCGCCGCCGCCCTGGCCTTGCAGAATGTTGTTGCCGCCGTTGCCAGTGATGACGTCGCCAAACTCTGAGCCCTGCACGTCTTTCACGCCGCTGGTAAAATGTATCGGTTCCCACACCGGCGAGGTCGATCGGATTCGTGGCTACACCTGTCGGATTGTCGAACGCGGTGCCAAACGAAGTGCCGGACCCATTCGCGCCCAAGGTCACCGTTACGCCCGCCGTCGCGTTGTAGAACGCTACGCGCGTATTGCCGTTGCCGGTGATGGTGTCGTTGCCGCCGCCGCCTTCGAATTCGTTGAAAGCGTCGCCGTTCAAATTAACGCCTGCGCTTCCAGCATTCGTGGATGACGCGGTGAACCCGGTTGCGTCATAAATATCGGCAAATCCTGTCCCGGTGATAGCCTCGATCGAGCGTAGCGTATCGGTCCCAGTATTCGGACCGCCTACGATGGTTCCGGCCGCCAAGTGAACATTGATGCCGAAGTCCTCGTTCGCATATACCGCCCGGTCGAAGCCGCCGCGGCCGTCGATGTAATCATTGCCGCCGCGGCCCTCGAAATTTTCGAAGGTATTTGAGGGATTGTTGCTGCCATACAAAAAGTCGGCGAAATACGAGCCACGAACCTGATTGACCCCCGTGAACGTGTCTTGTCCAACCGAGGCATCGCCGAGCGCGACGCCGGCGGCAAGATCGACGGTCACACCGGCGGTCGAATGCACATAGGAAATGCGCGTATTGCCGTTGCCAATGATTGTGTCGTTGCCGCCACGGCCCTCAAACTCGTTGAACGTCGCCCGCGCTGCCGGCATTCGTGCTGTTGCTGTTGAAACCCTGCGGATTGTTCGCGGTGGGGCCGGCATTAAAAAGGTCCGCAAAATCGGTTCCGGTAATAAACTCGACCGACCGCAGTGTGTCAGTGCCACCAACGACACCATATTTCGTCACCGTGCCGTCGGCGAGCTGAACGTTGATAGCTCCTGGAGCATGTGCATAGCCAACGCGGTCGTAGCCTAATTGGCCGTCGAAAAAGTCGTTGCCGCCACTGCTTTGGAAAGAATCGTTTAAGTCGCCTCCGCTCCATGAATCGGATCCGGCGCCGCCGACAAAATTGAACGACCATCCGCTGGTCAGCGCATTGATTAGATTTTGATTCCCGGCGGCGTCTGCTACGACCGCATCGTACCATGTCACTGCGTCCACGTTGCCGGTGATGTCGAACAGCGCTACAGGCGTCGCATCGTTCGTGAAGGCATGGATCGCGGTAATAGTACCGCCGGTGATGGCAGTTGGATTCAAGTCGTTGTCAAGGGTAAGGCCCATGCCCTCGAACACAAATTTGCGATTTGCTGCGGTGTTGATGATCGTAATTTGCGTCGCCGGCGTCGGCGTGGGCTGTAATTGGCCAGCGCCCATCGGGGCGACTGGATCGCCATTCTGGAAATCCCCCCCATTCGCAGTCAGCACATCGATCGTGATTGTCGGTACCCCCGCGATGATGGTCGTCGTCGCACTGCTGGTCGCGCCGTCAAAGACCGAGACCCCGAAGGTGGCCAGTGTGGTGTTAGATCCGTCTTGGACGAAAAGAACGTTTCCCGCCTCGAGATCAGCCTCAGTGAAATGAGTGATCGCAGTTTCCGGATGGGCCGCAAAAGCGACGTAACCGTACGTCGGGTTCGACACGGTGAACGTCAATTGGTCTGCTGTATGGTTTGCGTCAACGGCATGAAAGTCGGCCGTCGTTAGTGTGACCGCGCTGCCTTTGTTGACGATAATTGCCAAATCGCCTGTGATTGTCGGCGTTTTTTCGACGGTGAGGAGAACGCCACCATGACCGTCATCCGTCAGCGAAAACATCGAAGTTGTATATTGCCCATTTAGTGTGATTTGAGCCGCGGTCACACCAGTGTGCGTCGCATCGGTCACCGTGAGCGCCGTGTTTGTCGTCGTGCTCGACGTGCCAATGGCAGCACTTGCAATTGCGAATGTCGGCAAGTCAATGACGTCGCCCGCGTAGAAATTGCTGAGTGGTCCGGTAAAGCCCACCGGCTGATCTAGCTGCAATGTGGCATTGCCGCCGGCAAACACAATTCCAGATAGGCCGTTCGCGGCGTTATTAATCTCCAGCGTGGCGCCGCTATCGATAAGCGCGTAACCGGTGAATAAACCGATCAAATCATATAATCCGTCATAAGCTTCGAGCACGCCGTTGTTTACTGACGGTTCGTGAGTTGGCGCGAAAGCAAGAAGCTGGACATTGTTGACCGACAACGAGCCTCTGTGCTGCGTATCGCCCGCAATTGCAGTGACGGTCGTGGTCGCGCCGTTGATCGTGAAAGTATAATTCGATTTAGCGTCCGGTAAGATCGCGACGTTAAAGCCGTTGTTGCCCCCAGTGAACGTATCCGTCGGGCCGGGACCGACTGTCGTATTCTGACCAATATAATAATAGAAGTTGTTGACGTTGTTCTCGCCGACAACGCTGTCATTGAACTGCGTGCCAGCAAAGTATTTGTTTAAGCCATCGGCGAGGCTGGAATCATTAATGGCGAGACCCGTGCTGCGGAAATCCACGATGTTCGTCGTGACCTGCGTGGTGCCAGCGCTATCGAGTTGGTCGTCATAGATAATGGCCACCCGGCCATCGCCCAGATCGCGGATGTTGCCATAGGTCTGACCATTGGGCGTCGCTTCGGTATATGTGCCGACCTGCGTGGTGGTACCGGAGGTGGTATTGTAGAAAAACTCCACGACCGTCGTGAGCGCGCCGTCACCATAGGCGAGTTCCACCATGGTACCGGTGCCAAGGGTACCGCTGTAGTTATGCGATTGCAGCTTGATGTTTTGCGCCTGACCATCGGCAATCTGATATGTGAAGTAGGAATCTACGGTTGACGCGGTGGCGTCGTGCCTGACGAATTCGACCTGGTCGTAGGTGTTAGGATCGCCATCGACTGTAACGGTCTCGTTCCAAGCGACGAAGAGAGGCCCGCTACCGCCGGGCTGAATGAAGAAGAGCGGTGTCGGACTGCCGGTGTGCGTGCCGTTGACCGCCTCGAGGGTGATTTGGTTGTGAACCGTGGTGTCGCCAGCAATATGCTGACCGTAGGCCGAGAGATTAGGCGCGATTTCGAAGAAGCCCTGATTGCCAAAGCTGAGGTTTTGGGTTCCGTTCGGATTATAGGATAGGAACTCGATGTAATCCTCACCGCTGTGAGGAGCGTTGTTTTCTGCATACGCGAGCAGATAACCGTTGTTTGGACCGGCAGAGGTGAAGAATGACGCCGGAAGAGTTGTACGGCCGCCCGTCAGACCGTTGAATGTCAGCGCCGCAATAACGCCTGACGCGGTGAAATCGGACGATGTGCTGTAGTTCGAATCGCCGCTGATGTGGACGAAGGTCTCGAGATTGATCGTATAGGTGCCGGCAAGCTGATTGTATTGGTCAAAGGCGACCCCATACGACGACAGGACGCCTAAGCTTTCGCGGAATTGCAAGAAGAGCGGATTTTCAGTCGGGTAAAGAAGGGGACCGGCGATCTGCGCTGCGCCTCCGATATTCAAGCTGTCGTTGTTGCCCGTGATGAAAGCTTCGTTGAGAAAGCGGTTACCATTATTGTCCTGCGTCTCGTAGATCGCGACGCCCTCAGCCGCTTTCGGCCCTGTGTCAGGTAGCGCCAAGGCGTAAGATGAAGGAAATTTCTGGATCGTAGTGTTGACGACCAACGTATCTTGGTTCGTGACGAGCAAAAACGGATCGAGCCCGTTCGCATAGAGGCTGGCGTTGTCAGGCCCATTGGGGTTGTAATTTGACAGGGTGACCCCATACAACGTCCCCGCGATGCCCTGTCTCTGGTTAACCGCGACGAACGGCGAATAGATATGTGCGCCGGTTATCGGTTGCGCAGGGAATTTGACGCTGCCCCAGACATACGCTGCTGGCACGCTCTGGTCGTCGTGGAACGCTAGTGCGTCCGAGGGGGCGCCGGTGTTGCCGGCCGCATCCGTCGCCGTGGCCGTGAAGCTATAGTTGGCCCCATCGGTCAGTGCGATACCGTTGTCATGCCAGTTCCCGCCGTCGTCCGCCGCCAGCGTCGCAACCAAGGTGACGCCATTGTATAGCTTCACCGTGCTGTTGGCCTCCGCCGTGCCGACGATGTCAATCGCGGGTGCATTGTCTAACGCGGGCGCCGTCGTAATTATCACCGGCGCCGCCGGCACGGCATTGTCCACCACCACCTCGATGACGTTGCTGGTCGAGCTGTTACCGGCCGCATCGGTCACCTGCGCGCGGAACCGATAGTCCGCGTCCGCCAGATTGCTCTGGTTCGCCGCCGTCGTCGTCCAGTTCAGACCACCGTCGGTGGAGACTTGGTACACCACCGACGCGCCGCTTTCCTGACCCGTCAGCGTCAGGTCGAAGGCCTTGTCCTGCGTCACCGGTGGCGTGTTGATTGTGCCGGTATCGGTCAGGTTGGCGAAGCTCAGCGTGCCGGCCGCCGGCACGGTATTGTCCACCACCACCTCGATGACGTTGCTGGTCGAGCTGTTACCGGCCGCATCGGTCACCTGCGCGCGGAACCGATAGTCCGCGTCCGCCAGATTGCTCTGGTTCGCCGCCGTCGTCGTCCAGTTCAGACCACCGTCGGTGGAGACTTGGTACACCACCGACGCGCCGCTTTCCTGACCCGTCAGCGTCAGGTCGAAGGCCTTGTCCTGCGTCACCGGTGGCGTGTTGGCCGTGCCAGTATCGGTCAGGTTGGCGAAGCTCAGCGTGCCGGCCGCCGGCACGGTATTGTCCACCACCACCTCGATGACGTTGCTGGTCGAGCTGTTACCGGCCGCATCGGTCACCTGCGCGCGGAACCGATAGTCCGCGTCCGCCAGATTGCTCAGGTTCGCCGCCGTCGTCGTCCAGTTCAGACCACCGTCGGTGGAGACTTGGTACACCACCGACGCGCCGCTTTCCTGACCCGTCAGCGTCAGGTCGAAGGCCTTGTCCTGCGTCACCGGTGGCGTGTTGGCCGTGCCAGTATCGGTCAGGTTGGCGAAGCTCAGCGTGCCGGCCGCCGGCACGGTATTGTCCACCACCACCTCGATGACGTTGCTGGTCGAGCTGTTACCGGCCGCATCGGTCACCTGCGCGCGGAACCGATAGTCCGCGTCCGCCAGATTGCTCAGGTTCGCCGCCGTCGTCGTCCAGTTCAGACCACCGTCGGTGGAGACTTGGTACACCACCGACGCGCCGCTTTCCTGACCCGTCAGCGTCAGGTCGAAGGCCTTGTCCTGCGTCACCGGTGGCGTGTTGGCCGTGCCAGTATCGGTCAGGTTGGCGAAGCTCAGCGTGCCGGCCGCCGGCACGGTATTGTCCACCACCACCTCGATGACGTTGCTGGTCGAGCTGTTACCGGCCGCATCGGTCACCTGCGCGCGGAACCGATAGTCCGCGTCCGCCAGATTGCTCAGGTTCGCCGCCGTCGTCGTCCAGTTCAGACCACCGTCGGTGGAGACTTGGTACACCACCGACGCGCCGCTTTCCTGACCCGTCAGCGTCAGGTCGAAGGCCTTGTCCTGCGTCACCGGTGGCGTGTTGGCCGTGCCAGTATCGGTCAGGTTGGCGAAGCTCAGCGTGCCGGCCGCCGGCGCGGCGGTGTCGACGGTGACCAGCTGGCTGGCGGTGGTGCCGACGTTGCTTGCAGCGTCGATCACCCGCACCTGATAGGTAACGTTTGCGAAGTGAGGATTGGCGGTGTCGTCGTAGCTCCAGTGTGTGCTGTCGGTCGGCGTGACATCGAACCAATTGGTGCCGTCGCTGCTGATCTGCACCTTCTCGCCTGCCCCGAGCGTGCCGTTGGTGCCAGAGACAACCAGCGTGGTGTCGCTGGTGATGAAGTCCCCGACCGTACCAGTGTCAGTCGTAATCGCGGTGATCGCTACCGCTTCGGCCGGCAGACTGGTATTGATGGTGACGGCCTGGCTGGCGGTGGTGCCGATGTTGCCCGCGGCGTCGACGATGCGCGTCTGATAGGTGAAGCTCGAAGTATGCGGATTGGCCGTGTCGTCGTAGCTCCAGTGTGTGCTGTCGGTCGGCGTGACATCGAACCAATTGGTGCCGTCGCTGCTGATCTGCACCTTCTCGCCTGCCCCGAGCGTGCCGTTGGTGCCAGAGACAACCAGCGTGGTGTCGCTGGTGATGAAGTCCCCGACCGTACCAGTGTCAGTCGTAATCGCGGTGATCGCTACCGCTTCGGCCGGTGCGGCATTGTCCACCACCACCTCGATGACGTTGCTGGTCGAGCTGTTACCGGCCGCATCGGTCACCTGCGCGCGGAACCGATAGTCCGCGTCCGCCAGATTGCTCAGGTTCGCCGCCGTCGTCGTCCAGTTCAGACCACCGTCGGTGGAGACTTGGTACACCACCGACGCGCCGCTTTCCTGACCCGTCAGCGTCAGGTCGAAGGCCTTGTCCTGCGTCACCGGTGGCGTGTTGGCCGTGCCAGTATCGGTCAGGTTGGCGAAGCTCAGCGTGCCGGCCGCCGGCACGGTATTGTCCACCACCACCTCGATGACGTTGCTGGTCGAGCTGTTACCGGCCGCATCGGTCACCTGCGCGCGGAACCGATAGTCCGCGTCCGCCAGATTGCTCTGGTTCGCCGCCGTCGTCGTCCAGTTCAGACCACCGTCGGTGGAGACTTGGTACACCACCGACGCGCCGCTTTCCTGACCCGTCAGCGTCAGGTCGAAGGCCTTGTCCTGCGTCACCGGTGGCGTGTTGGCCGTGCCGGTATCGGTCAGGTTGGCGAAGCTCAGCGTGCCGGCCGCCGGCACGGTATTGTCCACCACCACCTCGATGACGTTGCTGGTCGAGCTGTTACCGGCCGCATCGGTCACCTGCGCGCGGAACCGATAGTCCGCGTCCGCCAGATTGCTCTGGTTCGCCGCCGTCGTCGTCCAGTTCAGACCACCGTCGGTGGAGACTTGGTACACCACCGACGCGCCGCTTTCCTGACCCGTCAGCGTCAGGTCGAAGGCCTTGTCCTGCGTCACCGGCGGCGTGTTGGCCGTGCCAGTATCGGTCAGGTTGGCGAAGCTCAGCGTGCCGGCCGCCGGCGGCGTGGTGTCCTCGATAATCGCAAAGACCGTTGAGTCATTGCTCTGATTGCCTGCCGTGTCCGTGATCCGAGCAGTGATGGTGTGGGTGCCGTCGGCAAGAGTCCCGGTTTGGACATCGCCAAACCCGTTCACGATGTCAGCGGCCGTGAGCACGTGAGGACTGCCCACGGGGATACTTCCGTCGTAAAGCTGGACCGTATCGCCGGCCAAGGCCCCGGTGCCGCTCACATTCACCCTCACCGTCGGGTTGGGGTCATTGGTTGCCGCGCCGTTCGCGACCGCGCCAGTCACCGGGCTGACACTGTCTGTCACCAAACTGATGGTTGGCGCCCCCGGCGGCGTGGTGTCGATAACGGCTGTGACCGCATTCGATGTGGTGGTATTGCCGCCTGTATCGGTCGCAGCGGCCGTAAAGGTATGCGCGCCGTCCAACAGCTGAGGGGTAGTAAAGGTCCAGGTGCCCGAACTATCGATCGTCGCCGCGCCGAGATTTTTCGAGCCGTCAAGCACGTTCACTGTAACAATGTCCGTACTGGCCGAGCCGGACAGTGTCGGCGTGTTATCCTTTGTTACTCCGCCGCTGGAAATCGTCGGCGTTTGACCGCTAACCGTGCCGATCGTCGCGCTAATGGTTGCGGGCGGCGCTGGCGGAGGCGGAGTTGATGCTGATTGTATGATAAGCGCATCAGTAGTCGTGTTCGTATTCGACGGCAGCGGCACCGGTGGAAGCGGCGGCGCAACGTTGAGCGCCGTGTCGGGATTTGGCGTGGTTGGCAAGAGCGTCAACGGCAAGTGGTTATCGTTAGGGTTGTTGTCCGGCACCGGCGGCGGCGGCGCCGAGCTGCCCGGACTTGGAGCTGATTGCGGGTTTGGACTTCTGAGGTCCCTGTGGCGCTTGCGGACCCTGCGGCCCGGGAAGCCCAGGAGGCGCGGGAGGTCCGGGCGTGAACGTTGAAATAGAGCTAACCAGGTTCTGAGTGAGGTTCGCCAACCCCTGATTCGCTGCCGCGGCAGCGACAAATGTAACTTGCGGAGGCGCATTCGGCGCAGGGGACACGACGTGCGCGTCGGCTCCTAAGGTCACAGAGCCGATCGACCGCCCGTCGACATATTGGCCGTCTACGAACCGACCGCCGGTAAGCAGAGAGAAAGTGCTCGGCTGGCCATTGAGCTCGGGCGCCGCGTGATAGTCACATTGGCCGTTATCCGCACAACTCGCGCCCCCGACGGTTCCGCGAATTCCAATGACTGCGACCGGCGTTTCGACATTCAAGCCGCCGGTCTTTGCGACGAGTCCGGAGACGAACGCAAAGGCGCCTTGCACCAGCGTGAGGTGGCTACCATTACCCGAGATTGCGTTGGCGTCAAAAAGGAAATCGTTCAGCGCCATCCGTGTGTTGGCAGATAAATTGAGTGCTGTCCCATCGAGAAGACTGATGCCACAAGATGAATCACTACCGGTCTGAACAATATCGCTTTTGTTGACTGCATCACCGACGTTCAGCGTAACAGCAACACCGTTGCGAACAGCCGTCACCGACCCGCTGACTTTTTCGATCTTTCCTATGACTTGCGCGGCGGGGGTGGACGTCGTGGCTTGAGCGTATTGGTTGGGAGCAATCGAGCCCGCCAGTTTTTCGACAATGTGCGCTGAGAGCGTGGCGCCGTCAGGTGAAACCAAATCGGTAAGCTTTTCGTGGCGGAAATAATCAAAGATGATGAATTTCTGCCCATTCGCCCCAACCAAGATCAGGTCTGATCCCGATCTCTTGAAGTCGGCCGAGAACAACAAATGCGCATCTGGAACGGTCAGTGACACCGCATCGGAATGAACGTGCGCGATCGCGTGCGTCTCTCTCGGAGAAGCAACGGCGCCGTGCCCGATTTTTCCGACAGCAGAAGAAGCTTCAGGGTTTAGAGTGCCAACCCCATCACCTTCCCCGCCGGAGGCATCATGGGAACCAGTGCGTAACAGTCTTGCCCCCTTACCCCGCACCTTGGGTGCGTGATGTTCTTATTTTGACTCGATAGCCAAATTGCCTGTGCGGAGAAGTGCCCCCACACATTCCTCACGTCGCTCATAGATAATTTTGTCGTTTGGAGAATCGATCGCGTCACGGGCCCGCGGGGGCCCAACGTCACGTCGAAAACGCCACGGCGGCACGCCAATTGTTATGGCCGCGCCCGCACGCTTGACAGATTGCATGGCATTTTACCCCCCACGCCACGCCGCAATGATGGCATGGCACCTGCGGTTGTCAATTACCTCCGCACATAATCGCACCGTATAAACGGTTCATAAACATTGGGAAACTGGCTTTTTCATCTCTCATGCCAGGCCGCCTTTTTGGCCGCGCTAACGGCTCGGCGTGGTACGGCGTCCAGCAGCCGTTGCAGAACTTGCTTGTAGAATTTTGCGTGCCCGGTCGTGAGATGGCCGCTCGTTTCGTCACTGGTCAGGATCAGATACAGCCTGCCGTTTTTTACGCGCTTCATGACTCGCGTCATGATTCCAGTTTCCGGCGGGTTGCGCTGCTCAACAACTCAACAATCGTTTTTAGATTTTAATGCGGTTTGCACGCGGACGCTGAGCGACACGGTGCATCACCGAGTCTCTCGTGGAGGGACTTGTCTGGCACCCATCGTCGGACTTCGACGCAGCAGCATCGCCCATTTCGCGAGCGGGCGACTGGTGGGGGAGGTAGGACTCGAACCTACGAAGGCATAGCCAGCGGATTTACAGTCCGCCCCCTTTGCCGCTCGGGACACTCCCCCGAAGCCGTCGCACCGTTTTGATCTCGAAAGACAATTCGGCTCCGCCCGCCGGCCGGTCGGGATTTGCCGGTTTTATGGGGAGCCGCCCCCATTAAGTCAATGGAGGCTGTTCCGCGCGCGGTGGATCAGTTAAGGCACCCATAAATCCTCGCCGCCCAGGTCTTCCTGGATTGAGGGGCGCAGCACGGACACGAGCAATGACGTCACGACAATCTCCCCGCCGGCCGGGCTCCGGCGCAAAACCAGGCGCTACGCGTGAGCAAGTCGAGCGACGCGAGCGATTTGAGCGTGCTCGTCGAGAGAGCTTGCGTCCTGACGCCGACGGTCCGGTCGTCATGTATGGCTGGCACACAGTCACCGCTGCTCTGAAAAACCCGGCCCGGCACATTCGCAAGCTGCTCGCCACCGAGAATGCCGCGCGACGACTGTCTGACGAGGGCATTTCACCTCGTGTGGCGCCCGAGGTCGTGCGGCCATCCGCGATCGCCGAACGGCTATTGCCTGACGCCGTGCATCAGGGGCTTTACCTTGAGAGCGATCCGTTGCCCTCTCCTGCCATCGACGCTTTGCCGGCTGAAGGCGTTGTGCTGGTGCTCGATCAGATTACCGATCCGCACAATGTCGGCGCAATTTTCCGCTCGGCCGCAGCATTCGGGGCAACAGCGATCGTGACGACGCAACGCCACAGTCCCGATGCGACCGGGGCGCTGGCCAAGGCTGCCTCGGGAGCGCTTGAACATGTGCCTTTGATCAACGTGCAGAACCTGGCGCGTGCCCTCGCCGCGCTAAAGCAAAGCGGTTTTCTCGTGGTCGGACTCGACAGCACGGGTGACGCCAACCTGCCCGATCTCGCTTTGCGCGCACCGCTCGCTCTGGTCCTCGGTGCCGAAGGCAAGGGCCTGCGGCAATTGACGAAGACAACATGCGATCACGTCGCCCGAATTGATCTTCCCGGCGAAATCAAAAGCCTGAACGTGTCGAATGCAGCTGCGCTCGCACTCTATATTGCGAGCGGCCAATTGGACCGCGCGTAATATACCGCCCCGCTCGGTACTCAGGCTATTGCATCGGTTGCACTGGCGCGATGCCATATTGGCTCGCGCGGCTGGGAGGCAGATCAAAAGGCGTTCCCGACGAGACTGTCCAAAGCTGGAAATAATCTTCCGCCTTGGAAGCCGGACGTGCCGTTATGTGTTCGAGCCGCCCGACTCTCGGTCGCTTGCCCGTCTTTGGAAAATAGTGGCGATTGGCCCAGGGCGAGTACCAGTACGACCGCCCAATCACGCCAGGCTGATCGTCGTAGATCACGATCGGTTCAATGCGCGCGCCATATGCAGAATAATAATTCGAGCCGGCATCGCCGCCTTTGGATAAATCGGCCGCTATCGCCGTTGTCACACCGGCGGTACCGACAAGCCCGGCAAAAATTACGGGGACGAGATATCTGCGCATTGCAGCTCCAATCCGTAATGAATAGGCCTGCAGTTTATACGAAGACTTTAGTGCACCCCGCTCAATCGCCGGATATTATTAATTGTGGCGTGCGCCTTGAGAGTGCCTCGATCAGTTGCATCTTCATTTTCGCCACAAAATTCGACACCAATACAGTTAACCGCCATGTAACCCGCCATGCCTGACCGCCGGCCCAACCCCGCCCCCGACAAGCCGCCGCCGCAAAAGCGGCAGAGCTTTCGCCAGCGTTACGACGAGCTGGAAGTACGCCGCGCCGAGCTGTCGGCGCGGTTGCAGTTGCTTGGTGAGGCCGCGCAGAGTCACCCGGGTTACAAGCGCGCGCTCAAGCTCCTCAATGACATCTATCGAAAGGAAAAGCTGGCCGGGCGGCTGGCGGTGCTGCACGCCGCCGCCTGGCTGATCGACATATTGGAAAAGCTCTCCAGCGCGTTGTGAAGTACGCCTCGGAGAGGCATCGATCGGTGCTTTTCGCCTTCAATTTTTCCTTCGGAATCATAACCACATAAAAGTCTATTACGACTTTAGGCGTAAGACCTGAGGTGCACAGACGCGCTATGATGCCGGGCGTATTTCTGGCTCGGGGTAGTCTGACGTGACTAGGCGGCAAGCTGCCCCCAACAAGAAATCAAAATAAATGAGGAAACGGGGACAACGCCCATGACAGCAATGACTGCGAACACATACCGCGAAGGCGGGATGACGTCCGAGGAACGGATGGTCATCTTCGCTTCATCGCTCGGCACGGTATTCGAGTGGTACGACTTTTATATCTACGGCACGCTCGCGCCCATCCTGGCGGCGCAGTTCTTCTCCGGCGTCAATCCGACGGCGGCCTTCATCTTCACGCTGCTCGCTTTCGCCGCCGGTTTCGCGGTGCGCCCGTTCGGTGCGCTGTTCTTCGGACGGCTCGGCGATCTCATCGGCCGCAAATACACCTTCCTCATCACCATGTCGCTGATGGGCATCGGCACGTTCTTCATCGGCGTGCTGCCGTCCTATGCGTCCGCCGGCATCATCGCGCCGGTTATCCTGATCGGCCTGCGTCTGGCGCAAGGTCTCGCGCTCGGCGGTGAATATGGCGGCGCGGCGATCTACGTCGCCGAACATGCGCCGAAGAACAAGCGCGGGCTGTACACGTCGTGGATCCAGACCACGGCTACGCTCGGTCTGTTCATGGCGCTGCTGTTGGTGCTCGGCATTCGCTCCTACCAGGGCGAACCGACCTTCGCCGCCTGGGGCTGGCGCATTCCGTTCCTGCTCTCGGCCATCCTGCTCGCGGTTTCGATCTGGATCCGACTTAAGCTGAACGAGTCCCCGCTGTTCCAGCGCATGAAAGAGCTTGGCAAAGGCTCCAAGCAGCCGTTGATGGAAGCCTTCGGCAACTGGTCCAATGCTCAAAATCGCGGTCTTCGCGTTGTTCGGCGCCACTGCCGGTGAAGCGGTGGTGTGGTACGGCGGACAGTTCTATGCGCTGTTCTTCCTGCTCCTGACGGCGAAGGTGCCCGCGATCCCGGCGCAAATCATGATCGCGGTCTCGCTCCTGCTTGGCACGCCATTCTTCATCGTGTTCGGCTGGCTTTCGGACAAGATCGGACGCAAACCGATCATCCTGGCGGGCTTTGCTCTGGCGGTCGTCACTTACTTCCCGATCTTCCAGGGCCTGATCCACTTCACCAATCCGAAGCTGGAAGCAGCGCTCGCGGCTGCGCCGGTGACGGTGATCGCCGATCCGAGCGAGTGCTCATTCCAGTTCAACCCGGTCGGCGTTGCCAAGTTCACCACCTCGTGCGACATCGCCAAATCGGCTCTCGTCGGACGTTCGGTGAACTACCAGAACGAAGCTGCGCCAAAGGGTACCAAGGCCAGCGTGAAGGTCGGCGATACGGTCATCCAGACCGGCACGCCGGACTTCGCCAAGCAGCTCGGTGATGCAATCACCAAGCACGGCTATCCGCCCAGCGCCAATCCGGCCGACATCAACTACCCATGACGATCGTCTTGCTCACCATCCTGGTGATCTACGTCACCATGGTGTACGCGCCGATCGCAGCCTGGCTGGTTGAGCTGTTCCCGACGCGCATCCGGTACAGCGGACTGTCGCTGCCCTACCACATCGGCAACGGCTGGTTCGGCGGCTTCCTGCCGGCGACCGTGTTCGCGATCGTCGCGGCGACCGGAAACATCTACTCCGGTCTCTGGTATCCGATCGTTGTGGCAGCGATGAGCTTCGTCGTCGGGCTCATCTTCCTGCCTGAGACCAAGGATCGAGATATCACCCAGATGTAAGGGACGGCCGGGTGGCCCCGCGCACGGCCGCCCTCCATCCAGCAATCCGGCCCCGCACCTGTGGTGCGGGGCTTTTTTGTGCGGGCGGAGGCGCCTGGTGACGCCGAAAGGACGCGGGGCCCAAAGGCCCCATCAGTGACCGGCTCGGGCGCAGAATCCGCATTTTTGTGATGGCTGACACAGCCCGGCCCCCGGGGGCCTTCTATTGTGCAATCAGCGAGGATCTAGGCTGTACGGGGAGAAAAGTCATGGTCGGGATCGAATTCGTTGGTTGGGGCGTTTTGACGGTGGTTTTCACCGCCATCCAGTACGGCTGCCTGCTGATGTCGGCCGGCAAGGCCTAAGTGGCAAAGATTTCAGTCGAGAAAGATCTGGCTGAGCCTTTTTATTCCGGGGATTTTCCTGGTTTAGATCGCAGCGCTCAGGACTTCGGCTATTCCGAAAAGGCCGTATGCGCCCGGCTCGACCGACGGCGCCTGGGATCCGACCTCCGACTATCAGACATCCGCCTCCCCACCCCCCGCCATACCGAGTGGCGCGTCTCATACCGGTTTGACCGCCCGCGTCGAGAACATCGCCCGCACCATTGGGGCCCAAATATTTGGGAAATGGTAGCTAACGGCCGCTAGTCTGGAATTCACTACCCGCCGCTTCGGTGCTAAGCAACTCAAATTCCGACGGCTAGCCGGGTTAGCTCAGCGGTAGAGCAGCGGTTTTGTAAACCGTTGGTCGGGGGTTCAATTCCCTCACCCGGCACCGGAAGCAGCCAAGCACGAACCACAAACGAGCCCGGCCCTGGCGGCCCCAAGGCGCCCAAAGGGACCTTGTTCGCCGGTTGAGGACTGTGGCACACTGTGGCGTTGGTAATACTTCGGAGATCTAGCATGCCTCAGGGCACCGTAAAGTGGTTCAATCCGACGAAGGGCTATGGCTTCATCCAGCCCCAAGAAGGCGGGAAGGATGTGTTTGTGCACATCTCGGCGGTCGAACGCGCCGGACTTAGCACGCTGAACGAGGGACAGACCGTTCAGTTCGAACTCGTCGAAAACCGCGGGAAGACGTCCGCGGAGAACCTCAAGGTTAAGTGACCTCGTAGCCCGAGGCTGCTTTCGGCCGTTCTGTCTGAACCTCGCGCCGCCGAGCCGCTTGAGCCCGGCGGTTGATGCACGTCTGTGCTTTCAGACTGAGCTGGCGCGCTAGCGCGTCAGCTTCTCCAGCTCGGGGAACGGGGCAAAAGCCACGTCCTTGCAAAGCTCGCGAACGTCCTTTGGCAAATCGAAGAAACGATCGAGCTTGCCCGCCACATAAATCGCGGCGCCATCTTTTGACCCCTGATATTTTCCGTCGGTATTGCGCGCGTTGAAGCGCACGCAGGCGACGTAGCGGTCGCCCGGACCTACATTTCTGAGCTGCGGCTGCGATACGGCTGCGCCCCGGACATGCGACGGATCATTGAGATAGGTGCGCAGATAGGCCAGCAAATCTTGCCTGTAGGCTTGCGGAAAAACATTTTCCGCATCCCATTTCGCCTTCAATTCGGCCGCGCTTGGCCCAACGTCGGTCGCGCAGCCGCCAAGCGCAATTGTCGCGACAGCGGCCATCAATAGTGCAATCCGTTGCATCCGCGCAGTCCGCATTCGGTCGGTCCCCAACTCCGGCTCAATCATAGCGACTGGTGCAGGATCGGCCAGAGAGGCCGGTGCGCCCTGTGCCGAAGAAATGTATGCTGCCTCCTAAAAATAACCGAGGGAGGACGTCATGAGGCTTACACGCCGTACGCTCGTGCTGGCCGGTGTCGCAACGCCGTTGGCCGCGCCGTTCGTGGCTCGCGCGCAAACCTGGCCCGCCGGTCCGGTCCGAATTGTTGTCGCTTACCCGCCGGGCGGATCGACCGATGCGATCATGCGGTTGGTCCAGCCGGGTTTGCAGCAGCGCCTCGGCGCCACCATCGTGATCGAGAACCGGTCGGGCGCGTCCGGCAGCATAGGCACTGCTGCGGTCGTGAAATCGCCGCCCGACGGCAATACCTGGCTGGCTGTGTTCGACAACCACGCCGCCAACCCATTTGTGCTGCCGAGCCTGCCCTACGACAGCGAGAAGGATCTCGACCCGGTGCTGCTGATTGGCACCGCGCCCTACTTGATAACAACGGCGAAAGCCAAGCCCTACAACACGCTGGCCGATGTTATTGCCTTCGCGAAGGAAAATCCGAGCAGCGTCAGCTATGGCTCCGTCGGCAGTGGCAGTGTCGGTCATCTTGCGATGGCGCTGCTGTCCCAGCGCGCCGGCGTGAAACTGACGCACGTACCCTATCGCGGCGGCGGTCCGGCGATGAATGACGCAGTCGCCGGCCATGTCGATCTTCTGGTTGGGAGCACCGCGCTCTCGATGCCCCAGGTCGATGCCGGAACTATTCGTGCGATCGTGCAGACCGGGAAAGAGCGCAACCAATTCATCGCTCAGGTGCCGACCGTAGCCGAGAGCGGCTTTCCGGGTTTCGAGGCCTATGCCTGGTGGGGGATGTTCGCGCCGGCCGGTACACCAAAACCGATCATTGAACGCTTCGGCGATGCGATGGCCGCCACGCTGCGCGAGGAGCGCATCGCCAAACAATTGGTTGAAACCCAGCAAGTCTCATTGACCCTCGGCGGCCCCGAAGTCGAGCGTACGTTCGTCGGCAACCAAATGCGTACCTGGGGCAAGGTGGTGAAGGACAACGACATCAAAGCTGACCAGAACTGACGCTCCGAGCGCGCTCAGAACGTGACGCCCGCCTTCGCCATGAATGTTCGGCCCGGCAGCGGATAGGCATTGTAGCGACCAAAGGTTGCTGAACTCGCCACCGCGTAATCGAAATACAGCACGTTGAACAGGTTCTGCACCGCGACCGACCAGAACAGGTTTTGCATTTGGCCGCCGAGCCGCACATCCATTGTCGTGTGTTCGGGAATCAATGGCTGGAAGTTTGCCTGGTCGTTGTCCATGCGCCGCTCGCCGACGTAGCGAACCACGGCATCCAACACGACGTACTTTTTGTAGAGGTCGGCGGAGACTCCGATATTGCCCCACCAGCGCGACACCAGCGGAACGTCATTGCCGACATAGATGCCTTCACGGAATTTTGCGCGGGTATAGGAAAGCGCCCCTGTGAGCCGCATTGTCTCGGTGACATCCAACGATGCGGTGGTCTCCACACCATAGCGCCGGGTTGGGTCGAGATTGATATTGGCGCCGATCGGCGGAAACGGGATGAACAGGATCTCGTTATTGAGCTCCATGTCATAAACGCTGGATTGCCAGGCGAACCTGCCGAAACGCCCGCGCAGCCCTCCCTCGATGTCACGCGAAGTCTGGGTTTTTAGGTCGAAGTCGACCGGAAACGCATTCACGCCGATACGCTCATCGACATTCGGTGTGCGAAAGCTGCGCGCGACGCGGCCGAAGACTGCGAGCATCGGCGAGAACCGGTGCTCGAAGCCAAAGTGGAGCGCGTGATTTGTTTCGGTCTTATCGAGCGGTGTCGCCTCGGCGTCGAAAGGAGGAAATGCACCTGGCGCCGTCGGATCGAAGCGGTCACGGGCAGAGAGCGACATCTGCTCGAGCCGCCCGCCCCACGAGACATCAGTCGTCGGCAGGACGGAAAGTGTCTGTTGCGCATAGGCCGCCGTCGATTGCTGACGAAGATTGTAGGTATGAAACGGCGGATCGGTCAGCGCGACGCTACGTTTGGCCTCGAGCTGCGAATTGTAATAGTCGATGCCAGCGGTAATTTTCGTCGGCAAGCCCGCGATCTGAGTGTCGATATTCGTGCGCGGCGTGATCGATCCGGTCGTCAGCTCGCGGATGTCGGACGTGTCGAATCCGAACAGCGTCGAAAATGCAGTCTGGTCCTTCCGTCGCAGGTTTCCGTCAACGATCAGCTCGACGCCTTGGCCGATTATGCGCGAGACGCCGAGTATGACGCCGCCACCCTTCTTGTCGGCAAAGGCGGTCGGCGTGGTAGCGCCGCGGCGATCGGTCACGAGCTCGTTGATTCCGGCGGCCTGGTCGACAAGACGCGCGCCGGGCAGACCGAGATGCTGTTCGTCTCCGACGATATTGAACCATGCGCTGCCTTCACTGCCCGTGTAGCGCAAGTCGCCGATCGCGTTGCGCTGCAGCAGCGCGCTGTTGACGCGATAGCCATTGGAATCGACCCCGTTGGCAAAGACCGATGCTGCGAAGGGACCGTGCGATACCGTGGCCGAGCCGTTGAGCTCACGCTGATTGAACGAGCCTGCGCCGGTTTCGATACGTGCGGTCGGCGGCAGTCCCACGCCGGTCTTGGTAATAATGTTGATGACACCACCCACCGCGCCGCCGCCGTAGAGCACGGCGCCGCTGTTGCCGCGCGTAATCTCAATGCGCTCGATGCTGTCCTTCGGGATCGTGCTCAGATCGACACCGAGGAGATCGATATCGTTCAAACGGCGGCCATTGAGCAGGAACAGCGTGTTGGACGACGCCGTTGCGCCGAAGCCACGCAGGTCGACTGTCGTGGTCGCGCCGTTATTGCCGCCGGTTGTGCTCCAGCTCTGGACGCCGGCTTCTCGCGACAGCACGTCCTGGATCGTGGTCCCTGGCGAGCGGGCGATGTCTTCTGCCGTAACAACGCTGGTGGAGGCGCCGATAATTCCTGTACCGGTGCGGGACGCCCAGACATCAATGGTCGGAAGCACCTGCGTATTGCTCTGCGCACCAGCAGTTTGCGTAAGAAAGAGCGTGAGCACCAAAATTGTGCCCAATCGAGATATTTTGAGTCCCATGACACAAACGTTCCTTCGTTTGCGTTCGCGCATGCGAACGCATCGGGTGATGACCAGGCCCGATGCAAAGGACGCAGTGAGAAACCCAGGCAGCGACGCGCGGGGCTCACCTGCGGAATGTCGTGGGAGAAGTTGCTCTCACGGCCTTCGCACCGGCATTGCCGTCACCGCTGCGAAAGACCGCTCCGTATGGACGCCCCGTCCACCGGTTGGGTGACCGCGCTGGCAGGTCTCCTGGCTCGCGGGTCGTTGCCTTGTGGTCCAGCCTTCCCAGTTTCCCAGTGGCTGTAGTGGACCTAAGGCTCGCCGCTCACAGTTGCGGGGGCAGCCACGGATTGCTTCAAATTCGAAGGCTCGAATTCGTCGTGTCCGTGTTCCCTCTTTCGTCCCCGATGTAACTCGGGGAACCAGCACGGTAAAATGTTCTCTTGAACTCCGAAGGAAGTCAAGCGGGCCGCGGCAAGCGATGTCCGCTTTACCCCCGAAAGCAGACATTCGCAGTGCACTGACGCATGTCCGCTTAGTGCCAAAAGCAGACATGACCACCTTAAATTGAGAGCCCGCCTTTACCCGAATAAGCACCGTCGAATAGATGCTTCCCAGCTTGCGTGACTTACGGATAGAAAAAGATGCTCTCAATCTAATTGCCGTCATATGTCAGAAGCGCCATTATTGTGGCGATAGAAAAAGAAACCTCGGCTATGGAGAAACGCCACCATGCATGTAAAACACACATTGCTTTCAACACTGGGTGCCATCGCGTTTTTGGCAGCTGTCAGTGTGAATTCGGCTTCCGCTGCTCCGTACTTGATCGTTGGCAATGACGAGAAACTGTTGTGGGACGATAAAGGCGCTCCGGTACTTCACCCAGCTGGTAACAATTCGGTCGTAATACTTGATCTGGCAAACCCGGAAAATCCAAAAGTCGTTGCCAGCCTTCCGCTAAAAAACTCAGTTATTGGACCTCCAGTCAATCTGGCCATTGATCCAACAAACTCAATCGCACTGGTCGCAAACTCAATTGACGTCACGAAGGACGGCGACAAGCTTAAGATGGGCCCTGACAACAAAGTATATGTCATCAACCTTAAGGAAAATCCGCCAAAGCTCGCCAGCACGGTTACAGTCGGCAAGCAACCCTCTGGCCTAAGCTTCAATTCTGCAGGCAATCTGGCGCTTGTCACTAACCGCGCCGACAAGTCGGTCAGTGTACTTTCAGTCAAAGGTACCGATGTCAAAGTAATCGATACCATTGATATGGGTGGAATTGTTTCGCACGCCGTCTTCACGCCCGATGGCAAGCACGCGCTAGTGACCAAATTCAACGACCACAAAGTTTCCCTGCTCGACGTTAATGGCGACAAGGTAACCTACAGCAAGCTTGATTTGCCGACCGGCCAGTGGCCGTACAATGTCGCCGTAGCGCCGAGCGGCAAGATCGCGCTTACGGCCGACAACGGCAATGCCGGCAACTCCGACGGCAGTGTAGACACCGTGAGCGTCATCGATCTCGAACTCAACCCACCGCGTATCACTGACCGCGTCGTGGTCGGTGACGGGCCGGAGGGCTTGGCCATTTCCCCCAAGGGCGATGTTGCCGTGGCGATGATCCTCGCCGGTTCCAACAACAAGAGCGCATATTTTTACAAGCGCAATGGTACCGCTTCGGTGCTGCGCATCTCCGGCAAGAAAGTGACGAAAGTCGGCGACGTGGAAGTCGGCGGCTTGCCGGAAGGCGCGGCCTTCACCCCGGACGGCAAATACCTCTTTGTTGGTAATTATCTGGATCAGGATCTGTCGATCCTGAAGGTCAACGGCACAAAAATCACCCCGGTCAAGCGCTTCAAGCTGTCGGGGCACCCAGCCTCTATCCGCATGAGCACCCGCTGAGCTTTTGGGACGCAAACTTTGTTGCGAAGGACCGCCGCGAGGCGGTCTTTCTTTGAGTGTGCATCCACTCGCAGAATCAATGTCCGCTTTGGGTCATTAGCGGACATTTTGCGATGCGGGAGCGATGTCTGCTTTACCCCAGAAAGCGGACATGGCTCGAACCAGTCGGTCCACCTCCTCGGCCCGTTCTATCTTGCCCTCCCACCAATAGTGCGAAATCATTCCCGGCAGGATGTTGACGCAGGCTGCCAGCCGACGCTCGACGATAACGCGCCCTGCCCGCTCCGCCTCGACAATTGATGGCCAAGTCGTATAGACGAGCACCGCGCGTTCCATCGTCAGGTCCCCAGATGAGCCGACCGGCCAAGCGTTTCGAGCACATTGCCTTCGTCGCCAGTCAGACGCCCGAGGCGCGTGAGGCCTATTCTCGGCTGGAAAAGCGTTACGGCAACTCCGACCCCGCCAAGGCCGACGCAATCGTCGCTCTCGGCGGCGACGGTTTGATGCTGCAAACCCTGCACAAGTTCATGAAATCCGGCAAGCCGATCTACGGGATGCATCGCGGCACCGTCGGCTTCCTGATGAATGAATTCATTGAGGAACGCCTGGTCGAACGGCTGGCAGCCGCGCAAATCACCGTCATTCACCCCCTGGTCATGCAAGCCCGCGACGCGCAAGGGCGCATCCACGAACACCGCGCCATTAATGAGGTGTCGCTGTTCCGGCAAAGCGCGCAAGCGGCGCACCTGCGCATCCTGATCGATGGACAGGAAAGATTAGCCGAACTGGTTGCCGACGGCGTTTTGGTGGCAACGCCGGCGGGTTCAACGGCCTATAATCTTTCCGCGCAGGGCGCGATCATTCCAATCAATGCGCCGCTGCTCGCGCTGACGCCGATCAGCCCGTTCCGGCCGCGCCGCTGGCGCGGTGCTTTGTTGCCCGACAAGGCCAAGGTCACGATTGAGGTGACGGAGGCCGACAAACGCCCGGTCGCCGCCGTCGCCGACCATGACGAAGTGCGCTCCGTGCGCAACGTAGACATCCGAATGGACCACGATATATCGATCAATATGCTGTTCGATCCGGGGCACAGTCTCGACGAACGCATCCTCCGCGAGCAGTTTGGTTTTTAGGAGCAAGCGTGTCCAAGACGTTCGACTTTTCGGTGAACGGTAAAGCCGTCAGCGTAACGCTCGACAACGAAGAGACCCCGCTGCTCAATGTGTTGCGCAACGAGCTTGGCCTGATGGGAACGCGTTTTGGCTGCGGGCTTGAGCAGTGCGGTTGCTGCATGGTGCTCGTCGACGGCGCGCCGGAAAAGTGCTGCACCAAACCGGTCTGGAGCATCGCGGGTAAGCAGGTTGTCACTGTCGAGGGCCTGGGTAACGCCGCAAAGCCGCACCCGCTGCAACAGGCCTTTATTGATCAGCAGGCCGGCCAATGCGGCTACTGTCTCGCAGGAATTTTGATTTCGGCCAAAGCGTTGCTTGACAAGAATCCGAACCCGACGCGCGCGCAAATTGCGGCGGCGCTTGACGGAAATATTTGCCGCTGTGGTTCGCACAACCGGATTATCCGCGCCGTCGAAAAGGCGGCTGCAGCCATGCGCGCCGGAGGACGCCGATGAATGCTCCTCTGCCCGGTCCACTCAATGACAATCCTCAACTCGACCGGTGGGTCGCTTTTCCGGCGCCCGGCAAGGTGACGGTACTCACCGGCCGGGTCGAGCTCGGCCAAGGTGTGCTCACCGCCATGGCGCAGATTGCAGCCGATGAACTCGACGTTGCAATCGAGCGCATCACGATGCGTTCCGGGGACACCGAGAAAGCGCCTAATGAAGGGTACACGGCCGGTAGCCAATCGATCCAATTCGGCGGGGTCGCCATGCGGCAAGCCTGCGCCGACGTGCGGGCGCTGTTCCTCGAACAGGCGGCCAAAGTACTCGCCTGCAAGGTGGACGAATTATCCATTCGAGACGGCAGCGTCTATCGCGGCAATACATCAACCGGACAGGATTATTGGACGCTTGCTGGCGCAGTCGACCTCTCCGCCAAAGCAACCGGAAATGGCGTTCGCAAGCGCATCGCCGACCTTAAAAACATCGGTGCGAGCAGCGCTCGCCTCGATCTTCCGGCCAAGATTTTTGGCGATGCGGTCTTCATCCACGACATGCAGCTCGATGGCATGGTGCACGCCCGTGTCGTGCGCCAGCCGAACCGCGGCGCGACGATCGGCGCGATCGACGAAACGGCTATTCGCCGCGCGGCAAAAGGCCCGATCGCATTCGTGCGTAACGGAAATTTTCTCGCAATCGTTGGTGACAACGAAACCGCCGTCGAAGCAGCAGGAGTCGCTGCGCTCAACCATGTTGCCTGGCAGAATGTGGAAGCACCAACCCCGACCCAACAGGAAGCCAATTGGTTATTGCAGCGACCGGCGGTCGACCGTGTCTTCGGTGCAGAGCCGGCCGACCCCAAAGGGCGTGAGCGATTTGAGCGAACCTATACGCGCGGTTATCTCGCGCATGCTTCGATCTCGCCCTCGTGCGGAATCGCGCTCTTTCAGGACGGCAAACTGACGGTTTGGACGCATTGCCAGGGCGTTTATCCGTTGCGCGCGGCCCTGGCAAAAACGCTCAAGCTCGAGCCCTCCTCGATCATTGTTCATCACGTTCAGGGCTCCGGCTGCTACGGCCATAACGGCGCCGACGATGCCGCCGCCGACGCCGCTATCATCGCGATGCAGAGGCCAGGACAGCCGGTCCGCGTGCGCTGGCGGCGCGAGGAAGAATTCATCTACGAGCCGAAAACGCCGGCAATGATCGTGAAGGTGCGCGCCTTGGTCGATGACCATGGCAAGCCGATCGATTGGACGCAGGAGATCTGGAGCCCAACGCACAACCTGCGGCCTGGTGCCGGCGGCAATCTGCTCGGGGCGCTTGCCCTGCCCGATCCGCCGCCCGAGCCGCCCCCGAACGACGTGCCGGAAGCCAATGGTGGTGGCGCCACCCGCAATGGCGAGCCGCTCTACGACATTCCTGCCAAACGCATTCTGCACCACCTTGTCACCGAGGCGCCGGTTCGCACATCGGCGCTGCGCGGACTGGGTGCCATGCCGAACGTATTTGCGCTTGAGTGTTGCATCGACGAATTGGCAGAGCGCGCCGGACAAGACCCCGTTCAATACAGGCTCTCAATTACCGCGGATGCACGGGCGCGTGCGGTCATCGAGAAAGTCGCTGCCATGGCGCACTGGAATCCGAAGGAGCCAGGCGGATCAGGCCGCGGCCGAGGCATTGCCTTCGCCCGCTACAAAAACCGCGCCGCCTACTCCGCGGTAGTCGTCGATCTTTCAGTCGAGGAAGAAATCCGCCTAAACCACGTGTGGTGTGCGACCGATGCCGGACTTGTGGTCAATCCCGACGGAGCGGTCAACCAGCTCGAAGGTGGCATCATTCAGTCGGCAAGTTGGGTTCTCAAGGAGCAAGTCCGCTTCGACAATGGCGTCGCGTCATTCGACTGGGAAACCTATCCCGTCCTGAAATTCAGCGAAGTGCCGGAAATAGACATCGAGCTTATCAACACCAAAGATGAGGTGCCGCTTGGCGTCGGTGAGGTCACTGCCGGGCCAACCGCGGCGGCCATCGGCAATGCCGTGTCGCATGCGCTCGGCGCCCGTATCCGCGACCTGCCGCTGACGCGGGAACGGATCATGGCCGCGTTGCTGAAAGCCTAGCGCGCCTCCTTCCTAAACCATTCGTTAACGGGGCACCGTTAGTTTCATTGCCACGGTACCGGGCTCCAGGCGCGCCCGAGGCCCGGGGCACCATGGTCCGTATCGATTTCAACCGTTTGCGCTTCCTCGTCATTGACGACAATACGCATATGCGCCGCATATTGCGCACGCTGCTGCATGGTTTCGGCGCCCGCGAAGTCTATGAAGCGGAAGATGGCGCGGCCGGCCTGGAAGCGTTTACACATTACCTTCCTGACATCGTGATCACCGACTGGGCGATGCCGATCTTCGACGGCCTCGAACTGATGCAGATGATCCGTCAGCCCGGCGCCAACGCCAATCCTTACGTGGCCATCATCATGCTTACCGGCCACTCCGAAAAGAAGCGCGTGACCGCCGCGCGCGATGCCGGCGTTACCGAATTTCTGGCCAAGCCGATTTCGGCAAAAGGCCTTTATCAGCGCATCATCAACGTGGTCGCCAATCCTCGCCCGTTCATCAAGACGAAGACCTATTTCGGCCCGGATCGCCGACGCAACATCAATTCGAATTATATCGGCCCGGAACGTCGGAAGGGCGGTAAGGCGGACGTCATCAGACAGACTCCCTTGCTCGACAAAGCCCGCACTGTGGTCTGACAAAGGCACCTGGCCATGTCCCGCTCGAAAGACACAGCAGCGATCGTCACCTACGGCGACCACGAGGTCATCGTGCCGGAAAACAAATTACGTGGGGCCGTGTCCAAAGACACGTCAGATGGCAGCGGCGACGATCCGGTGGCCCGCGCCGAAAAGGCATTGGCTGAGCTCTCTCCCGAATTCGCCGCCTGGATGGATTCCGAGTGCGAGCGGCTCGATACCGCCCGCCACAACCTGCTCAAAGATGGCCACTCCGCGGCCAACAAGGAGGCGCTGTTCCGCGCAGCGCATGACATCAAGGGTGAAGCCGCAACGTTCGGCTACCCCGCAGTGGCATCCGCAGCGAACAGTCTTTGCAGGCTCATTGAACACACGCCTGCTGAAGCACGCATCCCGCTCAAGCTGATCGATCAGCACGTGGACACGGTGCGGGCAATTTACCGGGAATACGCGCGCTCCGACGCCAAAGAGCTGGCTGCCACGCTGACAAAGCGATTGCGCGACGTGACCGACGAGTTCCTGATACGGGAAAATCACGACCGCCCAGAGGTCCTTGAGCAACTCAAGGGTCCTTCGATCGTGCCGGAATAAAAGAAAGTCGCCGAAATTTACTAGGCGGCAGCCAGCTGCCGATCATCGAAACTGTGATCGGCAGCAATGATGTGGGCGTCGGCGACCAGATCGTCACAGAAGAGACGCGCTTCCTCGCGCGCGGCCTCCACCGCGAAACGCCGCAGCAGCGCCAATAGTGACGGGCTGTCCTCGCCACGCTCATGCGCGCAGGCATCCAACACGCGCTCCACGATGCGCCGCTTGAGGCGCGCCGCCCCGCCCTGCTCACCGACCAGAAGTCCGGCGCGGATCGCCGTCAAAGCTTCGCGGAAAGCCGGATAAGCGACATCCGGCAGTCCGGCCTTGCGATAGAGCGCGCGGAAACCGGAAATACTTTTGTCGTGGATATAGCCGCTGACGCGGTCAATCGGCACGCCGGACAATTCCGCAAGCGCCTCTTCAAACAGGACCACGTTGCCGGACAGCAATGCGCGCAAAATCATGCCGGCAGTGAGTTGGCCGCTATGGCGCAAATGCTGCAGGAGCGCCCCGACCTCCTCGTAAGGCGTATCGGCCGCGAGCGCGACTGTCGCCTTTTCGCAGGCCTCTTTCGCCGCGTATTCGGCGTGCTCCGGGCCAAGCCATTGTCTTGCTGCGACGAAGCCGGCAAGCGTTTGCGACAGCTTGGACAGAAGCGACTGGCGCATCGCCATCGGCAAATCATCACGAGCCAGCAGGTTCTCGCGGATTGGCGCAAGATGGCCGAACCGGTCGACCACGCGGTCCACCGAAAACAGCGCAATGTCGGCCCCGGAATTTTCCAGCAGCGTGAGACACGCTTCGGCCGACCCGACTTCGGCAATGGCGGCGGCAAGCGCGCGTGGCAGTGGCGAGCGGCCGGCGATTGCGGCCTGCACATCTGCGTCACCGGTGCCGATCAAGTCCACGAGATCGTCTTCATCGAGCAGCGGCGAATGCGCCAGCACGGGCAATGCGACATCTGCCTGATCGGATGCGAGCGCATGCACGACAATCCGTGGCGCTTTATCGGCGGACGCAAATGCCTCGGAGAGCGCACGCCGGACCAGCGGAGATGGATCGTCCAGGAGCATGATCATCGCGCCTTCCGCGGCTGCGAGGTCATCGGACGATAAATCGGAATAGAGATAGGCGCGCGCTAGCGCGGATGTGGCTTCGGCCCGCTCACCGGCGGGAGCCTGGCGTACCCAATGCAAGAACTGACGAACGATCATGGCGCAACCGACGCTACGAGACCGCCCCCACGGACGGCAAAATTCAGCCTAATAGATGAGGCTTAACAAAGCGTTCACCATAGAAATTGATCGGCTGTTAAGCATGCCGGCTCGAAATGCCCAGCAAAATCAGGCCAAGACTAGGCCTTGTCACCGGACAACTTGCGCGTATTGGGCCGCGGATCGGTGAACAGATCAAACACCTGCGCGGTCTGGCTCGGTGGCGGCGCCCCGGTCCTGGTCGGACCCCACAGCGTGCTGACGGTTTGCGTCAGAGGCTGCCGCACACGGTCGGTAAACATGGATTCGAATGACGCACGCGCTACCGGCGGGGCCGGCAGCTGTTCGCTGGCTTTCGCGAATGCTTGCGTCGTGCCGGCGGTGTCGTGGGTCTGGATCGGCGCTGGCCGCGGGATCGGTGCGGGCGGACGCGGTATATCGGCAGAGGCCAGACGTGCGACGTGCGCCTTCGGCACCGACTTGACCAATGGCGCGGTTGCCACGGTCATTGCGGGCGGCAGAGGCGGTGCAGACGGAGACGGAGGCAGCGCCGCACTCGCGACATTCGTCGTACCGCCCAGCGGCGCAAAAGCAACCGCGCGGGCCGTATCGAAAAGTTTGGTCAGCTTGCCATAGACCTCGCCAACGCTACGCGCGCGGCCAGAGTGATCGTAGAAGATGTTGCGGTTTGCAGCGGCCGCGTTGGGAAACATGGCAGCCGCGCTTGTCTGTGGCCGACCCGACGCCGCATTGATCAACTTGCCCGCCCCATCGGCGCCGAGAAAATGGGCGATATAGAGCTCACCATTGGTCGGTTGGCGGCCGATGTTCGAACTGACCAGTGTCGCGTTGTTGCGCGTGAGCGCACCCGCCAGCATCGCGCTCGCTTGCGGATCGTTGCGCAACCGCAGAATCGCCGCCCGCATGGCGGGGTCCGAAACTTCATAGTGTCCGCCAGACGACCGCGAGATGGCGTCGGCATATTGACCAAGCCCCAACGCGGCCCCGTCCTGCTTCATGGTGCCAAGCCAGGTCTGGTCGATGAATTGATAGAGGCCCTTCGCCGATGAGGTCGAGGCCTGCGCCGAGGGATTCATGTTCGATTCGATCTGCGCCGTGGTGAGCAGATATTCGAAGCTGATACCGGTCGATTGCGCCGCCTGGCGGATCGCTCCGGTGATCTGCGGTCCCCCGCCGGCAGTCGCCGGATGAATAGCCATCGTGTTGCGCCTTGCAAAATTCTGGGCTTATGGGTGGTAGACGCGGACGCAACGGCTCTCGCGGGCCTACCGACCATGAGGAATTATGGTAAACGAACCGTAAATGGGTTCCGCAAAGCCCTATTTTGGCAGGATTTTTCGGAGGATAGCGATGGTTGAGGCGATCCAGCGGCACAAGCGTGGTGGCCTGTATTTCGAGGATTTCGAGGTCGGCAAGACCTACGAGCACCGCTATACGCGCACCGTGACGCAGATGGACAACATGCTGTTCTCCAACATGACGCTCAACCCGCAGCCGCTGCACATCGACCGGCATTTCTGCGAAACCGAGACCGAATGGGGCCAGCCGCTGATGAACTCGCTGTTCACGCTAGGGCTCATGATCGGCATCCAGGTGTCCGATATGACGGTCGGCACGACCATTGCCAATCTCGGCATGACCGACGTCAAATTTCCCAATCCCTTGTTCGAGGGTGACACCGTGCATTGCTCGACGCAGGTCATGAGCAAACGCGAATCGAAGTCGCGGCCGGGCGCGGGCATCGTCGAATTCCATCACAAGGCTTTCAAGCAGGACGGCACCTTGGTGGCCGAATGCCACCGTCAGGCCTTCATGCGGATGCGGCCGAAATAATGCGCTCGTTTCTTTTCGTGCCCGCAGACGGCGGGCCCAAACTCGACAAGGCGATGGCGAGCGGCGCCGATGCCGTCATCATCGATCTGGAAGATTCCATTACGCCCGAGCGAAAGCCACAGGCCCGCGCGGCGGCCCTGGAATTTCTCAAGGCTGCCGGCGCCGCAAAACAGCGCCCGAGCTTGCTGGTTCGCATCAACGGTCTTGACACCGGCATGACCGACGCCGACCTTGACGCAATTGTTGCCGGCAAGCCGGACGCCGTCGTGTTTCCCAAGGCAGAAGGTGGTGCAAGCGTCGTGCACCTCGACGCCAAGCTGACGGCGCGGGAAGCCATCGCCGGCATACCTGAAGGTCAGATCAAAATTCTTGCGCAGGCCGTGGAATCGGCGGCCGGCCTCTTTTCCGCCGGCAGTTTCCGTAACGCAAGCGCACGCCTGATCGGGCTAACCTGGGGCCCCGAGGATTTGTCAGCCGAGCTGGGCGCGGAAACAAACCGGGATGCGAGCGGCGAATTGACGGAACCCTATCGCCTCGCCCGTTCAGTCTGCCTCTATGCCGCCGCGGCCGCAAAGTTGCCGGCGATCGAGACCGTCTATGTGGATTTTCGCAATTCCGACGGATTGCGCCACGATACCGAAGCGTCGCGCCGCGATGGGTTCACCGGGCGCCTCGCCATCCATCCTGCGCAAGTGCCGGTGATCAACGAGGTATTCACGCCCACGACGTCGCAAATTGAAAAAGCGAAGTCGGTGGTGGCAGCCTTCGCCGCACAGCCTGGCGCAGGGGCGGTCGGCATCGACGGCAAAATGTATGACCGACCGCATCTCGTACGCGCGCAGCAACTGCTCGACCGCCTGAAGCGCTAACCGTCCTGCTACTTGTAGACTTTTCCGGGGTCGAACGCCTTTTCAGCGTCGCGGAATTCGAGCTTGGCGCCAGCGCCTTTGCCGACCGCGACCGCTCGATAGAAACACGAGCGCCGTCCCGTGTGACAGGCCCCGGCGCCCTGCTGCTCGACCTTCAGCCAAAGCGCGTCCTGATCGCAATCGACGCGCAATTCAAGAACGCGCTGCACGTGGCCGGACGTCTCGCCCTTCTTCCAAAGCGTTTTGCGTGAGCGGCTGTAGTACCAGGCCTCGCCACTCGCAATCGTCTTGCGCAGAGCTTCGTCATTCATGTGCGCGACCATCAGCACGTCGCCCGTTTTGGCATCAGTTGCGACTGCCGTGATCAAGCCGTCGGCGTCAAATTTTGGCGTAAACGCCAAACCCTCTTCGATGTCCGATTGAGATTTGCCAGCCATGGCCAAAACCATTCATTGCCGGGACACGACCCGGCAATCTGTCCAGAGAACGCAAACTGCTGAAACGCCTGAAATGCGCGGTCGAAACCGCGCATCGACAAATCGATTAACGTTGACCGCCGCGCAGCAAAGTTATGAAACGAACCTGCTCGCTGGCGTCGTCGCGGAACGCACCGGTAAAATGCGTTGTCACTGTCAGAGCGCCGGGTTTTTGAACGCCGCGCAGAGACATGCACATGTGCTCGGCTTCGATCATCACCGCAACGCCGCGCGGCTTGAGGATCTCGTCGATCGCGGTTGCTACTTGCGAGGTCAAATGCTCCTGCGTCTGAAGCCGCAGCGCATAGACATCGACCAGCCGTGCGAGCTTCGAAAGACCCACGACCCGGTCCGTCGGCATATAGGCGACATGCGCCTTGCCGTAGAACGGCATCATGTGGTGTTCGCAATGTGAGTTAAATCCGATGTCGCGGACCAGCACGAAGTCGTCATAGCCGCCGGTCTCGCTGAACGTGCGATCGAGTACCTCCGCCGGGCACTCACGATAGCCCTGGTAGATTTCCTCGTAGGCGTCGATGACGCGTTTTGGTGTTTCCAGCACGCCTTCTCGCGTCGGATCGTCGCCAGTATAGGCGATCAGCGTGCGCACGGCCGCTTCCGCTTGCTCGCGCGAGGGACGCGGCTCCACCGGTGCCGGCGCCGCGCGCACGTGGTCCGACAGGCCCTGCTTCGGCCACGGCTTTACGTTGGTATTTTTTACGTCCATGACGGGTCTCTCCGTTCGACCGGCGCTAGCCCGAAGGCAGTGCCGGGAGTGTCACCGGGGTGGCCGCGTCAGTTAACCCGCAAAGGACCACTTCATCCCAACGCGGCATCTGGACGCTGCATTCCCATTCTGCATAGCTTACACCAGGTCGGCGCCAAGAACCCCTTCTCGCACCGTTGGGTCAACACCTATATATTCGTTTGCACCGCCGAGGCAATCCGGCGATTCTGCATAATCGGTAAAACTTCAATGCTTAACGAGGTTTACAATAGCCGAATCCTCGAACTGGCGGGGAATATCCCCCGCCTGGGGCGGCTGCCTGCGCCGGATGCCAGCGCCACCGCCCATTCGAAACTATGCGGTTCGACGGTGACTGTTGACCTCAAGATGGACGGCGGCGCGGTCGCCGATTTTGCCCACGACGTGAAGGCCTGCGCGCTCGGCCAGGCCTCCTCATCGATCATGGCGCGCCACGTCATAGGCGCAAAGCCCGCCGAACTGCGGGAATTGCGTGAGACCGTACGCAAAATGCTGAAGGAGAACGGCCCGCCTCCGTCCGGCAAGTGGGCCGACATCGCTGTGCTGGAGCCCGTGCGCGACTACAAGGCGCGCCACGCCTCGACATTGCTGACCTTCGATGCTGTGGTCTCGGCGCTCGACCAGATCGACGCAAAATCAGACAGCAAGCGCGCGCAAGCAGCCGAATAGCTATTTCGCCGCGGCCAGGCCGCCGGTCTTCGCCCTCGGCAGATCGGCGCGGTCACCGAGTGGCTTGATGCAATTTGCGGATAGCCGCGGCAGATTTTGCGCCGCGCCCGTATTGCCCAGCCGTATTCCAGTGACCAGATGCGCGCTTTCCGTTTTGATCAGCATCGAGTGATTGCCGACAGCGGCAAATGCGGCGATGAGCGCGGACGGAACCCGCCCCGACGCATAAGTGACGAGTTCATCCGGAGCGCTACGGCGCTCGGACGACACGACCTTAAGGTCTGCCGCGTTGCTGCCAACCCGCAAGCTGATGGTGCCAAGGGCATCAGGTAGCTGGGCTTGTTCCCCGCCATGGCGGTGCTCGATATAGCTGACTTCATAGCCGTCGCCACCGGCAACACAGGCGACCACCAGATCGAAGCTGCCAATGTCCTCGCCTTCAACGGTAAGAGGGTGGCGCCGTGCCAGCGTGGCGACACCAGAATTGTCGACCAAAGCCCACCGTTGCTCGCTGATCGCAGCGGCGCGCAAGCCGTTGGTCATGCGCGAAATGGGCTGCGCGCTCGGCGCGGGCGCAGACATCGCGACAGTCGCCGCGGCCGGGGCGTCAACGTCTTCCGTTGTCAGACGCGAGCGCCGCAATTCCTCACGCGTCATCGCGTGCATCGGCTCCCAGGGCGGGATGCGGAGCGCCAGGTCCAGCAGATCAGCAGAGGCGCCCATGTCAGCGGCGTATTGCGCCAGCCGCCCGATATCGCGTTGAACCAATACAAGATCCTCCGCCGAGTAGCTGGCGGCCGTCGGATCTTCCCGGCGATCGCCGAGCCAGATTTGATGGACCATCACACGCGCATCGAGCGGAACCGATCGGCGCACACCGCCGAGCAGAACGAAGGCGCACATCAACTCGCAATCAGCATTCGGCGACAGCGTCGCGCGCGGCTCGTCTTGCCCCTCCGTTGGAAGATCAACAATGTGGCCGACAGTGGTCGCGAGTTTGAGGTTGCGGATTTCACGGCCCAACGCGATGGCGCCAAGGACCGAGCCGCCGTCTGAATCGATGACCACCGTAGCGCCGGTGAGATCGCGGTTTTGGGCAAAGACGAGGAAGTTGCGCGGCGTATCCGCGGTGATTGCGCCAGAGGCCGCGATAAAGAGTTTGCAATTCGTGCCGCAAGTCTCGGCCGGCCCCTGCGCGCGCAGTTCGAAGTGCATCGGCAACACGCGGTCGGTCGCGTGCAACGGCGACGGCAATATCAAAAACCGCGCCGCCAATGCGAGCGCGCAAGAAAGCGAAAGGGAACGGCTCATTCTTCCCCTGTCTGGCCACCGAGCCCTTCTTATTGCGTGGTTGTCCACGTTCTGGCTGGGCTTGAGCGGCGCTGGTACCCCCGGCGACGGTAATTCTTAGTGCAGTTGCGAGATTCGGGTCTAGTGTAAAAAAGTCGCTATCACCTCGAAATACCAGATTTGTGCGTAGTTCCATTGGGTTGGAACTTTGCGCAGGAACCTTCCGATATTAAACTTTCACTGGAACTTGAGTTAGGCGATGCCAGACCGTAGCGACCACCCACGTTTAATCGCCCGCCTGCCCCGGCTCGCAGGCCAGGGTCTGGTCACGCTTTACCGGCTTACACTTTCGCCATTGCTGGGCCCGCGTTGCCGGCACCTGCCGACCTGCTCCGATTATGCGGATGAGGCAATTGGACGCTTTGGTCTCTGGGCCGGCGGATGGATGGCGTTCGCGCGCATTCTACGCTGCCACCCCTGGGGCACATCGGGACTTGATTTCGTGCCTGCAGAACTGCCCGCGCGCGCGCATTGGTTTCTGCCCTGGCGCTACGGACGCTGGCATCGCACCAATGAAGCGCCGCGCACCTAGTTGCGCTGTCTGATTCGCCTGCTATATCGAGTTCCGCGCTTACCTGCATTCGTAGGCAGCGAGTGAGCAAGGAGACGATGCCATGGCGCAAAGTATCGCGCTGACCTTTCCCGACGGCGCACGCCGCGAATACCCCTCAGGCACAACCGGTCTGGACGTCGCCAAGGGCATTTCCCCCTCATTGGCCAAGCGTACCGTCGCAATGGCACTTAACGGAGGGCTCGTCGATTTAAGTGACACGATCGATCGCGACGCCAAGATCGAATTCATTTCGCGAGACGATCCACGCGCGCTCGAGCTGATCCGGCACGACGCCGCCCACGTGCTGGCCGAAGCGGTGCAGGCGCTGTGGCCAGGCACGCAGGTCACGATCGGTCCGGTGATCGAAAACGGTTTCTATTACGACTTCTTCCGCAACCAGCCGTTCACGCCCGAAGATCTGCCGGTCATCGAGAAGAAAATGCGCGAGATCATCGCGCGCGACAAACCCTTCACCAAGGAGGTGTGGTCGCGCGACCAGGCGAAGAAAACCTTCCGCGACATGGGCGAGGCCTTCAAGCTCGAGCTCGTGGATGCCATTCCGGCCGATCAGCAGATCAAGATCTACAAACAGGGCGACTGGTTTGATCTCTGCCGGGGCCCGCACATGACTTCGACCGGCAAGGTTGGCAATGCTTTCAAACTGATGAAAGTGGCCGGCGCCTATTGGCGCGGCGATTTAAAGAACCCGATGCTGACCCGCATCTACGGTACGGCCTTCGCCAAGCAGGAAGAGCTCGATGCGTATCTCAAACAGATCGAGGAAGCCGAGAAACGCGACCACCGCCGCGTGGGACGCGAAATGGATCTGTTCCACTTCCAGGAAGAGGCCCCCGGTTCGGTGTTCTGGCACGCCAAGGGCTGGACGCTTTTTCAGGCTCTCGAGAATTACATCCGCCGCCAGCAAAGCGCCGCTGGTTATGTCGAAGTCAACTCGCCGCAGCTCATGGACAAGACGCTGTGGGAAATCACCGGCCACATTCCCACTTATTCGGACATGATCTTCCTCACACAAAAGCGCGAAGAAGACGAGCGCGTTTACGCGGTCAAGCCGATGAACTGCCCCGGCCACATCCAGATATTCAAGAACGGCTTGCGCAGTTACCGCGAACTTCCGGTCAAGATCGCCGAGTTCGGCAAGGTTCACCGCTTCGAACCATCGGGCGCGCTGCATGGACTAATGCGCGTGCGCGCTTTCACCCAGGACGACGCGCATGTATTCGTCACCGAAGGCCAGATAGCCGAGGAAGCGCTCAAGATAAATGACCTGATCCTTTCGATTTACGAGGATTTCGGTTTCTCGGACGTACGCATCAAATTCTCCGACCGGCCCGACAAGCGCATCGGTGATGATGCGGTCTGGGATAAGGCGGAAGCCGCCTTGATGGCTGCCCTCAAAGCGTCAGGCCGCCCGTGGACGCTGAACAAGGGCGAAGGCGCGTTTTATGGACCGAAACTTGAATACGTTTTGCGCGATGCAATTGGCCGCGACTGGCAATGCGGAACGGTCCAGGTTGACCTCAACCTGCCTGGCCGGCTCGGTGCGTTCTACATCGACGAACGGTCGAATAAGGTCACGCCGGTGATGCTCCACCGTGCCATGTTCGGTTCGCTCGAACGCTTCACCGGCATCTTGATCGAGCACTATGCGGGCCACCTGCCCCTTTGGCTCTCGCCGGTTCAATTGGTGGTCGCGACCATCACATCGGACGCCGACGAATTTGCGCTGGAGGTGGTTGAAGCCGCCCGCAAAATGGGCTTCCGCGTCGAAAGCGATCTGCGTAACGAGAAGATCAACTACAAGGTGCGCGAGCACTCGCTTGCGAAAGTCCCTGTCCTGCTTGTTGTTGGAAAGAAGGAAGCAACCGAGCGCACGGTTTCCATCCGCCGCCTGGGCAAGGAAGGACAGCAGGTCATGCCGGTCGAGGCCGCTCTGAAGGGCTTTGCCGACGAAGCGGTGCCACCAGACCTGCGGCGCACCAAAGCTGCGGCCTAGGGACTATTTCTGCGCATTGATGTAGGCCGCAATGTCCGCCGCTTCGCTGCGCGACAGATTCATGTCCGGCATGCGCGGGTGCGGCGTGAGCAGAAAATAGGCAAGCGTTGTTTCGTTAAAGTTTGGCTTGCTTGCAATGGCTGAAAACGGAGGCGACTGGGTGGTGCCGCGCTGCTGATTGGAGGCCACGATATGGCAAGTCGCACACCAGCGCTTGGCCAGTGTTTCACCCTTTTGCGCATCGGCCGCGGAGGCACCCTCCGTCAACGCCGCGGCCACGATCAGGACAGACAGCGCAGTGATTGTTCGATTCATTGGCAGGAACCTCGGCGGTTGTTGTTACGGACTCATCATATGCGTTGGTGCACCTATTGTCCGCATTGACCTATGTCTAATTTAGAGCTTCAGCGCCCGGCTGCAGCACGCGCGAGTATCGACGCATCGGCACCGCCCGGTGGCTGATTGAGCATGCGCAGGAAACGCTCCGACCAGTGGCTGAGATCGTTGCGCACCAGCACCTTGAAATTTGCCGCATGACGCTGGCGTCGTTCATCCAGCGGCATTGACAGCGCGCGGTTGATCGCGTTGCCGACCCCCTCGGAATCATAGGGGTTAACGAGGAGTGCCGCGGTGCATTCATATGCGGCACCGGCAAAACGTGAGAGTATCAGCACGCCAGGATCGTCGGCATCTTGTGCGGCGACAAACTCCTTGGCGACCAAATTCATGCCATCGCGCAACGGCGTGACCAGTCCCGCACGCGCCGCACGATACAGGCCGGCAAGAGCCGTGCGGCTATGCGCCTTGTTGATGTAACGCACCGGAGTCCATGAGGCCTCGCCAAAGGTGCCATTGATCCGCCCCACAGCCTCACCGACCGCGCGGCCCATATCCGCATATTCGGGAATGCCCGTGCGGCTGCGCGGCGTGATCTGAAGATAAGTCACCTTGCCGCGCCAGTCAGGGAAATTGGTAAGGAAGCGCTCGAACGCGTTCATGCGTTCGGGAATGCCCTTGCTATAGTCGAGCCGATCAACGCCGATGATCATCGCGCGGCCGGAGAGGCTTTCCAGCACATCGCGGACAAATTCGGTTTCGATGGCGCGGCGCGCCAGGCGCGAGAAAGCTTCCGTCTCCACCCCGACCGGGAACGTGCCAATCTGTACGGTGCGATTCCCGAACTGAAAGCTGTTGCCGCTCGCCCACGCAAGCCCGCACTCATTGGCGATGTAGCGGGAGAAGTTCGCGGCGTCGACCTCGGTCTGAAACCCGACCAGGTCGTAGTGGCAGAGCGCGGGAATGAGCTGATCGTGATTGGGCAAGGCCGTGATGATTTCGGGCGGCGGAAACGGAATATGAATGAAGAAACCGATCTTGTTGCTGTGACCGCGGTCACGCAGCGCCTTGGCAAGCGGAATCAAATGATAGTCGTGCACCCATATGACGTCGTCAGGTTTCAGCAATGTTTCGAGGTGACCGGCGAAATACTGGTTCACCCTGAAATAGCCGCCAAGATCGCGGCGCGTGAATTCGGCGAGATCGAGCCGATAATGCAGGATGGGCCACAGCACACGGTTGGCGAATCCGTTGTAAAATTCCTGATAGTCATCTTTGCCGAGGTCGACTGTGGCAAAGGTGATGTTCTCGTGCGTGACGGATTTCACGGTCCGCGGCAAATCTTCGGCAACGCGTCCGCTCCAGCCGAACCACAGGCCGCCGTTCCGCTTGAGCGCCGGCCGAATCGCAACTTCGAGCCCGCCGGCTCGCGCGCTGCGATCAGGGACGGCAACTCTGTTCGATACTACGACGAGCCGCGCCAATACCGGTCTCCCCAGCTTCGCGACAGCTTGATTGCCGTCAACGTCAGTCCTGACATTGAATAAGTCTGCGGAAAATTTCCCCACAATTTCCCGGTTACCGGGTGTACGTCCTCCGAAAGGAGGCCGTAACGATTGCGCATTCGAAGCGCATCGACAAACATGTCGCGGGCCTCATCCTGCCGACCAATCTCCCACAATGCATCGACCAACCAGAACCGGCAAATCAAAAACTCTGTCTCCGGAAGACCAAAATCGTCGGCGGCGACATATCTCATAACGTGGTTGCCGCGCCGAAGTTCACGGTTGATCGTCTCGACGGTGGCCACAAACCGCGGATCATCGGGCTGTAACAGGCCAAGTTCGGCCAGCAACAGTGCGCTGGCATCGAGCTCCTCGCCCTCAAACGAGGCGGTAAACGCCTTGCGTTTGGGATTCCAGGCACGCTTGAGCACCTGCTCTCCAATGCGTTTGGCGACCTCACCCCAATAGGTCGCACGTTCGGGCAAATTGAGGTGGTTCGCAATCGCCTCCAGCCGTTGACAGCCGGCCCAGCACATCGCCGCCGAATGCGTGTGCACACGCGTGCGCCCGCGATACTCCCAAATACCCGCATCGGGCTCGAGCGCCAGCTTTGCCGCCTGCTCGCCCAGCGGTTCGATCGTGTGAAACAGCGCCGCATCGCCGGGCCGAGGCAGCCTGCGATCGAAAAACATCGGCGTCGCCGCCATAATGATACTGCCGTAGACATCGTGCTGATTCTGATTGACCGCGGCATTGCCGATGCGCACGGGTCCGTCGCTGCGATATCCGGCAAGTGCCGGAGCGGTTCGCTCCTCGAGCGAGTCAGTATGCACGACACCATAGAGCGGCCGCAGCTGATCGGCGCGTCCAACAGCGACGCTCAGGATGTAGGAAATGAAGTCCTCCATGGTGCGGGTCGCACCAATGCGGTTGAGTGCGCGCACGACGAAGAATGCGTCGCGCATCCAGCAGTAACGATAATCCCAGTTGCGTCCCGAACCTGATACTTCGGGAATTGATGTAGTCAGCGCCGCGACGATCGCGCCTGTTTCCTCGTAATTGCAGAGCTTGAGCGTTATGCCGGCACGAATAATCGCGTCCTGCCAGTCGACGGAAAAGGCAAGCCGCCGCACCCACTCAAGCCAGTAATCGCGGGTGCGCTCCGGAAAAGTCGCGGCACGTCGTTTCGAGCGAGCCCTCGAACGGCTCATCGGTGCCGAATACCAGGTGCACCGGCCGCGTCAGCACGAACGAAGCTTCATTCTCGACATAAGAAAGCGGCGCGTCCGTCGTCAGCCTGACCGGCACCTCGTCACGCCAGTACCGGATGTGGTTGCTGCCGGAAGAGCGCGAGGTCACCGGCTCGCCGTAGCGGTGAGTGGTGCGGAAACGAATCGTGATGCGCGGCATGCCGCCGATCGGCTCGATGATCCGCATGATTTGCGGCGGCCGGAATGTGCGGCCGAAAATCTGAAAGCGCGGCGCGAAATCTGTGATGCGGACGGCGCCGCCTTTATCGTCGATCAATTCGGTAACGACGATCGCCGTGTTACGGACGTAATCCGAGCGGGTCTCGACCTGGCCGTCGAGCACCACGTCGGTAAAGCCTTTTTCCTCATTGCCGGCCAGCAGGCGGCAGAAGACCGGATCGCCATCATAGCGCGGCAGACACCACCACACGATGCGCGAGGACGGCTCCAGGAGCGCCGCGGTGCGCCCGTTGCCGATGACCGCCAGATCAAGTCCGTAATCGGTCATGATCGAGCCTGCCCGTTGTCCGCAAGGATTTGCAGAGCGCTGCGAACCTGGGCCGGGTCCTTGAAAATTCCAGTCAGCCCGGGGAAGTAGCGGCTGACGCTAAAACCCTTCCCGCCGATTTCCGGTAGCACCTCGAAAACCGATTCATCGGTGACATCATCGCCGATGAATACCGGCACACGGCCGGCGAAAGGTGGGTGCGCCATCAGCTTGCGAATGCTGTCGCCTTTGTTGATGCCCGGACGCTTGACCTCGAACATCGCTTTGCCCAGCAGCAATTCGGTTGGCTCGTCGGAAAATGCTGTCCGACTGGCCGCCACGTGACGTCGCAGGCGTTCGGCCTGCTGGGGCGCCTTCCGATAGTGCAGCGCGAGCGAATAGCCTTTGTCCTCGACAACAATGCCCGGGCCTATGTTCTGCGCGTCGGCCAGTTGCCGCCGCAGCTCCTGCGGCAACGGTTTCGTCCAGTAGAAAACTTCGTTGTCGCGCACGCGCATCTCCGCGCCGTGCCCGCCCACGGCAGGCAAATGCAGCGGAGCAAACAATCGATCGAGATCGCCAAGCGGCCGGCCGCTCACCAGCGCTACGGCGCCACCCGTCAGCTCGAAAAGGAGTTTGAGCGACTCGAGCAATGCGCCGGAAACCTGCACTTCGGTCGGTGACGGGCCAATATCAATGATCGTGCCATCCACATCGAGCAAAAGAGCAACCGTTTTCAAATCAAGCTTGGCGAAAATGTCCATCACTGGGTCGTTGGCAATCGTCTGCACTACTATAATTCCGTTCGGTATAAAAAAGTTCGCAAGATCGCCAGCGTTTCAGCGGGCCTGCACCTCAACATCGCCATCGACACCAGTGACCACCTTGAACTCACGCTCGAAAACCTTACCCTCATTGCGAGCGATTGCGCGATATTCGCCCTCGGCGAGGATGACGCGTGGAAAGGCGCCAATCGATTCCTTGATCACGTCGCCGCCGGGCGTGAGCACCGACCAGGCGGTGTTGGCAAGCGCTTCGCCTCCCCGATCGCTCACAAGCTTGAGCGTGATGGCAGCAGCGCGGTGCGTCACCGTGATATCCGTGAGTTTGCCGGCCTGCACCCGAATATCGGACCGCACGACCGAATTCGCATCTCCATAATTCGAGACGATGTAGTAGGTGCCCTCCGGCACCATCACCACATCACTGGTCATCACACGCTCGGCGATCGGGCGGCGGTCGCCGGCTTCAAACTGACTGCCTTTGTAGACATCGAATGAGATTTGCCCGGCCGGGATGCGCACATCACCGACCTTGCCTTCAATGCGCAGGCCTCCCGCCGGCAGATCGAATTCCTCGTGCACGCTCGGGCCGCGCAAGTCGACCGGCTTCACCGCAGTCGCGAGTCCGAACCCGACATGTACGATGTAAGAGCCGGAAGGAAGCACGAGCGTCGGCGCCGGCGATTTGTCTTCCTTCACCAGCTTGAAATTTCCATTCGCATCGGCCTTGGCGTCATACACGCGCCAGGTCAGGCCGCCGCCAATCGGTAGCGCGTCCTTGCCAAAGCGCGCACTGAGCGCGAGCGCCACTTGCCCGGCGGGGACCATCGGAATTGAGGCGGTCGAGGTGCCCGGCGTTGGCGCGGGTGGCGGCGATTGGGCGGGCGGCGATACGGGCAAGTTGCTCGGCCCGAAGATGTCGCCGCGCGTTGCCGGCATCGGCGAGATCAGGCCGGTCGATGGCGTTGCCGAAAACAGCGAGTTCTGTCCAAGCGACTGGGCCCCCGCAACTGAGGGCGCGGCTGCAACAAGGGCAAGCATGAGCACCGGCCATAGCCGGCCACGCACGGTGGCGATTGTGGGTGCCCTTTCCATGACGGTGGTCTTTTCGGCCCAAATCGCGGCGATTTCAAGCCGCGCGTCAGCGGGTTGTTTGTGGCTGCGTTAACGCCGTGGTAGGCGCATTTGCGCGATTTTTCACGAGGCTTGCCAATGCCCGATGCACTTGAGCTGCTCAAGACCCGACGATCGGTAAAACCGATTGAGCTGGCCGGCCCCGGCCCCACGGAGGCCGAGATCGAAACGATGCTGAAAATTGCGTCGCGGGTCCCGGATCACGGCAAGCTGGCGCCATGGCGATTCATCCTGTTCGAGGGCGAGGCCCGCGCCGCCGCGGGTGAGGCTATCGCTTCGGTCTTTCGCGCCAATCGCCCCGACGCGACGCCCGACCAGATCGACTTCGAGCGCAAGCGGCTGGCGCGGGCGCCGCTGGTCATCGCCGTCGTCAGCCGGGCCGGCCCGCACGTGAAAATCCCGGAATGGGAGCAGCAGCTTTCGGCGGGAGCCTCGGCAATGACTCTCGTTATTGCGGCGCATGCCATGGGCTATGCCGCGAGCTGGATCACCGAGTGGTATGCCTATGATCGGCGCGTGCTCGATGCGCTGGGACTTGCGGCGAATGAGCGAATTGCCGGCTTCGTGCATATCGGTCGTCCCGCCAAGCCGCCGGAAGACCGAGAACGGCCCGAGCTCAACGCGATTGTCACACGGTTCGGCGTTTGAGGAACCAATTGGCGGCGTACGACATTTAACTTTTACGTAATCTGCCGGGCGCAGGCTCCCTGTCACGTTTCGGTCACAAGACTCCGCCAGCAATTCTCGGACTGTTGGCGTGATCGGCTCGCGTGAGGGCTTTTCTCGGTATGACACCGGGGGACAGGGAGTAATCGGTTTTGGTGTTCGAGGGCCTATTCGCGCGAGCGCGCAACGGTGACCGTACCGCGGAAGCCACCACGCAACCGCGGCCGACGACCACGCGTCCTACAATTGGCCTGGCTCTCGGCGGCGGCGCCGCGCGCGGCTTCGCCCATATCGGTGTGATGCGCACGTTGATCGCACACGGAATTGTGCCTGACGTTATCGTCGGCACATCGATCGGTGCCGTGGTCGGCGGCTGTTACGCCGCTAAGGAAATGGACAACCTGGAAAGCTGGGCGCGCACGCTCACCGTGCGCGGCGTACTGAGCTATCTCGATATCAGTCTGTCGGGCTCGGGCTTGATCGGCGGCGGTCATCTCGCCTCTCAGCTGGAATCCGGCCTCAAGGAGAGCCGGATTGACGATCTGCCGATCCGTTTTGCGGCGATCGCCACTGAATTCAATACCGGCCACGAAATCTGGCTGACGCGCGGACGATTGAGCGATGCGCTGCGTGCGTCCTATGCGCTGCCCGGAATATTTCCGCCTGTTCTGATCGGAGGCCGATGGCTGGTGGACGGCGCGTTGGTCAATCCAGTGCCGGTGTCAGCCGCACGCGCCCTTGGCGCGCGACTGGTGATCGCCGTCAATCTCAATTCCGATCTCTTCGGCCGCGGCACCATTATCGCCAGCCATGGATCCGACGACAGCGACCTCGTCAGTGCCGAGGCAAAGCCCAATGGTTTGCGCGGGATGTTCACGGGCGAGCGCTCGCTGCGCCGGCAATTTTTCGGCAGGCGCGGCCGCCCCGGTCTACCGACGGTGATGGTCGAAGCCTTTAACGTGATGCAAGACCGTATCACGCGCGCGCGGCTGGCTGGTGATCCGCCCGATGTTCTGATCAGCCCGCGGCTGGGCGCCATCGGCTGGTTCGATTTTCACCGCGCCGGCGAAGCCATGGACATCGGCGCCGAAGCTGCCGAAAAAGCGATCGACGCCGTCAGCGAAGCGGTCACGGCGCTGTCGCAGCCAGCCAACGGCGGCACACTGTAGGCCGTGCAGGCCGTGAGTTACGCGGTACGAATATAATCGCGCATCGCCTCTGACTCGCGCTCGATCTCATCGACGCGTTCCTTGACCACGTCGCCGATTGAAATCAGACCCACGAGTTTTCCATTCTTGAGCACCGGCATGTGGCGGAATCGCCCGGCCGTCATGCGCTCCATGATGCTGGCGACAACGTCGTCCTCACCGCAGGTCTCAATGTCGCGCGTCATTACCTGGCCGACCGGCAAAGCGAGTGCGTCGGCGCCGTGATCGGACAGTGCGCGCACAATGTCCCGCTCCGACAAAATGCCGGAGAGATGCCCTCCGGCGCCGCGGATCAGCACCGCGCCGATGCGGTGTGCCGAGAGTAGCTTCGCCGCCGCCGCAAGAGTGGCGGTGGGTTCGATGGTGATGGTGTCGCCGCCCAATTGCTTGGCGGCCAGGATCGCCTTGACGTTCATGGCAGCCTCCCTGGCGCATGATTGTTCGAAGAAGGTCATGCGCAACCGTGAGAGGAACGATCCTGCCGCTGCGCCGGTTCCGTCAAGACGCAAATGCGCGAGGACAGGGCTGCGTTATGCAATTACCTAATGCCGCGTTGCAGCAGAATCATCGAATTGCGGAAAATCCGGTTTTGGGTCGAACCAGGAAAACAGCAGCAATCCCGCAAGGAAGCCGCCGATATGCGCCTGCCAGGCGACCGGTTGGTCGCTGCCGGAAATCGGAAGCGACCCCAGCCCGAACAGCAAATTGATGCCGAACCAGGCCGCGAGGAAAAGCAGCACGCGGGCGTCGCGCAACACACCGCTCAGCGGAATCGCCGGCACGCGATAAGCGCTGTTCGTCGGCACCCCGCAATAATCCGAGCGGCCCTCCGTGTTGGAAAACAAAACGCATTGCCGCCGCCATTGCTCCGGAAATCGCTGCAGACGCCCCGATCATCGGGAATTGCTCGCCGGCATGCGTGGCCAGATGCAATGCCGCACCTGCCGCCGCGGTTACGGCGAGAAACACCAGAAAGCGTGTTGCGCCGAAGCGGCGTGCAACGGCGCTGCCGAACGGAAGCAACCACACCGCGTTGACGCCAAGATGGGTCCAGTTGGCATGGATGAGAGCGTAGCTGACGAAAGTCCAAACATCCGCGCCGCCGCCAGGCAGCGCGCCCCCGAGCACAAAGGAATTGTCATAGCGCGCCGGGATGAAAGCGAAATTGAGCAGAAATTCGATGTCCTGCTGCTCGCTCAGTACGTACGTGCGCACGACATGAACAAGCGCCAGCACAGCCAGCACAAAGACGACAACAGGAGGAATGTTGAATAGCGGTTCGCGTTTCACGAGGAAGGCCCGATGCGGAACTTGAGTTACGCTGCTTCGCCGCTCCGCCGCAAGCCGCATCGCTCAGGGGACTAAAGGAAAAGGGAGGGCTTTCGCCCTCCCTTGAGCCGCGTTGCGGGGTTATTGCCGCGCCTTTACGGCTTGGTCACATCCCCTCGCCTCCCCGGGCTCCCAACTCTTAGGTCCGGTCCGCCACATTTTGGCACCGGTCTGCCACATGGATCGACGGCAACCATAGGCAAGCTCGCCGCGGCTGCCAATGCGACTCCGATTTTAACATTAACCGCCGTTCGCCTGCCCCGGCGCACGCCCGCGGCACGGACCCTGCTCCTTATACGACATCGCGGCACAAAAGCCGTCGCGTCTGTCCCGATCGGGGACAGACGCAACACATCATGGCGTGTCGCGACGGAACAGGTCTCGCAATGAAACACGCTTCGACGCGCGCAATATTCGATTATTGGAACCGGCAGCGAGGCAGGCGCGCGGCGCCTGACCGTTCTGATATCGATCCGGCGGATATCCGCCACGTCCTCGGCGACACATTCATGCTTGCGGCAGATTTCGTTGACGACATCAGATTTCGGCTTGCCGGAACCCGGGTCTGCGCACTGTTTACCCGTGAAATAAAAGGCGAAGCGTTCAACGCGCAATGGAGCGAGTTCGAGCAGCGAGCACATCGAGGAACTGCTGGCCGCCGTCATCAATGAAAAGGTTGGGGCGGTTGCAGGTATTATTGGACGGACGCGAGGCCGGCGACGAAGTGGAAATGGAATTATTGCTGCTGCCGCTCGCCCATGCGGGTCAGGCGCGCGTTCGCGCGCTCGGCGTATTGGCCCCGCTCACCCCGCCTTATTGGTTGGGCGAACGGCCGGTTGTTGAGCTCGAACTGAAAACGCTGCGCCATCTTGACGGGCGGCAGCCCGACACTGGCGTTCCGCGTTTTGGACAGCCGCGCGAGGGACAACGCCTGCGCCATGGCTTCCAGGTCTATACCGGCGGCCGCGGGCACCCGGGTGGACGCGCCAGCTAACGCATCGTTAACGATAGGCTAATAGGCTCGGTGATCGCGGAAAAAGGCTTTCCGATCCCAACACCTATGGCACTGCCACTGACAAAACCGGTGATACTGCCTCTGGCCGAGGAACGCCGGCGCCATCAACGCGTGAAAGTTAACCTGCTCGGCCGCTACATGCTGGCGGACCGGCGGGAATACCCTTGCCAGGTGGTCGACATGTCACCGGGCGGCATGGCGGTGATTGCACCAATGGCCGGCCAGCCCGGCGAAAAAGTTATCGCCTATATCGATCACATTGGCCGGCTCGAGGGCAAAGTTGCGCGCACCATCGAGAACGGCTTCGCCATGACCATTTCGGCGACGCTGCGCAAGCGCGACAAGCTCGCCGCGCAGCTGACCTGGCTTGCCAATCGGCAGATCCTCAATCTGCCGGAAGATCGCCGCCACGGCCGCTTTGCGCCGCGCAATGCAATGGCGCGGCTGGTCCTGCCGAACGGGACCAACGTCGCCTGCCGCGTGATCGATCTTTCGCAGTCAGGCGCGGCGATCGGCATCTCGCCCGACCTGCGCCCACCGGTCGGTGTCGTGGTTACGATCGGCAAGACGCAGGGCCGCGTCGTCCGCCACATCGAGGACGGCTTCGCGATCGAATTCATGCGGCTGCAACACCCCGATTTCGTCGAAGAAAACGTGACCGGCGGATAGCGTCACCGCTCCGTAAATCTTTGTCTGCAATTGTACGCCCTGACGGCAATCGCCCTGTAAGCGAACGGGCAGTTGCGCCTTCGCCACCAACCCATTCCTGACACCGCCAAACGTAAACGCGCGCGCGCGAAGCCCCGCGCGGCCGTATGATTTTGCCTCTCAGACGTTAATAGCAACAATTTTAGCTAAATTGTATTCGATAAGATTTTAATCGAATTCGATTCCAGTTTTACAAGTATTCGCATCTAGTTTTACTTTAGTTCTTCTCAAAATGACTTGCCCAACTTAGCGCCAATACAAGTGGTTTGTGAGAAATGTGGCCCCAACAAGACGGGAAGGGGCCACAAATGGCTAGGCGTTTCGGACAGGCACTTCGAGCCAGCGCGATGCTGGTTCTGGCTGGCGTGGCCATTCGTGGCCGCACCGGCTGGTCGTGCCGTCGCGGGCGAATACCACCGCATCTCTCGGTGGATCGTCGGCGATCGACGAGCGCTCGGTCTATGCCGTGGTCGGGGAACCGACGCGGCCCCCGATCGGCTGGGTCGAGTTCTGCATCGAATATAAACCCGAGTGCGCCACCCAACCCTCCTCGCCGCGCGACGTTGTGCTGACCCAGAAAGCCTGGGCCGACATCGTCAAGGTCAACGCCTGGGTCAATGAGGCGATCAAGCCGATCACCGACCTCGAACATTGGGGTGTGATCGAACGCTGGAACTATCCCGACGACGGCTACGGCGACTGCGAGGACTACGTCCTGCTCAAGCGGCGGATGTTGATGCAGGCCGGCTGGCCGCGCGAAGCGCTGCTCATCACCGTGGTGCGCGACAAGAAGGGCGACGGCCATGCCGTGCTCACCGTCAAGACGGACCACGGCGAATTCATTCTCGACAATCAGGAACCGCAGGTCCTGCCCTGGAACAAGACCGGCTACCGCTTCGTGAAACGGCAATCGCAATCTGACCCGAACCTATGGGTCTCGCTCGGCGAACCGCGCACGGCACCTGCGACAGTTTCGGCACGCTAACAGAAAAGGAATTCGCGTTCCCGGTCACGTCCCCACCCCTCCCCGTCCCCAGACCGGGTTCGCGAGCGGCCGGCTCTCCCCCAAGAGCCGGCCGCACCATTTTCGGTTCCAAGTATTCCATTGCGATTTCATTCGATCGTCACGGTGCGGCCAGACTCCCGGCTTTTTTCCGGACCATTTTGCGTCGCGGGAGCGACGACTAAAATGGGAGCCGGCCCATGCAACAGCGAATTGATGTCACCAAAGTGAGTCCAGCCGCCCTTCAGGCAGCGAGCGCCCTGCAAGGTTATGTCGATAAATCCGGACTCGATGCGAAATTGCGCGAGCTCATCAAGATCCGCGCCTCACAAATCAACGGCTGCGCCTATTGCCTGGCCATGCATACGCGCGAAGCGCGCAAGATCGGCGAAACCGACGAGCGCATGCATCTTCTCGATGCATGGCGCGAAGCCCCGGTTTTTACCGCACGCGAACGCGCGGCGTTGGGATGGACCGAAGCCATCACGCTGGTTGCGCAGGATCACGTCCCCGACGAGGTGTACGACGAGGTGCGCAAGCAATTCTCGGAAAAAGAGATCATCGATCTCACGGCCGCGGCTGTCGCCATCAACATGTGGAACCGGCTTGCGATCGCACTCCGCGCTCACGCCGCAGGTCGAAAGCAGAAAAGCGGCCGCCTGAACTCAGCCGATCCGCTTGAGTCCCTTGGCAGTACTGTTTCCAGCGCCGCACATAAATGTCGGCGCCGGCGCGGATCATCTGCACGCCCTTCTCATCGAGCGTGCGGATGGCGCGCGCCGGTGCGCCGACGATCAGCGAGTTGTCCGGAAAACTCTTGCCTTCGGTGACGACGCTGCCGGCGCCGACCAGCGAATTTTTTCCGATCCTGGCGCCGTTGAGCATGAATCGCGCCCATGCCGACCAGCGAGCTGTCGCCGATCGTGCAGCCGTGAAGAATGACGTTGTGGCCGATCACGCAATCGCGGCCGATCGTCATGGGAAATCCCGGATCGGAATGCAGCGTGGCATTGTCCTGGATCTGCGAGCGCTCGCCGAGTTCGATCCACTCATTGTCGCCGCGCAGCACCGCGCCGAACCAGACACTCGCTTCGGCCTTGAGCCGCACGCGGCCGATCAGCACCGCCGTATCGGCGACGTAATATTGCCCCTCGCCCGGAAATTCAGGCGCCTGGCCGTCAAGTTCATAGATCGGCATTGCAGTCTCCGCTCCGCGCTCGGCGGGCGAACTTGCCCGAACAGTGATTGCGAGGAAAGCGTCTTAGGCGACCAGGATGCCGCAAGCCTGCAATGTCATCGTCAGAACCAGGCCCGACATGAGGCTCCAGAAGCCCGCGATCAGCGTGGCCAGGAAGACGAATTCGAAGCGGCGGCCTTCCTGCCGGCGGCCGAGAATGGTGTTGCGCATGATCAGGAACGGGGCCGACAGCACCAGCAGCGGAATGGCTGCGATCGTGCCGGGACCCGGGCCGGTGCTGAGCTGGCTGAAGCTCAGCAAGCGGCTGGTGGCCAGCTGGTAGCCGGAACTGCACAGGCCGGCCACGGCAAAGCCGAGCGCCAGCGAGAACAACATTTGTACCGATTCCGGGGTCATCAACGGCCTCAACGCAATACCAGGGGCCATCTGTTGCAAACGGAGCGGCCCGGGCGCCAGCCAATCCTTAATGAATGGTAAATAGCTGCGCCCGCGGGCGGGGCCGGCGGCGTGGCATAATCGCCCCGATTCGCCCCGGAGCATCACCGCATTGGCCATTCTCGCCCAGGAACCCCGGCGTCGCCGCCGGCGACAAAGCGGCCATAGCCCTCTGTTCGCGCCGCTGGTCGTCTTCGCCGCCATCGCGGTGATCGCGGCCGGCTACGTCGCTTACATCCTTTGGCCGCGCTGGCCGGATGCGCCGGTCGCGCTGGACGCGCCATCGCTGCCGATCGTGATTGCAGGCGTGGCTTTCAATATCGAGCCGGCGGCGATCCGCATGAATGTGCAGCGCCGCCCGGGCACGCATGAGCGTGTCGACCTGTCTTACCTGTGGCCTTCGCTGGTCCCGCCCGACCCCGCCATCAAGCCGACGGTCGGCGCGCCGGTCGATCCGAACGAACGCCTGTTCATCACTATCGCATCCGGCGAAGCCACGTTGCCGCTGATGGAGCGCGTGCAGACGATCTACCCGCGTTACCTGGTGGCGGAGCCGGTCGCCGGTCCCCCCGGCCTCACCTTTCGTGGCTTTCGCGATGACTCGCCCTATCAGGGCGAGGATCTGGTTTTCGAGTCAGCCGCGCCCGAGCATTTCCTGGCGCGCTGTTCGCGCAAGGGCGTCAACAATTCGGGGACATGCCTGCTGGAGCGGCGCATCGGCAATGCCGACATCACCTACCGCTTTCCGCGCGACTGGTTGACCGACTGGCAAAACGTCGCGAGCGGAATCGACCGCCTGGCCGTGCGTCTGCATCCGGAAACGAAATAAATCGCTCAGTCGACCAAATCGACGTCAAGGATCGGCAATTCGAGAATATAAGACCGGCGGCCTTTTTCGATTTCCAGAAACAGAACGGCGATGAATTCCTCGCCCATATAAACTTCGAGCGAGTCGGTCTTTTTCGGGCGCGTTACCACGCGGATATTCTCGTTCTCGAATTTGCTCCGCAGGTAAGCGTTGAGCGTCGGCACCGGCTGGATGCTGGGGTCGTTGCCGACCTGAATGACCATCCGGAAATTGTACGAACGCTCGCCTTCCTCGTCGTCGACGGTGAGTTCGCCAAGGTCGTCTTCGCCGACGTAAACCTCGGCGGTATCCGAACCCTTCGGCACAACGCGTATATTCTGAGTGCCAAACAGCTTCTTCAGATAGCCGTCGAGCTGCCTGACTTCCTGGACGTTCACCGGGTCACTCCTGTCTCAATCGCAACGTTTCATTGCCCGATCGGCGGGCCCGGTGCAAGCGCATGATCCCGAAAAGCATGTCCTCGACTTGATCGGGGATGGACACCGGTTTTCGGACAAGATCATGCGCAACGCAAAAACTTTACCCGTCCAGCATGATGCCGTAGAGCATCTGGTCCATCGCCCGCGACGGCTCGGGGCAACCGGCCTCGCCGACAACCTTGGCCGGCACGCCGGCAACCGTGACATTGTTCGGCACCGGCTTGATGACAACCGAGCCGGCGGCGATGCGCGCGCAATGACCGACTTCGATATTGCCGAGGATCTTGGCGCCCGCGCCGATCATCACGCCGCGGCGAATTTTCGGATGGCGGTCTTCGTGCTCCTTGCCCGTGCCGCCGAGCGTCACGTCGTGCAGGATCGACACGTCATCTTCGATCACCGCGGTTTCGCCGACGACAAGGCCGGTCGCATGATCGAGGAATATGCCGCGGCCGATTTTTGCCGCCGGATTGATGTCGCACTGGAAGACCGACGACGAACGGCTTTGCAGATAGAGCGCGAAGTCCTTGCGGCCTTTGCCGTTGAGCCAATGCGCCAGGCGATGCGTCTGAATGGCGTGGAAGCCTTTGTAGTAGAGCACCGGCTCGATGAACCGGCTGGTGGCCGGGTCGCGGTCGACGGTCGCGACGATGTCGGCACGGAAGGCATCGCCCAGAGCCGGCTGATCCTCAAGCGCATCGTCATAAGCCTGCCGGATCATATCGGCCGAGACGTCGGCGTGGGCGAGGCGCTGGCTGACCCGATGCGCAATCGCGGCTTCCAGCGCGTCGTGATGAAGAATGTTTTCGTAGATGAAGGTCGCGAGCTCCGGCTCACGGCGCGCGACATCCTCCGCCTCGCTGCGGATGCGCGCCCAGACCGGATCGACCTTGTCGAGGGCCCGTGCGGGCCGCGTTTGATATTGAGCCATGGACCTACGTTCTCCCGGCGCCTCTCGATATCCCCTACCTGGGTCTTTTATCACATTTTTGCAGGTGCGAAGAGCCCCGCCAGAGCGCCCGGCGCATGGCTCATCCGCGTTGGTTAAGGAAGTCGATAACGCCCGCTTTAAATACCTTGTCGCCAACCGCCAGCATGTGGTCGCGATCCGGGATATCGAGGGCGCGTGCGCCCGGAATGAGTGCGGCCAATTCCTGGGCACTTCCCGCGACCTGATCCTTCGTCCCGACGGCAACCAGAACCGGCACCCGGATTGCGGCCACCTCTGTTCGGCCCAGCGTCTGCCGCGAACCGCGAATGCAGGCGGCCAGCGCGCGCAGATCTGATTTGGTCTGATCGGCAAATATCCGGAAGACGCGGCCGGTCGGATCGCGCACATCGTCGAGCGATGGCGCCTCCAGCGCATCGGCGATGCTTTCCGGCAGGCCGACGCCTTCCACCAGCCGGATGCCGAGCCCGCCGAGAATTGCCGAACGCACGCGTCCGGGATGCTTCACCGTCAGGAATGCCGTGATGCGCGCGCCCATGGAATAGCCCATCACGTCGGCACGTTCGATTTTCAGATGATCGAGCAGCGCACGCACGTCGTCCGCCATGGTGGCGCTGTGATAGGCGGACGGGTCGTAAAGCTTGCCGGATGCGCCATGCCCGCGATTGTCGAGCGCAATCACGCGCCGTCCATCGCGCGTGAGCGTCGCAACCCAACCGGGATGCAACCAGTTCACCTCCTTGGTGGAGGCAAAGCCGTGCACCAGCACAATCGGATCGCCTTCACCCTCGTCGAGATAGGCGATCTCGACCTCGCCGTTTGCAAAGCTCGCCATGCGTGATGTCTAGCTGCGCGCCGCAGCCGCTGCAATTGCCTGCAATCCCGTGCGGCTGCGCCGTTCCCGGCGGCGACGGAAAAACCGCAGGGCCGCACGCTCGGTGGCATTCTTGAGTGCAGATACAAAACCGAGAACGGCAAACATCGCGCCCAGCAGCCAGACAGCCGCATCGAAGGCAAATGCCGCAATCGTAATCGCGCCGCGGCCCGCAACCTTGAGAATCGCACGCGTGCGGCTTCCCTCTTTCTCCGCGAGCTTTGCCACGCGCGCCACATCACGCGGCTCTTTTGCGATCTTGAGGCCATCGAGCGCGGCACGTCCGCCCGCGGCTCTTTCGACGCGGCCCACGTCGCCTGCCAGCTGCAACAAACCGCCGGCGCGCTCGACCTTGACGGCTTCGCGCGCGGCACGTTCCGTCAGCGCCGGCCCGGCGAGCGACACATTCGTCACAGCCCGGCGCAGCGGCCGCGCAGTCAACCGCGCGGCGCACCAAAGGCGCGAGGCTCGCGGCAAATTCTGCGGTCAGGCTTCCGGTCTTGCGTGCGGCTTTGGCCAGCGTCAATCCGACGCGCGCCGGTGCAGCCGCTCCGAATGTTGCGTAAGTGCCCGCCGTAATCGCAATGCCGACGCAAGCAAGACCAAGAACAAGTTCATCGGCCTGTTCGCCGGTGGCGAGGCGCTTGCCTTCGCGCAACGCGTCGCGGATATCGCCGAATACGAAAAGATCCCCGAGCGCGGTGCCTGCGAGCGCGGCCATGTCATCCGGTTCGCCGGTGATCAGGCCGCGCGCGAAACTTTCGGCCTTGTGGCGCGTGGTGGCCAGCATCCGCGGTAGCCGCATTCACCTTCTGCACCTGGGCCGGATCGATCGCCACGTGACGGTCGGCGGCAAGGTCGACGAAGCTCTGCGCGAGATCCGCATCATGGGCGGCAAGCGCCGCCTCGATCTCGCGCTGCGCGACCGCCGCATCGAATCGTCCGTCGAGCGCATGATCGGCAATCCGCGCCGGATCGTTGAGACCGCCAAGCGCCGCAACCGCACGCGGCACGGTATAGGCCGCGGCCACAGCGAACGCGACCACGGCCACGGCAAGCAAAGACGCCCCGCCACGCGGAATCCGCGGCCGTCCTTCGCTGCAATGGTTCCAACTGCCTCTCCCGCCTGCGCGACATCCAGACTGTCCCGATCTGTCCTGTGACCGGCAACCAAGGCGTTTCGTTGGCAATGCCGGTGAAACGTTTCGCAATGTCGCTAGGCATGCCACGTGCGCCTCGCTATGGTGCGCCGGAATTCGCCGCCGTAACGCGGCCGCATAAGGGTTTGCCAAGGAGCTGTCATGGCGGAACACGTCGTCCCCCATTTCCAAAACGATCCGGGCGTGCCGGTGATCGAGATCGGCGCCAGGGAATTCATGTGCGTGGGCGCGACGCCGCCTTACGATCATCCGCATGTATTCCTCGATATGGGCGAGGACAACGAGATCATCTGCCCCTACTGCTCGACGCTCTACCGCTTCGCGCCGAAACTTGATTCGCACGCGGCCAACCCGCCGCAATGCGCATTGCCGCATTCCGCCGCCGCCTGAACGAGATCGGGACCTTCAGCCATGGCGCCTGCGCGTCATGTCATCGTCGCCGGCGCCGGCATCGGCGGCTTGACGGCGGCCATCGCGCTTGCGCGCGCCGGCATGCGCGTCACCGTGCTCGAGCAAGCCCAGAAACTGGAAGAGACCGGCGCCGGCCTCCAACTTTCACCGAACGCCAGCCGCGTGCTGATCGCGCTCGGCTTGCGCGAGCGCCTTGAAGCCGCGGCCGTTACTCCAAAAGCCATTCGCGTGATGGCGGGCGGTTCGGGCCGGGAGATTGTACGCATCCCGCTCGGTGACGAAATGGAACGCCGCTACGGCGCGCCCTATTGGTCGATGCATCGCGGCGACCTGCAGCTGGCGCTCGCCGAGGTGGCGCAGAAGGAACTCGACGTCAAAATCAATCTCGGCGTCCACGTTGAAGATTTTGCCGCGCACGTCAAAGGCGTCAGCGTGCTCGGCAAGCGCGGCACGCAAGTGCTGGACGAGCGCGGCATCGCGCTGATCGGCGCCGACGGTATCTGGTCGAGCATCGCCGGACGTTTGCGTGAACAGCAGCCTCCGACGTTTCGCCGCCGCACCGCGTGGCGCGCACTCATTCCCGCGAACGCGGCGCCCTCTGAATTTCGCGAACCGCTGGTGCATCTCTGGCTCGGCAGTGAAGCTCATCTCGTGCACTACCCGGTCAAGGCCGGGAGCCTCATCAATATCGTCGCCATTGTGCATGATGCGTGGAGTGAATCGGGGTGGTCGGCGGCCGGAGACCCGGCCGAACTCTTGCGTCATTTCGCGCGCTGGTCCTGGTCGGAGAAAGCGCGCGCGCTTATCGCGCTCCCCGACCGCTGGCTCAAATGGGCGCTGTACGACCGCAGCACGCCGTTTCGCGGCGGCAAGGTCCCGGTGACGCTGATTGGGGACGCGGCCCACCCGATGCTGCCCTTCCTCGCCCAGGGTGCCGGCATGGCGATCGAGGACGCCGCCGTCCTCGCTGATATGCTTGCCAAATATCTGGATGACCCTTCCGACGCGCTGCGCGCCTATGAGGGCGCCCGCTGGCATCGCACCATGCGCGCCCAACAAGCCGCGCGCCGGCAGGCCCGCATCTATGGGCTGAGCGGACCGGAGGCCTTCGTCCGCAATCTGGCGATGCGGGCGATGGGCGGAGAAAAACTGCGCGCGCGCTACGATTGGCTCTATAGTTGGCGTCCGCCCGAACGTTACATGAGTTGAGAGATGTTATTTCCATCGACCGTTGCCGGCAGCCTGCCGAAACCATCCTGGCTCGCCGAGCCGAACAAGCTGTGGCCGCAGTGGCGGCTGAAAGGCGACGAACTCGCCGCTGCGAAACTCGACGCCACATTACTCGCCGTCAAATGGCAGGAAGACGCCGGCATAGACATTGTCGGCGACGGCGAACAGTCACGCCAGCATTTCGTGCACGGCTTTCTGGAATTCGTCGACGGCCTCGACTTCGCGCACAAGGTCGAGATGGGCATCCGCGGTGATCGCTACAAAGCCATGGTGCCGGTCGTGCGCGGAGAGCTCACACTTAAAGGCCGCGTGCATCAGGCGGAGGCACGCCACGCCCGTGCCCATACAAAGCGCAAGCTCAAGATCACGCTGCCGGGGCCGATGACGATTTCGGATACGGTCGCCAACTCCCATTATGGCGATAAAATCAAAATGGCGTTTGCCTTCGCTGATTTGCTCAACAAGGAAGCCCGCGCGCTCGAAAGCGACGGCGTCGACGTCATCCAGTTCGACGAGCCGGCGTTCAACGTGTTCATGGGCGAGGTCGCCGGCTGGGGCATCGAGGCGCTACACCGCGCCATCAACGGGCTCAAATGCACGACCGCGGTCCACATCTGCTACGGCTACGGTATCCAGGCCAACATCGACTGGAAGAAAACACTCGGCGGCGAATGGCGTCAGTACGAGGAGATATTTCCGGCGCTTGCCAAAAGCCGCATCGGCCAGGTCTCGGTCGAATGCATCAATTCACGGGTGCCGCTCAAATTGCTGTCCTTGCTCGAAGGCAAGGACGTGCTCATCGGCGTGATCGATGTCGCCAACGACGAAATTGAGACGCCCGAGCGTGTCGCGCAGGTGATCGGCGAGGTGACGAAATTCGTTCCGAAGGAAAAGATCGTCGCCTGCACCAATTGCGGCATGGCGCCGATGCGGCGCGACATTGCCGAGGCGAAACTTATTATGCTCGGCAAGGGCGCCGAATTGGCCCGGCAGAAATTCGGTTGATCTCGATCAACTTCGGATGTCGGCGCGCGGTTAGGCTGCGGCGTGATTTTACCGCGCCGCCCTTCCCATAACATCCATCAGCTCGGCGACCTTGCGCCGCTGATCGGCCTTGTTCCCGCTCTTGATCGCATGGTCGACGCAATGCGCCACGTGATCACGCAGGATTTCCTCTTCGACCCGGCGCAGCGCGGCACGCACGGCGCCGATCTGGGTGACGATGTCGATGCAGTAACGCTCGCCCTCCACCATGCGCGAGAGCCCGCGCACCTGCCCTTCGATGCGATTGAGCCGCTGGAGCGTTGCGGCCTTGCTGTCCTTTGCCATGAGGTCTATATACCCCCTGGGGGTATAAAGGACAAGTCATGACGGCGGCAACCGAACCCCATCATCACGAAGCGCCCGCTGCTGACGTGCTCGATCCGGTCTGCGGCATGACGGTCGACCCCCATACCGCCAAGCATCGCGCCGACCATCGCGGCCATGCCTATTATTTCTGCTCGGCCGGCTGCCGCACAAAATTCATTGCCGACCCAAAGAAATACCTCGGCGAGCGCGAGCCTGAACCGGTCGCCGCAGGCACCATATACACCTGCCCGATGCATCCGGAGATCCGCCAGGTCGGACCCGGCTCCTGCCCGATTTGCGGCATGGCGCTCGAGCCTGAAATCGCCGCCCCCGACACCGGACCCAATCCCGAACTCGTCGACATGACGCGCCGGTTCTGGATCGGCCTCGTGCTCACGCTACCGGTGTTCACACTCGAAATGGGCGGCCACCTCGTCGGCCCGCACAATTGGGTTGAGCCGACGATGTCGAGCTATGTCCAGTTTGCTTTTTCCACACCGGTTGTGCTGTGGGCCGGCTGGCCATTCTTCGTGCGCGGCTGGCAATCCCTCCTCACGCGCAACCTCAACATGTTCACGCTGATCGCCATGGGCACCGGCGTTGCCTATGTCTACAGCCTGTTCGCAACGTTCGCGCCGGGCATATTCCCGGATGCGTTCCGCGGCCACGGCGGGTCACCCGCAGTCTACTTCGAAGCCGCCAGCGTCATCACAGTGCTTGTGCTGATGGGACAAGTGCTGGAGCTGCGCGCGCGCGCCGCAACATCGGGCGCGATCCGCGCATTGCTTGATCTTGCACCCAAAATTGCCCGCCGCGTGAAGGAGGATGGCAGCGAGGAGGATGTATCGCTCGACTCCGTACAGGCCGGCGACCGTTTGCGCGTTCGTCCTGGCGACAAAGTGCCGGTTGACGGCATCGTGCTGGAGGGCCGTTCCGCGCTCGATGAATCCATGGTGACCGGAGAATCCATGCCGGTGACCAAAGATAAAGATTCGCGCGTGATCGGGGGGACGCTCAACAAAAGCGGCAGCTTCGTCATGCGCGCCGAGAAAGTCGGCCGCGAGACGCTGCTGTCGCAGATCGTTCAGATGGTCGCGAACGCGCAACGCAGCCGCGCGCCGATCCAGCGCCTGGCGGATCAGGTGTCGGCCTGGTTCGTGCCGACGGTGATCGCCGTCGCCCTGCTCGCCTTTGCCGCCTGGGCCATCTTCGGCCCGGAGCCGCGCTTCGCCTTCGGCCTTGTCGCCGCCGTGAGCGTGCTGATCATCGCCTGCCCCTGCGCACTGGGTCTTGCTACGCCGATGTCGATCATGGTCGGCGTCGGGCGCGGCGCGCAGGCCGGTGTGCTGATCAAGAATGCCGAGGCACTCGAGCGTATGGAAAAGGTCGATACGCTCGTCGTCGACAAGACCGGCACCCTGACAGAAGGCAAACCGAAAGTCGTCGCAATTACACCCGCCACCGGTTTCGACGAAGCGCAGGTCCTCCAACTTGCCGCCAGTGTTGAACGCGGCAGCGAACACCCGCTGGCGGCTGCAATCGTTGCCGCTGCAGCCGAGCGCAAGCTCGACCTTTCACAAGTGCGCGGATTCGATGCGCCCGCCGGCAAAGGCGTCATCGGCATGGTCGACGGCAAGCGGCTGGCGCTCGGCAATGCCCGGTTCCTCGCCGAATTGGGAATCGATACAACTGCTTTGTCCACGCAAGCTGAAAGCCTGCGCAGTGACGGCGCCACCGCGATCTTCCTCGCCGTGAATGGCAAGATCGCCGGCGTCATTGCCATCGCCGATCCGGTCAAGGCGACGACGCCCGCCGCACTCAAGGCGCTCGCCGCCGACGGCATCCGCGTCGTCATGCTGACGGGCGACAATCGCACGACGGCGCAGGCCGTTGCCCGCCGCCTCGGTATCGCCGAGGTCGAGGCGGAAGTCCTGCCCGATCAGAAAAGCGCGGTCGTGGAAAAATTACGACGCGAGGGCCGCGTGGTCGCAATGGCCGGCGATGGAGTCAACGACGCACCGGCGCTCGCTGCCGCGGAGGTCGGAATTGCGATGGGCACCGGCGCCGATGTCGCGATCGAAAGCGCGGGCATCACGCTGCTCAAGGGCGATCTCACCGGCATCGTGAAGGCGCGCGCGCTTTCAGCCGCTGTCATGGGTAACATCCGGCAGAATCTGTTTTTTGCCTTCATCTACAACTCGCTCGGCGTCCCGATCGCCGCCGGCGTACTTTACCCGGTGTTCGGAATTCTGCTGTCGCCGGTCATCGGCGCCGCCGCGATGGCGCTGTCGTCGGTCAGTGTGGTCAGCAATGCTCTGCGGCTACGCCGCGTCCCGCTTTAGGACTTCGCCAATGCGTGCAACCCCGCTCATAGCGGTCGCAGTGCTGATTGTCGGAACCACCAGCCAGGCGGCGGAGTGGCGGGTCCAGAAGATCGACTCACCTGCGCGCGTCACCGCTATCGAGAAGATCAACGGAGAGGCACGTGTCATTGCGGGCGGCCTCGGGTACCGGGTCGACATTGCCGGCTCTGTGGCCAAATTCATCTTCGTCGATGCACCTCCTGGACGCGGCCCGCCCAAAGATGCGCTACCCGACGGCTATGTCATCACCGGCAAACACGACATCGTCCGCGCATGGTTTGCCGAGCCGACCACGCGTTATGATCATGGGATTCTCGGGGATACCATCGAAGCGGGCAGCCTCGTCATCGAGCGGCGCGACGGCACGCGCCATGTGGTCCGCCTAAAGGATGACGCAGTGTTCGAGGACCTCGAGCCGCGGCTCGCCGATCTCGACGGCGACGGACACGATGAGATCGTGGTGGTCAAAACCTATCTCAAGCGCGGTTCCAGCCTAGCGGTGATCGCCGCGCGAAACGGAAAATACGACATCGTCGCCGAGACGCCGCCGCTCGGCGCGCCGCACCGCTGGCTGGATCCCGCCGGCATCGCCGATTTCAACGGGGATGGCAAAATAGATATTGCATTGGTGCGTCAGCCGCACGTTGTTGGATCGCTCGAACTATGGAGCTGGGTCGACGAGCATTTGCGAAAGGTCGCCGAACTGCCCGACGCTGCAAATCATATTGCCGGGACCCGCGCGATTGATATGGCTGCTACGGCCGACTTCGACGGCGACGGAATTGCCGATCTTGCCGTGCCCTCGCTCGACCGCACGCGGTTGCGCATCATCGCGTTTGCGACCAAACCGCGCGAGATCGCAAGTATCCCGCTGCCGGCCAAGGCAACCACAAATTTCGGCCTTGTTGCGGACGGATCAGGTCCGCCCGCGCTTGTCGTCGGACTGGCAGATGGTTCATTGGTCGTGATCCGCAGTGCTCAATAGACCGCCAGATATTTCAACAGCGACAGAATGCCGATGATGATGACGACGACCCGCACGATCTGCTTCGCGCGTCCGTCAATCGGCAACATATTGATGAGATAGAGCACCAGAACGATAACGAGAAACGTAATCAGAATGCTGATTAACAGGCCCATGCGCGCCCCCTGGTAATGCCACGGTCGTGGCGGGTTCCACGCCAATAAGCGCGTGGAACCCGAAAAGTTCCATGCGGCGGGGCGTTGCGGGACAACAATCAGGTCACTTGTGAATCATCAGGCTCTTGGGCGATGGCCGCTCCGCGGCCGGCGTGATTGCGAAGGTCAGCCAGGTATTCCAACCGTGCGGCCGGCTGGCGGCGTCAAACTCGCCATAGCCTTTGAGGTTCAGGTAGCCCTGCATATCGCCGACGGGAAACAGAAAACCGATCTGCGGCCCGACGCCGATGACACGGGATTCGTTTGAGCCGAGGAAGGCAGCCTGGCCGCTGTCGGCCGTGATCTGATCGTAGAAATAACCCACGGCGCCGATGAAGAATTGTTTCGACAAAAATTGTGAAGCGCCCCAGTCCAGATGCCAATCGATGCCGTTTTGATAGTCGGTGTCGGTATTCTTGAAATTGTAGGTCAGTCCGGTCACTGCGGAAAATTCATGACCGGTCTGCGGGTTGAAATAGGTGTACCCAACACCGCCGTCGATTGCTCCGTGCCCAATTCCGAGATTGGCCAGCCGCGACGGATCGTAGGCGCCGACCGGGATGTCTCCCATCACATACGTCATGAAATTATGGACGCCCATATTCCAGCGCAGCGAAGCTTGCGGATATAAATCGCCGAAGCCGGACACCGAGCTGTCAATACTGCCTTGCCGTGTGGCGACCAACGGGCCGACCATCGCCGTCAATGTCCCGTCGACGGATACGCTGTTACGGCCGGTAATTCCGGTCATGTTGACGTTCAACTGACCGCCGAGGACGGGTGTTGCGAATGTGTAGCCGGCTTGCAAAAAGGCGAGATCCGCATCGGCGTGCAGATTCGCATTCAGGTTCACGTTCACGGTCGGATTGAGCCTTCCGATCGTGATCTCGCGCGCGGCCGCGACATTGCCGCCGGCCGACACCGACGTATGGTAGTAGATGCCCGCAAAAGACCAGCCCGGTTGCTGCGGCGCCGCGGCGAGGCTTCCGAACATGCCCGGCAACCAGAAGCTGACGCCGCCTTCGTCGGCGGAAGCGACGGTGGGAACGCCCGCGCAAATTCCAAAAAGCAAGACAGCCGTAAGCTTACGCCTTGCGATCACACGCCCGATGGCTTGCTGAGTTTTCATTGCGCCCCTCGCCTATTCCGATGCCCCGTCATCATAAACGAAGTCCGAGCTGAAGGTGTGATTTTAGACGGCCAGCGCTGCCCTGCCCACAAGCTCATCGTGTGCGACGTAGAGGTAGTGTAGCCGAATACCGACAACCAAAGCGTTCAGCGCACGGCCTGATCGCTTGCCCGGCCCGTCGGGCTGCTGGTGTTGACGATAGGCTTGCAGTTCTTTTCAGCGCTAGCCTTGCGCAGTTCGTTCATTTCGCCGCGCAACTGCACGTATTCCGGCCGATAGGCCAGGTCGCTCACGATCTCGGCGCCCGACCCCGTTCCCGCCTTCGCCATCAGCTTTTCCAGTTCCTGCTGACGCGCAAAATTTGTCTGAGCCGCATCGGACAATTGCACGCAATTGTAGAGAACGAATTTGTCGGGGGTGACGAGGAAACGGCCGGCGGTATCCTCGGACGCACAGCCGCACAAGGCCGCCGCCGCGAGAGCAGCAATGAGAGTCCTGGCTGTTCCTCGGCCGATCATCGCCATTGAGCTATCGCACGATTTGGGCAATCGGGTGATGCAGCCGCCGGCTCTGTAATGCGACTGCGCAATCGATCACGCTCTATTTGAATCCTAGCCGCAGAACCCGGCTTAGTTCGGCGGCTATAGCGACGGCCGCCGGCGTATCGGAATGCACGCAGACGGTTGAGGCTTTGACGGGAATATCCTTGCCCGCGGTCGTGGTGACAGCGTGATCGCGCATCACGCGCAACACCCGCGCGGCCGCCTTCGCCGGATCGACGGCATCGTGAACGCGGCTGAGGATCAGATTGCCCTGCGCATCGTATTCGAGGTCGGCGTAGAATTCCGGGATGAGTTCGACGCCTTTCTTCTTGTAAGCCGTTTCATGCGCCGTGAATGCCATGCCGAGAATGGGCACGCCGAATGGAAGAACCGCATCGGCAATCGCCGCCGCGATGTTTTCGTCACGCGCCGCCATGCCGTAGAGCGCGCCATGCGGCTTGACGTGATTGAGCGCGACGCCTTCAGCATCAAGAAACGCTTTGAGTGCGCCAACTTGATACGTCACGAGATCCGTTACTTCCGCCGGTGAAATCACCATCGCGCGGCGGCCAAAGCCCTGCAGATCGGGCAGCGATGGATGCGCGCCGACTTTGACCGCGTGTTTTTTCGCCAGACGGACCGTTTCGCGCATGGTCGGGGGGTCGGAGGCATGAAATCCGCAGGCCACATTGGCGAGATCGATATGCGGCATCATCGCCGCATCGTCGCCGAGGCGATACAGACCGAAACCCTCGCCCATATCGCAGTTGATCGTCAGACGCATGCGCAAGTCATCTGTTCGGTTAGTTCACGGCTTGACGACTTTGACATTGAGGTAGTCGTTACCGGCTGTGGAGACGTAGCAGGGGTTGAATCCCGTTCCTCCACACACGCCGCCTTGCGCATAGCTCGTCCCAGCCATCGGCATTTTCCATGCAATCACTGCCAAGGAGCAAGCGATCACCGTCAACACGACCCGTGTCCACGAATCTAAGTGCACTGTGTCCCTCCCGTTCGTTGGCCGTCGTATCCGCTTTACAGCGGATTCCTCCTCTCCCACCTTCTATCTTGGGTTCGGGCTTTGCCCTATCATCTTGAATTTACTGGTGCGGACGCCGGGACTCGAACCCGGACGGGATTACTCCCAAGGGATTTTAAGTCCCTTGCGTCTACCATTCCGCCACGTCCGCGTGGACTTCAGTTATCCCGCCGGCGCGCGGCGGTAGCCCACGCGGCGGCGTTTAATTCAGGCCGGTAATAAGTGCGCCCAGGCCGGATCCCATTCCTTGCCGCTGGCGTCCACCACCTTGCCGTCGATGTCGAAGAACTTGTTGGGGATCTGGAACATGGCGATGAACATGCCGCCCTTTGGGCTCCAGGCGGTGTGCCGGCTGCCGGCCGGACGCCAGACGAATTCGCCGGCGCCAACTTCGATCCCGGCATCGGGACCCTCTTTGTCGACCAGCGAGCCTTCGAGCACGTAAGTCTGCTCGATCAGGACATGCTCATGATCGGGCAGCACCGCGCCCGGCGCCATCCGCATCAGCATGGTGGCAAGGCCGCTGCTCGGATCGAACAGCAGCGTCTTCATCTCGCAGCCGGGAAACCGCATCTTCTGCCACGGCATATCCTTGGCGCGCACGACCTTCGACAGCAGGTCCGCGACCGGCTTTGCGTCCTTGGTATTCGGCTTGACGTTCATCGGGCACCTCCCCGGCAGGGCATTTTCTGACGTGGCGTGATGATACACCGAAACGCGATCAGTTGCTCAATTTGATGTTGGCCTGCTCGACGATCTTTCCGAATTTTGTGCGTTCGGCATCCACAAAAGCCTTGAACTCGGCAACCTTCATCGGCTTCGGCACGATGCCCTGCGGCAACAGCTTGTCGGAAATCGCCGGGTCCTTGAGCGCTGTGTTTATAATGCCGTTGAGCCGTTCGAACGATATCCGGCGGCGTGCCGGCGGTGCCGAAGATCGCAAACCAGTTGAGCAGCTCGTAGCCCGCAAGACCGGGGGCGCCTTCGCTCAGGGGCGGCACGTCGGGCAATTGCGGCATGCGCTCGCGCGAGGTGACCGCCACCGCCCGGATATTGCCCGCGTGCATCAGCGGCAGGGCCGCCGCGAGGCTGGAGAAGCTCATGGTGACGGCGCCAGTTGCAACGTCGGTCACCGCCGGCGCCGAGCCGCGATACGGCACGTGCAACACTTGCGTGCCGGCCATCGTGTTCATCAGTTCGCCCGCGAGCTGTTGCGGATTTCCGATGCCCGATGATGAAAACGACAGCTTGCCGGGATTGGCCTTGATGTAGGCGATCAGCTCTTTCGGATTGTGCACCGGTATCGCCTCGCCGACGACGATCACGCAGGGAACGATGCCGACCAGCGCGATCGGCACCAGCTCTTTCGCCGGGTCGTAGGACATCCGTTCCTTGAACAGGAAATGATTGATGGCCACTTCGCCGGACGCGCAAGCCAGCAGCGTGTAGCCGTCGGGCGCGGCCTTCGCGACCGCGCCGGTCGCCAGCATCGCGCTCGCCCCCGTGCGATTTTCGACGATGACCGGCTGCCCGAGCGCGGTCTTCAGCGGGTCCTGCAACAGGCGCGCGATGATATCGACGCCGCCGCCCGCCGCATAACCGACAAGGATGTGAATCGGTTGGTTGGCATAGCTCGCGTCCGCGCGGGTTTCGCCGGTGGTGGCGCCCAGCGCAATCGCGCCCGCGCCCGCAAGCAGATGGCGTCGTGTCAGCATCGCGGTTTCCTCCAAGCTTCGTTATTTTGACTTAGTCCCCACCCTCGCGGATCGGCGGCTGGAATGCCAGCCCGGTGTCCCAGGGAAAATAAATCCAGGTGTCCTGTGACACCTCGGTGATGAAGGTGTCGACCAGCGGCCGCCCCATCGGCTTGGCGTAGACGGTCGCGAAATGTGCGTTGGGGAGCAGGTCGCGCACCACGCGCGCGGTCTTGCCGGTATCGACCAGGTCATCGACAATCAGCACGCGCTTGCCGCTTTTGTGCAGCCCCGTCACTTCCGGCGCGATGCCCTTGAGCACCGAGAGGTCGCCCTGGTTCTTGTAGTCGCGGTAGCTCACCACGCACACTGTCTCGATCATGCGCACGTTTAATTCGCGCGCGACGATTGCCGCCGGCACCAGCCCGCCCCGCGTAATGCAGACGATCGCCTCGAACGGACCCGCTTCGTGCAGCCGCCATGCCAGCGCACGCGAGTCGCGATGAAACTGATCCCAGGAGACGGGGAAGATTTTGTCCGGGCGGGGTGTCTATTTCGGTCATTCACCGCTCACTCCGCTCGTCCCCGCGAAGCGGGGATCCAGGGCAAATTCGCCGAAAGAACTGGATTCCCGCGTGCGCGGGAATGAGCGGAGTATGTGGCAGCTCACATGCTAACGCGCCGCCGCAGCTGCAACTTTATTTTCTTCAGCATACCTTCGACCTCGGCCTTCACCGCCGCGAGCTTATCGGCATCGCGCGAGCGCACGACGATGTTCGTGTTCGGTCCTTGCGTCTCGTCGATGAACGGATAGCTGCCGATGATCGCTTCGGGATGCGCCTTTGCAATGGCGCCCAGCTCGGTGCCAACGTCGCCTTCCTTGGCATCAGCGCGGATCGTTGTCGACAGAAGTTTGGTTCCGGTCTTGAGCTTGGGCGCAACCTCATCGAGCATGCCCTGCATCACCGCCGGGATACCGGCCATCGTAATGACGTTGCCGATCCAGAAGCCGGGCGCGCCGGACACCTTGTTCGCAACCAGCGCCGCACCATGCGGAATGCGTGCCATGCGCATGCGCGCCTCGTTGAGTTCGCCGCCGGTCTTGGCCAGGCGTTCCTTCAGGATCGCCACCGCCTCGGGATGAAACTCGAGCGCAACGCCAAAGGCCTTGGCGACGCAATCGGCTGTGATGTCGTCATGCGTCGGCCCGATGCCGCCGGTGGTGAAGACATAAGTGTAATTCGCCCGCAACGCGTTGAGCGCATCGACGATCGCACCCTCGTCATCGGATACGACCCGCACTTCCTTGAGATCGATTCCGATCGCCGTGAGGTAATCGGCGATGTAGCCGATATTCTTGTCCTTGGTGCGCCCCGACAAAATCTCGTCGCCGATTACAAGTACGGCCGCGGTGACGATCTCGGATTTGGCGCTGCTCATGGCGTCACGGAGTCCTTGGATAAAGCCCCGCCGAACACCTAGCGTGGCCCCGAAAGTCACTCAAGTTGACCTGGATCATTGCGGCGGGTCCCGCAATCGTCCCTCAATCGCCGGCCGCCCAACAAATAGGCAGCGCTGGGCGGCACCCGTCCACGGAAATACCCGTATTTCCTTGGTTTTTCTTGGCCTGAAGCTTGCACCTTTTGTCCCGCTGCTTCCGAGCGATCACCCGCCACCACAACGGGAGATGGGAACGGGTCCTGGGGAGAACGGTTGTAGAGCGTCTGCTGGGGGACTTCGATGGCGACCGCCTTCGACGAAATGAAGGGCCACAACGGCGGCGTGCGCCCGGCCTATAGCGAGCTGTCGCGTTGGCTCGCCGAGGTGCCGCCCGACGTGCTCGACTACCGGCGGCGCGAGGCCGAGCTGATCTTTCGCCGGATCGGCATCACGTTCGCGGTCTACGGCGAGGCCGACGCGCAGGAACGGCTTATTCCGTTCGACGTCATCCCGCGCATCATATCGGCTGCCGAATGGCGCCTGCTGGAAAAGGGCCTGACGCAGCGCGTCAACGCGCTCAACGCATTCATCAAGGATATCTACGGCGCGCGCGAAGTCCTGCGGGCCGGCATCGTCCCCGACGATCTCGTGTTTCGCAATCCCGCATTCCGGCCGGAGATGAGCGGATTGAAAGTGCCGCACGATATCTACGTGCAGGTCGCCGGCATCGACATCGTCCGCGTCGATGCCGATACCTTCTACGTGCTTGAAGACAATGCACGCACGCCTTCCGGCGTCTCCTACATGCTGGAGAACCGCGAGATCATGATGCGGCTGTTTCCGGAACTGTTTTCGCGCCACCGCATCGCGCCGGTCGAGAACTATCCGGATGAATTGCTCGCGACCCTGAAATCGGTCGCGCCGACATCAACCTCGCACGATCCCACCGTCGTGTTGCTCACGCCCGGCGTCTTCAACTCCGCCTACTACGAACACTCATTCCTTGCCGACAAGCTCGGCGTCGAACTGGTCGAGGGGCGCGACCTCTTCGTGAAAGACGAGATCGTTTACATGCGCACGACGCAGGGGCCCCGCCGCGTCGACGTCATTTACCGGCGCATCGACGACGACTTCCTGGATCCGCTCACGTTTCGTCCGGATTCCGCACTCGGCGTGCCCGGACTGATGCCCGCCTACCAGGCCGGCAATGTCACGCTCGCCAACGCCGTCGGCACCGGCATCGCCGATGACAAGGCGGTCTACAGCTTCATGCCGGCCATCGTGAAATTCTATCTCGGCGAAGCACCGATCCTGAAAAATGTACCGACCTGGCGCTGCCGCGAGGAAGAACATCTCGCTTACGTGCTCGAACACCTGCACGAACTGGTGGTGAAGGAAGTGCACGGATCCGGCGGTTACGGCATGTTGATCGGCCCCGCCGCCAGCAAGGTTGCGATCGAACAATTCCGCGCCAAGCTGAAAACCGCGCCGAAGAACTTCATCGCACAGCCGACGCTGGCGCTGTCCACCTGCCCGACTTGCGTCGAACAGGGCGTGGCGCCGCGCCACGTCGACCTGCGGCCATTTGTTCTCACCGGCCGCGACCGCATCAGGATCGTGCCCGGCGGGTTGACGCGGGTGGCGCTCAAGGACGGATCGCTGGTCGTCAATTCCAGCCAGGGCGGCGGGACGAAAGACACGTGGGTGCTGGACGGATGAGATCAACCAACGACATGGGTCATCCTTCGAGGCCCGCGCTACGCGCGGGCACCTCAGGATGACGAGACCATTTCCCGCCGTCACCCTGAGGTGCGAGGGCGCGCAGCGCCCGAGCCTCGAAGGGCGACGGCGGCCGGAACATAATCCATGCTCTCGCGCACCGCCGACAACCTGTACTGGCTTTCGCGTTATGTGGAGCGCGCGGAATATCTCGCGCGCATTCTCGACGCAACGCAGCGCCTCTCGGCGCTCCCCCTCGCCTATGTCGGCGCCAGCAATGAATGGGAGTCCGCGGTTGCGACCGCCGGCTGCGCCTCCGCTTTCTTCAAGCTCTATGACGAAGCCAACGAAGAAAACGTCACCGACTTTCTCGCCTTCTCCACCGCCAACACGTCGTCGATCCGCTCATGTTTTGAACTCGCGCGCGGCAACGCGCGTGCGGTACGCACCGCGCTCACCATGGAAATGTGGGACTCCATCAACGGCACCTGGCTTGAATTGAAGCGTTACGGCAACGGACCAACGTCGCGCGAGGAATTTTCGCGCTTCCTGCGCTGGGTGCAGGAATCCTCGCTCCGCTACGACGGCTCCGCCTATCGCACCATGCTGCGCAATGACGCTTACTGGTTCTCGCGGCTCGGCGTCTATATCGAGCGCGCCGACAACACTGCACGTATCCTCGACGTGAAGTATCACCTGCTGCTGCCTGAGAACGAGCGCGTCGGCGGCCCGCTTGATTATTTCCAGTGGGCGGCAATTCTACGCTCGGTATCGGCGCTCACCGCCTATCATTGGGTTTACCGCGAGAGCCTCAAGCCCTGGCTGGTGGCCGACCTGCTGATCTTGCGCGATGAAATGCCGCGATCGCTCGCCTCCTGTTACGAGACAATTGTGAGCGATCTCGATCAGATTGCCGGCGCCTATGGACGCCAGGGTCCGGCGCAGCGCCAGGCGCGCGGTATCCGCACGCGCCTGCAGAACAGCCGTATGGACGGCATCTTCCAGCGCGGGTTGCACGAGTTCATCGGGGAGTTCATCACCGAGAACAACCGGCTTGGCGCGCTGATTACCGAGCAATTCCTGACATGAGCGCCGGTGCGCCTTTTGCAATCACCGTGTGTTAGAACAACCCCCGTTTCGCCGACAGCCGGTCATACATGCGAATTCGCATCTCCCACGCGACCACTTACAGCTACGAGGGGACGCCCTCCGTCGTTACGCAGGTGCTTCGCCTCACGCCGCGCGATCACGATGGGCAACACGTCGTCGCCTGGCGTGTAGGTCTGTCGAACGATTGCCTGCTGCATCAGCACGAGGATTCCTTCGGCAACATCATCCATTCCTTCACTGCCGAAGGCCCGTTCAGCGAGCTGACGGTCGCGGTCGAAGGCAGCGTCGATACGCAGGACATGGGCGGGCTGGTCAGAAACGCGGTCGAGCGTTTTCCGCCGCAACTCTTCCTGCGCGAAACGCCGCTGACGCAACCGGATGCCGCGATCATCGAGTTTGCGCAATCGGTGCGCGCCGACACGGGTGGCGACACGTTGACGCTATTGCATGCGATGATGACGGCGCTCAATCGCGAGATCGCTTTCGACACCGATCCGACACATGCCGCGACGACAGCGGCGGAGGCCTTTGCGCTGCGACGGGGGGTCTGCCAGGACCTCACCCATGTCTTCGTCGCCGCCACCCGCGCGCTCGGCATTCCGGCGCGCTATATCGGCGGCCACTTCCACCGCGCGGATGGCGTGACCGCGCAAGACGCTGGCCACGCCTGGGCGGAAGCCCATATCGAGGACCTGGGCTGGGTCGGCTTCGACCCGACCAACGGGATTTGCACGACCGACGCCCATGTGCGGATCGCGGTCGGTCTCGACTACCTGGGCGCCGCGCCGGTCCGCGGCACCCGCTATGGCGGCAGTGGCGAAACCCTGAAAGTGGCCGTGCGGGTCGACCAGGCGCGTCAGCAAGCCCAAAGCTGATCCATTGCCGAAACGGGCTCAACGTCGCTATAAACCGGCACCGAAGGTGTGCAGGACAGCGCGAAGCCCATGACGTATTGCTGCGGAATCCTCGTGCGCTCGGGTCTCGTCATGGTCGCCGATACGCGCACCAATGCGGGCCTCGATAACGTCTCTACGTTTCGCAAGCTGCATATCTACACGCAGCCCGGCGAGCGCATCATGGCCATCGCATCCTCGGGTAATTTGTCGCTGAGCCAGTCGGTGCGCGCCACATTGACCGAAGGCGTGGAAAATCCCGAGACCGGCGAATTTGAAACCTTGATGAATGCGCCGACCATGTTCCAGGCTGCGCAACGCATCGGGCGCACCGTCCGCAACGTGCAGAGCATGGAAGGCAAGGCGCTCGCAGCGGCCGAGGTCGAGCACGAGGTCGCTTTCCTGTTCGGTGGCCAGATCAAAGACGGGCCGATGCGCCTGTACATGATCTACTCGGCCGGAAATTTCATCGAATGCACGACCGATACGCCCTACCTGCAAATCGGCGAGCACAAATATGGCAAGCCGGTGCTCGACCGTGCCATCAGCTTCGAAACCGACCTCTATGACGCACTCAAGATCGGGCTGATCTCCATGGATTCCACCATGCGCTCCAACCTCGGGGTCGGCTTGCCGATTGATATCCTGGTCGTGCGCCGTGATACCTGCACCGCCGAGGTGAACTACCGGATCGAACCGGGAGAACCGTATTTCCAGGACCTGCGCGAACGCTGGTCCGGCGCTTTGCGGGCTGCGCACATTGCGATACCGCGCCCGCCCTATCGCAGCCCGACCTGATAATTCCGTCGGACCAAGATTCCGTTACATTTTCAGCGATTTAGAGACGGTCCTTAAAGGACTACTTTTTTACCGCAGGTTAATAGAACCGCGCGAATTGCCAATTCCTTGCACATTGCCCTGCGCAGGTGCGGGAAACCGAAAGCGAATAGCAAGCTTTGTCCCCTAGCTTCCGGCCCGAAAAGCCTAATGGGCAGGACGCTTTAAGGGACATCGATCGTGCCGTCTGTGGCTCGCCCGCGTGCTTCCGACGCGCGGCAATATACGAGTTGGGACCGCGCTCGCCTGAGCGTGGTCGTGCCCATTGGCGTCATCGTCGCCGTTGCCATCGTCTGCATCGTCGTGGCTGTACTCTCGTCGGCGCAGCGTGCCGATGTCGTGGCCGTCGATCATGAAAAGCAGTTGTTCTCGCGCGCGCTAACCAACTATGGCGAACGCGTGCTGCGTGAAGTGGAAAGCGTCGCGTCCTCGGAAGGAGCGATCGAAAACATCCGCCACTCTTTCGATCCGCAATGGGCCAAGCTGCGGGTTGGGACGTGGTTGGAGACCTATTTCGATCACGACTACATCTTCATCTTCGATCGCAATGACACCCTGCTCTACTCGGTGGTCGGCCGCCGACCTGCCGACACGCAATGGTTTGCGACCGCGCGTCCTGCATTTGCTTCGGTGCTCGATTTCATGCGCGGCCGAGATCCCAGCCTGCGCGGCGCAATCCGCCTGAACCAACAGATCTTCACCGAGGGCAGCGCACATCCGCAAGCGGCCATCATCAGCCAGTTGCTCGGACGGCCCGCGGTCATCGCCGCCAGTGCCGTGGGTCCGGCCGACGGAATTTCGCCGGCCTACGACACCGCCGCGCCGATCGTCATGTCTGTCAAATTCATCGACGACGGCGCGCTCACCGGCATCGCCGCGCAATTGCGGCTCACCAATTTGCGCAGGATCGAGCAGGATCCACTGCCGAGCGGGGATCTTGCCTATAACCTCACGGGGCCCGAAGGCAATCTCATCGCACGTTTCGCGTGGACGCCGAAACAACCCGGCGCCGAAATCGTTCATAACGTGGTGCCGTTCATTGCAGTTGCCCTCACGGGATTTGCGCTGCTTGCGGCTTTCGTACTGCGCTACATGCGCCGCACCGCCGCGGCCATTGCGGCCGGTGAATCGCGCCTGCGACATCTCGCCATGCACGATCCGCTCTGCGGGTTGCCAAACCGGATTTTCTTCGGCGAACGCCTGGAGGCAGTGATCGAGGAAGTTCGCGCCGGCAGCGCGCCCGCCGCGGTGTTCTATATCGATCTCGATCACTTCAAGGATGTCAACGATACGCTCGGCCACCATGTCGGCGACGAGCTGATCCGTAACGTCACCTTGCGGCTGTCACATACGTTGCGCGGCGGCGACCTCGTGGCGCGGCTTGGCGGCGACGAATTCGCGGTCATCTCATCGATCGCAGGCGACAGCGAGATGATGATGGGGCTCGCGCAACGAATTATCTCGGCGATCTGCGCACCCTACTCAATCAGCAGCCAGAACATCATCATCGGCGCCTCGATCGGCATCGCCGTAATCGACAAGAACTGCGGAACTGCAACAGACATCATGCGCTACGCCGATATGGCGCTCTATCGCGCCAAAAACGAAGGCCGCAACCGCGCATGTATCTACGACGCCGCGATGGACGCCGATCTCTCGACCCGCAAGCTGCTTGAGGCAGACCTGCGCGCGGCGATCGAGAACGATCAGCTGCAATTGCTGTATCAGCCGATCGTCAACAAGAGCGGCGAGAGCGTTGTCGGCGTCGAAGCGCTTTGCCGCTGGACACATCCGGTCCGCGGCGAGATTCCGCCAAGCGAATTCATTGCCATCGCCGAGCACAGCGGCCTGATCATCGATCTCGGAAACTGGGTGCTGCGCCGCGCATGCATCGACGGCGCGGCCTGGCCGGAATTGACCGTTGCGGTCAACGTGTCCTCGCTCCAGTTCCGGCGCATCGATTTCGTCGAGGTGGTTGAACGCATCCTGAAGGAAACAAATTTCGATCCGGCGCGGCTCGAACTTGAGCTGACCGAGAGCGTGTTGCTCGGCAACGTCGATACCGCGGAAGACGCGATGCTTCGGCTCAAGGCGCTGGGCGTACGCCTCGCGCTCGACGATTTCGGCACCGGATATTCCAGCTTGCTCTATTTGCGCCGCTTCCCCTTCGACAAGCTCAAGATCGACCGCAGCTTCGTGCTCTCGATCGAAAAGGCGGCCGATGCCGCGGCAATCGTGCATGCCATCGTCAGCCTCGGCCGCGGCCTCGGCATGAAGGTGACTGCCGAAGGCGTGGAAACCGCCGACCAGCAGCTCTTCCTGCGCGCCGCCGGCGTGCATTCGATGCAGGGCTTTCGTTTCGGCCGGCCGGTGACCGTCGCCGAGATCAGCGCCCGCCTGCGATCGCCCAACGCTTTCCAGCCAATCGACGTCCCGGAAGCCCTGGCGAGCTGACATCCAATTCCCGCCGGAAGAGACCAGCGCCGTCAGCAGTGATGGCGCGCGCCCGCTTTTGTGATATGGCGGCATCTCGGAATTCCCGACAGGAAAGGACATCCAATGGCTGCGTCCGCGAAAATTGCGCTGGTGACCGGAGCCGGAACCGGAGTGGGCCGCGCGGTGGCCATTGCGCTCGCCAAGGCCGGCTACAATCTCGTGCTGGCCGGCCGCCGCAAGGAAATGCTCGACAAGGTCGCCGCCGAAATCAACGCCACGGGGGCGCAGGCATTGGCCGTGCCGACCGACGTTTCAAAGCGCGAGTCGATTGTCAGCCTGTTCGCGACCGTGAAATCGACCTTCGGCCGGCTTGATGTCCTGTTCAACAATGCCGGCATCGGCGCGCCCGCCGTGCCGCTCGAGGATTTGCCGTTCGAGACCTGGCAAAACGTCGTCGCGACCAACCTGACCGGCATGTTCCTGTGCACGCAGGAAGCGATCAAGATCATGAAAAGCCAGAACCCGCGCGGCGGCCGCATCATCAACAATGGCTCGATTTCGGCGCATGCGCCGCGGCCTTATTCGGTCGCCTATACCTCGACCAAGCACGCCGTCACGGGGCTGACCAAATCCACGTCGCTCGACTGCCGGCCCTACGACATCTGCTGCGGCCAGGTCGATATCGGCAATGCCGCAACGCCGCTGACCGAGCGCATGGTGCAGGGGGACGGCGTATTGCAGCCCGACGGCAGCAAGAAGATCGAGCCGCGCATGGAAGCCGATCATGTCGGCAATGCCGTGGTCTATATGGCAGGCCTGCCGCTTGACACCAATGTCCTGTTCATGACGGTGATGGCCAACAAGATGCCGTTCGTCGGAGGTGCGCGAGAGGGCTTTCGGACAAGATCTCGATGCATGCGCTGGAAAGCTGGCACGATTTCTTCGTGCTGGTCGGCACCGCCGGCGCGACGCTGCTTGCCTTGCTGTTCGTCGCGGTGTCGCTCGGCGCCGGATTTTTGAGCGATCGCAGAACGGGCGCGACCCGTGCGTTTTTCAGTCCCGTGGTCGTCCATTTCAGCGCAGTCTTTTTTCTATCCGCCATTGCGCTCGTCCCGGGACATCGCACCGTATTTTTCGCCATCGTCGTCGGTACCTGCTCGCTGACAGGTTTTTGCGTTGCGCTTTTCGCGACGATCCAGCTCATGCGGCATGACTGGACACGCTACAAGCAAGACCATCTCGGCTACGGGCTATTGCCGACGATCAGCTATGCCGCACTTCTGGTGGCCGCCGCCATGATCTGGATGGAAAACGAGTTCGCAGTCGACGTGCTCGCCGGCGCACTGCTGGTGCTGTTGCTGGTCAACGTCCGCAATGCCTGGGACCTGACGCTGTCGATGGCGCGCCACCAGACGCAACTACGCACTAAACGATCACGCTCACCTTGACCTCAACGCCGGTCTTCACCTTGGCGAGCACCTTCACGCTGCTGAGCGCCTTGGCAAACACATTGCAGGGGCTGGCGAGCCGCGTCTCATCGCCTTTGGAAATCGGCGTGCGGCCAAAGCCGATCGCGATCGCGGGTCCCTGCGGCCAATAGGCGATCTCGCCCGGGATAATCACTGCGCGCGCATCGGCCTCGCGCGCAACATTCACCGGCACGTCGAAATAGACTTCCTCGCCCCAGGTCAGAACCGCCGATGAGAGCGGCAACGCGGCGGCAATGGCTTTCGCGGTCGGCGTATCGAGCAATTCGGCGTCGAGCGTCAGGGTTCCGAAATCGAAGCGGATGCGGGGCACCAGTGTTCTCCCGTTGCGGCGCTCAAGTGGTTTTGACGCGCAGGTGGATGATGACCAGCACCAGCAGACTAAGCAGCGCCGTCACGATGAGATAAAAGCTCGGTGCCAATGGCGAGCCGGTCACCGCGACCAGCCACGCCGCAATGAAAGGCGCAAAGCCGCCGAAGATCGGCACGCTCGTATTGTAGGCAAAGGCGATGCCGGTGCTGCGAATTGCGGTTGGGAACAGTTCCGCCATCAAGGCCGGCAGCGTGCCGCTGTAGGCGGCCTTGAGCAGGCTCAGCCAGCACACGATGCCGACGATACCGGCCAGCGAAGGATTGGCGACCAGCAGCACAAAGGCCGGGTAGGCAGAGACCGCAAACAACGACGAGACGATCACCATCATCTTTAGGCGGCCAACACGGTCAGACAGATGGCCGAAAAACGGCGCGCAGAATGTGAGCAGGAGCCCGCCGATCATCGTTGCCGTAAAGCCGAGCGATTGCGGCAAATGCAGCTGCTTGATCGCATAAGTCGGCATGTAAAGGATGATGTAGTTGGAACTCGTGGACAGAATAACGATGCCGATGCACATCAACAGCCGGTCCCAGTGGTCGGCGAACATCTGGCGAAGCGGCGCCTGACGCCGGACCTTGCTCACGAAACTCCGGGGTTTCGCCGACGTGCTTGCGGATATAAAGTCCGATCGGACCAATCAAAAGACCGAACAGGAATGGCACGCGCCAGCCCCAGCTTTCGATCTGGTCTGTCGTGAGCCAACTGAACAAAACGACGCCGAAGAAAGACGACAGCACGGTCGCGATGCCTTGACCGAACCACTGAAAGCTCGCGAAAAAGCCCTTGCGGTCTTTTGAATGCTCGACCAGAAATGCCGTGGCGCTGCCGAACTCGCCGGCGACCGCGAAGCCTTGCAGCAGGCGCGCAATGAGCACGGCGATTGGCGCGAGAATCCCAACCGAGTTGTAGATCGGCATGATGGCCATCAGGCCGGTACCGATCGTCATGATGACGATCGACAGCAACATGGCGGCGCGGCGCCCAGCCCTGTCGGCGTAGGCGCCAAGCACGAGGGCGCCGAGCGGCCGCGCCAGGTACGAAATTCCGAACGTACCGAACGTCAACAGCAACGCTGTGGTCGGATCGGCCGTCGGGAAAAACAGCTTTGAAATAGTGACAGCAAAATAGCCGTAGATGAGGATGTCGTAGAATTCGAGGGCGTTACCGATAGATGCGGCGGCAAGGACTTTGAATGTACTGGATTGGTGCGACGCTTTCGCCGTCACGGCGGTTGCTGACATGTTTCCCCTCGGTCTGCCGCGGTGACTGCGCGGCGGCCGCGAGGTTGCCGCGAACGGGGCAGGGAAACAAGGTGGCGGGCGCGTACAATCTCAACTACATTGCCGGCGCATGAAAATTGACGTCTCCAAGATCAATCCGAACCCCTTCACAACCCGTCCCGAGATCGAGGGCACGTTCGGTGTTGTCACCTCAACCCATTGGATCGCGACAGGGGTGGGCATGGCGGCGCTCGAGAAAGGCGGCAACGCCTTCGACGCCGCGGTGGCAACGGCCTTCACGTTGCAGGTGGTCGAGCCACACCTCAACGGACCGGGCGGCGACGTGCCCGTCATCCTCTATGACGTCAAGCGCAAACGGCCGGAAGTGATCTGCGGACAAGGCCCTGCCCCGGCCGCTGCGACCATCGCGCGTTTCCACGAGCTCGGACTCGACATGGTGCCGGGCACCGGACTGCTGGCCGCCTGCGTCCCCGGCATGTTCGATACCTGGATGATGTTGCTGCGCGACTACGGCACCATGCGCCTCGCCGATGTTCTCACGCCGGCTATTTCCTATGCTCGCAACGGACACCCGCTGGTCGAGCGCGCCTGTGCCACCATCGCCATGGTCGCCGACCTGTTCCGCGAGCATTGGCCAACGTCGGCGGCGGTCTATTTGCCGGATGGCAAAGTGCCGGAGCATGCGACGCTGTTCACGAACCGCGCGCTGGCGGAGACTTACGCACGCGTCTTGCGCGAGGCCGAGAGCGCGGGCGGCGATCGCATTGTCCAGATCGAGCGCGCACGCAAAATCTGGTCGCAGGGTTTCGTCGCGGAAGCGATCGACAAATTCTGCCGCACCCAGAAAATCATGGACGTGTCCGGCGAACGCCACAGCGGCTTTCTCAGCGGCGCCGACATGGCCGCATGGCAGGCGCACGTCGAACCGCCCCTCACCTATGACTATGGCCACTACACCGTTTGCAAGCCGGGCGTCTGGAGCCAGGGGCCGGTGGTGCTGCAACAGCTGGCGTTACTGAAAGGCTTCGACCTCGGCAGCCTCGATCCTGCGGGACCCGATTTCATCCACTTGCAGGTCGAATGCGCCAAGCTTGCCTATGCCGATCGCGAAAGCTTCTACGGCGATCCTGATTTCGTCAAAGTGCCGATCGAGACGCTTTTGTCGGACCGCTACAACGCCGAGCGCCGCAAGCTGATCGGCAAGCGCGCGTCGCTCGAATTGCGGCCCGGCTCGGTCGAAGGCTTTGGCGCGGTCGTCGAAATGCGCCGTGCCGAAGGCGCGCGCGCGGCGGTCGGCGCATTCGGCGCCGGTGAGCCGACCGTCGGCCGTCTCGGCGAGGTGCGCGGTGACACGGTTCATTTCGACATCATCGACACCGCCGGCAACATGGTGTCGTCGACGCCATCGGGCGGCTGGCTGCAATCCTCGCCGGTCATTCCCGAACTTGGCTTCGGCCTTGGCACCCGCGCGCAGATGTTCTGGCTCGACGAGAAGCACCCCGCCGCGCTGGCGCCAGGCAAACGCCCGCGCACGACGCTGTCGCCAAGTCTGGCTCTGCGCGACGGTGAACCCTACCTCGCATGGGGTTCGCCCGGTGGCGATCAGCAGGATCAATGGACGACGCAATTTTTCCTGCGGCACGTTCACGCCGGCATGAACCTGCAGGAAGCCATCGACGCGCCGGCCTGGCACTCGGAGCATTTCCCGATTTCATTCTGGCCGCGTACGGCGCGGCCGGGCGTGCTGGTCGTGGAAAAACGGCTGCCCGATGCGACCATCAGCGAATTGCGAGCGCGCGGTCACGAAGTCGAAGTCGGACCACCGTGGTCCGAAGGACGCCTGACCGCCGCGTCGCGCGTCGGCAAGCGGCGCCGCGCGGCGGCCAATCCGCGCGGCATGCAGGGTTACGCCGCCGGCCGATAATGGATGCGACGCTGAGATTGCCTTGCTCAGTATGCGAAACGGCTTAAATCGAAGACATGGTCGAGAGCGAAAACGAGCTGCAGGAACCCCGCCCCTGCGGCAAGCAAGATGACGGCGCCAACGTGCTGCGCCGTCTCCAGCTCCGTTCGAGCGGAATTGACGCGCTTGCGTCCCAATAGTTCATTCCTGTTCGGCATCGGACCGTTGTCCCGCGGACTCAATTGTCCGGAAAACAATCCGTGCTAGACCGCGCGGAAATCGCGGACCAACAAAAAGAAATGATCGTCTCATCTCGCGCAATGATGCGAGCGCGGCTTGTCTGATTCCCAAGTCGCCGCAAGGACGGCACATGCGGAGGCCACGAAAGCCACGCCGACATAACCGGCGGCATAAAAGTATTCACGCGCATACAAAAGCCCGCCAATACCGGAACCGATCGCCTGCCCGACGTAAAGCACAGACGTGTTGAGCGCGACCGAGGCACTTGCAAGATCGGGCGCCGCCGCCACCAGCCGCGCCTGCTGCATCGAGTTGATTGCAGAAAATCCGAAAGCCCAGAAGAACACCCCCGCTCCCATTGCGAGCAGCCAACCGGCTCCCACCGCCCACAAGGCCAGGCCGAAAAGCGTCGAGGCCATGAACAGCGCAAGTGTCTTTTGCGTGCCAAGTGCCGTGACGATGGCGCTGGCGACAACATTTCCGAGCAATCCGACGACGCCGTAAAACGCGAAGTACGCGCTGGCGACGGCCGCGCCCGCGCCGGTCAAGGCCTTCAACAGCGGCGCAAGATAGATGAAAACAGTGAACTGCCCCGATGTCTGCAACAGCGTCACGAGCAGTATGAGCACAATGCGTTTGTTGTACGCGATCGTGACATAGCTCTGCGGCGACAATGGCCGGCCCTTGAGCCCCTTCGGCAGAACCGCAAACAACAGAGCGGCGACGGCGCCCGCGAGCACTGCCAAAACGCCAAAGACCGCCTGCCAACCAAACTGCGTAGCAATCAATGTCACAAGCGGCAGGCCACCGGCGATGGCGACCGACCAGCCAACGAAAACAAATGCGATCGCGCTGGGCCGTTCCCGATCCGTAACGATCAATGCGACAGTGGCCGCCGCCTGCGGCGTATAGATGGCCGCAAAAGCCAACACGACGAGCCGCAGCGACAAATTGAGACTGTAATTCGGCGCCAGTGCCGAGGCCGCCTCACCGGCTGCCATGATCGCCAGGGTGGCGACCAGCAATGCACGGCGGTCGATGCGCGTCGTCAGCCAAGCCATGACCGGCGAACCGATAAAGAGAACGACCGCGCCGTAGGTCACCAGCAATCCGGTGTCGTGAATCCCGACATGCAAGCCGTCCGCTAGCTCCGCTAGCATTCCGGCCGGTCCAAGAATCGTGAGGCCGGTAACGACGTTGCCGAGCATCAGCACGATGCGGGAGAAAAAACGGTGCACTGGGAATTCGCGCGTTCGAGGGCTGCATTCTAGCTAATGCAACAGTGGCCCCTGCGCCATGTGTTGCGCGCGTGCGAGGTGTAAGTGGACGAAATGGCCGGGCGATTGCCCGGCCATGACTGCAGTTACGCTTGGTTGATAACTCAATGCAGCCTGAATTCCCCGCTGATCGCTTTAAGCTCCGCAGGCTTGATCAGCTTGCAATGCGCGACCTGCACCGAATGCAGCGGCCCTTCCAGCTTCTCCTGCCAGAACGCCAGAAATTTCTGGAGCTCAGGGAATTTCGGGAAGAGATCGTAGGCCTGCCAGACATAGGACTGGAGCAGCCATTGATGATCGGGACGCCGGTACAAAATATGCGCTGTCGTCAGGCCGAAGCCACTCACCTGCTTACGGAAGTCTTCTGACACGCCTTGCGAAACCATCGCGCCCTCCTTCGAGTCGGACGTAAAGTTTCCAATTCCGGCAATGCCCATTGCAAGCCGAAAAGGTAAACAAGTTGTTTAAAATCAAGGCGGTAGCAGCAAGCCTCCTCGCCTGCTAACAGCCCCGGCGGCGTACTGACTGCGCGCCGCAGGCGGTAACGTGGTCGGGGCCGACCGTGTTCGATCACATGGCCGTTAACCATTGGTAGCACTGGCTTTTCAGGAGTTGTTGGCACTCGACGTAAATGAGTGCTAAAAAATTTCCGCTTGCCCCTTGCGGGCAACAAACCGCCACCCATGTGGCGTTCAGGTGCTGGCAGGGGGACCAGTCAGCTACCAAAAAAACTCGATCGTTCAATAATTTAGGAGGACTGCCATGAAGTTCCGCCCGCTTCACGACCGCGTCGTCGTCAAGCGCATCGATGCCGAGGAAAAGACTGCCGGTGGCATCATCATTCCCGACACCGCCAAAGAGAAGCCCTCGCAGGGCGAAATCGTCGCCGTCGGCCCTGGTGGCCGCGACGAGAACGGCAAGCTCATCCCGATCGACCTGAGGACCGGCGACACCGTGCTGTTCGGCAAGTGGTCGGGCACCGAAGTGAAGATCGACGGCCAGGATCTCCTGATCATGAAGGAGTCCGACATCATGGGCGTGATCGAAGGCGGCAGCGCCGCCAAGAAGAAGGCCGCCTAAGGCATTCCTCGTCCTGAGGAGCGCCCGTAGGGCGCGTCTCGAAGGACGAAGGCGACGAATTAAACCGCTCATCCTTCGAGACGCCGCGCTAGCGCGCGGCTCCTCAGGATGAGGACCGAAAACTGAAGGAAACGAAACAATGGCTGCTAAAGACGTCAAATTTTCCGTCGATGCACGCGATCGTATGCTGCGCGGCGTCGACATCCTCGCCAATGCGGTGAGGGTGACGCTCGGCCCCAAGGGCCGCAACGTCGTGCTCGATAAATCGTTCGGCGCCCCGCGCATCACCAAGGACGGTGTGACGGTCGCGAAGGAAATCGAGCTGGAAGACAAGTTCGAGAACATGGGCGCGCAGATGGTGCGCGAAGTCGCTTCGAAGTCGTCCGACTTCGCCGGCGACGGCACCACCACCGCCACCGTGCTGGCCGCTTCCATCGTCAAGGAAGGCTCCAAGGCGGTTGCCGCCGGCATGAATCCGATGGACCTCAAGCGCGGCGTCGATCTCGCCGTTGAAGCCATCGTCGAGCACCTGAAGTCCAACTCCAAGAAAGTCACGTCGAACGAAGAGATCGCCCAGGTCGGCACGATTTCCGCCAACGGCGACGCCGAGATCGGCAAGTTCCTCGCCGATGCAATGAAGAAGGTCGGCAACGAGGGCGTGATCACGGTTGAAGAAGCAAAGTCGCTCGAGACCGAACTCGATGTGGTCGAAGGCATGCAGTTCGACCGCGGCTACATCTCCCCCTACTTCATCACCAACGCCGACAAGATGCGGACGGAGATGGATGACGCCTACATCCTCATCTACGAAAAGAAGCTGTCGGGCCTCCAGGAGCTGCTGCCGCTGCTCGAGTCAGTGGTGCAGACCGGCAAGCCGCTTCTGATCGTGGCCGAGGATGTCGAGGGCGAGGCGCTTGCCACGCTCGTCGTCAACAAGCTGCGTGGCGGCCTCAAGGTCGCTGCGGTGAAGGCGCCGGGCTTCGGCGATCGCCGCAAGGCTATGCTGCAGGACATCGCCGTTCTTACCGGCGGCCAGGCGATCAGTGAAGATCTCGGCATCAAGCTCGAGAACGTCACGATCAACATGCTCGGACGCGCCAAGAAGGTGATGATCGACAAGGAAAATACCACGATCGTCAACGGTGGCGGCAAGAAAGCCGACATCGAGGCGCGCGTGTCGCAGATCAAGGCGCAGATCGAGGAGACTACCTCGGACTACGACCGTGAGAAGCTGCAAGAGCGTCTTGCCAAGCTCGCGGGCGGCGTCGCGGTGATCCGCGTCGGCGGCGCCACCGAGATCGAGGTGAAGGAACGCAAGGATCGTGTCGATGACGCGATGCATGCGACCCGCGCCGCAGTCGAGGAAGGCATCCTGCCGGGCGGCGGCGTTGCGCTGCTCCGCGCGGTCGAAGCCCTCAAGAGGGTGAAGACCGACAACGAAGACCAGAAGCATGGGGTCGATATCGTCCGCAAGGCGATCCAGGCCCCTGCCCGCCAGATCGCCTCCAATGCCGGCGCCGATGGTTCGGTCGTGGTCGGCAAGATCATGGAGAAGGATCAGTACTCCTACGGCTACGACGCGCAGGCCGGTGAGTACGGCAACATGGTCACCAAGGGCATCATCGACCCGACCAAGGTCGTGCGGGCGGCGATCCAGAACGCGGCTTCAGTCGCGGGTCTCCTGATCACCACCGAGGCGATGGTCGCGGAAATTCCGCAGAAGAAGTCTGCGGCCGGTATGCCCGGCGGCGGCGGAATGGGCGGCATGGGCGGCGGGATGGACTTCTAAGTCCGTCGATCCATTGCTGGAAAATACCAAGGCCCGGGAGAAATCCCGGGCCTTTTGCTTGCGGCGACAATCTCTCGGACGTATGCGCAAAAATGGAAACGACCACACACGAAAAGGCGCGCGTTCATCCGGCGTCGCCTCGTCGCAGTGGCCGTCGTAGCGACGTACAATACAAATCGCTACTTGCAAATTACACTACACTTCCAAAATGACATGCGCATGACAGCGCGGCCGCGCAATATTTACGTCGGGATCGGTGGCTGGACATACGAGCCATGGCGCGGCGTGTTTTATCCCAAGGGGCTGCCGCACGCGCGGGAACTCGCCTTTGCCGCCTCGCATCTCACCTCGATCGAAATCAACGGCACCTTCTATCGCACACAGAGCCCGGCGACTTTTCGCAAATGGGCTTCCGAGGTTTCGGGTAAATTTGTTTTTTCACTCAAGGGCCCGCGCTACGCCGCGTTGGTCCTGATGTCCGCTTACCCCCGAAAGCAGACATTCATCGGTGGCCGTGGAATGCCCGCTAAGTGCCAATAGCGGACGCCCATCGTCACGGGGTTCGGTCAGCTTTCTCGATTTCCGGACGCTCGTGCAGAACCATGTTCAACAGGGAGCGGTGGACTTCAATTTTACCGTTGTAGTCGATCAGGCCTAATCGGCGGAATTTGTTCATGAAAAAATTGACGCGTGATCGCGTCGTACCGATTATCGCAGCAAGTGTTTCTTGGTTGATATTCGCTATCTCCCGCTCCGGCTCGCCTTCTTTGCCAAAATTCGCAAGAAGAAGGAGAGTCCGTGCCAGACGTTTCTCGCTTGAGTTAAACAACTGATCGACTAGATCCGACTCAATTTGGCTGTTGCGATCCAAGAGACGCGAAATAAAATACTCCGCAAACATCGGCACGTTGTGAATGAGACGGCCGATCTCCGATTTGGTTATCCGCGTAATTGTGCATTCCTCCATGGCGATCGCGGTAGACAAACGCAGAAACACCCCCTTCAAGGATCCCGTCCCGAAGAAATCTTCGGTTCCCAGTATAGCGACAACCGCCTCCTTGCCCTGTTCCGAGGTCACGGTGAGCTTGGCTTTGCCTTTCTGAATGTAATAAATCGAATCCGCACGATCGCCCTGCCGATAAATAACTTGATTTGTTGCATAGTTGAGTACGGTTCGCTCCTCGTTCGAATTCGAGAGAACGGCCTTGGGATCGAACGAGAGTTCATTTTTTTTATTATTCATGGAACGTACCTGGCTCTCAGGGGATTCATCTGAACCGCAATTTCAAATTGCAGAGCTCTAATATTCGAAAGTCGTACAGATAAGGCCCTGCTATTCGGAAATCGCGACAAACCAGCGAACCTGACGCATTTACGATTGCCACGCTGCAATCAACTCGAGCACGCACGTTTACGAGCGGAAGTGCCCGCGCAAAAAGTCCGACTATCTATGAATGTTACCCGCCGATGGGTATCAAGGTTGCCCGCTTCACCCTGCGAGGATTTCGGCGAATCTCGCTTCAAGAGCAACTATTCACAGAATACATTGCTGCCGCTAAGGTTGCAAATCGGAAACAGAGTGGGGATAGAGCGTCGTTGGACGTCGCTTATGCTGCGACGTCTGAATGTCCGCTTTGGGTCAATAGCGGACATTTCGCGACGCGCCGGTGATGTCCAAAGACGTGTCATCGCAGTCGTGTCGTTGCGAATGTAAAGAAACGGATGCGGCTCGACGTCGAAGACCTGATCCCGTCGCTGTTCTAAAGCTATTCAGCGGGCTGGGTAGCAGTGTGGCGCGCCTCGATGCTGATAATGAGCGAGACCAGGCCGAGGGTCGACAAGAACATGATCAATGCAATGATCGCATTGACGCCGAGCACCAGGCTGAAGCCGCCGTTCTTGTGCAGCAAGGCGATCAGGGCCACGGCCGCGCCGGCGCTGATAAACAAGGTGAAATAACGGATGGCATAGACGCGGCCGCGCCAGGCATCGGCGGTGTAGCGCGCGAGAATGATGTCATTGACGGTGACTTGGCCGTAGATTGCTGCGATGGCGATCGCGAGCGCGATCATCAACGGGAATCCCGTTGCGTAGGTCGCCCACAGGTTTCCGGCAAATCCCAGCGCGGTCACCGCAGCGAAGATAACGTACGGTGGCACCCGTTCGACCAGCCGGCCGACCGCGAGTTGCGCAATCGCGCCGCAGACCAGCACCGCGGTTGCGATGCTGCCGACCAAAGCCAGTGGAACCGACGTCGCCATGCCTTCATCGACAATCTTTGGCAGTGCGATGGTCAGCACGTTGAACACCAGGCCAGCGCTGAGCGCGATGACCAGGAAAAGCCCGAACAGCATGGTGGCGACTTTTGCCGTCAGCGGCACGGCGGGCTTTGATTGCCGCGTGTTCACGTGATGGCGGTCGTCAGGCGTCAGCCAGTAATAAACGATTCCGGTTGCAACGCAGATCACTGCCGGCGCCAGGAATGCAGCGCGCCAGCTGACCCATGTCGCCAGTGCGGCGCTGATGCCGGCGGCGAGCGAGACGCCGAGATTGCCGCAGACGCCGTTGAAGGCGAGCGTGCGGCCCTTGGCACCCGACGCCTCGATCAGCATCGCCATGCCGACCGGATGATAGATCGCCGCGAATACGCCGAGCATGAACATGCCGACCGCCAGCCACATCGGGGTCGGCGCAAAAGCTGTTCCGGCGAGCGACAGTCCGCAGCCGAGATAGAACGCCACCATCATGTTGCGGCGGCTCCAGCGGTCGGCGAGCCAACCAGCCGGCAGCGAGAAGATGCCGAAGGCAACAAAGGCCGTACTCGAGAGCGCAATCAATTCGTTGTATGGCCGCTGGTACACGACCTCCAGCCCGATCACCACGGTCGGGTAGATCAGGAGCACAAAGTGGTCGATCGCATGCGCCCAGTTGAGGAAGGCGATCGAGCGCCGGCGGGCGGTCTCGGAGCCTTGGCTGGCGGAGGCGGCGGTCATGGGACGTCTGTCCGGCAAACGCGAGTCATTGGGATGCATATACCCATTGATAGGCCTTTGTCCTAACGGGCACTTACCTGTCCAGACTCGACTTAGGGTTGTAAACGCGCTTTAGTTGTAACGATACTGAAATACAATCTACGGGGTTTGGGCCTGGAATAATGAAGTGTCGGAGGCGCGTTTGCGCGGCGGTTGTCGCCGTCGCGGCCTTCATTTCGTGCGTTTTGTTGGTGGCTGGCGCTGCCTCGGCCAGTGACGACGAGGACGCACGTACCATGTTGTTTTCCGGACGCGACATCTGGCGCAACGGGGCCTTCGCCTATGGCGGATTCGTACACGCGCCAGGCGGTCTCGATCAGGATGGGTTGCTCCTGAAAATATTATTGTCGGGCGGCCTCTACCGCTACGACGCGGCAAATCTCGCCGGGACGCGCGTGACCGGCGCCGAATGGCTCGCGCAAGTGCTTCCCGGCTGGCGGATCAAGCGCGGCAATGCCGAGTTCAAGTTTTTCATGGGCCCTGACTTTGAGGTCCACCGGCTCTGGCCCGACGATCCGGACAACAAACTCCGCGGCCGTTCTTTCGGCCTGCGTATGGCAGCCGAACTATGGTACGAGCCCACGTCCGACATGATGATCGCGGCGGACGTTTCGCTGTCATCGATTGCGACCAGCGATACGGCGCGGATCGCGTACGGCTGGCGGATTCTCGACGACATGCTCGGCGGCATTTACGTCGGTCCGGAACTCCAATACTTCGGGTCCGACGGCTATCGCCACTTGCGGCTTGGTGCTCATGTCACCACAATGAAGACCGCCGATGTTGAATGGTCGGCGGCGGCCGGCTGGGCAAGGGACTCCGCTGGCCGCTCAAGCCCCTATCTGCGGCTCAATCTTCTGAAAAGGCAGTGAGCTAGTCGAGCGTGCGCCGGAAGCGCGTGACGGCGATCGTCATCGCAATCAGCATCAGCACGAACATTGCAACCGCGTCGTATCGCAAGTCTGACAAATTCGAGCCCTTGAGCATAATCGCGCGTATGACACGCAAGAAATGCGTGAGCGGCAGCGCCTCGCCGACATACTGCGCCCAAACCGGCATGCCCGCGAACGGGAACAAGAAGCCCGACAACAGTATATTCGGCAGGAAAAACATCATCGACATTTGCATTGCTTGCAGCTGATTCTGCGCAATGGTCGAGAATGTGTAACCGATCGACAGATTGGTCGCGATGAACAGCGTGCTCAACGCAGCAAGGACCGCGAGATTGCCGACGACAGGCACCTTGAACAAGGTGACGCCAATACTGATGATCAAGGCCGCCTGCACAAAACCGACGAGAATATAGGGCACAATCTTGCCCAACATGATTTCGACCGGACTGATCGGCATGGACAGGAGATTTTCCATCGTTCCGCGCTCAATCTCACGAGTCACCGACAGCGCGGTAAAGATCAACATGGTCATGGTCAGTATTGTGCCAACCAGACCAGGAACGATGTTGAGCTGGGTCACGCCGGCCGGGTTGTAGCGCGCGTGCGTACGAATCTCGAATGGCATCGTCGGACTGGCGGGGACATCCCGGTCGTGCGAAAGCGCCGTCTGTAGGACTTGGCCGAGCGCACCAATGGCCGTGCCAGATGCAACAGGGTCAGTCGCGTCAGCAAGGACCAGCATGGCGGGCTTGTCTCCGCGGCGCACGGAGCGTTCGAAATTCGCCGGAATTTCGATCGCGAACAGCACAGTGCCCGAGGCCAGCAGTTGATCGACCTCGGCCTCGGTACGAGGCAGCCGCGTGACCTTGAAATATCTTGTATTTTCCAGCGCCGCCAGAATGGACCGCGACAGGTCGGTCTGTTCCTGCATCAACACCGCCGTTGGAAGATCGCGCGGCATGGTGTTGATGGCGTAACCGAACAACATCAGCTGCACCAACGGGATCATGATGATCATGGCGAATGAGACACGGTCGCGCTTGAGCTGGATGAATTCTTTCACCACCATCGCCCACGTCTTTCGCCAGAAACCTTCGCCAGGAAGCCGGCGCGGCGGCACAGATGGCAGAAGGTGCGTCATTGGAAATTGTCCTTCGACTTGCTCATCAGATCGATGAACACATCCTCGAGCGAGGGTTCGGAGCGCTGCCACGCCAATTCCTTGCGCTTGCGATAGGGCGCGATCGCCGCATCAAGTGCTTTTGCATCGCGCGCCGACACATGAAGGCTTGTGCCGAATGGAGCGACCATATCGATTCCCGGTTTATCGCTGAGCTCTTCGGCAAGTGCATTGAGACCTTCGCCACTCGTCGAACTAACGACGTAGGTCGTCAGATGCGAGGCTTCGATCACCTGCTCGACCGTGCCGTGCACCAGCAATTCGCCATAGGCGATGTACGCGATTTCGTGACAGCGCTCGGCTTCGTCCATGTAGTGAGTGGAGACCAAAACGGTGAGGCCGTCGGCTGCGAGCGCGTGAATCTCGTTCCAGAACTCGCGCCGCGCCTTGGGGTCAACGCCGGCCGTTGGCTCATCGAGCAGGAGCAATTGCGGGCTCGGCAGCGTGCAGGCGCCGAGCGCCAGCCGTTGCTTCCAGCCGCCCGAGAGTTCGCCCGCAATCTGTTCTTCCCGGCCGGTGAGACCAAGCCGTTCGATGGCCGCACGCGCCGCCGCAACCGGCTTGGCGAGCCCGTAGACACGCCCAATAAACTCAAGGTTCTCGCGCACCGAAAGATCCTGGTAGAGGCTGAAGCGCTGGGTCATGTAACCGACCTGGCGCTTGATCTTGTCGGTTTCGGTACGAATATCGTAACCGAGACATGTGCCCGTCCCCTCGTCCGGTGTGAGCAGTCCGCACAGCATACGGATGGTTGTGGTCTTGCCGGAACCGTTGGGACCGAGGAAGCCATAGATGGTGCCGCGCTTGACCTGCATGGACAGGTTACGCACCACCGCACGACCGTCGAATTTTTTTGTCAGGCCATGGACATCAATGACGATGTCGGAGGAGTTCATTTCTGTGGCTCTTTTGGCAGCGTGACGGTCACCGGCTGCCCGACGCGGAATTTTTCCGGCTGCTCAGGTCGCGCTTCGATCAGAAATACGAGCTTCGCCCGCTCCTCGAGGCTGTAGATCACCGGCGGTGTAAATTCGGCGCTGCGCGCGATGAAACTCACCTTGGCGGTCAGGCCCTTCTCGCAACCGTCACAGGATACTTCGACCGTTTCTCCATATTTGATTTCCGGCAGGATGGCCTGCGGGGCGAAGAAGCGGAGCTTTAAATTGCCCGGTGGCAATAGGGCCACCACCGGCCGGCCAGCCGGCACGGTCTCACCCGGCCGGTAGTAGATCTGCTCAACCGTGCTGTCACCGGGACTGTAGGCGTTCCGCCGTCCGAGCCTCGTCTGCGACCAATCCAGATTGGCTTTGGCCTGGCGCAAAGCGGCTTCGGCATCGTCGTAAGTTTTTTGCGTTCCTGCGGCCGACTTCAGCAATTCTTTCGCTCGATCGAAGGATTGCTGCGCATTGATGACAGCCGTATTTCTTATCACCACGTCGGCCTTTTGCAGATCATCGTCGACCGTGAACAAGACATCGCCTTTTTGCACGTGGTCGCCTTCGCGGACTTTCAGCGTCTCCACCCGTCCCTGCTCGTCGGGCGAAACGAAAATCAACTCGGCTTCGACCCAGCCCTGCAACACGCGGCCATTGTCGCTGTTGCAGCCCGCAAGCACGAGCATGGCGGCGGCGGCCGTCAACAGTCTTACAATCGTCATCTTCATGTTGTCCTCCGCGGGGAGAACAGCAGATCGACATGTGTCTTCATCATCTTGCGAACGTCCAGCGGCTCGAAACGTTCGAACAGTCCGCTCCAGATGATCGCGATCAGGCCCGGCGCCGCGATAATTTGCGGGAACTCTGCAAGTCCCTCCGGTACTTCGCCGCGTGCGGCGGCGCGACGCAGCAGGGAACGCACCGCCGCAATGATGCGCGAAAGAACCTCGCGGTAATAAAATTCAGCAAGCTTCGGGAAGCGCCGTCCTTCCGAGATCATGAGGCGGACCACATCCTTGCGCCGCGTCTCGTAAACCTCGCGAACAAATAGTTCGACGATGCGGTCCGCGAGCGCCGGCAGCGGTAAGTCGGCCTGGCCCAACGCCTCGATAGTGCCGACCAGAGGTGTGAGCATCGTGCGTACGAGCTCCTGAAACAGGCTCTCCTTGTCGCGGAAATAGAGATAGATCGTACCCTTGGCGACGCCGGCACGCCGCGCCACATCGTCGAGGCGGGCGGCTTCGAAGCCGCGGCTCGAGAATTCATCAAGCGCAGCGGCAAGGATTGCCTCACGACGATCGAGGCTGCGAGCCTTGCGCGCAGCACTCGCCGGGACGCCTGCGGCGCGGGCCGCTTCCACCGCACGCTTGCGGCGGCCCGCCCTACGCGAACCCGATTTTCGAGACCTGGTTGGCCGCAACATCGTTACACCAAAAACTGACTGACCGGTCAGTCATTATTAGCGCGGAACACTGCTCGGCGCAATGACTTATTTTCGTAATATTGTCAGCTATTTAGCTGGCGCAGCAGCGCGGGCTCTTGTCCACGCACAGCTGGCGCGACGTAAACTGGCGTCGCATGCCCAGCGCGGATCAAGGCAATGCGAGCGGTGGCGCGCGCCGCATTGACCGTCACAAACATCAGCGTCGCAGTCGCGAGCACCAAAGCTCCGACCACAAGCGCGCGCATCACAGGCGCATAGATGTCGTTCATCGCCCTTCCCTACCTGAGGGTCACCATCAGATGGGGTGAGTCGGGTAACGCGTTCAATGATTCGAAGTCTTAAGCCCGCTCGATTTCTGACTTGACGGCGGAAAGCGACTCGGGCGTGTCCACGTCGGTCAGCGCGGCCGCACCGGCAACCGGCACCTCCATCACTGCCTCGGCATAGCTGCCGATCAAGTGGCGTGCGCCGATGTCGCCTTGAATCGACATAAGATCGTGGAAGAAGCGACGCGACCACACGACCGGGTTGCCCCGCCGACCATCGATACTTGGCACGACGACCAGCGCGCCGCGCTCTGGGTCAAAGGCAGAGACCAGCTTGTTGATCAATGCCGCGTCCACTTGCGGCATGTCGCCGAGGCAAACGATTGCAGCGTCGGCTTCATCCGGTACAGCTGCGATGCCTGCTTTGAGTGACGTGCCGAGACCTTCCGCATAATCCGGATTATGCACGAGCCGCACCGGCAGGCCGCTCAAGGCTGTCTCTACTTTCTCGCGCTCGTGCCCGGTGACGACGATCACCGGTTTCGCGCGGGAGGCAATGGCCTGTTCGGCAGCAATCCTAACCAATGGCTTGCCGCCGATTTCCGCCAGCATTTTGTTGACCGCGCCCATACGCGTGGATCGCCCGGCCGCAAGCACCACCGCAGCAACGCGGCGGCCCTTTTCAGGCGCCAGTTCCTCACGTGGCTGCGGACGCGTGACGATCTCCATCAGCAAACCGCCAACTCCCATACCGGTGATATCTGCGCGCGTGACCGGCAAGCCGGCAAGCAAACGCATGAGGACCCAGTCGAATCCATTTTCCTTGGGGCTGCGTGCGCAACCGGGCGCACCAAGCACCGCTTGTCCATGCAGCCTACCGATCAACATCAGATTTCCCGGGTCGACCGGCATGCCGAAATGTTCAATCTCGCCGCCGACTGCTTCGATCGCGGCAGGAATGACGTCGCGGCGATCCGCTATCGCCGAGGCACCAAACACGATCACCAGTTCGGCGCCCGCTTTAAGCACCTCGTCGATCGCGCGCGCGAGCGCAACTTGCTCATGCGGCACACGCCGCTCGGCGATGATGGACGCACCGGCCGGCGCAATACGCGTAGAGGTAATCTTGAGCGTCTTCTCGACGACCTTTGGCGAGAGACCCGGCAACAGCGTCGAAACAATACCAATTCTTCGGACTTTATACGGGGCGACGCGAACGACCGGCCTCGCTTTCTCAGCGGCGGCGACGGCCTGATCGCGCGCCGTGCCAGCCACAGCAAACGGAATGATCTTCACGGTGGCAATCATTTCGCCTTCGACCACCGGCTTGTACGCCGGCAGGGTCGCTACGGTGATCGCCTCATCGATGCGATTGAGCGCATCGATCGTTTGCCTGTCGATCACCAGAACGCCGGCACGTTCTGCAAAAAGATTGCAGCGACCCGTGAATGCGCGATCGGCGCGCGCGCCCTCGCCTTTAACGGCTGCGGCGATGTCAGCGGCGGCCTGATCTTCCGAAACATCGCCCTGATCCAGCCGCGCCACCGTGATTTCCTTGACGCCGGCGGCCTTGAGCGCTGCGACCTCGGCTGGCCCGATCAGCGTGCCTTTCTTAAGGACGAACTCGCCCTGGCGGATCGAATGCACCGCGGTCGCACCAACCGCATCAGCGATGGGGACGGAACCGAACTTCATGCCGCCTCCGCCTTCTGGCGCAGCACCTGAGTGATCTCGCCCATAATGGCAACCGCAATTTCGGCCGGCGATACAGCGTCGATATCAAGCCCGATAGGGGCATGAATGCGCGCAATGTCGGCATCCGCAATTCCGGACTGTTTTAGCCGCTCCACCCGTTTGGCATGCGTTTTCCTTGAACCGAGGGCGCCAATGTAGAAACAGTCCCGCGCGAGCGCATGCTTCAGTGCCGGATCATCGATCTTCGGATCATGGGTAAGCGCTACAAAGGCCGTGTAATGATCTATGCCGAGCGGCGGCAGGGCGACGTCCGGCCACTCCGCGATCACTTTGACGTCCGGAAAACGTTCAATCGAGGCAAATGCCGTGCGGGGATCGACGATGGTCACGTCATAGCCAAGCAATTGTCCAAGCGGGGCCAACGTCTGGCTGATATGGACCGCCCCGGTTATCACCAGGCGCGGCGACGGCACATAGACAGTGAGGAAAAAACGGCCTTGCGGTGTTTCTTCCATCCCGCTTTTGGCCATGCGCAGACGTTTTTCGAGCGCTTCTTTAAGCGGATCTTTTGAAATTCCGGCTGCTTTCACCAGCCGTTGCTCGCCGCTCGCAACGTCAGTGACAAGCACGACGGCGCGCCGCGCCGCACGTTCGACGTTGAGCGTTTGCAGGATGTCGAGTTTCACGCTTCAGCTCACCTTCTCGACATAAACGCGGATCGTGCCGCCGCAGGAGAGCCCGACATTCCAGGCCTGTTCGTCGGCGACTCCGAATTCCAGCATTTTTGGCTTGCCGCTTTCGATCACATCGATGGCTTCCGTCACCACCGCGCCTTCGACGCAGCCGCCGGAAACAGAACCCAGGAAATTGCCTTCGTTGTCGATCACCAGATTGGAGCCGATTGGCCGCGGCGCCGAACCCCAGGTTTCGACCACTGTCGCCAGGGCCACACCGCGCCCTGATTTCCGCCATTCTTCGGCTGCTTTGAGAATGTCTTCGTCGCGAGCCAGCATTGAAATCCTCCGTCAGGCCACTTGCCTCAGCAATTCCTTCGGATCGTAGCCTTTGGCTGGTGCACCCGACAGGGCACGCACCAGTTCAGCCATCGATTGCAGATTGTGAATTGGCCGCAGTTCATCAACATGCGGCAGCATGGTCCGCACGCCCTTGGCGCGCGCCTCGAAACCGTCGAAGCGCAAAAGCGGATTGAGCCAGATGAGCCGGCGACACGAGCGGTGCAACCGATCCATCTCGAAAGATAACGTGTCATCGGCATCGCGCTCAAGCCCATCAGTGATGAGGAGCACCATGGCGCCCTGGCTGAGAACGCGGCGCGCCCATTGCTTGTTGAAAAGGTGCAGCGATGAAGCGATACGCGTGCCGCCCGACCAATCGGCAACATCAGCCGAACAGGCTGCGAGCGCCTCATCAGGGTCGCGCTGGCGAATGGCTCGCGTGACATTCGTCAGTCGGGTGCCAAACAAAAAAGTCGACACGCGTTTGCGTGCGTCGGTGACCGCATGCAGAAAATGCAGAAACGATCGCGTGTATTCACTCATCGAGCCCGAAATATCCAGGAGAGCCACGATCGGCGGTTCTTTCACGCGCGGACCGAGATATTTAAGATCGATAACCGCGCCACCCGCCTTCATGCTGGCGCGCAAAGTGCGGCGAATATCGATCAGACGGCCGCGCCGGCTTGCGGCCATACGCCGCGTGCGGACCTCATCGAGCGGCAGCGTCAGCCGGGAAATGGCTTCTTTTGCGGCCGCAATCTCCGAAGCCGTCATCTGCGCAAAGTCCTTCGTCTGAAGAACTTCGCGATCGGACACTGTCAACCGCGCATCGATTTCGACTTCCGATTTGTCTTCCTCGTGCGCGAGACGAGAGAAAAGCGCCTCCTGAATCCGCTGCGCGCCTGGCGGAGGCGCCTTCGGTGCGCCGGCCTGGGTCTCCGGTAGCATCGACGCAATCATCTTGTCGAGATAACCGCGCCTGCGAAAGAAGATCCGGAACGCCTGGTCGAACAAGATTGTATGCTCGTGCCGTTTGACGAAGACCGAATGAAGCGTCCAGTAAAAGTCATCGCGCGCACCGACATGGGCAACCCCGAGCGCTTCCAGGGCATCGAGTACCGCGCCTGGACCAACTGGAATTCCCGCGGCGCGCAATGCACGTGCGAAGTAGAGGATATTTTCGGCGAGACGGCCCTGACTTTCGGCCATGATGCTACTCCGCCGCGCGCAGCTCCGACTTCACCTCGTCGAGCAGGTGCTTGATCTTGGTGCCGTCGAGTCGAGCAATATCGTCCTGGTATTTGAGCAAGACACCGAGCGTGTCTGACACCGTCGTCGGATCGAGGGCGACCACATCAAGCTCAGTAAGCGCGGAAGCCCAGTCCAACGTCTCGGCCACGCCCGGCGACTTGAACAGGTCTTCCTTGCGCAGCGCCTGCACGAAGGCGACAACCTGCTCGGACAATTTCTTGGCGACGCCAGGAACCTTGGCGCGCAGGATCTTCAGCTCACGTTCGGCGTTCGGGTAGCCAACCCAGTGATAGAGGCATCTGCGTTTAAGTGCGTCGTGCACTTCGCGTGTGCGGTTGGAGGTGACCACGACGATTGGCGGGTGCGCCGCCTTTACAGTGCCCAACTCCGGCACAGTCACCTGGAAATCGGCCAGCACCTCGAGCAGGAACGCTTCAAAGGCCTCATCGGTGCGATCGATTTCGTCGATCAACAGAACCGGAGCGCCCGCGGGGTCGGGCTCGAGCGCCTGCAACAACGGACGCTTGATCAGGAAGCGTTCGGAAAAAACGTCATGCTCGATCCGCGAACGATCACCCTCGCCTTCGGCTTCTGCCAGACGAATGGCAATCATCTGGGCGCCGTAGTTCCACTCGTAGACCGCGGAGGAAACGTCCAGGCCTTCATAACACTGCAGGCGGATCAGCCGGCGCCCGAGCGTCTGGCTGAGCACCTTGGCGATTTCGGTCTTGCCAACTCCGGCCTCGCCTTCAACGAACAACGGCCGGCCCATCTTGAGCGCCAGATACAGCACCGTCGCCAGCGAGCGATCGGCGATGTAATCGGCCTTGGCCAGCAGGTCGAGCGTTGAATCGATCGAATTGGGAAGCGTCTTATCTGCCATGCGGGGACTTTATCCTACCACGCGCGTGTCTTACATGTGGGTATCGAAGGCCCCGCCAGCCAGGATTAATGCCATGACGAAGCCCATGACCCTCGAAAAAGACGCCCTGCGCATGCCCACCATCGATCCGGGGGTCCGGATAGGCCATGTCCACCTGAAGGTTGCCGATTTGCAGCGGGCGCTTGATTTCTACTGTGGTGTGCTGGGTTTTACGGTCACCACGACGCGGCCGGGGGCCGCCTTCATCTCGGCGGGCGGCTATCACCACCATCTGGGCCTGAATACCTGGGAGAGCCTCGGCGGCTCACCGCCGGCGCAAGGGACGACCGGGCTTTACCATACCGCCATTCTTTATCCGACGCGGAAGCTCCTCGCCGACGCTCTGCGGCGGCTGATCGTGGCCAAAATTCCGCTGGAAGGGGCCAGCGACCACGGCGTTAGCGAAGCGCTCTATTTGCGTGATCCAGATGACAATGGCGTTGAACTCTACTGGGACCGCCCAAAAGAAAAATGGCCGCAGAAACCGGACGGGTCATTGCAGATGTTTACGCATCCGCTCGATCTTCACGATCTGCTGGCTGAGCTCGACAAGCCGGAGGCCTGACGGCACTCGTAAGCGACGGTCATGGCCTGGTGAGCCGTTGTCGACGACACGGGAGTGTACGAACTAGGCGATGTGGCTCAGAGAGGGCAAATATGCGGATGTTGCCCTCCACACGCCCGGGAACATGCCGCCGCCGCGGCGCGCATCCAAAGATAGACACCGCCAGCGATGCTTTACGCAGTTGTAGAGAAATTGCTTGCGGATCAGGCCGGGAACGTTCTGGAAGCGCGGCGACGCAGCCTTGAACGTCTCGAGCGCTTTTGCATGCGTCATCTCTTTCGGAACATTGAACGTGACGACGGCTGTGATCATGACCGGAGTCCTTGGTTGAGATGCGATGAGACACCGAGGTTCGCCTTTGCCAGCGCGCGTCGCGCCAGCACGCCAACGAGATGCGCTCGGTATTCGGGGCTGGCATGAATATCGCTGTTCATGCCGGTTGCCGGAATGGTCATCCCTTCAAGTGACTTCGCCGAAAAGCGTTTCTTGAGTGCTTCCTCGAACGACTTCACCCGAAACACGCCATTGGCGCCGGCGCCGGTCACGGCGACGCGAATATCAGCGCCGCGCTTGGACACGAACACGCCGACCAGCGCGAAGCCTGACGCCGGATGCTTGAATTTTTCGTAGGCTGCCTTCTTGGCAATCGGAAAACTCACTTTGGTGATGATCTCGCCGTCTTCCAGCGCGGTCGAGAACATACCGGTGAAAAAATCATCCGCTGCAATGCGCCGCTTGTTGGTGATGATGGTCGCTCCGAGTCCCAGCACCGCCGCCGGATAGTCCGCATTCGGATCGTTATTGGCGATCGAACCGCCGATGGTGCCGCGGTTGCGCACCTGCGGATCGCCGACCGAGGCCGGGACCGATGCCAGCCCCGGCAACGCCTGTTGCAGCACGGGTGAATTGGCCGCGTCCGCATGGCGTGTCATGGCGCCGATGACGATCGAGCGGCCCTTTTGCTCGACGCCGCTCATACCTTCGACCAATGAGAGATCGATCAGTGCCGACGGCTGCGCCAGTCGTTGTTTCATCACCGGCAGCAGCGAATGACCGCCAGCCAACAGCTTGGCCTCCGGATTGCGCGCCAGCAGGCCGGCCGCCTGGCGGACCGTGGTCGGACGATGGAAGGTGAAATTATACATCAATGTCTCCTGTGATTACGCGGCCCGGCGCGGTTGCGCCCGCTTGAGTGCCGTCCACACCGCATTGGCGGTGGCCGGCATGGCTAAATCTTCGGTTCCGATCGCATCGGTGATCGCATTGATCACCGCAGCTGGCGACGCGATTGCTCCAGCTTCGCCGCAACCTTTAATACCGAGCGGATTTGAAGGCGATTTGGTTTCGGTGAGGCCCACATGAAACGACGGCAGATCGTGGGCGCGTGGCATGGTGTAGTCCATCATCGAGCCCGTCACGAGCTGACCGTCTTTGTCGTAGACAGCGCCTTCCAGTAGCGCCTGGCCGATCCCTTGCGCGATCCCGCCATGCACCTGACCTTCGACGATCATGGGATTGATCACCGTGCCGAAGTCGTCGATCGCCGTCCAATTCACGATCTCGGTCTTGCCAGTGTCGATATCAACCTCGACCTCGCAGATGTGACAGCCGGCCGGGAATGTAAAATTGGTCGGATCGTAGAATGACGTCTCTTTCAGTCCCGGCTCGAGTTCGGCGCCGGTGAATTTGTGTGCGATATAGGCGTTGAGCGCGACGTCGCCGAAAGCAGCCGATTTATCGGTGCCTGCGACCGTGAACTTGCCGTCCTTGAACTCGATGTCGCCTTCCGCCGCTTCCAGCATGAAGGCCGCGACCTTCTTGGCCTTGGCTTCGATCTTGTCGAGTGCCTTGACGATCGCCGACATGCCGACCGCACCAGAGCGCGAGCCATAGGTGCCCATGCCGAACTGCACCTTGTCGGTGTCGCCGTGCACGATTGAGACGTTCTCGAACGGAATGCCGAGCCGCTCCGACACTAATTGCGCGAAAGTGGTTTCATGGCCCTGGCCATGCGCGTGGCAGCCGGTGAGCACCTCCACGCTGCCGGTCGGGTTGACCCGCACTTCAGCGGATTCCCATAAGCCGACGCCGGCGCCGAGCGAGCCGACCGCCTGGCTTGGTGCGAGCCCGCACGCCTCAATATAAGTCGAGTAGCCAAGGCCGCGCAGCTTGCCGTGACGAGCCGCCTCGCGTTTGCGCTTGTTGAAGCCTTTCACATCGGCGAGTTCCAACGCCTTCTTGAGCGAGGCGTTATAGTCACCCGCGTCATATGCCAGAATGACCGGTGTCTGATGCGGGAACGAGTTGATGAAATTGCGTTTGCGCAAATCCGCAGGATCCATGTCCAGCTGCCGCGCCGCCACCTCGACCAGCCGCTCGACCACAAAGGTCGCTTCCGGACGTCCCGCGCCGCGATAGGCGTCGACCGGCGCGGTATTGGTGTAGACCGCATCCACCTCGCAATAGATGTGCGGGATGTCGTATTGCCCCGACAGCAACGTGGCGTAGAGATAGGTCGGCACCGACGACGAGAAGGTCGACATATATGCGCCGAGGTTCGCGATGGTTTTGGCGCGCAGTGCCAAAATCTTGCCGTTCACGTCCAGTGCAAGCTCCGCGTGGGTGACGTGGTCACGGCCATGTGCGTCTGTGAGAAAGGATTCGGAGCGATCCGCAGTCCACTTCACCGGCCGCTGGACCTTACGCGCCGCCCAGAGACAAACGACTTCCTCGGGGTAAATGAATATTTTCGACCCAAATCCGCCACCCACATCTGGCGCGATCACCCGCAACTTGTGCTCTGGCGCCATGCCGACAAAAGCAGCAATGACGAGACGCGCCACATGGGGATTTTGTGAGGTATTCCACAATGTGAGGCCATCGGTGCCGGCATCATATTCGGCGAGTGCCGCGCGCGGCTCCATTGCGTTCGGCACCAGCCGATTATTGATAATGTCGAGCTTGGTGACGTGCTTGGCGGCGGCAAAGGCCGCGTCGGTCGCTTTCGCATCGCCGAGATGCCACTCGTAAATCGTATTCTTGGGCGCGACTTCGTGTATTTGTGGACCCGTCTTCGCCTTGGCGGGATCGCTCACCGAGGGCAGCACTTCGTAGTCGACCTTAACTTTCTCTGCCGCATCGCGCGCCTGCGCCAGCGTTTCGCCAATCACCACCGCCACTGCATCGCCGACACAGTTGACCTTGCCAGACGCTAGCGCCGGGTGCGGCGCCATCTTCATCGGCGTGCCGTCCTTCGAATGAATCATCCACCCGCAAATGAGGTTGCCGATTTTGTCGTTGGCCAATTCAGCGCCCGTGAGAATGGCA
>CAVYER010000008.1:0-16134 GCA_963767515.1 uncultured Alphaproteobacteria bacterium
CGGTCACGATTTTGCGTGCAATGAATTGCTTCGGATGAAAGCGAGCGCGATCACCGCTCCAATCAATTCCGCAAGGCCGCCTCCGGTCAATGCTGCGCGCAAGCCCGGGAGGAAGTCAGCGCCAGCGGGCGCATGTTGGCCGGCGCGGGCGGCAAATATCGCGCCCAGGATCGCGACGCCAAGTGTGGCGCCGACCATGCGCGATGTATTGAGAACGCCGGAGGCTGTGCCGGACCGTTCAGGTGGCAACGCCGCGACCGCAACACCATTGACCGGAGCCGTATTGAGTCCGAGTTCTACGCCGACGACTGCCAGTGCTAATTCGATGGGAGGGAGGCTTGTAGTCTCGTCTATGAGTGCGAGCGCAAGTGCGCCGACACCCATGCACGTCATTCCCGCCGTCATGACAATGCGTGGCCCGATGCGATTGTTCAGATAGCCGACGTTTTGAGAAACGATAAAAAAGCTTATCGGCATTGGCAGAAGTTCGAGCCCGGCGAACAGCGGGCTTGCGTCGCGCATCGTCTGAAAATAAAGCGGCATTACGAAAAGCAGCGCATACATGCCGAAGGTCATCAGACCGGCGACCGCCAGCGCTGCCGAGAATACCGGACGCCGCAGGAACTCGAGCGGCAGTAGCGGGCCGGGCGTGCGAGCCTCGACCCAGACGAAAAGCGCGAGCGCGGCAATTGCGATGACCGCGATGGACAAAATGATCGGTGACGTCCAGCCCCAATTCGATCCTTCGATGACCGCAAATGCAAAGGCGCCCAATCCGGCGATGGCGAGGCCCTGACCCGGAAGATCAAGCCTGCGGCCTTTCGGCTCCGCGCTTTCGCGGAGGCGGAAGTAAGTCAGCGCTACCGCGGTCGATACAGACCGGCAAGATCACGTAGAAGATGCTGCGCCAGCCGACGGTAACCACCAGCCAACCGCCAAGCATCGGTCCGATGATGAAGGCAAGGGCATTGCAGCTCGCCCAGATACCCAAAGCGTGCGCACGCTCCTCGCGTTCGGGATACGCAAGCGTGAGCAACACCAACGACATGGGGACCTCAAAGGCAGCGCCCAGGCCGCTGACAATGCGCCCGGCGATCAAGGTTGGCGCGTCGGGGGCCAGAGCGCAGACCACGGTGCCAATGATGAAAAGAAGGATGCCGAACACGAAAATGCGCCGGCGCCCGTAAAGGTCGCCGAGCGTCCCACCGGTCAACAGCAGGCTCGCGTAGACGAGGTTGTAGGAATCAATGACCCATTGCATCTGGCTCACGCCGGCGTGCAAGTCGGTGGCGATGCTTTTTACAGCGAGATTGACGACCGATGTGTCGATTTGCGCGAACAACACACCCAGCGACGTGGCGATCAGCACCAGGCGAGGGCGTGCACGGTCGGTCGTACCATTTAGCCAGGTCGTAACCAGAGTCATGACACATCCTTCCTTGCGTTCAATTCAGCTCGTCCATGGTCCGTTGAAGTCCGTGAAGATTTCTCCGAGTCCGCAGCTATTGCCCTGAGATGGTTGATTAGTGAAACGAATGTTTGTCATCCAATCGATCAAGCACAACGATTGCCTCGGCTTGTTCGCGTCGTTTGACGTGGATCTCTGTCGCGATTTAATGTCCCACGTCCGCCGGGCCCACCCGTTTCCTGTGTGGACAGGCCGGAACTTTCAGAGCCAGCTTGGTTAATCGGGCAGGGTTAAACGCCTAACCGGTAAGGTAAAGTTTCGGTTTCTTTTGAAATTCAGATTTTTAGGGGCTTACGCATGGATCCACGCGTGAGGAGGGATTCCGTGCCAAAACTCTCGACAGCCACCGTGGCCATCATCGTCGCGATTGCGCTCTATTTCACCTTGTTCTGGGGCTATGACGCCTTGCGCGTTCTCGCATCGCCATCTTATGGCCTCGACGATGCCTGGCGCTCGCAATACATCTTCGGCATTGGCCGCCTTTTCGGCCTGGAACCGATCGGGCTGATCAAGCTCGCCGCCTTTTTTGCAGCTCTCAAGCTCTCCGTCGCCGCCATCTGCGCCTACCACATCGTGGATCGGTTCCGTCACATGACTCGCGGGCAGGCGGACTCTGAGATTCTGGAAGCCGGCCTGATCCTGGTTGTGTTGATCAGCATCGCGTCAGTTGGCCCGGCAGCCTGGTCGCACAGCACCGACCTGATGCGCGAACACACGATCCAGCTCTTGTTTGCGGCGCTTGCCGTGGGGCTTTGCATCGTTGAGCGAGTTTATATTCGCGCGGAAGGAGTATCCGCCACGGTCGCAGCCACTCCGAAAAAAGCCAACTGGTTCACGATCTGGCGTTGAACATCAGCTGAGTTTTCTGCCGCGCTATTTCGGGCGGGCGCGTGATGGCTATTTGGCCTTCACGCCGCCGATCACGTCGGCAGCTTCCTTGAAGGCGTGATTGGCTGCCGGCACGCCGCAATAGATTGCCTGCTGTAAAATGATTTCCTTGATGTCGTCGGGCGTGAAGCCGCCTTCGGTGAGGGCCGCGCGCACGTGCATGCGAAACTCTTCCCATTTATCGAGGGCGAGCATTGTGCCGATCACCAGGATGCGCCGCGTGCGCTCGTCGTAGTGCGGGCGCGTCCAGATCTCGCCCCACGCGGCGCGGGTGATGAAATCCTGGAATTCCGCGTTAAAGGACGTCTTCTTCGCGTTGGCGCGATCGACCCACTCATTGCCCAGAACCTTGCGGCGCTGGGTCATGCCGCGTTCGTGGCGTTCCTTTTCGTCCATGGCGCGCCTCTACGAATGGAGGAAGTTGAGTACGGTTTCGGTGTAGAGTTTCGGCTGTTCCATGTTTGCAATATGCGCGGCATCAAGGGCTGCGACTTTGGCACCCTTGATCTGCTTGGCGATCGTTTCGCCGGCGGCCGGTGGGGTTGCCGGGTCCTGCTTACCGACGATCACCAGAGTCGGCGCGCTGATACGCGGATTTGAGGCGGTGAAGTCCATGTCGCGGATGGCTTCGCAACTCGCGACGTAGCCGATCGGGCTGGTGGCGAGGAAGATTTCCTTCATGCGCGCGAGGGTCTGCGGTGCGCGATCGCGGAAATCTTTCGTGAACCAGCGCTCCATGTTCGGGTTCACCAGTTCGCCAAGACCTTTTTCCTTCACGAATTTGATCCGGTCGTTCCACGGCGTCTTGTCGGCGTAGTTGAAATTGGTGTTGGAGAGGACAAGTTTCTCGACGCGGTCGGGCGCATTCGCTCCCAGCCATTGTCCGACCATCCCGCCCATCGACAGGCCACACCAGTTGAATTTTTTGACTTTGAGGGCATCCGCTACAGCGATCACGTCGCGGCCGAAACGCTCCATGGAGTAGGGGCCCTTTCGGCGTGCCGGATTTGCCGTGGCCGCGGCGGTCGTAGCGCACCAGACGGAAGTGCTTTGAGAACTCGGGCGCCTGATCGTCCCACATGTGCAGGTTGGTGCCGAGCGAGTTTGACAGCATCAGCACGGGCGCGCTGTCCCGGCCCTCAACCTCGACATGGATCGGGCAGCCATCATCGGCGTTGATCATCGGCATGAAAGTCCTCCCGTAAGGCAATGTTCTGATTGTTAAGGTGTGGCGTGGCCGACACCCTTAATGGGCCGCGCGCGCTCTGCAAAGCTCTTTTCATGGCCGCGCTCGGGGGGTAAGTCGGGTCATTCGGGCCAGGGCTGGCCGACTGTAAGTAAGGGAGATGCGTCGATGGCGATGACGATGACGGGTGAGGTTCAGCTTCCGGCCAGCCGTGAAGTCGTATGGGCGAAGCTCAATGACGCGGATGTGCTGAAGGCCTGTATTCCCGGGCTGTGAGGAGCTCAACAAGACCTCGGAAACTGAATTCCAGGCCGTCGCCACGACAAAGATCGGTCCGGTGAAGGCGCGCTTTAAAGGAAAGGTTCATCTGACCGACCTTAACCCACCCAATGGCTACAAGATTTCAGGTGAGGGGGACGGCGGGGTCGCGGGCTTTGCCAAGGGCGGTGCCACGGTCGCGCTGACCGAAAAGGACGGTGGGACATTGCTCACCTACAATGTCGAGGCACAGATCGGCGGCAAACTCGCCCAGCTTGGCCAGCGGCTGGTCAATGGTGCCGCCAAGAAGATCGCCGACGATTTCTTCAAGAATTTCGCTGCGAACGTCGCATCGGCCTGACCCGCTCACCGCAGTTTGAAGACGTTTTCGTCTTTTGAATCCCTTGACCCAACCCGCAATCGGGGTTCAGACTTATTCGTGTTCCAAGGCGCGATCGGGCCAAAATCGGCGCGATTCCGCAGTCGAACCGCCCAAGTTTGGGTCGGGCGGGGCAAAAAGAGGGCCTTTGGCCCCAAATTGGGAGGAAGGTCATGCCTGCCGTATCCATGACGGTGAATGGCAAAGCCGTCAGTGGCGATGTCGAAGCGCGCACCCTGCTTGTGCAATTCCTGCGCGAAAATCTGCGCCTCACCGGCACGCATGTCGGCTGCGACACGTCGCAGTGCGGCGCCTGCGTCGTCCATATAGACGGCATCGCGACCAAGTCCTGCACGACACTGGCTCTCCAGTGCGAGGGGTCGAAGGTCACGACGATCGAAGGCCTGGCTGAGCCGAACGGCCCGCTGCATCCGATGCAGGAAGCCTTCCGCGAGCACCACGGTCTGCAATGCGGTTTCTGCACGCCGGGAATGATCATGGCGGCGCTCGATATCGTTCGCCGTCGCGGCAACGATCTCGACGAGCACACAATCCGCGAACAGCTCGACGGAAATATCTGCCGCTGCACCGGCTACCACAACATCGTCAAAGCGATTGCCGCTGGAGCGAAAGCCATGGCCAAAGGCGGCGCACGTCAGGCTGCCGAGTAGCGTCCAGGAGCTAACGGGAGGAAACCGCCATGAGCGCGACGGGTATCGGCGCGGCGGTGCGCCGGAAGGAAGACTTCCGTTTCATCACGGGCAAGGGCCAGTACACCGATGACGTCGTACGGCCGGGTGAAACTCGTGCCGTTTTCGTGCGGTCGCCGCACGCTCACGCAAAAATCAAGACTATCGATATCAGCGCCGCGAAATCTTTGCCGGGCGTTGTTGCCATTCTCACGGGCGCTGAATTGGCCAACGACAAAATCGGCAATCTCATTTGCGGTTGGATGATTCATTCGAAAGACGGCACGCCGATGAAGATGGCGCCGCACCCGGCGCTAGCGTCTGGCAAGGTCAACTGTGTCGGCGATGCAGTGGCGGTGGTGATTGGCGAAACGCTGGCGCAGGCGCGCGATGCGGCAGAGAAAGTTAAGGTCGACTACGAAGTGCTGCCCTCGGTGACCGATCCCGCCAAGGCGAAGACGGGTCCACAAATACACGAGGTCGCGCCCAAGAATACGATTTACGAATGGCATCTCGGCGATGCGAAAGCGACCGACGCGGCCTTTTCCGTCCGCCAAGCACGTCACCAAGCTCGACATTATCAATAATCGGCTGGTGCCGAACGCAATGGAGCCGCGCGCGGCGCTCGCCGAATATGATGCCGGCACCGATGGCCTCACATTGTGGAATACCTCGCAAAATCCCCATGTGGCGCGTCTCGTCATTGCTGCTTTCGTCGGCATGGCGCCAGAGCACAAGTTGCGGGTCATCGCGCCCGATGTGGGCGGCGGCTTCGGCTCGAAAATTTTCATTTATCCCGAGGAAGTCGTTTGTCTCTGGGCGGCGCGTAAGGTCCAGCGGCCGGTGAAGTGGACTGCGGATCGCTCCGAATCCTTTCTCACCGACGCGCATGGCCGTGACCACGTCACCCACGCGGAGCTTGCACTGGACGTGAACGGCAAGATTTTGGCACTGCGCGCCAAAACCATCGCGAACCTCGGCGCTTATATGTCGACCTTCTCGTCGTCGGTGCCGACTTATCTCTACGCCACGTTGCTGTCGGGGCAATACGACATCCCGCACATCTATTGCGAGGTGGATGCGGTCTACACCAATACCGCGCCGGTCGACGCCTATCGCGGCGCGGGACGTCCGGAAGCGACCTTTGTGGTCGAGCGGCTGGTCGAGGTGGCGGCGCGGCAGCTGGACATGGATCCTGCCGATTTGCGCAAACGCAATTTCATCAAGTCGTTTCCGCATCAGACGCCGGTCATTATGGCATACGACGCGGGTGACTATAACGCCTCGCTCAAGAAGGCGTTGGAACTCGCCGATGTGAAAGGCTTCAACAAGCGCAAACGCGAGGCGGCTCGTCACGGCAAGCTGCGCGGCCTTGGCTACTCGACTTATATCGAGGCCTGCGGGCTCGCACCAAGCCAGGCGGTCGGCTCGCTCGGCGCCGGCGTCGGCTTGTGGGAATCCGCTGAAGTGCGGGTCAACCCGACCGGCAGCGTGGAAGTGCTCACCGGCTGCCACGCGCATGGCCAGGGCCATGAAACCACTTTCGCCCAATTGGTGTCGGAGCGGCTCGGCATTCCGTTCGAGAACGTCTCAATCGTGCACGGCGACACCGACAAAGTGCAGTTCGGCATGGGCACCTATGGCTCGCGCTCTGGTGCGGTCGGCATGTCGGCGATCGTCAAGGCACTCGACAAGATCGAAGCCAAGGCCAAGAAGGTCGCGGCCTTCATGCTGGAAGCGGCGGAAGGCGACATCGAGTTCAAGGACGGCAAGTTTACAGTCGCAGGCACCGATAAATCGGCTGCTTTCGGCGACGTCGCGCTCAACGCCTATATCGCACACAAATTCACCGGCGCCGAACTCGAGCCGGGACTGAAAGAGACGTCATTCTACGATCCGACCAATTTCACGTTTCCGGCCGGCTGCCACATCTGCGAGGTCGAGGTCGATATCGACACTGGCAAGACCGAGATCGTGAATTGGACGGCGGTCGACGATTTCGGCACCGTGATCAATCCGATGATCGTCGAAGGCCAGGTGCATGGCGGGATCGCGCAAGGGATCGGCCAGGCGCTACTGGAAGGCGCGGTCTACGACAAAGACGGTCAGCTCGTGACGGGCTCGATGATGGACTACACCATGCCGCGCGCCCACGATCTGCCGTCGTTTCATGTCGGGCCTGACCGAAACCAAGTCGCCTTCAAATCCGCTCGGTATTAAAGGTTGCGGCGAAGCTGGAGCAATTGCGTCGCCCGCTGCGGTGATCAATGCGATCACCGATGCGATCGGAACCGAAGAATTAGCCATGCCGGCCACCGCCAATGCGGTGTGGACGGCACTCAAGCGGGCGCAACCGCGCCGGGCTGCGTAATCACAGGAGACATCGATGTATAATTTCACTTTTCATCGTCCCACCACGGTCCGCCAGGCGGCCGGCCTGCTGACGCGCAATCCGGAGGCCAAGCTGCTGGCTGGTGGCCATTCCCTGCTGCCGGTGATGAAGCAACGGCTGGCGCAGCCATCGGCATTGATCGATCTCTCCCTGGTCGAAGGGATAAGCGGCGTCGAGCAGAAGGGGCGATCGATCGTCATTGGCGCGATGACACGCCATGCGGACGCGGCCAATTCACCGGTATTGCAGCAGGCGTTGCCGGGGCTGGCATCGGTCCCGGCCTCGGTCGGCGATCCGCAGGTTCGCAACCGCGGCACCATTGGCGGTTCGATCGCCAATAACGATCCGAACGCGGATTATCCGGCGGCGGTTCTGGGGCTGGGCGCGACCATCATCACCAACAAGCGGCGCATTGCAGCGGATGATTTTTTCACCGGCATGTTCTCGACCGCGCTGGAAGACGGCGAGATCATCACCAAAATCAGTTTCCCGATTGCGAAGAAGGCGGCCTACGAAAAATTCAAGCATCCGGCGTCAGGCTTCGCGCTGGTCGGCGTGTTCGTGTCCAAGCGTGGCGCCGACATTCGCGTCGCTGTGACCGGCGCCGGCGCCAATGGCGTGTTCCGGGTGAAGTCGTTCGAGGAAGCACTCAAGAAACGCTTTTCGGCGAAGTCGCTTGAAGGGATGACCATTCCGGCAACCGGCATGAACAGCGACATTCATGCCAGCCCCGAATACCGCGCGCATCTCGTTGGCGTGCTGGCGCGCCGTGCGCTGGCGAAAGCGACAGGCCTAAGGAGCTGTCGCTGGAACGTTACGTGAGGATGCGCGTTGCCTGCCGGGCGGACGAACCCGGCTGGGTCATCATGGTGGACGGTATCCCGATCTTTATCGTGCTGTTGACGGCCGCGGCGATGGCGCTCGTCCGCTTGAGCGTCTAACTCCGAACGCACAGATCGCACGCAAGTGATTTATTTGTCCGGGCGATCAAGCTCGGCCAGAAGGTCATGCAGGTCGAGCGGATGCGTAAACATCTGCAAGGAGCCGTCCGGCTTCTGCGGCCATTTTTCCTTCGGGCGGTCCCAATAGAGTTCGACGCCATTATCATCTGGATCGCGCAGATAGAGCGCTTCGCTGACGCCGTGGTCGCTGGCGCCTTCCAGCGGAATTTTGGCCACGATCAACCGCCGCAGAGCGTCGGCGAGGAGCTTCCGCGTCGGGTAAAGAATGGCGGTATGGTAAAGCCCGGTCGTGCCTTGGGCCGGCGGTGAGCCGCCGAGGCTCTCCCAGGTATTCAAGCCCAGATGGTGGTGATAGCCGCCCGCCGAGATGAAGGCGGCGCCCGGCCGCGTCGTGGTGACCGTAAAACCCAGCACACCACAGTAGAAATCAAGCGCCCGCTGCAAATCGGCAACCTTCAGGTGGACATGGCCTATCCGGACCCCCGGATCGATGGTGGGCATGCGCAGGGCGTCTTTTTCGAGGGTCATGGGCTTCGTCATGGCATTAATCCTGGCTGGCGGGGCCTTCGATACCCACATGTAAGACACGCGCGTGGTAGGATAAAGTCCCCGCATGGCAGATAAGACGCTTCCCAATTCGATCAATTCAACCCTCGACCTGCTGGCCAAGGCCGATTACATCGCCGATCGCTCGCTGGCGACGGTGCTGTATCTGGCGCTCAAGATGGGCCGGCCGTTGTTCGTTGAAGGCGAGGCCGGCGTCGGCAAGACCGAAATCGCCAAGGTGCTCAGCCAGACGCTCGGGCGCCGGCTGATCCGTCTACAGTGTTACGAAGGCCTGGACGTTTCCTCCGCGGTCTACGAGTGGAACTACGGCGCCCAGATGATTGCCATTCGTCTGGCAGAAGCCGAAGGCGAGGGTGATCGTTCGCGCATCGAGCATGACGTTTTTTCCGAACGCTTCCTGATCAAGCGTCCATTGTTGCAGGCGCTCGAGCCGGATCCGGCGGGCGCCCCGGTTCTGTTGATCGACGAAATCGATCGCACCGACGAGGCCTTCGAAGCGTTCCTGCTCGAGGTGCTGGCCGATTTCCAGGTGACTGTGCCGGAGTTGGGCACTGTAAAGGCGGCGCACCCGCCGATCGTCGTGGTGACCTCCAACCGCACACGCGAAGTGCACGACGCACTGAAACGCAGATGCCTCTATCACTGGGTTGGCTATCCGAATGCCGAACGCGAGCTGAAGATCCTGCGCGCCAAGGTGCCGGGCATTTCCAAGAAATTGTCAGAGCAAGTCGTCAGTCTTCGTGCAGGCGCTGCGCAAGGAAGACCTGTTCAAATCGCCGGGCGTGGCCGAGACGCTGGACTGGGCTTCCGCGCTGACCGAGCTTGATGTGGTCGCCCTCGATCCGGCAACGGTGTCGGACACGCTCGGTGTATTGCTCAAGTACCAGGACGATATTGCCCGGCTCGACGGCACCAAGATCAAGCATCTGCTCGACGAGGTGAAGTCGGAGCTGCGCGCGGCGGAGTAGCTTGACAGACACACCAATCTCCGCTCATTCCCGCGCAAGCGGGAATCCAGTACTGGGTCTCCACTTTCGTGGGGAGAACGGGTGGGAGAGGAAATGACGAAGGCCGTCTCGCCGAAAATATTCTCTACTTCGCGCGTGCATTGCGCGCTGCGGGAATTCCGGTTGGTCCAGGCGCGGTCCTCGATGCACTGGAAGCGCTCGGCGTTGCCCATGTCGGTGCGCGCGATGATTTTTACTGGACGCTTCATTCGGTCTTCGTCAAACGGCACGAACATACAATCTTGTTCGACCAGGCATTCCGGATTTTCTTTCGCAAGCGCGGCTATATCGACAAGATGATTGCGTCGATGCTGCCGGAGACGCAGGCCGGCGCACCGAAGGCGCCGCCACCAGGCGCGCAGCGCATTCAAGAGGCGCTGTTCTCCGGTCTTGCGCGCGATGAAGGACAAATCGGAAGTCGAAATCGACGCGCGGTTGACGGTGTCCGACCGCGAAGTCCTTCAGACGAAGGACTTTGCGCAGATGACGGCCGCGGAGATTGCGGCCGCAAAAGAAGCCATTTCGCGGCTGACGCTGCCGCTTGATGAGGTTCGCACGCGGCGGATGGCCGCAAGCCGGCGCGGCCATCTGATCGATATTCGCCGCACATTGCGCGCCAGCATGAAGGCGGGTGGCGCGGTGATCGACCTCAAATATCTCGGTCCGCGCGTGAAAGAACCGCCGATCGTGGCTCTCCTGGATATTTCGGGATCGATGAGTGAATACACGCGGTTATTTCTGCATTTTCTGCATGCGGTCACCGACGCGCGCAAACGCGTGTCGACGTTTTTGTTCGGCACCCGACTGACGAATGTCACGCGCGCCATTCGCCAGCGCGACCCCGATGAGGCGCTCGCAGCCTGCTCGGCCGACGTCGCCGATTGGTCGGGCGGCACGCGCATTGCGTCATCGCTGCACCTTTTCAACAAGCAATGGGCGCGCCGCGTTCTCAGCCAGGGCGCCGTGGTTCTCCTCATCACCGATGGGCTTGAGCGCGATGCCGATGACACGCTATCTTTCGAGATGGATCGGTTGCACCGCTCGTGTCGCCGGCTCATTTGGCTCAATCCGCTTTTGCGCTTCGACGGTTTCGAGGCGCGCGCCAAGGGCGTGCGGACCATGCTGCCGCATGTTGATGAACTGCGGCCAATTCACAATCTGCAATCGATGGCTGAACTGGTGCGCGCCCTGTCGGGTGCACCAGCCAAGGGCTACGATCCGAAATTGATGCTGAGGCAGGTTGCATAAGTTTTCTTCGTCATGGCCGGCATAAAGCCGGGCATGACGGAGGAATGGAGGCTCGCAATGCTGGCACGCGATGAAGACATTCTCAAAGCGGCTGAGGAATGGCGAAAATCCGGACGCGGTGTTGCGCTCGCGACGGTGGTCGAGACCTGGGGTTCGGCGCCGCGGCCGACCGGCTCCAATCTGGTGATCGACAACGAAGGCAATTTCCTGGGATCTGTTTCCGGCGGTTGTGTCGAAGGCGCGGTGGTGACCGAAGCCATGGATGTGATCGACAGCGGAAAGCCGAAAATGCTGGAGTTCGGTGTCGCCGACGAGACGGCATGGAAAGTCGGCCTTTCCTGCGGTGGCACCATCCGCGTTTATGTCGAGAAGGTGAGCTGAAGCGTGAAACTCGACATCCTGCACGCGCTCAATGCCGAGCGGGCCGCGCGCCGCGCCGCCGTGCTTGTCACCGATGTGGCAAGCGGCGAGCAGCGGCTGGTGAAAGCAACCGAAATTTCAAAAGATCCGCTTCGCGAGGCACTCGAAAAACGTCTGCGCATGGCCAAAAGCGGCATGGAGGAAACGCCGCAAGGCCGTTTTTTTCTTACCGTTTATGTGCCGTCGCCGCGCCTGGTGATAACCGGGGCGGTGCACATCAGCCAGACACTGGCGCCGCTGGGACAATTGCTCGGCTATGACGTGACTATTGTCGATCCACGGACTGCATTTGCATCGATTGAGCGCTTTCCGGATGTCAAAGTGATTGCAGAGTGGCCTGACGTCGCGCTGCCGCCGCTCGGCATAGACCACTACACGGCCTTTGTTGCGCTCACCCATGATCCGAAGATCGATGATCCGGCGCTCAAGCACGCGCTCGCGCGTGACTGTTTCTACATCGGTGCACTTGGCTCAAGGAAAACGCATGCCAAGCGCGTGGAGCGGCTGAAGCAGTCTGGTCTCGCGGATGCTGATATTGCGCGCATTCATGCCCCGATCGGGCTCGATATCGACGCGGTGTCGCCGGCCGAAATTGCGGTCGCCATTATGGGCCAGATAACGCAAGTGCTGCGTCAGAAGGCGGAGGCGGCATGAAGTTCGGTGCTGTCCCGGTCGCTGACGCGGTCGGTGCAACCGCGGTGCATTCAATTCGCCAAGGTGAGTTCGTCCTTAAGAAAGGTACGCTGATCGGGCCGGCCGAAGTCGCGGCGCTCAAGGCCGCCGGCGTCAAGGAAATCACGGTTGCGCGGCTGGATCCGGGCGATGTCTCGGAAGATCAGGCTGCGGCTGACATAGCTGTCGCAGTGAAAGGTGACGGGCGCGCGCGCCGATCGCGCGTTCACGGGTCGCTGTAATCTATTTGCAGAACGGGCTGGCGTTCTGGTGATCGACAGGCCAGCAGTCGATGCACTCAATCGTATCGATGAAGCGATCACAGTGGCGACCCTGCCGGCTTACAAGCCGGTGGTCGAAGGCGAAATGATCGCCACTGTGAAGATCATTCCCTTTGCCGTGGCCGCCGCGGCGCGCGATCAGGCCGTCGCCGCAGCCGGTAAAGGGAGGCCAGTCGTTCGCGTCGCTCCATATAAAGTCAGAAAAATCGGCATTGTTTCGACGCTGCTGCCTGGCCTCTCACCAAAGGTCGTCGAGAAGACGCTCAAGATCACCGCAGACGCGCATTGCGCCGGCCGGTGCATCCATCATTGCCGAGCGGCGCGTGCCGCATGAGCAGGCTGCACTCGCGCGCGCGATCGATGAGGTGCTTAAAGCGGGCGCGGAACTGGTGATCGTGTTTGGCGCCTCGGCCATCGCGGACCGCCGCGACGTGATCCCTGCCGCCATCGAAGCGGTCGGCGGGGAGATTGAACATTTCGGCATGCCGGTCGATCCGGGAAATCTGATGTTGATCGGCAGGCTGCATGGGCAGGCAGTGCTCGGCGCGCCTGGTTGCGCACGCAGCCCCAAGGAAAACGGATTCGACTGGGTGCTCATGCGCTTGCTTGCCGGCTTGCCGGTCACGCGCGCGGATATCACCGGCATGGGAGTCGGCGGCTTGCTGATGGAGATCGTCACGCGTCCGCAGCCACGTGAGGAACCGGCGCCGGAGAAGGGCCGTCGCGTTGCCGCAGTCGTGCTTGCGGCCGGACGTTCAACGCGCATGGGCGCGGTCAACAAGATGTTGGCCGAAATCGGCGGCAAGCCATTGGTCCGGATCGCTGCCGAACAGGCCATTGCGTCTCGCGCGAAACCGGTGATCGTCGTGACCGGGCACGAGCGCGAGAAAGTGGAAACAGCCTTGAGCGGCCTGCCGGTGCGGCTCGTGCACAATCCGGATTTTGCGGATGGGCTCGGCACCTCGCTCAAGGCGGGCATTGCCGCCGTGCCGGAAGAGGCCGATGCTGCGATCGTTTGCCTTGGCGACATGCCGCAGGTGGACGCGGCGTTGATCAACAAGCTGATCTCTGTCTTTCGATCCGGAGCGCGGCGCGCTGGTCGTCGTGCCAAGCATCGATGGCCGGCGTGGCAATCCGGTCGTGTGGTCGCGCCGTTTCTTCCACGACCTGATGTCGATTCAAGGCGATATCGGCGCGCGCCATCTGATCGGCAGTTATGCCGAGGCAGTCGTGGAAGTGCCGGTCGCCGGCGAGGCAGCGCTGACCGACGTGGACACTCCCGAGTCGCTTTCCGCCGTCAAGTCAGAAATCGAGCGCGCTTAAGACTTCGAATCATTGATCGGGTCACCCAACTCACCCCTATCTGATGGGACCCTCGGGTAGGGAAGGGGCGATGAGCAACATCTATGCGCCAATCATGCGCGCGCTTGTGGTCGGAGCTTTGGTGCTTGCGACCGCGACGCTGATGTTTGTGACGGTCAATACGGCGCGTGCCACCGCCCGCGCTGCCTTGATCCGCGCCGGGCATACGACGCCGGCTCAGCAGTTGCCCGCGTCCCCGCAACAGCCAGCCGCCACCGCTGGCCTCCTAAATAGCTGACAGAACTCACGAAATAAGGCCTTGCGCGCGCCTGTATTTGCACTAAATAATGACTGACCAGTCAGTCATAGTTTGGTGTAGCGATGTTACGGCCAACCAGATCCCGAAAATCAACCGTGCGAAGGGCAGGTCGCCGCAAGCGTGCGGTGGAGGCGGCCCGGGCGGCAGGCTGTTCCGGCGAGCGCCGCCCGCAAAGCGCGTAGCGCGGATCGCCGCGAGGCAATCCTTGCCGCGGCGCTCGATGAATTTGCGAGCCGTGGATTCGAGGCGGCGCGCCTCGACGATGTGGCGCGGCGTGCCGGCGTCGCCAAGGGCACGATCTATCTCTACTTCCGTGACAAGGAGAGCCTGTTTCAGGAGCTCGTGCGCACCATGCTTACGCCTCTGGTCGGCACGATCGAGGCGTTGGGCCAGTCCGACGCTCCCGCTCCCGATGCTCGCAGACCGTATCGTCGATTTATTCGTGCGCGAGGTTTATGAGACGCGGCGTAAGGATGTCGTGCGTCTCATGATCTCGGAAGGACGGCGCTTCCCGAAGCTTGCCGAATTTTATTACCGCGAGGTTCTTTCGCGCATTATCGCCGCGGTGCGGTCTCTCCTGCGGCGCGCCGCTGCGCGCGGCGAAGTGCCGGAGGGACTTGCAGAGTTCCCGCAAATTGTCGCGGCGCCGGGCATGATCGCGATCATCTGGAGCGGGCTGTTCGAACGTTTCGAGCCGCTGGACGTTCGCAAGATGATGAAGACGCATCTCGATCTGCTGTTCTCCGCGCGGAGGACAACATGAAGATGACGTTTGCAAGAACTGTTGATGGCCGCCGCCGCCATGCTCGTGCTTGCCGGATGCAGCAACAACAATGACCGCGTATTGCAGGGCTGGGTCGAAGCCGAGTTGATTTTCGTTTCGCCTGACGAGCAGGGACGGGTGGAGACACTGAAAGTCCGCGAAGGCGACCAGGTCCAAAAAGGCGATGTCTGTTCACCGTCGACGACGACCTGCAAAAGGCCGACGTGGTCGTACGAAATACGGCCGTCATCAATGCGCAGCAATCCTTCGATCGTGCGAAAGAATTGCTGAAGTCGGCGGCGGGGACGCAGAAAACTTACGAAGATGCCGAAGCCGCTTTGCGTCAGGCCAAAGCCAATCTCGATTGGTCGCAAACGAGGCTCGGGCGGCGCAATGCCTACAGTCCAGGAGATGGCACGATTGAGCAGATCTACTACCGTCCGGGCGAAACCGTGCCGGCGGGCCGGCCGGTGGTGGCGCTATTGCCGCCGGGAAATTTGAAGCTCCGCTTCTTTGCCCCGCAGGCCATCCTGCCGGAAATCAAATATGGACAAACTGTCGAGGTGTCCTGCGACGGTTGCGAGAAGGGCCTGACGGCCAAGGTCAGCTTTATCGCGCGCAGCGCCGAATATACTCCGCCTGTTATCTACAGCCTTGAGGAACGGGCGAAACTCGTATTTCTGATCGAAGCGCGGCCCGACCATCCGGAAAAATTCCGCGTTGGTCAGCCGGTGACCGTCACGCTGCCGAAAGAGCCGCCGAAATGAATGCGTCCGACATCGTCATTGATGTCCATGGCCTGACAAAAAAATTCGACGGCCGTGCGGTGGTGCGCAACCTGTCCATGCAGGTCAAGCGCGGCACTATCTATGGCTTTCTTGGTCCCAACGGTTCCGGCAAGACCACAACCATCCGCATGCTGTGCGGGCTGCTCACGCCGGACGAGGGGACGGGCACATGTCTCGGCTACGATATTCGTACCGAGACCGACAAGATCAAGCGCCAGGTCGGTTACATGACCCAGCGCTTCAGCCTCTACCAGGATCTCTCGGTGCGCGAGAACCTGGAGTTCATCGGCCGCGTCTACGGCATTGCCAAGCCGGTTGCGGCGGCGCGTGCGGCCATCGAGCGGCTCGGGCTTACCGGCCGTGAAGAACAGATTGCAGGCGAACTCTCCGGCGGCTGGAAGCAACGGCTGGCGCTCGGCGCCTGTACGCTGCCGAGCCCGCAATTGCTCCTGCTCGACGAGCCGACGGCCGGCGTTGACCCGAAAGCGCGGCGCGAGTTCTGGAACGAGATTCACGCGCTCGCAGCCGACGGCCTCACCGTTTTG
>CAVYER010000009.1:0-101293 GCA_963767515.1 uncultured Alphaproteobacteria bacterium
GTAAAGCGGACACACATCGGACGTCCCGAAATGCCCGCTAATGGCACTTAGCGGACATCACGCTCGCCTCCCGGATAGTCCGCTTTTGCGGATAAAGGAGACACTGACCAGCCCCGGAGGGCACCGCATTTTATTTTTAAGCCTCGCCGTCCGCGACCGGCACTTGCGTTCGCAGTCAGGCAATCAAGCGGCAATCCGCGCGGGCTTGCCGCGCCCAGACCTTGCCGCTTCCCCCACGTGCTCCAGAAAGATGCGCGCGCACTCGGCCCAGGTCATGCGGAGGGCAAATTCGCGGCAATCCTGGCGCGAACAGTCCAGCGCGCCGAGACACGCGCGCTGAAGGTCATCATCGAGGACCCCGACGTTCGCATCCCCGATGACGTCGCGGGGCGCCGCCGCCGGAAACGCGGCCACCGGCACGCCGCTGGCAAGCGCCTCAAGCAGCACCAGACCGAACGTGTCGGTGCGGCTCGGAAACACGAACACATCGGCGGCCGCATAGATTTCCGCCAATGCCTCGCCGGTGCGCGCGCCGGTAAATACCGCACCGGGAAATTTTCGTGCCAGTGAACTGCGTGCCGGCCCCTCGCCGACCACAAGTTTCGTTCCGGGCAGATCAAGCTTGAGAAAGGCCTCGAGATTTTTTTCGACTGCCAGGCGTCCGACCGTAAGAAAAACCGGCCGCGGCAGGTTGAGCCCTTTTCCACGACGCGGGCGGAACAGTTCGGCATCGACGCCGCGCGGCCATAACTTCACGTTCCTGAAACCCCGCGTGACCAGTTCGCTGGCCAGAGTGGGCGTCGCTGCCAGCGTGGCGGCGCCGGCGGAGTGGAAATGCCGCAACCAGGCCCAGGTCAGTTCGCAGGTCCAGCGTTCCGGCACCGGCAGCCGCCCGGCGAGATAGTCTGGAAAACGCGTGTGGAAACTGGTGGTGAAAGGCAGACCGCGCCGCAGACAGACGCGCCGCATGGCGTGGCCGAGCGGACCTTCCGTGGCGACGTGGATCGCGTCGGGCCGCGAGCGCTCGACCCGGCGCTCGATATCGCCCGGAGCGACCAGCGCCAGGCGGATTTCCGGATAGCTCGGCATCGGCAAGGTCCAGAACTGGTCGGGGCCGAGGAATTCCAGCTCCGCGCCAAGCGCGCGCGCCTCGCGCGCGACGTGTCCCAAAGTGCGCACGACGCCGTTGACCTGCGGGTGCCAGGCGTCGGTGGCCACCAGAATTTTCATGGATTTTCCTGCGAGACCGCCCTCCTCATGGTGAGGAGCGCCGCGAAAGCGGCGCGTCTCGAACCATGAGGCCCCGACCCCCATCCTTCGAGACGCCGCGCTTTCGCGCGGCTCCTCAGGATGAGGTCGTTGAAGGCTGAGGTATTCATTCAATTACGCAGCCCGTGATTGCGCGATGGCCGGCGCCGCATCGACATCGCGGCCGCTGTGCGTCCAGGTGATGATCTCGAACTGGCCGTCCTCGCGCTCGGCGACTGCCGTGCAGCTTTCCACCCAGTCGCCGCAGTTGATGTAGCGCAGCCCGTAGTCATCATGCATGGCGGCCGTGTGGATGTGCCCGCAGATCACGCCATCGGCGCGATGATGCTTTGCCTCGGTCGCCAAGGCCTTCTCAAATGCGCCGATATAATTGACGGCGTTCTTCACCTTGAGCTTGGCCCATTTGGACAAGGACCAATAAGGCGCGCCGAAGATGCGGCGGAAGGCATTGAAGACGCGGTTCGCGGTGAGCGCGAAGTCGTAGGCCTTGTCGCCGAGCAGAGCGAGCCAGCGCGCCTGCGTCACCACCAGATCGAAGATGTCGCCGTGAACGACGAGATAGCGTCGGCCGTCGAGCCCCTCGTGGATCGTATTTTCCACGACCTCGATACCGCCGAAATGGGTGCCGTAGTAACCGCGCAGGAATTCATCGTGATTGCCGGGGATATAGATAAGGCGCGCGCCCTTGCGCGCCTGCCGCAGCAGTTTCTGCACTACGTCGTTATGCGTCTGCGGCCAATACCAGGACGAACGAAGCGCCCAGCCGTCGACAATATCGCCGACGAGGTAGACCGTTTCTGCTTCGTGATGGCGAAGGAAATCGAGCAGCCTGTCGGCCTGGCAGCCGCGCGTTCCCAGGTGGACGTCGGAGATGAACAGCGCGCGAAACCGTCGCGTGGCGTTGTCCGTCACGATACGACGCTCTCCGATCCAATGATCATGCGCGGGATGTAGCAGCTTCGCATTTCAGTTTTATGACCAAGCTGTTTACCTATTTCACACGATCACGCGGCGGCACTGCGCATTTCGGCGCGTTGAAAGCGCACCAGCGTGTAGACCCCGAACGGCTTGAGCTTGCGCCGTTCGACCAGCTCGGCGCCGCCATGCGCCTGCGCCCACGCCGCCAGACGCTGGAACGGGAATTCAGGCCGCAATCCGAGCTTGCGCGCCTTCTGGGCCAGCAAGCGCTCGACCGCCGCCGCAAGGCCGTGCTCGGAATAAAGGTGATTGACCAGGATAATTTGACCGCCGGGGCGCAGTACCCGCGCGCATTCCGACAAAACGCGTTCGGGATCTTCGACCAGTGTGATGACGAACTGGGCCACCACGCAGTCGAACGACGCATCCGGATAGCTGAGGTTGTGCGCATCCATGACGGCCAGTTCCTTGACGAATGGATAGCGCCCGGTTTTTGCCCGTTCGCGCGCACGCGCGATCATCGGCTCCGACATGTCGATCCCGGTTATTTCGGTCGTGTCGTCGTAGTCATCAAAGGACAGGCCGGTGCCGACCCCGATCTCGAGAATGTGCCCGCCAACCGCGCGCGCGGCACTGGCTGCGGCGCGCCGTCCGTTCAGGAAGACCGGCCCGCAGAGCACATCGTAGATTGGCGCCCAACGCGCATAGGCTTTCTCCATGACGTCTTTGGTGGGGTCGCGGAGCATGCAGGCCTCCCGAATTGGCGTCAGCGAATGTCGACTCGGGGGTAGCAATCGTTTGCAACAGTTGAGCGACACGCGCACTATTCTTCACCATCCCCTGGAGGGGGAGGTTGAAAGCTCCCGGGGTAAACAGCGAGCACCTCGTACTTGACCCCACCTGCCCTAACACCAACACTCCCGTCACCCATAAACTTCGTCGCGTGAGGACCCCATGAATCTCGGAATTGCCGGCCGCAAGGCCATCGTCTGTGCGTCGAGCCGCGGACTTGGAAAGGCCTGCGCGCGAGCCCTGGCGGAAGCCGGCTGCGAGGTGGTGATCAACGGGCGGGACGCCAAGAAGCTCGAAGCGGCGGCGGCCGAACTTGCCAGCGCGACCGGCGCGAAGGTCATCCCGGTCGCCGCCGACGTCGCGACGCCGGAGGGTCAGAAGGCGCTGCTCGCCGCCTGCCCGCAACCCGACATTCTGGTCAACAATAATGCCGGTCCACCGATGCGCGATTTCCGCGAACTCACCCGCGCGCAGATGATCGACGGCGTCATCGCTAACATGGTGGTCGCGATTGAGCTCATCCAGAAAGTGATCGACCCGATGTGCCAGCGTAAATTCGGGCGCATCGTCAACATCACGTCGGGCTCGGTGAAGATGCCGCTCGCCGGGCTCGATTTGTCCTCGGGCGCACGCGCGGGTTTGACTGCCTTTCTCGCCGGCGTCGCACGTACGGTCGCCGACAAGAATGTGACTATCAACAATATCCTCCCGGGGGCCTTCGATACCGACCGGTTGCGCGGCGTGCTGAGCAAGACTGCCGAACAGAAGGGCAAGAGCGCCGATCAGGTCGCCGCCGAGCGCATCGCCACGATCCCGGCGAAACGCTTCGGCAATCCGGACGAATTCGGCGCGGCCTGCGCGTTCCTGTGTTCGGCGCACGGCGGCTACATTACCGGACGGAACCTGCTGATCGACGGCGGCACTTTTAACGGCGCGTTCTGAAAACACGAAGGCCGGCGTCACCGCCGGCCTTCGCAGGAGCGCGATTAAATCGCCTGCCTATTTGAAGACGTCATCCCATTTCCAATTCAAGCCGATCGAAATGATGTCGGCATGAGACTGAGCGTTGCCGACATAGGTGACGCCGAATGGGTTGACGCCGGGAATAACAGTCGTCCCAAACCAAGGATTGCCGGAGGTCGGCGAGATATTGACCGATGCGTTCGGTTCATACACGTGCGAATAAGCAAAGTCGGCCTTCAGGCCCTTGATGATGACGTAGCTCGCTCCAACCGACGCCCAGAACCGGTTGGCATCCGGTATGAGTGGCGTACGCACCTGATCGGTGAGTGGTGAAATCTCGTAGCCAAAACCGGTGCGCAAGGTCAGCCGGTCATTGGCTTGATACTCGACGCCGCCCGAGAACAGCCACCCATCCTGGTACTGGAACGGAAAGGTCGTGGCCGTAGCGCCGTTGACCAGAATGTTGGATGTCCCGATCCGGCTCCAGTTGGTCCATTCGACTGTGCCAAGCAAGGTCCATTGCGGATCGAGACGCTGCCGGATGCCGACCGAGAGCATGCCGGGAAGATTGAGCGTGGTATCCGCCGCAACCACACCTGCGGGGTTCGCAATGTTTCCGCTGATCTTTTGGTTAATCGCGGAACGGTATCCAATTCCGATTGCAGTCGTAGGCGTCGGCGTTAACGTCACGCCTGCGGTGAAACCGTAACCCCAGCCATCGCCCGACAAATTCGCGTCACCGACGGGGGAGACCGGGTTGAGGAATGCGCTCACACCATGAGTGAAACTGGCCTTTGCGTATTGGATTTGCACGCCCGCCCCAACGCTGATCCAGTCATTGAACCGGTAAGCGATGCTCGGCGCCGCGTTATAGGTGCGGAGGGACTGACTATTCGTCGCATAATCGCGGCCGGCCCAGGTCGCCGGAAAGCCTGCCGAAAGGCCAAACGTCGAATTAAGCGACATGCCGAGCCAGAGATTCGGATTGAGCTGGTATGACATGTAGCCAGCCGGGATGAGCGCCGGCTGATAAGTATTGAAGGTCCCACCAAGCGACGCATATGTGCCCGAACTCGGAGTATTCGTCACTTTGGGGAAAAAACCCGAATAGCTAGACGCGCTCTGGACGCCGGCGAACTGTGTCATCACTGCCGGATTCCAGAACATGGTGGACAGCGAGCCGCCAGCCGCAACGCCGGCGTACGACGCACCCTGCCCGAAGGCGCTTTGCTCGCGAACTGCGAGGCCACCGGCATTCGCTTGCGCGGTCGCAATCGCCAAAAGTCCGAGCGCGCTGCCTGCGCGTAAGATGCTTGCCCAGCCCCGTAGCACCATGTCGTCCCCCAAAACGCGCGGTCCCGGCGCGCAAGGAGGCATCGTGGCCGGACACCGCTTAACCGACAATAGCCGTTGCCGCGATAACTGCTGGATTTGCCGGAACTTAAGCGAAATTAGTGCGGCTGTTGCGGCAGCGACACAGTCTTTTACCGCACTGCAACAATGCGCGGCGGAGAGAGATACCGCCCGCCGCCGGGATACGCCTGCACGTGTGTGCGTTCAGGCAGCGCGAAATTCGACGCCCATCCGCATATCGGCACGCCAGATCACGTGACATGGCCTGTTGATCTTGTCGTAGCCAACGACCAGCACGAAGTCGTCCGGAATGCCAATCTGGCTCGCAACTTCGAGGCAGGCGCCGGCCGGGGACATATTCCGGACGCGGCAGTCAATGCCGGCCGCGCGGTTAAACGCGATCGTGCCGCCTTTGAGTGCGCGTAAACGCTGTGCCTTGCGTCGTTCGTCCATTGCAGTTCGCTTTGGTCTTCCCATTCCATCGGCGCCCAACTCAATCGGGGCCAACCGCATCCTAGGTGTGCCTATTTATCGAGCGGTGAAACTGATCATCAAAAACCGCGAAAAATCGTAAGAATTCGCTAACCATCGCCGATCAGTTCGCAAGATCCTGATCAGTTTCGGTTTTCGGGGACGCGCCAGTTTATGCGCATCCCGCAAGGGAGGGTTGCCCCCTGCCCGCCACCATGCATGATGGCGCGAACCTGCCTTTCATCTTCAAGAACAAACGCCCCAATAAACGACCCATGGGAGACACCTGAAAATGAAGCTCGTCCGCTATGGCGCACCCGGCCGCGAGAAACCCGGCATCATCGGTGACGACGGCAAGATCCGCGACCTGTCGCGCCTCGTGAAGGACATCGACGGCGCAATGCTGGCATCGGGCGGTCTCACCAAGATCCGCAAGGCCAAGCTGAAACGCATGAAGCCTGTCTCCGGCAAGCCGCGGCTTGGCCCCTGTCTTGGCAGCGTGCGGAATTTTATCGCGATCGGGCTGAACTATTCCGACCACGCGGCGGAAGCCGGCATGCCGATCCCGAAAGAGCCGATTATCTTCAACAAGGCGATCACCTGCATTTGCGGGCCGAACGACGACACCATCACGCCGCGCGAGTCGACCAAGCTCGACTACGAAGTCGAACTCGGCATCGTTATCGGCAAGCGCGCACGCTATCTCGCCAGGGACAAGGCGAAGGACGCTATCGCCGGTTACTTCCTCTCGAATGATGTGTCCGAGCGCGCGTTCCAGATCGAGCGTAGCGGTGGCCAATGGGACAAGGGCAAAGGCTGCGAAACCTTCGGGCCGATCGGTCCGTGGTTCGTCACCAAGGATGAAGTCGGCGATCCGCAGAAACTGAACATGTGGCTCGACGTCAACGGCGAGAAGCGCCAGCGCGGCAACACCAAGACCATGATCTTCGGCGCCGAACACCTGGTCTGGTATTGCTCGCAGTTCTTCGTGATGGAGCCCGGCGACATCATCATCACGGGCACGCCGCCCGGCGTTGCGCTCGGCATGAAGCCTGCGCCGGTTTTCCTGAAACCGGGGGACGTTGTGACACTCGGAATCGAAAAGCTCGGCGAGCAGAAGCAAAAGATCGTCGCCGCGAAATAAAGCGCGGGCAGACAGCGCCTCGCGCCCAAACGACATAAGCCCCGGGCAGTGCCCGGGGCTTTTCTTTGATGCACGCCGGACGTTAACGGCGATCAGATCGTCGGATTCCAGATCACCGGGATCTCGCGATAGCCAGTGCCATATTTCTCCACGTGCGCGAGCGACGGGAACGGGTAGTGGAAGCCCTGCACCCGCATCTTGTCGGCCACCAGCATGTCATAGACCTTGCGACGCGTTGTTTCCGCCATGTCGCCGTCCTGATCGTAGAAGGCATGCCAGTCCGGGTGACGCACGAACAGGAACGGCACATGGGTGACGTCGGACTGAAGATAGACGCTGTCCGAGCCCGAGGCGATCACGTAGGACGTATGGCCGGGCGTGTGGCCGGGCGTTCCCTGCGCGGTGACGCCGGGGATGACGTCCTTGCCCCATTCATAGGTCTTCAGGCGCTTCATCACCTCGGCGTTCATGACGCGCCGCACGTTCTTGAAGTTGGTCTGCAGGCGGCCGACGGTGGCGCGGCTCATCTCGCCGTCATCCATCCAGAAGGCATGCTCGCGCGCCGGCACCAGGATCTCAGCGTTCGGATAAGTGAGCGAATTGTCCTCCATCAACAGGCCATTGATGTGGTCGCCGTGGTAGTGCGAGATGATCACGGTATCGACCGCGGTCCGCTCGATGCCGGAGGCGGCGAGATTGGTCACGAACTGGCCGCCGACCCCGTTGCTCTTCTTGTAGTTGGCTTCGCCGGTCCCGGTATCGATAACAACGAGCTTGGAGCCGGTGTTCAGGCAGACCGGATTGTACGGCGTGGTCATCATGTCCTTTTCCATGAAGACCTCGGCGAGCGCGGCGTTCACAACATCTTTCTTGATGTTGATGACGTGATCTTCCGCCATCTTGAAGCGGGCAACACCGTCGGTCGCAACCGTCACCTCGATGCTTCCGATCTTGTAACGGTACCAGCCGGCGGCTTGCTTGTTAGCCGCCGGCGTGGCGGCACGGGCAGGATGATTGAATGGAACGGTCACCGCGGCTGCCGCACCTGCGGCGGCCGACAATCAGATTGCGGCGTGTAATAGTGGTCATTGGCGTCTCCCCTTCATTTCTTATTGTCTCGGGTTTTCCCCGAATTCAGGTCGAATACTCGCAATTTTCAGGCTTTCTGCAAGGCGAAAGCGAGGGTCAGATGAGCCGCCATCATAGCGGGTCCTTGCGCCGCAACGCTTTCGCCCGCCGGATTTTAGCCGTCCCAGTTCACGGGTCGACGGCATGCGCATGTCGGCGGCCTGTTCGTCCCGTGCCATGTTTTCGATGATCGACAGCAGCACGGCGCGCGTCACCGCGATGTCTGCGGGTTGGACACGACGTACCGCAATGCGGTTCACATTTTCAGCAAGCGGCACCAGGCGATCACGCAGCCGCCGCCCTTTCGGCGTCAGCAGCACATAGACCTTCTTGCGATCGCCGTCGCGCCTGCGGCGGCGAATGTAACCGAGCCGTTCCATCGCCTTGAGCGCCGAGAATGTGGTCGGCTCCATGACGCCGGCCTGTTCGCTCAGCTCGCGCTGCGTCAGGCTGTCGCCCTCCCACAAAATGCGCAGAAACGTCCAATGCCCGAACGAAACGCCGTGCTCGGCGAGACGCATCTGCAACGCGCGCACAAGTGCGCGGGTCGCGTCCTTCACCAGATGCGCGAGCCGGTCGTCCGGCACGGCTTCGCGCCAGTGGCGCAAAATTGTCTGCGTGGTCGCCGGTCTCGCGCTTCATGGCACGCCAACTTGATGTTTGAGCGAGACGTCGCGGCCTTCCTGCGCGGAGCGCAGGATTCCCAGCAGCACTTCGAGCGTCGCCATCGCCCAGGTGCCATCATGCAGAGGCGCCTCACCGTGAACCACCGCGCGATAAAGTTCGTCGATGACTTCGGCTCGCGGCACTGCAGGCGGCGGCAGTTCTTCGAGCCGCGCCGCACCATTCTGATAAATCATCACACCATTTGGCAGCGCGCGCAGATCGCCGCGTTCGCAGCTCACCAGCAGCGTGCCGAATTGCTGGTGCGCCGCAGCCTGGCCACAGACGGGCGATAATCACGGCCGCCATAATTATGCGCGTTCTTGAACGCGGTCTCTTCCTGCGCACTGCTGAAGCGTGGGCGCGGCGTGCCAGCGTAAGGCGTTCTTCTGCTGGCCCATCTCACCGATCCAGCCCTGGAACTCGTCAGAGTCGAAGTGGCCATATCCGTTATAGGTCAGAGACGCGAACGCACCGTTGGCAAACGTCAGCAGCGCCGCATAGGCGCCTTCTGTCGGACGTGAGCGATCCCACGCCCCGGTCAACGGCGCGTACGCTCGTCACCTGCCCGCCGCCAATCAGCCGCACCATGTCGACCTGGTGTGCCGCCTGATTGAACACCGCGCCGCCACCTTGGGCGGTGTCGAGCTCCTCGGGACGGCGCGGCCGATAGAGATAGTCGGTGTAGTTGATGGCGTTGATCATCCGCACCACGCCGAATTCCCCGCCCGCGATCAATTCACGCAAACGCTGGACCGGCGCATCGAACGAATGGCTGTGACCGACGACAAGCTGCACGCCGGCGCTGCGCGCGGCCGCAATGATTGCCGTGCAGTCATCAAGTGTGAGCGCGATCGGCTTTTCGATCAGCAAATGTTTGCCGTGGCGCGCTGCGAGCGTCGCATGCTGCGCGTGAAACTGATGCGGCGTCGCCACATAGACCACATCGATCGCAGGGTCCGCGCACAGGTCCTCCACGAACTCGTAGCTTTTGCCGCCGAAGTCCGCAGCAAATCGTTGTCGCGCCTCCGCGCGCCGATCGGCCGCCGCAACAAGCGAAACACGCGCGTCCCCGGTAAATGTCGGCAGCATCACGCTAAATGCGCGGCCAAGGCCGGCCACCCCGAGGCGGAGCTTGCGTTGATCGGGCGGGCTCACAGGATGGTCTACCTCGACAAGGCCGGGCGCATTCTCTAGTCTTATCTTAGATATCTAAGAAAGGGCGCGCGAGAGAAATCTGCGAACGCAGCGTCCGCCGAGGGAGAATGTCGCCATGATGACACCGGAGGAAAACGATCTGCTGTGCCGCGTCGAGGGTGACGCGCCGATGGGCCAGATCATGCGCCGCCACTGGATCGCGGCCTGCCTGTCCGAGGAAGTCGCCGAACCCGACGGAGCACCGATCAAGGTGCGCCTGCTCGGCGAGGATCTCGTGGTGTTCCGCGACAGCAAGGGCCGTGTTGGCGTACTCGACGAGTATTGCTCGCATCGGCGCGCCTCGCTGGTGTTTGCGCGCAACGAAGAGTGCGGACTGCGTTGCCTGTATCACGGCTGGAAATTCGACGTGGACGGCAACGTGGTGGAGATGGCGTCCGAACCCGAGCACAGCCTCATTCCGGAGCGCGTGAAGCACAAAGCTTATCCTGCCCGCGAGGCCGGCGGTTTCGTGTGGGCCTATATGGGTCCGCCCGGGGAGATGCGCGAATTCGAGGCGCCCGCTTTCGCGCCGACGTCCGATGCGCGCGTCAGCGCCACCAAGGTGCGGGTGCGCTGCAATTGGGCGCAAATCCTCGAGGGCCAGATCGACTCGGCCCACTCATCAAGCCTGCATTCTTCCGACATGGTGCCGGCGCAGGTCGACGGCGCCAAGGCGACGGAAGCCAACTGGCTTCGTCCATCGACCGACAAGGCGCCGCGCTTTCAAATTGAACAGACGAGCTATGGATTCCGTTATGCGGCCATCCGGCGCCCGATCATGAACGAAGCGACGCACGACTACATCCGCACGACCGTATATATCGCGCCGTTTACGGCGTTGATTCCGCCAAACAACGTGCACAATGTCGCCACGCTGCTCACGCCGGAAGACGATCACAACACCATCTTTTACTTCATCGCCTGGAACGGCGCCGATAAGCCCGGCATCGACGCCAGGGCATGGCGTAAATTCAACGTTCTCGAATGGGGCGTGGACGTCGATCAGAATTTCGACGGCAAGCGCACACGCGACAATCTCTACGGCCAGGATCGCGCCGCCATGAAGCAAGGGAACTTCACCGGCATCAGCGGCATCCCGAACCAGGACATCGCCATGTGGGAGTCGATGGGCCCGATCAGCGACCGCTCCAGGGAGCGGGTCGGCGCCAGCGACGTGGCGGTGGTGGCATTCCGTCGTTTGATGGTGGATGCCGCCCGCGCCATGCGCGATGGCGGCTCGGCCATCGGCACGAGCGGGCCGCACATCAGGCATGCAACCATCAGTTCATATGAAGGCGTGGTGCCGAAGACGACAAACTGGAGGAGCCTCGGCGGCGGCAGCGAAGCCCCGCTGGAACGCGTCCGTGAAGCCGTAAAATAACTTAGAAAAGTACAGGGGAGGATACGATGAAAAAATACAGGACTTGCCTATGCACTTGCCTACACACTTGCAGCCTTGACGCTGTTCGCGACCGCGAACGCCGCGTTCGCGCTCGACAAGGTGAAACTGGCGGTCGGCCAGCGCGGCAATTGGGACACCTCGGTCTCGGAGGTCGGCCAGCTCGCCGGCATCTTCAAAAAGCACGGCCTCGAGCTTGAGATCGTCTACACCAATGGCGCGGGCGAAACCCAGCAGGCGGTGATCTCCGGCAGCGTCGATCTCGGCATCGCCGCCGGCGTGATGGGCGTGCTCGGCGCCTATTCGAAGGGCGCACCGGTGCGCGTGATCAGCGCCGAGACGACCGGCGCCAACGACCTCTATTGGTATGTGAAGGCGGACTCGCCGATCAAGTCGCTGAAGGACACCGACGACAAGACCCTCGCCTACTCGACCAATGGCTCCTCGACGCACGGCATCGTCACCGCCTTCATGAAGCAGTACCAGCTCAAGGCCAAGCCGACGGCGATGGGCGGCCCCGCCGCGAACCTGACTGCGGTCATGTCGGGACAGGTCGATGTCGGCTGGGCGGCGCCGCCGTTCGGACTCGACCAGCTGGATCAGAAGCAGATCCGCATTATTGCCACGGGAAATGATGCCGAAGCCTTCAAGGGCCAGACCGTGCGGCTCAACATCGCCAACGCCAATTTTCTGAAGGCGCACAAGGACGTGGTCGACCGCTACATGAAGGCCTATCGCGAGACGGTGAACTATCTTTACACCGATCCGAACGCGCTGAAGGTCTACTCGGATTGGCTGAAGATCAGCGAAGCCAAGGCCAAGCGCACGCGCGACGACTTTTTCCCGCGCGCCTCGATCGAGCCGGATAAAATTGTCGGGCTCGACATCATCGTCAAGGATGCGGTCAACCTGAAGTACACCGCCACCGAGCTGACCAAGGCACAGCTGGATGAGCTGATCCAGATTCCACCGCGCTAAACCGGGTAGACTCGGGCGGCCGCTGGTGGCTGACACGCAGGACTGCTATCAATGACTAGCGCCCGCCGGAATACCGGCGGGCCTGGGTGCCAGCGGGGGGACATCCTGATGCGGACGCGTCTTGTCGCGACGGCCTTGCTTGCCGCGCTTCTGCCTGCGGCGGCGCAGACCGCATTACCCTACGCCATCGAAACTTTCGGTGCGTTCCGCAAGGTCATCCTCGAAGGTGATTTCAGCCCGAAGGTATCGCTCGGCGCCGTGATGGCGAATAAGCCCGACCGTGGGCGTCGGCACCATGGCGCGCGCGCGCGGCGAGATCACCATTCATGATGGCAAGCTGATCGTGAGCTACGGCAAGGGCGCCCCGCATCCGGCCGCCGAGTCCGAGCCCGCCGCGACTGCTCGCGACCGCAAAAGTCACCGGCTGGCAAACGGTCAAGGTCGAGCAGGATGTAGCGCCCGGCGACATCGACAATTTTATTGCACGGACGGCGGCTGCGCACGGTGTCAATCAGGAAGGCCCCTTCCCGTTTCAAATCCGCGGCACGCTCGCGCCCTATGTCATGCACGTGAACGCCGAGCCGAGCGATGGTCCGCACGGCATGGGCCAGCCGATCGCCGTCACGATGGAGATCAAGGGCAACACCATTGCGGGCGGCGTCTCTGGCATCTACGCGTCGCAGGATCTGGTTGGCATCGTGAGCGACGGCGGCACGCGCACCCACAGCCACTGGGTCTCGCCAGACGGCAAGTCGACCGCGCATCTCGATAGCTGGGGCCTGAAGGCCGGCGCCGAACTGTCACTGCCGAAGCCGTAGGCTCGACGCACGACATCAACTAGCGCGGCCCCACCCCGGCGTCCGGTATCACCCGCGCCGTGACAAACCGGTGCCAGATGAACAGCACGATCACGGCGCCGACGGTTGCGCCGATAAACCCCGCACCCTGATCAGGTCGGTACCAGCCGATCGCCTGGCCGATCCAGGTCGCGAGGAACGCGCCCGCAATACCGATAACGACGGTGAGGATGAAACCTGAAGGGTTATTCGGTCCGGGCGCAAGCAAGCGCGCAACAATGCCCGCGACGAAGCCGATCAGAATAATCCAGAGAATGCCCATGCGTGCTCCTGTCGATTGTAGCGAGACCGCTTAACGCACAACGTTTGCCGGGCATGCATCAGAGCATGCGTCCGGCTTCCTGTTCGGTTGGCAACCGCCCTTGCGGCGTCAACTGGTCGACCACCTTCGGAAGATATTCGCTGAGGCCTTGCAGCAAGTCATCGCGCGACATGCCGGTTTGCGCCACCAGCGCATTGATCTTGTCCGCGCCGAGTGCGCCGGCCAGGTCATTCGGCGATATTGTCTTATTGGGTCCGGTGCCGACCCACGAATTTGCGGCCTCACCCTGCCCGCTCTGCTGAAATTGCTTGAGCAGATCGCCGAGACCGCCGCTCACAATGCTTCCGGCAGCACCCGTTGCGAGCAGACCGCCCAGGCCGTTTTTGAGAAGATCGCCCAAACCGCCCCCAATGCCGCCTCCTTGCGCACCTGTGTTAATCGCAGTGCCGCCCGGCGGTACGCGGGTATTCGCCGGAGCCGTTGACGGTTGTGAACCGGTAAAACCTTTGACTGCCTTATACGCAAGCAGGCCGAGGATCGCCATCGTGATCGGCGACATCCCTCCGCTGCTGCTGCTCGTATCCCGTTGTCCGCGCGGCCCATTCTGCATTCCGTTGAGCACATCGATCAGACCCATGGTCGCCTCCTGTACGAACCTGATGAAGTTTTCTCACGGTATGACGTTGCGGTGACCGGAACATGGCAATCAAGAGGCTCCGCGCATGCTCGCGCGATTTTTACCAATTGAGCCTCACAGCGACTACTATACTGAGCACTGCCACACGAAAGCGTCGCATTAGTGCAAGAGCATTTGACACAAACAGTGGAGGAAATGTCATGAGTATTTTCGGAAGCATCATGGGCGCTATTTTTGGTCACGGCTCGGCGCAGGCAAGCGCCTCGCCAACGCTCGCGCCAAGCGCGCCACCGGCACAAACCGTCGATGTGGCAGCCATCGTCGACAAGGCTGCGGCTGCAACGGGAGAGAAACTGGCCTGGCGCACATCCATCGTCGATTTGATGAAGGCTCTCAATCTCGACAGCAGCATCGGCGCGCGCAAGCAGCTCGCGAAAGAACTCAACTACACTGGCGACACGAACGATTCTGCGACCATGAACATCTGGTTGCACAAGCAGGTCATGGCCAAGCTCGCCGCCAATGGCGGCAAACTGCCGGCCGATATCAAGGCCTGAACCTCCGACCGGATACGCAACCTTGCGTGAGGAAATTTTGACACGTCGAACTGCCGCCGATGCGATCGGCGGCAGCGCGGCTTCCGCCTGCGTTCAATAGAATTGTCGACAATCGTTGCTTAAATGCACCGCTCGACACAATTCGTGTGGAGCGTGCGCCCCCTTTACCGCAGCACCGCCACCTGCCGCTGAAGCAAGCTAGCCTCATCGGCGGGAATCGGGGGGAATGGCACAGGCCATTTCGCACCGGGGCGTTTTGTGAGGACGGGGTTCTGGCTTAACCGCAGGTTTTTCCGCTTTGCAGGCCTGATCGGCCTCGGCACAGGCTGCCTTGCGCTTGCCAATTGTACGACCGACAACGTCGCCGGCACGGTCGGGCGCAAACATACGGCCGCTGTCAGTTCGCGCTTGCTCGCAACCGGCGAGACGGCGGCAAAAAACGCCATCGTTGCCCGCAAACCGGCGACGACCAATGCGGGCGAACACGCCGCGCATGGAAAGGTCAAATACAGCGCTGTCGGTCTCGCGTCCTGGTATGGCGAAGATTTTCACGGACGCCTCACCGCCAACGGCGAAACCTTCAACATGAACTCGCTTTCAGCCGCGCATCCGTCACTGCCGCTACCGTGCAACGTGCGGGTGACCAATCTGATGAACCATCGCTCGATCGTGGTGCGCGTCAACGACCGCGGTCCTTATGTCGGCGGCCGCGTCATCGATGTCTCGGCAAAGACCGCCAAGGTGCTCGGGTTCTATGACGACGGATTGAGCAAGGTGAAAGTTGAATATGTCGGCCGCGCGCACTAACCGCGTTCCAGGCGCGGCAAGCTGATGGCAACATCGCGGTAAAAATTAGCCGGACGTCATCGCGCACGCACTGCGTTACCGTCGCGGTCGAATCGCCGTGATTGCCGAAATTGCAACCTATTACAGCCCCATTCCCCATTTCCAATCGGCACCGCTCACCTTCGTTTCGAATCCCATCTGCATTTCTTTGTACAGAGTAGGAGGGGCACGCATGCCAGGACGCGGAGCAGTTCTGCCGCCGGCGATGTTCGTTCTTGTTTTGATCGCCGCGCTAGCATCTCAAGCAACACGCACGACGCATGCCGCCGATGAGTGTCTCACCAAGCCGAATGCCCAGACACCACAAGGTCAGCACTGGTACTACCGGATCGATCACGCCAACAATAATCGTCAGTGCTGGCGTCTCGCGCCGGAAGGACTTCCCGTCCAGGAAACGACACCGCAAGCTGAGGACGAGACCGCATCGGAGCCGGATGCACAGCAAAAAACGCGCGCGCCGCAAGCGGTGATCGCCGCACCGGCACGAGTGGCAGCCGGTGCTACGCCTGCCACGGCCGCCAATCCCTTCGCAACGGCGCCTCTGGCGCATTGGCCCGAGATGCCGAAGCTATCGGCCCCGTTTCCAGTGATGCCGCAAATCCAAGCCGTGCCGCAGACAGCCAGCGCGGGCAATACCGTGCCGGTGGTGGCGAGCGATGGCACACCTGCCGTAACAAACGATCCATCATCGACTGGAAGCGTCCATACCGAACGCTCGCAACGCCCGGCAGCCGAGAGGCCGCTGCCGTCTGCTGTGCCGTCGCAGCAGTTCGCCGGGATCGATCACACCTTTGCTTTGCTCATAGTCATGCTCGGCCTGCTTGCCGTGACCGGGCCGATCCTTCATTTCACGCATCGGCAGCGTCAGCGCGACGTGATCAATTACAAGCCGCCGCGATGGGCGCCGGTGGTCCCACTGAATACGCCTGCGCCGCGCATCCGCTTGACGCAGATACCGGATCCTGCAATCGCATACCAGCCTGCACGGCGTGCCGCACCGCGGGTCGACCATACCGATTGGCGGCCCGCTCCAAATCCGAATCCAACGCCGGATCCGAGGCCCGTTCCAACCCCGGCTCGTCCGCCTGATCCAAACGAGCGGTTGAGACACGCGTTGCAACAACTGGTCGACCGAATACAAACCATACAGCCGATCCAATCGGACGCCGCTCCGGGCCGCAGCCGGCACGCAGATGTTGAGATGCTGAAGAACGCGCGATAGTTGTTCGGTCAAAAATTCGCTAGCATTGCTGAATGTTGCGGACTTTGATCGTGCTCATCATCGTCGCGGCCAGCAGCTCGGCGGCGCTGGCCGAGACCCTCAATTCATTTCGCCACGCGCATGGCTTGCCGGCATTGCATCACAGCGGACCGTTGCAGGCCATGGCCCAGCGCCATGCCCGCAGCATGGCGGCGCGCCAATCAATGGACCATGCCGATTTCTACACCGAGCACGGCCGCGCCGGCGCCCGCGCCGAAAACGTGGCTGCAGGCTGCGCGAGCGAAAGCTGCGTAATGAGCCTGTGGGCCGAATCATCCGGACACCGCGCAAACATGCTGTTGTCCGATGTTCGCAGCTATGGCCTGGCCTCGGCGGCGAGCGGCGGCACCCGCTACTGGTGTCTGGTTCTTGGCCGCTAGGACGCTGACACGGATTGGCCACGGTCTTTCAGGCGAGACCTCATTTAAGCCCTAATGGAACCGTTTTCGTTCCGCAAGGTTTCTCAGGTGACTCGGACAAACCTGAGGCCATCATGGCTTTATCGATACCCGTCCCGGAGAGCCGCAAGTTTCACGCGCGGGCGCGTGAATGCCGGACCATGGCTCAATCGCTTCGCGTTCAAAGCTCGCGCGATCAGATGCTCAAAGCGGCCGCCGACTTCGAGCGCATGGCGCAGAATGCCAGGGCACGCGAAATCACAGAAGGTCTCACGCATTTGCGGGCGCTTGCAGGTCATCGGCCGGCCAGCGCGGCTTGACAGGTCGCGGCGCAATTGCCGGCGAGAACAAGCGCCTGTTCGACATCGACGCTTTCGACGACCTGTTTGTGATTTATCCGACGCGCGAGGAAAGCATCACGCGGATGCAATAATCACTGCGCGCGGGTATGACGTTTCCGGTGATGGTTCAGCGCCGGCGCCGCAGAGGCTGCAGACAGATAGGGATTGGGATTGCACCAGCCGCGGTTGCCCGCAAGCACGTGCGGTCGGCATTCCTCGATGGTGCGAAACTCGCAATCCCACTGCATATCGCCGTCGCCCATCGCAACCACCGCACACCAGGGCGCCGTGTAGTAATCCGCCGCCGCGGGCTGCAAACCGAAACCCATAAAAAACATGAAAACAAAAGTGGCGCTCGCGGCCAATATCGTCCGGATCATCGTCAAACTCCCTGTCTGTACCCCGTAATAACACCGGAATACCCCGCGAAATCCGTTGGCCCTGGCCTGCCGATGCACCGGCGGCCATTAACGTATACATTGAATCCGCCGGGATTTTCCCGTCAGGCGTTTAGACTTTTCCGAAGTGGTAACCGTAAAACGGCAATGGACGGGTGCTGTAGGCGACGCAAATTGCCTGCAAACCCTTGCAGCACGGGCACAACATGCGTTGGTTTAAATTTGATTCAACCGTCCCGCAATTTTGAGGCATCCGCTCCAGTTCTTCTTAATCGGCGCGACGGTATCTTGCTGTGGCACGGACCCACAGGAGCCTGTCAGATGTCCAACGTTATTGCGTTTCTGAAAGACGAGTTGGGGGCTACCGCGATCGAATATGGCCTGATTGCCGCCGGTATTTCGGTCGTGATCATCGCCACAGTCAACGCGATCGGCTCCAGCCTCAACGCCAAGTTCGACTACATCGCCAACACGCTGAAGTAACCCTTCTGCGTGGCTGCAACGCTAAAAGCCGCCGGGTTGACGGCGGCTTTTTCTTTTGGCGCATACCGAACCGCGCACACGTCCCGCCGGGCCGTCTGAGGTATCGGGGTGAAATTTTTGAGGCGTTGCAGATAGCCGGGTCGAAGGGCCCGGAAACAGTGCAGCGGCTAGAGACCCGAGATCAGAAATACCAGCGTCGCGAACCCGCAGAGCGCTACTCCTGCGAGCAGCAGCGACCACTCCGAGGGCTTGAGGGCGCATAGCCTGCCCTCATTCACGACGTAAGCCATCAACGCAGATACCCTTTCCATTTTTGCCTCCACGGCAAAGCTTTTTGCTGATTGAACCCTAGGACAGGGCCGGTTTGGGCACTGTGATCGGCGTCACCAAAAGCGCGATTTTTTGGCGGCGTCTCCAGGCTTCGGCGCGGCGGCGTTTGGGGGAGCGATACTGCTCGCCGTGGTTGTCAGGGCATCGGCGCGGCCTGCACCGGCATGGCCTTCATGCCCGGATGCGTAACATGGAGCTCGTAGATCGAGACCGCGCTCTGGATTGAGCCGTCTGTATCGTGCGTGCCGGCGACGGTCTTGCTCGGCGCGACCATGACTTTGGTGGCGACTCCGACCAGAATCAGAAGGACAACTGCGGTTACTGTGTTCGTGCGTTGCATGAGGTCTCCCTTTCAGGATGACCCCTTACCCTGCGCGAACAATTGCGCCGGCCGCGCCAAACGTTTGTGAGCGGCCTCACACTTCCACGAAATTTAAGGTTGGAACTTAAATCGCGCCGACCGCCCAGGTCACGATGTCGGCGGCCACCTGCGAGAAAGCCTGATTGAGCGCGGCGACTGCATCAGGCGCCTCGCTGCTTTTGGCGGGGACACTCGCGGTAAAAACACGCGCGTCGGCAACGGCTCCTTTGTCGCTGACGAGACGTGCGGTCACGTCGACCACGGCCTTCGGCGAAGGCGTCAGCGTTATCTGGAAACTGCGGATCACGAGCTCCAGCCGGTAATCGGCATTGAGCTGGTCGAGCGGGCGGCTCACCGCGTTGAGCTGGCGTGCATTCTCGAAGCTCTGCACGATCCTCGCCTGCACCAGCTTGGGCAGATTGTCGGCCCACTGCGCATTGTTGACGTTGGTATAGGTGCCCTCGCCATTGCGGATCAGGATTTTCTGCGAGTCGAACAGGATGATGGCACTGGGGTCCGGTACGACGAGGTGCCCCTTGATGGTTTTCGTGATCTGGGGGAACGCAGTCGCCGGCGTTAGGTCGTAAATGGCGGGCCCCGCCTTCGGCGTGCCGCTGCCGGTCAGATTCTCCAGGCCGCCGATGAGACCTTCGACGCGCTGCGAATTGCGGCCGAGCATATCGGCGAAGGCCGAGATACCCGTGATCGCCGTATTCAGCGGCTTCGCATTCTGGTCGAGGATGCCGTCGATACGGCGCAGCGTATCCTGCGCCGACTCGGTCAGGCTGCGGCCCACGTCGGCTGCCGCAATGATAAGCGGCGGCTGACCATTGCTCGTCGTCAGCCGCGGAGAGTCCGCCGCACCGCCTTTGAGCGCGACCGCCGCAGCGCCGGTCAGCCCCTGGTATGAAATGTCCACCGTCGTGTCGGCGCGGACCGGGGTTTCCGGATCGAGGGCGGCCGTGACGGTGACACGCTTGGGCACATTCGGGTCGAGCGCAATGCGCGTCACCGCGCCGGCGCGAATGCCGTTGAATAGGACACTGGCCCCGATGGCCAGGCCAGAAACCGGTTGCTCGAAACGGATTTCGTAGAGCGCGCGCTGGCCGATGCCGCCCACGTTCTTGATCCAGTAAACGAAGCTGAAGGCTGCCAGCAGGCAGACGAGCGCGAAAGCACCAATGAGGGTGTAACGGGCGCTGTTCTCCATGGAGCTCTCAAACCCTTGCGCGCCCCGGCGGGCTGGTCATCTACCGACTCAGCGTGATCGACGCTTTCACGATCTGTCCACCGCCCTGCGAGTCGATTGTTACACTTTGTCGCCGGTTGCGGGTCAACATAACGAGGTCGGCGGCAAAACCGGCGCTTTCGACGTGAAGCTGCAGGCGATCGCCTTGTGCATTGCCGACCGCCGTCCCGCCGACGCTTCGCGTGCGCTCGGTCCAACGGCCTGAAACCTGGTTTTGTTCGTCGGCGGTGAATTGGCCGCTCATGTCGAAATTGTAGCTGTCGCTGGCGCAACGCAGCTGGAGATCGATTTCGTGCTGACTGCTGCCGCGCTGACGATAATTCGCATTGCAGCGGATCCGCTCGGCGGCACCATTGCTGGGCCGCAGCGTGCCGGTTCCCGACCAGCTGCCGTCAAAATCATGGAATGGCCCATCGCCCGCCCGCGCGGACGGCAGCGGACTGATGAAGGCCGAAACCAGGATCAGGATGCCGCCAATCAAGGCGGCGGGAGAAAACGAGGCAAATGAGCGCTGCAAAGGCATATTCCCATACAAGTTTGTGTTGCAAGACGAAGAAAAAGCGTCGCCCGCCTTAACTGCGGACGGGGTGGTTCTGGTTCCCCGAAAAGCATGCGCAGCCGCGCTTGATTCAGTCTAGCCCGTTTTTAGCACAAGTTTACGGGTTACTTTTTGTCACCCGGGAGGAAAATCTTGAATGGCCGCTTGATAGTGCCGGTACACGACCGGGTCATGGTTTTTCCACCATCGGTCCAGGTTTGCGTCCCCTTGAGATCGGCGTGACGCCTCACAAAAGTGCCACTGTATTTCGCCTCATATTGTCGATTGCCGCCCTTCCAGGCGCCTTGCAGGCTGATGGCGTCGCCGCTTAGCGTTCCGGTGCCCTGCTCCGGCGCCGCTACGGACGTATCATGCAGCCGCACAACCTGCGTATAGCGTACCGCGCCTGCGGCGATTGTGACTTCGATCGCCTCGCGACTTTTGCCGGCCGAAAACGGCAGTTTGTCGCACACCATCGTTCCGCGATAGACCGCGTCGCGCACCTGCGCCGAAGCCGGTGTGCCCGCTATTGCCGCGGCCGTTGCAACAAGTACACCGATTGCATGTCTAGTCCCCACCATCCCGCGCTCTCCCCACTTTTTGCGTTATTGCCGGCAGATCCGGCGGCCCCCGCTCAATTCATTCCCAAACCCGTCAATACCACGATTTGTTCATGCGGCGGGCCCGCTATGCTTGCAACGCCTTCGCGTAATACTGCATACTTTTAAGACGTCGCGCTAAAGGGGAGCACATCATGTCTCATTTCGCCAGAGGGTTATTGACCGGCATCGTCGCAGCGGCGGTCATTGGTGGTGTTGCGTTCGTGAGCACACAGGCCGGGGCTGCCGCAATGTCCAAAGCTGACAAGGCGGCTCTGAACGAAGCGACCGCTACATGCAAGCATGAGGCGAAAGGAAAAAAGATTCATTGGCCGGCGAGCCGGAGATACGTCAGAGAGTGCGTCACAGAAATTCTCAAGAATCATCCCAATATCAGTGTCATTCAAATGTACATCGACCATCCTAACTTGCCCGTGACGCAAGTGAAGGATCACATGTAGACGAAGCCTGGGGCCACCGAAAACGGTGGCCTCTTTATTTTGGCCGACGGCTAGCGCGACACCGGGAGCGGGACACCGGCCGGACGCATGTCCCTCTGGTCCTGCCGTGTCTTGTATTCTTCGATGACGCCCTCGAGCCGCGAAATATTTTGCAGCAGGCGCTCGCTGGTGAGACTCAGCAGGTAATAACCGAATTCCGGATTCTGGAAATACAGCTCGAGCAGCGTTTCGTATGTGATCGTCAGGACATCGCCGTTCTCGATGCACTGGATCGTCTGCGTGCGCCGGTTCTTCGGCGCAACGAAGCCAAGCTCGCCCATGATGCGGCCCGGCGGAAGTTCGATGCCGATTTCAGTGACCAGAAATTTTCCGGTGACCGTGAGAAACATTTCATTGGCGACGTCGCCCTTGCGGAAGAGCACCTCGCCCTTGCGATACCTGCGCGGCGTCATGTAGGGCCTGAGCCAGTCCATCGACAGGTCGCCTTGCGAGGACATTCGCGCCTTCTTCACCAACGTGAGCATCTGGCGGAGGCGGATGACGTTGACCGGCAAAGACAAAAGATAAAGCAGGAACGTGCCGACCGCGCCGGCTACCAGCCCATAGGCCATGAAAAACGCGATACTGATGATGCCGATCACGCGCAGCGGCACGATGGTCCGCATCATCAGCGTGGCGACGTAGAACATTGCGCCGGCCAGCGCGAGCATATTCGCGGTATTGATGTTCGCCATCGCGAGGTCCATCAGGCGATGGGACACCGCGTCGTAAGTGAGGTGGGCAGGATCAATTCCAAGCCGGAGAAACAGCTTGTCGATCCCCAGGTTCCCCGTGATATCGGCGATATGATTGACGGCCGAATCGAGACTTGCGCTTATCATGCTCCCAACCCCAGTCTGCCGAACGACATAGCTAACCTATATTACAGCGCGCCCGGCGAGTAATCGAGTGAAGTCGGTCACTTAGCGGAGCCGGCTTTGGGCCCATTACCGAAGGTTTGGGCTGTCATATTTCATGCGGTCCGGCACCGCCGGACGGCTTGTCCGGGGGTCTGAAGTCCTTCGACCACGCTTGTGACGACCCTGTGACGACCCTTGCGATCACACGCCGGCAGCCGGGGCCTGCCTGTCAAGCGGCTCCCGAGCGAGGCGCCGGTCCGGCACGCGATACAGGCAAAAACTTTGAAGCCGGCACCATTCGCACGGCCAGCTTTGCTAGGGTCCGCTGTATGGGGGCGACGCTGCCTGGGGGACAGCCATGAACTACGTGACCGTGATCGGATTTATCGCGTCCGGCCTGGTGATCGCGACGTTGTCCATGCGGACAATGATTCCGCTCCGCATCGTCGGCCTCCTAAGCAATGTCGCGTTCGTGACCTACGGCCTTCTGTTCGGCAGCATTCCGACCGTGATGCTTCACAGCATTCTCTTCCCGCTCAATATCTATCGCCTGCGGGAGATGCTCAACCTTATCAGCCGGGTCAAGGCTGCCAGCAAAGGCGATATGTCTTTGGACTGGATCAAGCCATTTATGAGCAAGCGCGCCGTTGAGGCCGGGGAGATTTTGTTTCGGAAAGGCGACGAAGCCGATCATATGTATTTTGTCGTCGACGGACAGCTTCACCTTAACGAGATTGATATCAATATCCTGCCCGGCGCCGTCGTCGGCGAGCTCGGCATGCTGGCGCCCGCGCGTACACGCACACAGACGCTGGTCTGCACGCAGAGCGGCTCGGTGCTGGAAATTGCCTATGACAGGATTGAGCAGCTCTACTATCAAAACCCGCAATTCGGATTTTATTTCCTTCGCTTGTCCACCGCGCGCTTGTTCGAGAACATCGGACGACTCGAGGGAGCGCTTGCCGAACGCGATCAGGAAATTCTCTCACTGCGCAAAGCAGTCGCGGCCCGCTAGGCACGCCAGGTTATCCGCGCGACGACAACCGCGGCGAACATCCCGACAAACTGCGCCACAATAAATGCCGGCGCCCCCGTGGGTGCTATTCCGGCGAATGTGTCCGAAAGCGAACGGGCAATTGTCACCGCCGGGTTGGCGAACGACGTCGATGCCGTGAACCAATAAGCCGATGCGATATAGAGGCCGACCGCGTATGGAATGGCGGCAGGCACTCGCGCCACACAACCGAATATTGTGAGCAGCAGTCCAAAGGTTGCAACGGCTTCGGCCAGCCATTGACCGCCCCCCCAACGAACGGTGGTCGATATCTGCCAGACCGGCAAATCGAACATCAGGTGTGCGATCCAGACACCCGCGACGGCCGCTATGGCCTGAACGGCCACGTAGAGAAGTGCGATCTGCCACGAAAGCTCTCCGCGCAATGCGAAGGCCAGGCTCACGGCGGGATTGAAATGCGCTCCCGAAACAGAGCCAAACATCAGGATGATGACGGGAAGGATGGCGCCAGTCGCGAGCGTGTTACACAACAAAGCAAGCGCAATATTGCCGCCGGCCAGACGCTGCGCCATGATTCCGGAACCGACGACAGCCATGAGCAGGAAGGCCGTGCCCAGAAATTCGGCCATCGCCCGTTGCGCGAGTGACGGCATCAGCCTGGCTCTTTGACCTTCGCGCTGGCGCCTTCCATCCGGCCAATGTCTTTCAGCTTCGCCTGCAGGCTCAACTGGTCGAGCGAGCGGATCGGCAGCGCGGCAAAAACTCCGATCCGCTGCGACAGCATGCGAAAGGCATCCTTGAACGCGAGCGCGATCTCTGCGGGCGAGCCCTCGGCGGCCGCCGGATCTGGAATTCCCCAATGCGCCGTCATCGGTTGACCCGGCCAGAAAGGACAGGTTTCACCGGCGGCGTTGTCACAGACGGTGAACACGAAATCGAGCGGCGGTGCGCCGGGCGTTGCGAACTCATTCCATGATTTTGAACGAAAGCGCGCCGTGTCGAATCCGAGGCTTTGCAACAACGTTTTAGCCTCCGGATGCACCTGGCCTTTCGGCTGGCTTCCGGCGCTGAAGGCCACGAATTTTCCTGCGCCGACTTTGTTGAGAATCGCTTCGGCCATGATCGAACGCGCCGAATTGCCGGTGCAGAGAAACAGGACGTTGAAGGGGCGGTCGGTCACGGCGAAAGCCTTATGCACACGCGGCGGCGGCGCGCCGTGCGCCCTTGCCAACCTTGGGTTTGCACAGGTCGGGGCGGCCCTGGCAGCAATGATCGGTGAGATACGACACGAGCGAATTCATCGCCTCGAATTGCGCCGCATAGATCACTGATCGGCCATCGCGGCGAGATGTGACAAGGCCCGCGTCGCGCAATCGATCAAGGTGAAATGTCAGCGCGTTGGGAGGGAGCTGAAGGCTGGCGCCGATATGGCCGGCCGGCATGCCCTCGGGGCCCGCCTCGACCAGAAGCCGGAAAACGTCGAGGCGATTGTCCTGCGCCAAAGCCGCCAGAATGGCGACCGCATCCTGTTTTTTCATATTTCAATAATTATTGAAATGACCGGCGGCCGTCAAGAGGGCGGGCGCGCGCATGCGCGCGCAGGCCTCGGCTCGTCCACAATCACCTGAACTATCGATAATAGCGGTAATGCCGGTAACGATAGGCCCGGTAGTAGCGCGGGCCGTAGTAGTAGCGTCGCCCGTAGTAGGGACCGCCACCGTAATAATAGGGCCCACCGCCGTAATAATACGGACCGGGGCCATAATAGTAGGGTCTGGGGCCGTAATAGTACGGACTGCCGTAGTACCCGCCGGAAGCAATCGCACCGACCGCAAGACCGCCGATGATCGCGCCGGGAATCCACCAGCCATTCGAATGCGCTTCGACCTTGGCCGGTGTTGCGATGGCGGTCACGCCGATCGTAACGGCTGCCGCAAGTGCAATGAGCGTTTTCTTCATAGGGCCGCCTCCTGATCGGAAAGCAGATGTCGCTAAACGCTAACCTGTCCGGCCAAGGCGGCTTTGATTTGAATCAAGCGGCACGCTCGCGATTTGTTGATTTTGTGTTGATTCCTGCGGCCGTACGGTGCGCGTAGGCTTCGGGTTCATGTGGCGTGTTGTGCAAATGATTGACCAGCCAAAATACAATCGTCTGAGTCGGAGGGCGCTTCTCGCCGGAGTGCCCTGGCTTGTCGCCGGTTGTGCCAATTCGAGCCGGTTCGAATGGCCGGCCGCGGCAATCTCCGATTACGGCCAATACGGAGCGGTAACGGACGGGGCGATCACCATTCCTGCGCTCGACATGACAACCGTTGATGCGGCGTTGTTGCGTCAGGAGGTCGCCTGGCACGGACCGCAGCGACCGGGCAGCATCGTTGTCGCCATCCCCGAGCGGCGTCTCTATCTTGTCAAGGCGAACGGACGCGCATTGCGTTACGCGGTCGGCGTCGGGCGCGAAGAAGCGCTGAATTTTCGTGGTAGCGCGGTCATCGGCAACAAGGAAGTGTGGCCGCGCTGGACGCCGACGGCGAGCATGATCGCGCGCATTCCGCGCTACAGGGCCTATGCCGGCGGCATGCCGGGCGGGCTGGAAAATCCACTCGGCGCGCGGGCGCTTTATCTTTATCGCGACAGGCACGACACTTTTTTCCGACTGCACGGCACCAATGAACCTGAGAGTATCGGCAGCGCCGTGTCGAGCGGCTGTATCCGCCTGTTCAACCAGGACATCATCGATCTTTACAATCGTGTGCCGGTCGGAACGCCTGTGATGGTGTTGCAGGGTTAGCCAGCGCGCACGAACGGTACGCCGGAACCGGCCCATCGATAGATCGTGGTTAAGCGGGTTCCCTTTGGCGGTTCCATGGAACAAGTTCCGGGAAACATTATTGAAAAGACAGGGCGATCATCGTCTGGAGGAAAACGGTATGCGTTCGTCATTCAAAAAGATCGGGATTGCGGCCGCTGCCGCGGTCGCGATCATGGGAGCCTCGGCAGCGCTTCCGAGCGCGGCTCAGGCTCAACATTGGCACGGTGGCGGCAGCCACTGGCATGGCGGTGGTGGCCACTGGCATGGCGGCGGTTTTGGCTGGGGCTTCGGCTCTGGTCTGGCACTCGGCTTCGGCGCCCCGTACTACGGCGGGTACTACGGCCCCTACGCCTATGATTACGGCGGTCCCTACGCCTATGCGGGCGACTGCGTCATGCGGCGTCGCTGGGTCTATATCGGCAATGGCCATCGTGTCCTGAGGTGGCGGCGCGTTTGCTACTGAGCGACGCGCCACAATAGCGCTGGCCGGCTCTCGTGCGGGGAGCCGGCCGCGCGCCTGCTGTCGATTGGAATCCGAAAGGAAAAGGCCGGGCAATGCCCGGCCGTTTGCCGTATTGAATCTGCCTCGCGGATCAGTATGCGTCGAACTGTTCGGTCGGCAGACTGGTCGTGCTGGTCATCATGCTGAGCGGGCTCATCGTGGTGCCGGCCTGATTGGCGGTCGTCGGCATATTTGACCAGGCGGAGAAGAGGAAAGCGGCTGCACAGGCGAGGATCAGAAAGGTACGCATTGGAGGTCTCCTTTGGGTGGTGGGGCTCGCTGACCCGGGGCATCAGGTCCGGGAGCCCGTCGCTCTCGTGATTATCAAAATAGGCAGAGTCCCCCGGCCCGGCTGTGTTGCCCGTCACATAAAAGCGGATTTGGAAAAATCGCCTCTGATGCGGGGTTTAGGCCTGTAAAACGGGCACTTTTTAATGTTCGATTTTTAATCAAACCAGCCCCGTTCCCCTAAGGGCTTCCCAAGAGACCATCCGTAAATATGAGCACCGACCCGGATACCTTTTTGCCAGGGGGGCTCAGCATGGATCAAACGAAGCACCAGTCGTTGCGCGCCGATATCTTGGCCTTTCCGCACATGACACGGAAAGACGAACAACTCTTGCAGACCGTCCTGAACAACATGTCCCAGGGCGTGTTGATGTTCGATTCGGAAACACGCCTAATATTTTGCAACCAACGTTATCTCGAATTGTACGGACTCTCTCCGGACGTCGTTAAGTCCGGCTGCCGCCTGCGCGACCTGCTTCAGCACCGGATCGAGCTCGGGAGTTTCACCGGCGATCCCGACGAATATTCGGCCAGGCTTTCCGATGGCATCGCGGACGGAAAGACCTTCAATCACATCGTGAACCTCCCGGACGGGCGCGCATTTTCCGTCGTCAACAAACCGATCCCGGGCGGCGGCTGGCTCGCCACCCATGAAGACGTCACCGAACGCCAGCGCTCGGAAGACCGGATCGCGCACATGGCGCGCCACGACGCGCTGACCGACCTGCCCAATCGCGTGCTGCTGCTCGAGCAGCTCAATCACGAGATCAAGCGCGTGAAGCGCGGCGAATGCCTGGCCGTTTTGTGCCTTGACCTCGATCAGTTCAAGAGCGTCAACGATGCGCTCGGCCATCACATCGGTGACGAACTGCTGAAACTGGTCGGCGAACGCCTGCGCGGCTGCACGCGCGAGCTCGACATCGTTGCCCGCATGGGCGGCGACGAATTCGCCATCATCATGACGCAGATGGAGCAAGCGGCCGACGCCGCGACGCTCTCCAAGCGTATCCGCGACTCGGTAATCAAGCCCTATCAGATTGAAGGGCATCAGATCGTCACCGATATCAGCATCGGCATTTCAGTTGCGCCGATGGATGCCGTGGAATCCGACGAGCTTTTGCGCAATGCCGACATGGCGCTCTACGATGCCAAGGGCGATGGCCGCGGAACGTTCCGGTTCTTCGAGCCGGAAATGAACACGCGCATGAAGGTGCGCCGCGAACTGGAAATGGATCTCCGCAGGGCGCTCGCCAGCGAGCAATTCGAACTGCACTATCAGCCGCTCGTCACGCTGGAGACCAACGACGTCAACGGTTTCGAAGCCTTGCTGCGGTGGAACCACCCGTCGCGCGGGCTGGTTTCGCCAGCAGAATTTATCCCGATCGCCGAAGAAACCGGGCTCATCGTCCCGCTCGGCGAATGGGTACTCAAGGCGGCCTGCAACGAAGCCGTCGACTGGCCGGAGCATATCAAGGTTGCGGTCAACCTTTCGCCGGCTCAGTTGAACTGCCGCAATCTGGTCAGCATGGTCACGTCGGCGCTTGATGAATCCGGCATGCCGCCACACCGGCTGCAGCTTGAAATCACCGAGACCGTGTTGCTGCAGAACACGTTCACGACGCTCGCGACGCTGCACGAACTGCGCAAGATGGGCGTGCAGATCGCGCTCGACGATTTCGGAACGGGATATTCCTCGCTCAGCTACCTGCGCAGCTTCCCGTTCGACAAGATCAAGATCGATCGATCGTTCATCCAGGATTTGTCCAACGGCGCGGAACCGCTGGCGATCGTCAACGCCGTTGCCGGCCTCGCCAAGTGCCTCAACATGACGTCGACCGCCGAAGGCGTCGAAACGCAGCAGCAGATGGACGTGCTGCAATCAATCGGCTGCACCGAGATGCAGGGCTATCTGTTCAGCCATGCCCGGCCGGCCAGCGAGATCCGCCAGTTCTTTGTCCAGGGCAAGGCTGAAAAAGCCGGCGCGGCCTGACGCCCCTCCAGACATTCTGCGCGCAAGCATGATGTCCGATAAGTGCCAGAAGCGGACGTGCGCAGTGCACTAGACCAGTTCGTTATGGGCCAACAGCGAACATTCTCGTAGCACAGTCATGTCGCTGTTCGAATTAGCGTAAGTTTTGGTCCCGCATCAGTTGAAAGCGAATATTCGGATCGGGATCCGTGCCGCGGTATTGGCCTGCCCACCCGTAGATCGGCGCCTGGGTTTGGGAAGTCACCACTCTAGGGGCTGGCGTCTTCTTCTTATTCTTAGTGACATTTTCAGCTTGTGCCGGCGCAGCTATCAGGGCCGCCAAGCCGACAGCCACCGAAAGAACTTTTATTTGACCCGCTATCATGCAGCACCTCCGCGATCAGCTACCCACAATAACACCGGCCGACCTGCATCAATTTCATTGTGCCGAAGATTTCCCGAGCAGATCCAAACCGGCATCTTTGGTGTCCGCTTTGCCTCGGAAAGCGGACATTCTGAGCGGCGAGTGGCATGTCCGCTAAGGGCCAATAGCGGACATTCGCCAACTTATTCGACGAAGGCAAATTTCCGGACTAACAAGTACCGGCCTCGCAGATAATCGATCGCCGATCGCACCTATAGACGAATGTCACTCGTTCGCTAAAAAAGCTGCGCTCAACGAGCCCCGACCGCACATATAGTGCGCGCCTCGGGTAGTTTCCGCCGTGGCAATAGCCCTGCGCAACATCGGAAGCCTCTTGCTGACAACTCGAACCAGCTGTCCAGCACGAAGCAGCGATTTCAATGTGGCGCGCGTTGGCTGATAAGACCTCGATTTGCCCAGCCTCCGCAGCGCCACCTCCAGCCAGGACCGCAAGAGCGAAAATAGCAATGCGCATGGTATTACTCCCGTTCCAAATTATATTTGCCAACGATCTTTTATCATCGCTTTGCGAGGTAAACACGTCTAGATGGCAAAAGTCATGAGGCAACGCATTTATTTGGCCGTGTTTATGCTGCTCACGTAAAGTGCAATGTCCTCTTTGGGTCATAAGCCGACATTTACAACGCAACAGCCGATGTCCGCCTTACCCCCGAAAGCGGACATTCGTGGCTACAGTTGGGATGTCCGCTTTGTGCCAATAGCGGACATTTGCGATGCGATAGCCGCGTCTGTCTTGTCCCCAACGGCAGATATTGATGGCGCTGAACTGCTGGCCACTGGAAGAACGAACTGAAATTGTGATCCGTTTTGGCCGTCCGACGACGCAGTAAGCTGTCCGCCGTGCCGATCGATAATCGCGCGACAAATGGCCAGTCCTAACCCCATCCCATTTGCTTTTGTCGTGACAAATGCCTCAAACATGCCGTCTAACAATTTCGGCTCAATTCCCGGCCCAGCGTCTTTTATAGCTACTGCAATGGTGTTATCGCCCCTGCGCTCTGTCGTCAGCCGTAACGTGCGGCTTTGGTCCGCCACTCCATCCATGGCCTCAACCGCATTATGAACAAGGTTGAATACGACCTGCTGTAGTTGGTTTCGATTACCTTTCACGAGCGGCAGCTCGGACGCTAATGCCTGTAAGGACACTACGTTATGGTGCCTCAACTCGTCTTGCGACAACTGTAGCACCGCACGAATGACCTCATTGAGATCGACAAGGTTGTGCTCCTGATCAACCTGCTTAAACAATGATCGAATGCCGTCGAGTATTTCCGTGGTACGATGGCTGTCGTCCCCTATACGGCTCAATAATTCTCGTATTTTTTTATGGTCGGACGGTGTCTTTTCAAGAAGCATCTCCACTGTTTCGGAGTTCACAAGAATCGCACCAATCGGTTGCGCAATTTCATGTGAAATCGAAGCCGTAATTGCTTCAAAGCTCATTAGTTTATTGTCACGCTCGCGCTGCAACATCAGATTTGAATGGGCGAGGCGCTCCCGCTCATCCGCCAGCGTCGCATTTGCGCTCGCGAGTTGTCCCTCGCTGTCCCTCCACTCGGCGAACAGTGCGGCGAGGACGGCCGTGCCGAATGCCACAACCAGAATGACCGCCTGGGTCTGTAGAACCCTCGCGCTGATCGATAGGCCCGAGTCGCCAAAATGGCCAAGTCCGTAAATCGCTGTCAAAGCAACGGACATGGAAACGATAAAGGCACCCGCCGTGCTGAAGATCGGCTGCGATCGGGCGGAAAGCCACAATAAGATTGGAAATACTAGCGCAGCCGGCACCACGGTCTCCCAGAGGCCCAATGGCAGAAACACAATAACTCCGGACATCGCCGCTAGCACCGCGAGTGCCGCCATGCTTTCGACGGCTTCTCGCCACGCCGGCGGCCGCCGCAGCAGGGTGGCGATCGCAATCACCAGCGGTGCCACCGAAACGATGCCGGCAAAGTCAGATACTATCCAGTGCAACCAGGTAGCTGTTGGCTCTTTCAGGCTGGCGAATAGGTCGTAGTATACAAAAGTCCACCACGTGGAAGCGACGGCAGTCCCCACGATCGCCGCACTAAACAGCCCAAGGACGGGATAAAGCCGATCGATTCGGAACTGCGCTCCGAAGTAGAGTTGCACCAGTCCAGCGATGATGAGCGGTTCGGCTGTGTTGCCCATGACCCATGTGGCAGTGACCCCAACGCTAAAATGTCGCAAAAGATTGGCGGCGGCGGTGGCAACCATAACGCCGACCAGGACAGGCCATCGCGCAATGGACCAGAGCGAGATCAGGAGGCCCGAGGAAATGCCGGCAGCGGGCCAGAAGATGACCGTCTCGGGCGTGATCAAAAAACTATTGCTTAGCTGTGCCGCCAGGAAATAGGCAACGGCAACCGCGGCAGCGATCCCGATGCTGCGCAACCATATCCATGCAGCTGGCCCAGCGGGGTTTAATCGCAGGCGCTGATCTTTTTCAGTTTTGCTTGCGCGCATGAGGTAACTGTCCCTGATGGGGTCACGCTCATTATGCCACCTCAAAGCTGCGCGTAGAATATCACGTCATGACGGTAAAACTAGAAGAAGACCTCTATGTCCGCTTTGGGTCATTAGCGGACATTTTGCGACGCGAAGGCCATGTCCGCTTTACCCCCGAAAGCGGACATGAGCAGCGCACAAACCAATGTCCGCTAAGTGCCAAAAGCGGAAATGTGCACTACGGCAACGGGCTCTCTATGTGATTGTTATGCTAGTGGTGTCTCAGGGGCGGACTATCCCGAAGGCACATGATCAATCGCTTATCGTGCCCATTATTCCTCGGGTGCTCTGTTTCCCATCGTCCATTTTTGAAATTGTACCAATCGTTTTTCGTCTCGGTTTTCACCATTCATGGGGTCCGATCTCGCCTTGCGTCGCATCCTGTGTCAAAGTTCGTGATGGGCAGCTCCGGGCGCAGTAGCCGCTTACAATGCCGTTGGCGAGGTCCACCGTCAGCGGCCCAAACCTGGTCTTTAAACCAGGATAATGTGGCTTAAGGTCCCAACACAAACGGGAGGAATTTTTCATGTCGATGACGAAATCGAAGCGAAGTTTGCTTGATTGGAAAACTGCCATTGGTGGCCTGGCCGCGTTGGCACTCGGCAGCAGTGCGGTCTTGGCACAGACCTATGGCATTGCGACCATGCAGCCGGGCACGCTCAGCCACACCACAGCGTCGGCCATCGCCAAGGTGCTGAAGGAAAAAGCCGGCCTCAATGTGCTAGTGCAGCCGACCGCTGGCGAAACCACTCTTATTCCCATGGTCAATCGCAGCGAGGCTGAACTCGGCATCGCGAACATCAATGAGGTGGTCGAGGCTTGGGACGGCACTGCTGTGGGTGGCAAGCAGTCTGATCTCCGACTGATTGGGTCAATCCACGCACTGCGCGGCACCTTCTGGGTGCGCAAAGATAGCCCGATGCAGACGATCGCCGACCTCAAGGGAAAGAAGGTCACGCTGGGCTATTCGGCCATGCGCACGATCGACAAGCTCGCGCGCGCCATTCTCGCCACTGGCGGCCTAACGGAAAAGGACGTCAAGCCGGTGCTGGTACCCAACGTGGTGCGAGGGGCCGACGATTTTGCCTCCGGGGCGTCCGACATGTTGTTCTTCGCCTTCGGCGCACCGAAAGTGCGGGAGGTCGACGCCACCGTCGGCGGTATTCGCGCGCTGGAAATTTCCGAAAACGGGATGCCGGCGGCCCGCAAGATATTCCCCTACGGCTATCTGACGCCCGCCACCCCTGGCCCGTTCTTCGTCGGTGTATTGAAACCGATGAACGTCTATGCCTGGGACAACATGCTGTTTACCAATGCCAAAGTTAAGGACGACGTCGTCTACAAGATGATTGAGACGCTTGCGAACAACAAAGCCGACTTGGTCGCCGTGCAACCGGCGTTGCGCGAGTTCTCCGCTGATGGGCTTTATAAGAAGTATGAAATTCCCTATCACTCCGGGGCGCTAAGATATTTCAAGGAGCATAACATCGAAGCGAAACCGCTCCAGTGAGCGAAATGCATGCGACTACTGACGCGATGGGAAAGTCCGTCGCGTCGCCCACAGTTGCGCTATGGACGGATATTTTCCAGGCAACCATGCTGATCTGTGTGGTTGGCTGGGTGCTCGACCTGCCGCGGCGGTTCGGTTTTTCATTTTATACCGAGCAACTACTGGCGACCTGCCTCGGTCTCAGCCTCGCCATCTCCTTCATTAATACTAAATTGCCGTCGCGCTGGCTGGGCGCGGCCGGGGCAATCGCCTCCCTCGCAATCTGCGGTTATATCAGCGCGCGCTATGAGACGCTCACGTCCGAGGTCGCCTTTCTACCGATTGAGGGCATCGTCGGAAGTGCGATTTTGATTCTGCTGGTGTTGGAGGCAACCCGCCGTACTGCCGGTGGCGTTCTAGTCGCGATCATTCTGATGATCTCGGCCTATGTCTTCATTGGTCCGCATATGCCCGGTGACTTCGCTACCAAGGAAGTCTCGCCGCAACGGCTGTTGGTTTACCTCGGCCTGGACGTCAACGGCATGATTGGTGCGATTTTGGGCGTCGCAGTACTGATCGTCATTCCATTCACACTTATGGGCCAAGTGCTCGGCCGCACGGGAGGAGCTGCGTACTTTGCCGATCTTGCCATGTCGTCGATGGGAAGATTTCGCGGCGGCGCAGCCAAGATCGCGGTTGTCGGCTCGGCACTGTTCGGTATGATCTCGGGCGCCGCGGTGAGCAATGTCATGGCGGTCGGCATCGTCACAATTCCGCTCATGTCGCGCTCGGGCTTTTCCCCGACCCGCGCCGCGGCCATCGAATCGGTCGGTTCCACAGGCGGGCAATTGATGCCGCCAGTGATGGGCGCAGCCGCGTTCATAATGGCCGAATTTCTGCAGGTGCCTTACGGCGCAGTATGCATCGCAGCCACAATTCCAGCCGTGCTCTACTATGCCGCGCTGTTCATGCATGTCGATCTGGAAGCCGCCAAGCACAAGATCGGCGCCGTGCGGGTCGCGCACATTCCGGCATTTAAAGATGTCGTCAAATCGGGTTGGTATTTCCCGATTCCCATTCTATTTCTGATCGCGACTCTGATCTGGCCGGAATTTTTTCAAACTCCGATCGAACGCGCCGCCATATATTCCACCGCCATGTTGGTCGGCCTCAGCCTTGCATTCGGGTACCGAGGCACTCGCGTCACGCCTCGGGAGATGTCGCGTGCAATCCTCGATACCGGCCGCGCTGCAATCGACATCATCCTTATCGGCGCCGCAGCTGGCATGGTGGTCGGCGCGCTTAATATTTCTGGAATCTCGTTCGGATTGACGTTGCAGCTGATTGAGGTGAGCGGGCAAAGTCTGTTCGTGCTGCTGCTGCTCACTGCCATCATCAGCATTATTCTCGGCATGGGTATGCCGACCGTGAGCGTTTATGTGCTCACCGCTTCATTGCTGGCCCCGTCCATTGTTAGACTTGGCGTGCCACCGATGGCCGCGCACATGTACGTGATGTATTTCGGCATGCTGTCGATGATCACTCCACCGGTGGCGATTGCTGCGTATGCCGCTGCAAATATCGCGCGCGTGTCGGGCTGGACGACCGGCTGGACCGCCGTGGTAGTGGGCTGGAGCACGTTTTTTATACCGTTCCTGTTCATCACCGAGCCGAGCATGCTGATGAATGCCACTTGGTCTGCGATCGCATGGAATTTTTCGCGAAACATCCTCGGTATTTTCGTAGGAACCGCTGGCATCGTTGGCTTCGCCTTTTGTGCGCTATCGGTACCGCTGCGCATTGCCTTCGGCGCCGCGGCAATAGCGATCCTGATTCCGCAGCACGCTTTCCCGGGCGCTGACTTGCTCGACTGGATTGGTCTCGGCGGCGCGATCGCTGTGCTGTCAATCAACTTCGTACACAGCCGCACGATAAAGCAAACGCCCGCGCCGCAACCATTTGGGCCGTGATTTCTTCTTCATAAGCAGAAATTTCGCTGTGCAAATACAAATATTTGCTAAGTGCCAAAGCGGGCTTTAAGTTTTGTTACGATCACTCAACTTCGCCGAAGCCAGGCGTCGATTGAAAACCGGCCCGCGCCAAGAACGTACAACAGCAGCGTACCTCCCATGATAGCCAGGTTTTTGCAAAAATTGGCGTACTGCGCTCCTACGGCAGCCGGCGGTACCTCCCAATAACGGTGCGCAATTGCCGTAGCGATGATGAGATAGACAAAAGTGAAAAGGGAAGTGTATCGCGTCGCAATACCGACGATGAGTGCTATGCCTATTACAAGTTCCGCCAGCATAACCGGCCAGTACATCAGTTCAGGCGCGGGCACGTGAAGATTGGCAAGGTAGCGTACAGTGCCGTCATGACCGAGAAGCTTCATCCACCCATAGTCGAGAAAAAGCCATCCGATGAGCAAACGCGCAGCAAGCGCAAGCGTATCTGCGCCACTTTCGGCGTAGAAATCTGTCGCCGAAAACATCTTTGGTGAAGGTGACTGTGACATTGCGAAAGCTCCCCGGTGCGTGGTCTCAGCATAGTGACTCCTAATAATAATTGGATAGCCGAGTTGCGGGCGATCAAGTTCTTGTGACGAATGCGTCAGAGACACATTTTGCACTGCACGCATCATGTCCGCTTTGGGTCATAAGCGGACATTTCGCAGTGCAACCGCCATGTCCGCTTTGCCCCCGAAAGCGGACATTCGTGGCGGCCATTGGAATGTCTGCTTAGTGCCACCCGCGCGGGCCCGAATTGATTCTTACAGAAAGTGGACCCGCGGCTCCGCCCGCCGTCGCGTGATCAACTCCGTCACCGCCCAGACCAGCGCATCGAGGCGATCGGGCGAGGCGCCAGACGACAGCCCGCCCATGCCGAAGTCGCACATCTCGTCTTCCAGCGCGGTCAGCGGCGGGTCGACGTGTTTGACCTTGCCCTGCTGATACATCATGGCGACCGGCTCGGCGCGCAGCCATTTTCCGCGCGTGGCGTGCACGGTCCGCAGCGGCAACCGCCGCTCCACTTGCGCCAACACAGCCGCCACCATATCGCCACCCTGATTGACCTCCGCGACCATCGCGTCGGCCTTGAGACGGTGAAAGAGCGCCACGGCCTTGTTGGCCCAGCCCGCCGGGCTCAAGCCCTGCACGCTCGCGTCTTCCAGCACATAGACGCAGCCATCCTCGGCGAGCCCGGCCGCGACGATGCCGCAGGCGTCGGCACCGGGGCGGTCGGAGGCCGGTGGATCGACGCCGATGACGATGCGTCGCAACGGCGGGGCGGCGCGAACGCGCGCGGCTTCGATCATCGCGCGCGTCCAGAGACCGTCGGCGCGTTCCTCGATGACCTCGCCGTCGATTTCCTGGCGGCCGAGGCGCGTGCCGGCGTAACGCGCCAGTACCTCATCGAGAAAAGCAGGCGACAAATGCGCGGCGTTGGCCTGCGTGGCCGCGCGCGTTACCGCCGTACGCGGGTCAGCGAGCAGCCGCTTGATCAACGGGATCGGCCGCGGCGTGGTGGTGATGAGCTGGCGCGGACGCTGCCCCAGCCGCAGGCCGAATTGCAGCATGTCGAAGGTGGCATCGACGTGCCGCCACTTGGCGAGCTCGTCGCACCAGGCGGCGTCGAATTGCGGGCCGCGCAACTGCTCGGGATCTTCCGCGGAAAACGCGAAGCCGATCGCGCCGTTCGGCCATTCCAGCCGCCGGCGCGAGGCCATCCATGATGGACGCTCGCTGCGCGGCGACACGCGCAGGAGCCCGGCCGGACCCTCGATCATCACTTCGCGCACGTCGTGCTCAGTTTCCCCAATCAGCGCGATGTGCATGGCGCGCTGATCGGCATACGGCGTTGATGCCATTGGCCTGCGCGCGCACCCACTCGGCGCCGAGCCTGGTCTTGCCGGCCCCGCGTCCACCCAGCATCAGCCAGGTCGTCCAGGGACCGCCGCCATTGGCGCGCAATGGCGGCTCCTGATGACGATGGGCGAGCGTGATGAAGTCTTTGTCAAACCGCAGCATCCGCCGCTGCAATTGGGGATCCTCCAGCAGCCACCGGGTGAGCCCGGCTCGCGACGAATTCGTCAATGCGGTGCGCAAGGTCTTTACGGAATTCATCGATATCGGCAGGCATGTCGGCATTATCAGGTCCAGTGTTCGCACGAGTTGATTGCAAGCGTTGCAGCTTCTGCAAGGTTTCGGTGAGGGTCGCGAGCATCCGTGTGACGTGCGCGGAGGTGCCGGCCCGGCGCGAGTGCGTGCGCAACGTCTCGATCGCGGCAAGTTCGTCGAGGACGGCGCGGTGCAATCGCGCGAGAGTATCGGCAAGCGGCGGAATGCCCCCTTCCCTTTCGGCTTGTGGCAACACCGCCGCGCCGTCGGCGGCGGCGCCGGGCTGGTCCTGCAATGGGTGACCTGATGCCCCTGCCTGCGTCGACAGTCTCACCGCAGGGGGCAGCCCAGGGGGAAGCCCATGTGGCGGTCGCTCGTAACGTTTCCAGCATTCGCGCTTGCCAAGAAGCCTGACGCCTTCTCTAGAAATGCCGAGGTCCAGTCCGATATCGGCCATTGAATCCGCGGTCTGCTCGAAGCGTTGGCGCACATAGGTCAGCAATTCCGGGGTATAGACCCGTCGGCGCGCCAGGCTCGCCTGCATTGTTTGTGCGACGGCGGATTTTTGCGCGGTTTTGCTTGTCGACTTTCTTTTTGTTTTGCTTGCGGTTTTTTTTGCGGTTTTGCGTGATTGTTGCGCTGTTTGCGTTGCACGCCCGCGCCGTGCGGGCGCACGCTTTCGTTTCGCCATGGCGAAGCTCCAGATGCTGATTTTTGGGAAAATGGCCGGCTGTGTGCGCGATGACGCGGCACGGCGCCGACCGTGCCGCAACGCTACCGGAGCAACGTCATGTTGTCAAGGATTATTTTCCTGACGGGCTTCACCGGCGCTGAACGGCGATTTCGATCTTTTCCAGAAGTTTCTCGAAAGCATCCATCATTTCGCCGGCCGTAAGATCGGACATTGCCGGGTCGGGAATTGGCAGGCTCATTTTTCGAAGATGCTTGCGGAGCATCTCGTGGTCTTTCGCCACTTCTTTGTAGGGAGTTCCGCTCATCGCATAAATTTTCTTGAACAGATCCGCAATCATGTACTCGATGGCACTCAGACGAGCCGCAAGCTTGAACGCCTTTTTGTCCATATCTGCTTCCCTGGTTCCGGCACCGAACATTACAATTTTAGCTGACGTGACCCGCGCTTTGGGGGTTCTTTTCGTCATCTTTACGGCGCACGGTCGAAAATTACGGCTGGACGATCGCGCACCTGTCCCGAAAACCCGCTGCATAGCAATGGCTTCCACAACCGCTGTCCCGCGCGCTTGCGTCGTTAAGCCGCCGCTAACCTGCTTGATCGACCATGACGCAACCGCGGAACCCGTCGATGGTAAATCAGACAACATTCGGCCGCCGGACCACGCCGTCGCGCCCGATTGCGCGCGCGATGGAAGCGCACGATCCGATCAGGCCCGCGGGCAATTTTGCGCGCAACGAGCAGGCTGCCGAACATCGTCAGAGCTGCTGATGCACATCGCATCCCCGCCGCATCGATGACGAATTCCGCGAATGGAAAAAGGCGCGCAAGCGGCACTCCGGTCTGCCATGGCGCCAGCTGTCGCTGATGGCGTCGGTGAGTTTCGGAATTGCGTCGCTGGTGCTGCCCGATTCCGTCAGCGATACGCTCGACTGGGTGCTGTACGCCCTGATGGCCGCCACCGCCTACGCCGGGCTCAGCCGGCGCTGGAGCATGACGTCAAACGATTGAACGTCGCGCGGGCGCGCGGCCTCAATAAGCCTGCAATGCCAGCACGCCACCGGGGCCGATCATCACGCCCCAGACTTCATCGGCACCCAGCTCGATTTCGTCGGTCTGCGCCGGCTTGCCCGCCAGCTTGATCGTGTACTTGTACTTGCCGGGCGCCAGATCGAGCATCGGACCATCCGGATTCTTGACGCCGACGCCGGCCGCGACGCTGACCGGTTTGTTGTTGAAGGTGATGGTCTCCGCCGCGGGGTTGATGTTGCCGAACAGGACCTTGGCCTGGCCCGGCTTCGGCATGATGCCGGCTTTGGCGACGGCCGCGGGATCCTTCACCATCAGGCGCACGCTGGTCGCGCCGTCCTTGCGGCCGAGCTTGAGCACCGCCGGCCCTTCGGGCGCCGTGAACGCAACAGCGGCGCTGTCGGCGGCGATTGTCGTGCCTTTGGATTCTTCCTTCCAGTTGAGCTTGCCGAGTTCGCGGCGATAGAAGCCGAGCACGTCGGTGAGTTCGAGCGGCACGCTCGCCTGCAGCTCGCGGCGGAACGGGGTCTTGGTGCCCTCGCTCATGGTGTGACGCTTGGGCACCGGCAGGCCGCCGCTCTCCTCCGCTTCGAGATCCTCGGGCTGGCCTGCACCGGCGCCGACGCTGTCGCGGCCTTAGCTTTTTCGGCTTTGGCGGCCGCAACTTTCAGCGCGGAGCCTTCGCCCGACACTTTCGTCGTGTTGCCCATGCGCATGATCGTGAACGACACGGACTTTCCGGCCTTGGCGAAGTTGAGCACGACCATATTGGCGTTGTTGATCACCGACGATTGCGGAGCCCAGCCCTGCTCTTTCATGGCGGTGCGGTAGAAATCGGCCACGTTCTGGAGCGGCGATGCGCTGGTGTACTCGAGCGTGCCGTCGGCGCCGTCGAACTCGACATCCTCAGCCGAATCCGGCACCGGAACCGGCGCCTTGTTGTCGGCCAGCACGCGCAACGCCGGACCGGCGGCTTTCGGTGCCGGCGGCGGTGCGGCCGGCGATTTCGTGCCGGCAGCGAGGTCGGTGGTGGCCTCGCGCATCATCTGTTGCGCCTGCTTGAGAAGCGCGTCGGCCGAGTCCCCTTGCGCGGCGGCTTCAGCCTTGGCGGCGGCCGGCTTCTGCAAGTGCAGCACGAGGTTCGCGATCGTCAGATCGTATTTGTGGGAGAGCTTGAGCACGGCCGGCCCTTCCGGCGCGGTGAAATTGAGCACGACATCGTCAGGATTGACGACCGCGCCCTGCGTTTCTTCCTTCCAGTTCCGCGCCGTCAGCTCACGGCGATAGAACTCCAGCACGGTTCCGACTTCAGCGGCCACATGGGCATGCGCCGAATGTTCAGTATCGCCGCCGGAACCGCCGGAGGTCTTGCTCGATTTCGGGATCGGCAGACCAAAGACCGGCTGTGAGGCCTCGAGCGTCTGCGGCTCTGCAAACGGCGGCACCTTGATTTCGAACGCAGTCTTGTTGTCGTCGCGGCGTTGCAGCGACAGCACGATCGGCCGCTGCGTTCCGCGAATAAAATACGCAATGGGGCCGTTCGCGGTCTTCTCGTCCAGTTTCGCGTTCGGCCACTGCTTGGCGGCATCGGCCGCCGTCAACGGCGACCAGCCCAGAGCGGTGAGCTCCTTGCGGTAGAAATCCAGGGTCGCGTCGGTCGATCCGGCGGTGATGCCGCTCAGGTAAGGCCGGTTCTCGTCGAACACGACGTCGGTCGCATCGGCAGGAATTGCGAGCGCGAAATTGAGCCTGGTCGGCGTGTAATAGACGGTGGTGACCTCGCTGGTCTGTTCGTTCTTCCCCACCTGAATTGTGAAGGACACCGACAACCCTTGCGGTCCCTTTTTGAACGCAAGCAAGGTGTCGTGGGCATCCAGCGGGGCCACGTATTCCTTCCAGCCGTCGGCCGCCAGCAGCTGTCGCGTCGCCGCAACCGTGTTCGCGAGCGAGCCTGCGACGGAATAGACCTCCGAGTCTTTTGACGTGCGGGTGGCGTCTTCCCTGGCGCCATCGAGGCGCGGCACACGGCCAACGTCGACCAGCGCGGCGCCGATATTGTCGCTGTTGAAAAATTGCTTCTGCAAGGTCTCCAGATATCCCGACGGCAATTCTTCGAATTTGACCTTGGTGCGTCCCGCGTCGGCGCTTTCAAGGACAAGCGCGGCCAGTCGCCGGTCGCCTTGCAGGTAGTAGGCATAGGCGCCGCTCCTGGTCAGTTCGCCGGATGCCCCGCCCGCCGGCTGCACGCCGTTGAGCTTTTGCGACCACAACGACCAGCCGAGGGGCGCCAGCTCCTTGCGATAGAAATCCAGAGTCTTGTCGATCGGTTCTGCGGACAACAGCGTCAGCAGCGGTTTGTTCGGATCGAACTCGATGTTGCTGGCGTCTTTCGGAAACGGCACATCGTTTTTGAGCGCCACCGCGTTGTATTGCACGCTGGTCGCATTGCCTTGCGCCGGCGCAACCGTGATGAACACGCCGAGCGCCAATGGCCCTTTCTTGAGCGAGAGGCTGCGCTGGCTGTCACTCGAGAGCAGCGAGGTGTTCGGCGCGACGTATTTCTGCCAGCCTTCGGCGGCGAGCGCCTTGTCGACGGTGTCGGCGGTCTGCGCCACCGGATTGGTTGTCGTGAAAATCGTGCTGGCCGGGCTGGCGAAGACTTCCTTGGCGCCGGCAACCCGCGGCAGCCGGCTGGTGTCGAGCGTGCCGTCGGATTTTTCGGACTTGGAACATCCGGCTGCGAGCAGCAGGACACATAAACATGAGACGAATAACGAAAGAGGCGCGTGGCCGGGCCGTGTCGTTCCAAATTTTTCGTCCCAAATCTTTTCGTCCCAAATCTTTTCGTCCCTTGCATGATCGATCTCGCTTTCGTGTCTGGTTCTGTCCGGACGCATGCACGTGCCGCGAGCAAAGCCCGCAGCAATACAATTGCAATCATTGCAGGGAGCCCCCCTGACCGATGCTATCGCATTGGTCGCGTCAGGTGGCCAGCAGGTTCATCGAAATTGTGCGCCGGCCCGCTGAAGCGCTGGCCGGCGGGGCCTTCACAAGGCCTTTCGGCACGAAATTCAGGTCGACGCAAAGACCATGATGGCAATGACCGCCACAACGGTCAGCAGGCCAAGGACCAATGTTGCCTGCTTCCAGGCGCCGTCCTGAGCAGTGTCATGATTTTGAAAGTTGCTGAGTGTCGTCATCGGATCGCTCCATGCGTATGTATCCCGGCGGTGCAAGGCGACCCGCAGTGCGGCGCGAGGCCGCGCAGGCATCCGTCACATAAAAATTTTGTAACTGAGTGCGCGTCATTCTTCCTTGATCGAAATCAAAGGATCCCGGCATGCATGTCTGCCATGTGAATACGAGGGGGCGGGCCTCGGCCCCGCCCCCTGTCAAGCTGGCGAGAGCACGCTCACCAGTTGCGCAACATTTCATTGTAGCCGGCGCTGCCGCCGCCGGTGCTGCCGTTGTCCTGGGTGGCTGGCTCGGCGTTGTAGGAGGCTTCGGCGTTGACTTTTCGACGCGCCGACATCGCGTAGGCCTCTGTGCCCGACTTGCGGGTGATGCTTCCGGTCACAACAGGCGCCGGCGCCGTGTTCGCAGTGACGAGATTTCCAGTTCCATTGTCAGGGTCGAACGACTGGGCAAATGCCGGAAAACTGATGCCTGTCGCGACAATGACGATGACGATTCCAAGGAACTTTTTCATGACGACACTCCATCGTTGATCCGATGACGACCGCTGTCATCTTCTGCCGCGGACCATGCACCGTGAACGCGATCCGGCTGTGTGAAGCAAGATACAGAGGCGACGCTTTTAATACGGGCCGGACGCTTTCGTGGTCTGCACGGTTAATGGCGCACAAACCAAGGGCCGGCATTTTGAACAGTCCCCCGTGCCGGTGCGTGGCGGCCACGTCACACCTCGGCACCGCTTGGCGCGCCTGAATTTCGCGAACAATAGCCTCCAAAAAAGAAAGGCCGCCTGACGGCGGCCTTTCGGGAGCTACAAGCGCAGCTTTGTGGCATGAGCCGCGTTGCCGCTCCTTTCCAATCTCAAAGCCTCAGATATCCGGCGGCGCCTCAGCGCTCGTGCAATGTCTCCTGCCGGTAGCGCAGCAGCGGCGACAGCAGATAGCTGAGAATCGAGCGCGACCCGGTCTTGATTTCCACCGTCGACGCCATGCCGGGCGACAGATTGACGACCCGGTCATCGACTTGCATCTGCGTGCGGTCGAGGGAAATGCGCGCAGTGTAGTTGAGCTCCTGGCCTTGCGGCTCGCTCAACTCGTTCGGCGTTCCGGCTCCGCGATTGTCGGGGCGGTCCTGTTTGCGATCGCGGATGACGGCGTCCTGCGAAACGCTGAGCACCTGGCCGTGCAAAAGGCCGTAGCGGGTGAAATTGAAGGTGTCGATCTTGATCTCGGCGTCCTGGCCAGCGTGGACAAAGCCGATATCCCGGTTCGAGACCATGGCCTCGATTTCGAGCCGGCTATCGCTCGGCACCACCATCAGCAACGCCTGCGCCGGGGTAACGACACCGCCGACCGTATGAATCGCCAATTGCTGGACGACGCCATCAACGGGCGCGGTCAGCCGCTGAAGATTTGTCTTCTGCTCCGCCTTGATCAGATCCTGGGTGAGACCGTTCGCTTTTTGCTCGGCCTTGGTGAGGTCGTCGGACAGCGCATGCCGGTATTCCGCTTCGGTCTGGCCGCGCGTTTCGAGAATTGCAGCAGCGGCCGCTTCTGCCTCGCGTAGATGACTCTTCTGAACGCCGAGATCTTCCTGTTGCTCGACCAGCGCCTGAAGGATCTCGTAATAAGTCAGCTTTGAACCCAGTTCCTTTTCCATGAGCGTCTTGCGGATATCGACGCGTTGCTGGATGACGGGAATCGTCGCCTCGAGTTTGTGGATCGTGGCCGCGATAGTGCCCTGCTCGGCTTCCTTCTGCGCCTGCTGACGCGTCAGTGCCGCGATCTTGGCGCGGTGCTCCGCCACCTCGTTCAGCAAGAGCTGACGCTGGGCGCTGACCAGCGCGGGATCGGCGTCAGCGGGCGGCGTGAAATTGCCTGAAGGATCGTTCCCGCCGGCCAGCGCTGCGCGCAACCGGGCGATATTCAATCGCTCGGCGAGAAGGTCGTTGTGCAAATGATCGCGTTCCGCCGCGTTGACCGTCGGATCAAGCTCGATCAGCGCATCGCCGGCCTTGACCGCCTGCCCGTCCTGCACGCGAATGGAACGCACGACACCGGTCTCGAATGGCTGGATCACCTTGGTGCGGCCGCTCGGAACAATTTTTCCGGTCGCCGATGCAACAATGTCGATTGTGCCGGCCCAGGCCCAGATCAGCGCCACGCAGAACAAAGCGATGATGGTCGCGCCCACGGCACGTCCGATCGGCGACGGTGGTGTCTCCACGATTTCAAGCGCAGCCGGCAGGAATGCGAGCTCGTCGGCATGCCGCCCACGCGCATTTTGCACTGGAATGGCGCGCCGCATTGATGTGGCCATCGCGGCGGCCGAACGCCGAATTCTGGCGGCGGAACGTTTTAACCGGCGGGCCGACCGGGCGATCGTGGCGGTGCTAACAGGCTTCATGAATCCCCGCCTGCAAGCGATGCAGCGATGCGTAGCGGCCGCCGGTCTTGATCAGCGCGTCATGGGTGCCGTCTTCGACCAGCCGGCCGCGCTCGAGCGTGACGATGCGGTCGGTCGCGCGCACCGTGGAGAGCCGGTGCGCAATGATGAGAACCGTGCGCCCTTTGGCGATTTCTTTCATATTTTGCTGGATAATGCGTTCGCTCTCGTAGTCGAGCGCGCTGGTTGCTTCATCGAAAATCAGGATGCGCGGATCGGCGATGAGCGCACGCGCAATGGCGATGCGCTGACGTTGGCCGCCGGAGAGCGTCGAGCCACGTTCGCCGACCACCGTGTCGTAGCCTTCGCTCAACTCGAGAATGAACTCGTGCGCCCCCGCGAGCCTTGCCGCGGCAACAACACGCTCCATCGGCATGGCCGGGTCGGCGAGCGCAATATTCTCGCGCACCGAGCGGTTGAAAAGGACGTTTTCCTGCAGCACGACGCCGATCTGGCGGCGCAGCCATGCCGGATCGGCCATCGCGAGATCCATGCCGTCAACCAGCACGCGCCCGCTCTCGGGAACGTAAAGGCGCTGCACGAGCTTTGCGAAGGTGCTCTTGCCCGAGCCGGAGGGCCCGACAATGCCGACCATCTGGCCGGCCGGGACGTCAAAACTCACGTCGTGCAGAATTTCCCGTCCGTCCACGCGATAGCGGAACGTCACGTGATCGAACGTTATATTGCCGCGGATCGCCGGCAGCCGCGCCCGCCCGGCCGTATAAGTCGGCTCAGCCGTCGTATTGAGGATATCGCCCAGCCGCGACACCGACAGGCGCGCCTGATGAAAGTCCTGCCAGATCTGCGCGAGGCGCAACACGGGCGTGTTCACCCGGCTGGCCAGAATATTGAACGCAACCAGTTCGCCGACCGACAGATCGCCACCAATGACCAGCTTGGCGCCGAAATAAAGGATCCCTGCGGTGGCGATCTTGCTGATGAGCTGCACGACCTGGCTCGCAGTGTTGCCGAGGCTCAAGACGCGGAAACTGGCAGCGACATAGCCGGCGAGTTGCTCTTCCCAGCGGCGCTGCATCTGCGGCTCGACCGCCATGGCCTTGAGCGTCTCGATCCCGGTGACGCTCTCGACCAGGAATGCCTGGTTCTCCGCGCCGCGCTGGAATTTCTCTGCCAGCCTTTGCCGGAACAGCGGCGTCACACCCATCGAAATTCCGATGTAGAACGGAAAGGTGCCGAGCACGAGGAAAGAGAGCAGCGGCGAGTACAGGAACATCACCCCCAGGAACACAAAAGTGAAAAACAGGTCGATGACGAGGGTGAGCGCCGAACTGGTGAGAAAATTGCGGATGTTTTCCAGCTCGCGCACCCGCGCCACCGAATCGCCGACGCGCCGCGCCTGGAAATAAGCCATCGGCAAAGCCAGCAGATGATGAAACAGGCGCGCGCCGAGCTCGACGTCGATGCGGTTGGTGGTGTGCGCGAAGAGATACGTGCGCAGGATTCCCAGAACGGTCTCGAAGACGGCGATCGCCAGCAGGCCGATGATCAGCACGTCGAGCGTGCTCAGGCCGCGGTGCACCAGAACCTTGTCGATCACCACCTGGAAGAACAGCGGCGAGACCAACGCGAACATCTGCAGGAAGAACGAGGCCACCAGTACTTCGCCGAGCAAATGCCGGTATTTGTGGATCGCCCCCATGAACCAGGTGATGTCGAAGCGGCGGGTCATCTCCGACAGTCCGGCGCGCCGGGTCATCAGGATCAGTTCGCCGTCCCAGAGCGCAAGCAGTTCGGCCTGCGTCATCAGGACAGGCCGCGCCGTGTGCGGGTATTGCACCAGGACCTTGCCCTCCCCCGCCTTGGCAATGACCATGAAGCCGCCATCGCGCAACGCCGCGATCGCCGGTAGCGGCGTTTTCGCAAGCCGCGACCAGTCGCTGCGGCAGGCCCGTGCCTTGAGGCCGAGATCCTTGGCGCACCGGAGCATTTCCGGTGCGCCAATCTTTGTTGTTCCGAGCCGATGCTTGATCTGCTCGCGGTCAGCCGCAACGCCCTGGAAATGCAGGACCGTCACAAGAGACTCGAGCCCCGGGTCCGCCGGTGTCGCGCTGTTTGAGTCAGTGCTCACTTACGTTCTCCGGGGCTCGATGTCGCCTCAAGCGTGCGGCTGCGCCAGGACCGGCTGCTGGATTGCGGCCGCCTCGGCGATCGGCGCCGCGCCCTGGCCGTCGCCGGCCGTGACGAAGCTCGATGCCATGAACTGGCCGAGCAACGCGGCGGCGGACGGAGCACCGACCGGGGACTGGATCACGACGCCGCTGCCGGTTCCCTGATCGAGGACGTCCTGACCAGGACCGCCGATCAGGACATCGTCTCCGGCATCACCATGCAGGACGTCGTCGCCGGGGCTGCCGATGAGGACATCGTTACCGTCGCCGCCATTGGCGACGAGCTGCATGCCTGTCAGACCAGTCGCCGTGATGACGTCGTCGCCGCCGAGACCGTTGATGACAATTTGATCGGTGCTGTCGAAGTTGGAGATCGTCACCGTCTCCGCCAGGCCCGTCACAGTCACCACGCCGTTGTTGTTGGAAATCGTGATGGCGTCGTTGCCTTCGGTGCCGTTGATCACGACCGTGTCGCCTTGACTGTCAGGGACACCCGCCGACCCAAGATCGATATTGACGTCGGTGGTCGCGGTTCCGGTCAGATCATTGACCGTAACAGTGTCCGCACCGCCCTGAGTAGCGACGTTAATCGTTTCGATGCTGTTGAGGTCCATCGTCACGACTCCGATATCGCGGGTCATGCGGACGCGGCTGCCATTGGCCGAAATGTCGAACTTCTCGTCGACATTGGCGCCGTTGAACTGAAGGGTGTCGATGCCAGCCTGGCCCTCGACGACGTCGCTGCCATCGCCCGGGTTCCAGACGAACACGTCGTTACCCGCGCCAAGCAACGCCACGTCACTCCCTTTGCCGCCGTTGACGACATCGTTGCCGGCGCTGCCGATGATCTTGTCATCGCCATCACCGCCGTTGAGCGTAAGGTTGACCTGACCGGCATGGAGATGCGAGGCATCGATGGTGTCGTTGCCGGCACCGCCGTTGACGACGAGCGAGTCGTTGAGCGACTCGGCGCCGTTGACGGTGACCTGCGCCGCGAGACCCTTGACCACGATCGACGAACCGCTGGTGACGACGTTGATCTTGTCGTCGTTTGCCGTGCCGTTCGTGATCACGGTGTCGGCCGCGCCGTCGCCCGTGCCGCTGCCGGCCGGCGCCGCCAGGTCGATAGCGACCTGGCTCACGTCAGTCCCGGTGAGGTCATTGACCGTGATGGTGTCCGCGCCACCCAGCATATTGAGCTGGATATGCTCCATCCCACCGAGGTCCATGACCACGTTGCCGACATCGCGGGTCAGGCGGGTGCGGGTGCCATTCGCCGAGATGTCGATCTTCTCGGCGATGTTGGCGCCGTTGAACAGCAGCGTATCGGTGCCGTCCTGGCCTTCGACAGTGTCGCTGCCGTCGCCCGGATCCCACTGGAACGTATCGTTTCCAGCGCCAAGGAAGGCAGTGTCGCTTCCCTGATTGCCGTCGACGAAATCGTTTCCGTCGCCGCCGATCAGGGTGTCATCGCCGGCGCTGCCGAGGATGGTGTCATTGCCGCTGCCGCCATCAATCGTGAGCTTGATCTGCCCTGCGGCGAGCCCTGCCGCGTTGATGGTGTCGTTGCCGCCAAGTGCGTTAACGACGAGCGAGTCGTTGGCGCCTTCGGTGCCGGTGAGCGTGACCTGCGCAGACAATCCCGTCACGCTGACCGAGCCGCCGGCTCCCGCAACCGTGATCTGGTTGCTGGCTGACGTTCCGTTGACGGTGACGCTGTCCGCCGCGCCGTCACCAATGCCGCTGCCAGCCGGCGACGACAGATCGATGGCGACTTGCTGCACGCCGGTATTGCTCAGATCGTTGACGACGAAGTTGTCGGCTCCGCCGAGCGCCGCGATCTGAATCCGCTCCATGGTGCCGAGATCCATCGTCACGTTGCCGATGTCGCGGGTCATGCGGGTGCGGCTGCCATTCGCCGAGAGGTTGAAGGTCTCGTTGACGTTTGCGCCATTGAACAGAAGCGTGTCGAAGCCGTCCTGGCCGTCAACGACGTCGCTGCCGTCGCCCGGATTCCAGACGAACGTGTCGTCACCAGCGCCGAGTATCGCCGTGTCGCTGCCACGGCCGCCGGTGATCAGATCGTTGCCGTCGCCACCGATGAGCGTGTCGTTGCCATCACCGCCGGTGATGGTGTCATTGCCGGCACCGCCATCGACCGTGAGATTGATGAGGCCGGCGAGACCATTGCCGGCGGTGAAGGTGTCATCGCCGCCATTCATATTGAGAACGAGGTTTTCCGTTGTGCCGATGTCGAGGAAGAACGGCGCCGGGTTCGTGCGATCGAAACGCACGCGGCTTCCGTTGGCCGTGAGCGTGAAATTTTCCGCGCCGTTTCCGCCGTTGACTTCGGCCGTATCGGTGCCGTCGCCGCCTTCGAAGAGGTCGCTGCCGTCGCCCGGGTTCCAGATCATCCGGTCATTGCCGGCCTGGCCGAACACCTGGTCGTCGCCCGCGCCACCGGTGAGCGTATCGTTGCCGTCGCCGCCGAACAGCTGGTCGTTGCCGCCTTTGCCAAGCAGCGTGTCATTGCCGCTTTGACCGAAGAGCAGGTCGTTTCCGGAGCCGCCGGTCAGGGTGTCGTTGCCGTTGCCGCCGAAAAGCTGCGCGGCCGGCATCGGGCCGTTGGTCTCGTCAATCGTGATCGTGTCATCGCCGGCCTGGCCGAATAGCTGGATCAGATCGGTATTGGCAACCGTCGGATCGCCACCAAGCACTGTGACGGCACCGCCGTTGATCAGGATGTTTCCGGCCGCGTTTCGGCTGGCTGTGATTGGATTCTTGGTAGCGTCACCAAACACCGACAGAATGCGTGCGCCGGGTAGAAAGCTGGCTGTAATCGCCATGATCTTAGTCCTCTCAAAAGTTGGGATCGATTGCGGGGCGTTGCCTGCCTGGAGCGTTAGCCGCTATCCGCAAGACAATCTTTGAGAGGACGTCCAGACGACCTAGAGTTTCTCTTGAGACGCCTGCAATATTTACGGAGATTGATATACTGCTGCTGGTTCGGCGACTGACGGGCCCGCAAATGCACGCGTTTGGCGGGACTTGCGCCGGAAGTGCCGACGGCTTGCTCCGAAATTGGAAACAATTTGAAATTTTACGCCGGCGATTTCGCGATCAATTTCGTGTGAGCGGCAACTTTGTAGATCTGGTGCACCACCGTGCAATTCCTGTTTGCGGATTATGTACTCGATGCCGACCGGCGAGAGCTGCATTGCGGCGCTGAACGCGTCACCGTCGAGCCGCAGGTGCTCGATCTGCTCATTTATCTTCTGCAAAACTGCAACCGCGTCGTCAGCAAGGATGACCTGATCGCCTCGGTCTGGGGCGGCCGCATTGTTTCAGACGGGACCGTGATCAGCCGCACTTACGCCGCGCGCAAGGCGATCGGCGATACCGGGCAGGATCAACGGCTGATCCGCACGATCCCTCGCAAGGGAATGCGGTTTGTCGGCGAGGTGCGCACGCGGGCACACGATGCTGAAGACACTGCTCCCGCGCCCGCATCGGGGCAAAGCATCCGGCCGGCTTCATCGGCTTCCGACCGGCCGGCCATCGCTGTCTTGCCTTTCACCAATATGAGCGGCGATCCGGAGCAAGGGTATTTTTCAGATGGCATCAGCGAAGACATCATCGCGGCGCTGTCACGCCTGCGCTGGTTTCAGGTCATCGCACGCAACTCATCATTCATCTACAAGGGCAAAGCCGTTCACCTGAAGCAGGTCGCCGCCGATCTCGGCGCCGACTATGTCCTCGAGGGCAGCGTGCGCAAGGCCGGCGGCCGTGTGCGCATTACTGCGCAGCTTAACGATGTGTCGACCGGCAGCCACATCTGGGCCGAGCGCTACGACCGCAGCATCGAGGACGTGTTCTCGGTGCAGGACGAAATCACCGAGGCCATCGTTTCCTCCATCGAACCGCAGCTCTATGCCGCGGAAAATTTCCACGCCAAACGCAAGCCGCCGGACAACATGGGAGCCTGGGAGCTGGTCATGCGGGCGCTGTCGCACTTCTGGCGAGTGACGCAAGAGGACAATGTGCTTGCGCAATCGTTGCTGGAGAAAGCGATCGCGCTCGATCCGCATTACGGCCAGGCACTGGGTGTGTTGGCCGCGAGCCAGACGCTCGGTGCGTACATGGGCTGGGCGGACATGCTCACCACCGTTGCGGCGGCCGAACGCGCGGCGCTGGCGGCCATCGAGGCCGACAACGAAGATCCATGGGCGCATCACGCGCTGGGTTGCGCTTATTTGCTGACGCGGCGTTTTGACGAGTCGTTGGCCGAATTCGTGTTGGCGCTGCGCCTGAACCCGAACTTTTCGCTGGCCCAGGCGATCTATGGACTCACTTTGGCCTTTTGCGGCCAATGGCAAAAAGCCGACGAGGCCGCGCGTCGTGCGCTTCGGCTAAGCCCGCGCGATCCGCTGTCCGCGCTCTATTACGGCGTCGCCTCTTACGCGCAGTTCGTTGGACGCAACTATGAAGAGGCGATGCAGCTCGCGCAGACCGCCGTTCGCCTGCGCAGCGATTATGTCGGGGGGCTCCGGCTGGTGGCCGCTTCGGCAGCCATGGCCGGGCAAACCGACGTCGCCGCATCCGCGCTGCAGGAGCTGCGGCGGGCGCAACCCAATATTTCGCTGGCCTGGATCGCGACCCAGATGCCCATGCAGCTCGCGGCCGAACGAGAGCACTATCTGCAGGCCCTCCGCCGTGCCGGTCTGGAATAATCCCTCACGTTTCTAGAGAAAATCTCAAGGGAATCTCACGCGCGGCCGACGCTCCTCTTCATGCGGGCCATTTCATTCCCCGCTATCGGGGCGCAATGAAATTCGCACAAATGGTCGAAGAGGCGGTCCCGGCATTGCGGCGTTACGCACGCGGGCTGACGCGCGACCGGGACATTGCCGATGATATTGTCCAGGAGACGCTGGTGCGTGCCCTCCGCTCCGAGCACCTGTTTCAGGGCACCGACGCCCGCGCCTGGCTTTACACGATCCTTACCAATCTCAACCGCAATCGCCTGCGGGCCCTGGCGCGCCGGCCGCCAACATCGCCGATCCAGGAACATGATGCTTGCGACTTTGCCGGGCCGGAGCTCGGCAGCCGCGATATCGAACGCGCTTTGGCAACGCTTCCCGAAGACCAGCGCAGCACATTGCTGCTGGTCGTGCTCGAGGGGTTGACCTATCGCGAGGTCTCCGAGGTGCAAGACGTGCCGATGGGAACCGTGACGTCGCGTCTGGCGCGCGCACGTGCGCAGATCAAGACCTATCTCGAGGGCGAGCGTCCGGCGCTGCGCCGCGTGAAATAAAGGCACAGCGAAAACCGAACACTCCAATTCTCCCGAAACCTGTCCACACCTGAAGGAACACCGATGAAAATCCGTCCAAGAATGCAACTGGCCATTGGCTCGCTCGCCGGCGTGTTATTGATGCAGGCAGAAATATTTGCCGAGGTGCCGGCGCAAGTGCCGGCAGCGATCAGCGCGCCCGGAGAAGCGATGGTCGCGACGCTTCATGCCGAAGGCGCGCAACTTTACGAATGCAAGCCCGATACCGACAACAAGCTCGTCTGGCAATTCCGCGAGCCGATCGCCGCGCTGATGCTCGACGGCAAGACCGTCGGAACCCACTACGCGGGGCCAAACTGGCAGCACGTCGACGGAAGCGGCGTGCGCGCCAAGGCGGCGCGTTCCGCGCCAGGCGCATCGGCGGATGACATTCCATGGCTCAAACTGGAAGTGACCGAACGGCGCGGCAACGGGACGCTGTCACAGGTCACGACGGTCCAACGCATCAACACCAAAGGTGGCGCAGCACAAGGACCATGCGAAACCGCCGGCGAATATCGCGCCGTGCCCTACTCCGCCGACTACGTATTCCTGCGCAACGGCGAGTGAGGCCCTGCGCGGCGTCTACTGGACAGACACATTGGCGCGCTTGACGACATCCGCCCATTTCGCAATCTCACTCTTGAGAAATGGTTCGATATCGGCCAGCGGCATATCGATCGGCACCCCGGCGTCCGCGAGAATCCGTTCTTTCACCGCCGGGCTGGCGATCGCTTTCTTAACCTCGCCATACAGCTTTTCGACGATCGGCCGCGGAGTCTCCTTCGGCGCCCACAGGCCGAACCAGACATAGTTTTCGTAGCCGGGAATGCCGGACTCGGCGATCGTCGGAACATCGGGTAACAGCGGAGCGCGCTCCTTGCCGGTGACCGCCAGTGCACGCACGGCGCCGCCTTTGATATGGCCCAGGGCACTCGCCAGATTGTCAAAAAACACCGGCGTCCGACCGGTCATCACGTCAGCATAGGCCGCGGCCGCGCCGCGGTACGGAACGTGGGTGAGATTGGTGCCGCTCATCAGCTTGAACAGCTCACCCGACAAATGTTGACCGCTGCCGTTGCCCGCCGAGGCAAAATTTATCTCGCCCGGTTTGGATTTCGCCAGCGCGATGAGGTCCTTGACCGAATGGGCGGCAAAATCATTGCTCACAACAAGCACGAAGGGAAATTCCGCCATCATCCCGACCGCGGTGAAATCCCGAACCGGGTCGTAGGGTAATTTTGCGAACAGACTCGGATTAACCGCCATGTTTGCCGTGAGGCCCGCAAGCAACGTGTAACCATCAGCCGCCGAATGGGCAGCAGCGGCGGTGCCAACCACCGTGCCTGCGCCCGCCCGATTTTCGATGACAACCGGCTGACCTAGTTGAACGGAGAGCTGCTGCCCGACGACACGGGAGATAATGTCAGTTCCCCCACCGGGCGGTTGCGGCACAATGATGGTCACCGGGCGGGTGGGAAATTCCTGCGCGGACAGCGCGCTGGAAACCAAGCCCGCGACAAGCGCAATGGCGAATACCGATACATGTCGACCGCGCACCAGCCCCTCCCCTTATTTTTTCGTTCAGCGTCGAACTGTGATCCATCTAGCGTTGCATCGCATCCAGCGTATCGCAAACCCCGAGCGCATATCCCACATAACGAGAACCGTCCGGCGCGCGTCCAGAAAATCCTCCGTTCGAAGCGGAATCGGAAAACGGCCGTTGTTCGGTGGAGCAATCATTGCGGGCAATCCGGCCGGGACACAAAACGTTCGCGCGCCTTAATCGTGCTTTGGGATATGGGTTTTCTCGATGAGATCGGACCATTTGACAATGTCGCTCTTTAATCGCGCCTGCAGTTCTTCCGGAGTGCTCCCGCGCATCTGCATGCCCAGCTTTCGGCCTGTCTCCTGCGCTTCGGATGTCTGAAGGGCCTCGTTCACGGCCTTGGTGAGTTTCGCGACAATCGGCGCTGGCACGCCCGCCGGAGCGGCGAGGCCATTCCAGCTCGTTACGTCAAAATTCGGCAGGCCGCTTTCGATCACGGTCGGCACGCCGGTCAGGAAGGGAACCCTGTCGCGGCCGGTCGTCGCAATGACATCGATCTTGCCGCTGTCCAGCAGCGGTCTCAGCGGCGCGTAGGAATCCATATCGATGTCGACATCGCCCCGCAGCAGCGCGCTCGCCGCATCGGGAGAGCTGCGGAAAGTGACGGCCGTGACATCAACTCCCGCTGCAACCTTGAGCAGTTCGACGGCGAGATACTGGGTGGTCCCCGGACTCAATGTCGCGATGTTGAGCTTTCCGGGATTGGCTTTCGCATACGTAATGACATCCTGCATCGACCTGAATTTGGAATCTTTCCTCGTCACGACGAGAAAGTCGAAGGTTGCGACCGCCGATATCGGCACGAAGTCCTTGAGCACGTCGTAGGGCAAGGATTTGAACAACGCGGTGCTGATGGCGTAACTGTTGCCGACCAGAAAAAGCGTGTAACCGTCGGGGATCGCCGTCGCGGCGGCCTTGGCGGCTACCACCCCGGCGGCGCCGGGCCGATTTTCAACCACGAAATTCTTGCCGAGCTGGTTGCTCAGCTTTTCGGCCAAGATCCGCATGCTCACATCACCGATGGTGCCAGCACCATAGGCGATGATCATTTGCACCGGACGATTGGGATAGTCCGCCTGCGCTCTGGCCGGAGAGGCAAGGCCTGCAACGGACGCGGCCAATGCAATGACAAGCGCAACTGCGCGAAATCCAGCGGCAGCACGCGACGCGACTTTTGTTCTCTTCACAAGGGCCTCCCCAGCAACTTGCGAGCACGCAAACACTATCAACACGGGAATCCGTGTCGAAAAATCAAGAGTTGCGCACCGTTACACCTTGAAAATTTCAGCGTACCGCTTCTTGACCGCTTCAGCCTGCGCCAGGACGCCTTCCGGATCCTCTTTCATCAGTTTGATGTCGGTGAGCTTGCGGATGCCGGGCTTTTCCACGGTCTGGCTGTGCGCCGAATATTGTCTGGCGTAGTCGACGATCATCTGCTGGCCTTCGCGCGAGTGCATCCAGTTCTGAAACAGACGCGCGGCGTTGGGATTGGGGGCGCCCTTGAAGACGGCGCTTGGGCCGCCCGCGAGCGGCGTGCCCTCCTCCGGATATATTATGTCGATTGGTTGACCTGCCTCCTTGTAGCGGATGACAAGGTAGCCCGCGCCGTCCACCATGACCGCACGTTCGCCCAGCGAAATTCTCTTCGGCGTATCGGTCGCCGACTGGACCTGCATGACATTCTGCGCGGCCAGTTTCACGAAATAGTCCCAACCCAGATCGCGCGCGGTCTCGAACGTCGAATTCATAATCGTGCCGCTATAGGCCGGATGAGCCTTGACCAGCTTGTCCTTCCATTTCGGATCGAGCAGGTCCTTGAAGCCCTTCGGCGCGTCTTCCTTCTTCACCAGGTTGGTGTTGTAGGCGAGTGGAGAGATCAGAATACGTGTCGTGGCGTTCAGCCCGTCCGGGTCGTAGTAGCGCTTGTCGTAATACTTCGCGACCTCTTCCGGCAGATAAGGCGCCAGCCAGTCATTGCGTTTCCAGATGATGCAATGGGACTGGTCGGACGTGTTGACCACATCGACGGCGTGGATGTTGGAGGAGTATTCCTGGCTAATCCGGGTAAAAACGCGCTCGGCGCCGGAACGCTCCACGCGCACCGCAATGCCGGGGAATTTCGCCTCGAATGCCTTGCCGAGTCGTTCTGCGAACTGCAAGTCCATCGCCGTATAAAATGAAATCTTGCCCTCTTTTTTCGCAGCCTCGATCAAAGCCGGCGTCATCGCTTCCGGCGCAGGCGCCGCAGCTTTCAGCGGTTGCGCAAAAACGGTTGTCGCGCCAATAGCAACACTGGCCTTAAGGACCGTGCGGCGTGAGACATGCTTGTCAATCATACCAATCCTCCCGGGTATGCCTGCCTCTGATGGGCGGGTCGGACAGGAAGTCTATACCGGCCGCAGGGTGCGTGGGCAGTAGGGAGAAAAAAAATGTCAGATGCAAGCGCCAGGCACGCTCGTTTCCTGTGGCGTCCGCCCTTGGGTTAGTTGCCTTGGATTTGGGGAAAGCCAAACTTTTATACCCCGCGCGCGCGCAGCACCGACTCGATCGAGATCCGCGACCAGGGCGCGGTGCGGTCGCGGAATGCCGCGTATGACGCGTGCACCTTGCCGGTGATGGCGCTCCTTCCAGCCAGTTCGCCGAGCACATCGCCTGCCTGCTTGCGCGCAGCCGCAATGAGATCCTCCGGAAACGCCGCGAGCTTCACCTTGTGCTCGTCCACCAGCGCAGCAAGCGCCTGGGCGTTGAGTCGCTCCATTTCGGCCAGTGCGTAGTTCGCCTCCGTCGCGCAGGCATGCGTGACGATGGCCTTGAGTTCGTCCGACAGTGCGTTCCACGCTTTCAACGACACGATACATTCGCCGGTGCCGTTCGGCTTGTTGAAGCCGGGATAGTAGTAAAACAGCGCGACACGGTAGAGCCCGAGCGCAATGTCGGTGCCCGGTCCGACGAATTCAGCGCCATCGATGACGCCCGATTGCAGGCTCACCAGAATCTCCGCCGGCGGAGTGGTCTGCGGCGTGACGCCAAGCCGGCGATAAACCTCGCCACCGAGCCCGAGCGAGCGCAATTTGAGGCCGCGCATGTCGGCAAGGCTTTTCACCTCGCGACGAAACCAGCCGCCCATACAGACGCCGGTGTTACCACCCATGAACGGCTTCACGCCGAATGGCGCGTAGAGCTCATCCCACAGCGCCTGCCCGCCGCCGGCATCGATCCAGGCCACATGCTCGCCGGGCGTCAAACCGAACGGCACGGTAGTGAAAAAGGCCGCCGCCGGCATCTTGCCTTGCCAGTAAAACGACGCGGTGTGACCGATTTCCGCAACGCCATTGCCAACGGCATCCAGCACTTCGAAGGCAGGGACAACTTCACCGGCCGCCGACACGGAAATATCGAGCTTGCCGCCCGACAGCGCGCGCACCCGATCGGCGATGCGCTCGGCCGACATGCCGGGGCCAGGCAGACGCTTCGGCCAGGAGGTGACCATGCGCCACTTCTGTGTTTGCGCACGCGCGACGGAAGGCGCGGCCACGGCTCCGGCAAGCGTTGCACCCGCTGCAGTTACGAATGTGCGTCGCGTGGTCATGTCGTCCTCCATATCCCGTGAAAATGATGCAGCGGTCCGTGGCCATGGCCGACGTGCAATGTATCGGCGGCCGCGATACCGGCGGCGACATAGGTTTTCGCCTCGCGTGCCGCGGACTTGAGATCGAGACCCTTGGCGAGGCCGGCCGCGATCGCCGATGACAGCGTGCACCCGGTCCCATGGGTGTTTTTCGTGTCGACGCGCCGGGCCGACAGCCGCAGCACATCACCCTCCCCGACCAGCAGATCGACGCTTTCATCGCCGCTGCCGTGACCGCCTTTGATCAGGACGTTGCGTGCGCCGAGCGCCAGCAATTCACGCGCCTGGATTTCCATTTCCCGCTCATTACGGGCAGCCGTCGCACCGGTGAGTGCCGCGGCCTCCGGGAGATTGGGCGTCACCACCAGCGCCCGCGGAATGAGCACCGTACGTAACGCCTCGACCGCGTCAGCGGCCAGCAGCCGGTCTCCGGACGTCGCCACCATCACCGGATCGAGCACGATGTTCTTTGCGCGGTAACGCGCGAGGCCCTCTGCGACCGTTTCGATAATCGCCGCTTGCGACAGCATGCCAATCTTCACGGCCGCAACATCGAGATCGCTGAATACGGCGTCGATCTGGGCCGCAATAAAATCGACGGGCACGTCGTGGATGCCGCGCACGCCCTGCGTATTCTGCGCGGTCAGCGCCGTGATCACTGATGCGCCATAGACCCCCAACGCAGCAAATGTCTTGAGGTCTGCCTGGATGCCTGCGCCGCCACTTGAATCCGAACCCGCGACGGTGACGGCGATCGCAGTCATGGCGCCCCTCGCCGCGCCAATGCGCCATCGACGACCGCCCGCAGCTCTTGCGCGGCGCGGCCCGGATCGGGCGCCAGCGACAACGCCGAAATCACCGCCACGCCATCGGCGCCGGCGGAAATCACGTCAGCGGCGTTGCCGGCGTTGATCCCGGCGATGGCGCAGATCGGGAAACCCGCCTTGCGCGCATGAATCACCTCGACGATGCGGCGAAGGCCGGTGAGGCCGATTGGCGTTGACGTATTGTCTTTCGACGTCGTTCCGTAAACGCCCCCGATTGCGACATAGTCGAGCAAAGGAAGCGGCGCCGCTTCTGCCTGCTGGACCGTCTTGATGCTGAGCCCGATGATCGCGCTGCGTCCCAGCAAGAGCCGCGCATCGGGCACAGCCATATCGTCCTGGCCAATATGGACACCGTCGGCTTCGGCGGCGAGTGCGACATCGACCCGGTCGTTGACGAGCAATGGAACGCCCTTGGGCTCGAGCACCGCGCGCAAGCCGCGCGCCTCCTCGACCATGGCGCGAGTCGATCCGTGCTTATCGCGCAATTGCACCAGAGTAGCGCTGCCAGCGATTTGCGCCGCAAGAACGGGAAGCGTGCGACCGCCGGCGACCGCAGGATCGACGAGAGCATAAAGCCTGAGATCGACGTCCATCAATTCACCTTTGCACGCGCGACAAGCACGGGCCCGTCGAGATTGTAAAGTGCGTCAACGATCGCAACCGCAAAACTGCCGGGGCCTTCGGCTGCTTCGGCAGCTTTTTCGCCCGCAATGCCGATCATGAGCAGCGCGGCGACTGTCGCATGAAACGCATCCGGCTCGACAGCGAGGCACGCCGCAACTAGCGCCGAACCAGCGCAGCCCATGGCTGTCACTCTGGCCATCAGTGGATGCCCATTGGAGAGCGCCACAACGCGCTCACCGTCGGTGACGAGATCGATCTCACCCGAAAGTCCGACGACGATCTTGTTGGCGCCCGCATAAGCCGCAACTGCATCACGCGATGGCGCATGGCCCGCCAGCGCATGAAACTCGGCATGGTTGAGGCGGGCGACCGACGGCCGGCGGCCAATGAGCTCGCGTGCGAAGGCAGCGCGCGGCGGGGCACGATCGACGAACACCGGATCGAGCACCCAAGGCAATGTGTGCCTGGTAGCCGTTTCGACAGCGATCGCCGTCGCCTGCCGCCGCTCGCCGTCGAATGTGCCGAGATTGACGAGTAACGCCTGCGCACCGGCCACGAACGGGCCGATCTCCTCGGCCGACAGTGTCATCGAGGGAACGCAGCCGGCCGCGAGCAGCACATTGGCAGTGAAATTCTGCGCAACCGCGTTGGTGATGCAATGGACGCGCGGGCTACGCGCGCGCAACCGCTTGAGAATCCCGGATGCGGCTTTGGACGCCTCTTGCGCCACGCTGTTGCGCGATGTTGTTTGCGGGTGATGCATCTCTGGTCCCTCCGCCGGCATGACCCGGATCAGGTTCGTTGGGTTGACCTGGATTGGCCTCTCAGTCCGGCACCGCCGGACACCCCACGAGATTGCTGGCTCATACCTATTCCGCGGCTGCCCGCAAGGCAAGCCGCCTTGCCAGCAATGCCCGATTTTGCTGGATTGCGGATTGTTCGCCGCCCTGTGTGCGGCGGAGCGGAGGCCTCCAATGACCCCCTTCTTTGTCCAGATCAAATGCCAGCTCGGTAAGGCCTACCAGGTCGCCAACGCGCTGGCCGAATCCGAGATCGCCTCCGAGATCTATTCGACCGCAGGCGACTACGACCTGCTGGTGAAGTTTTATGTCGAGGCCGGAACCGATATCGGCCATTTTGTGAATGAAAAAGTGCAGTGCATTCCCGGCATCAAGGACACGCACACCATCATCACCTTCAAGGCCTTTCAGACCTGACTCACGGCGCGCATCTGCCGCCGCCCTCTAGCGCCATGCTCCGCCTGCCTGCTCAAAAAAGATCCAACCCGAAATTGTTGCTTTCTTCGCAGCCTCGTCGATCTCGAGCAAATAATTATGCAACTCGGGGCAAAGATTGATCCGGCAGCGCAGCCGGTCGCCCGAATAATTCAATACAACTGAAAAGCGCATCTCATACTTTTTGCGGTCCTGCGTTTCAATTTCACGGCCGTCGCGCTTTTCCACCGCGACGATCGCGTGCGGCGTCAGCAAAGCGGAATCGAGCAATTGCGCTATTTTCGCCCGCGTTTCATCGGCCGAAGGTCCGCAGTCCTCATTTCCGGCACCGCAGGCGGCGTGTCCAGGAGACGAAATCGCCAACATCATGAAGGCGATGACCAGCGCCGAGTGAAAAATTGTGCCCATTGTACCAGTTTCCACCTTGCAAGCCTGCGGACGTTCGGACGCGCCGTAAGCGCGCGAGAGAATTTTTTAAACGCTTTTCGTATAAGATCGCGTTTACATTCTATTAATAAGTCGGCGCAGAAGCGCCTCGACCGAGTCCAGCAGAACGCGCGCAATGTATCAACAAAGATCATTGATCACCGAACTCGAGGACGCGGTCCGACGCGGTTCTCAGGAAAAGAGGATTGATACCCTCCGGCGCATCACCGATTTATTCCTGGTCCAGAATGACAGGCTCAATGAAGAGCAGATCCAGGTGTTCGATCAGGTGCTGGGTCATCTGCTGACGCGAATGGAATCGAACGCGCTGATTGAACTCAGCGAACGTCTTGCGCCGATTAACAACGCCCCCATCAAGGTTGTTCATACTCTTGCGCGCGACGACGAAATCGCCATCGCCGGTCCGGTTCTGTCGCTATCGGACCGCCTGAGCACGCCAGATCTCATCGAAATCGCCGAGGTCAAGGGCCAACCTCACCTGCTGGCCATTTCGAAACGAAGCAGCCTCAGCGAATCGCTGACCGACGTCCTGATCGCACGCGGGGACGAGGACGTCATCAGCAAGCTTGTCGAGAATTCAGGCGCGCGGCTTTCCGAAAGCGCCTATGCCCGCATCGTCGACCGGCCCGGGGCGAGTGAATCGCTTCTGGAAAAGCTCGGTCTGCGCCTTGATATCCCGTTCGGCATTTTCCTTCGCCTGCTCGAACGGGTGAGCGAGGCGGTGCGAACGCAGCTTGTCGCACTCGTTTCAGAACGACGTCCCGACGTTAAGGACCTGCTGGCCACAATTTCAAATGACGTCATCGAACGAACGGATGTCGATGTGGATGTTGATTTTGTCGCCGCGCAAGCGCTCGTCGAGCGGGCGCAGCAACACGGCGAACTCGATGAATTGACTCTTCTTGAATTTGCGAAGAAGCGCCAATATGCAGCGACCGTCACCGCCCTCGCGGCGATGTGCTCGGCGCCGATCGATATGATCAAGCAGATGCTGAGCGAGGGCCGTAACGAGGCGCTGCTCGTCCCGTGCAAGACAGCAGGCTTTTCGTGGCTGACGTTGCGCTCGCTGTTACAGGACGATTTGCTTGGTCGCGTGGCGTCCGAAGATGAACTCAAGAAGCTGAAAAGCGACTATACGAAACTGTCGCAATCGACGGCCCGGAAGCTGCTCGATTTCTGGTGCGAACACCACGCCCAACAAAAGAGCTGAGCGCGCCCGTTTGAATGCTCGCGACTCCCTCAACCGAGTTTTCTGTCGGGTTTGGGGAACCCGGCCTTTGGGAACTCAGCCTTGGGAAACTCAGCTTTGACGACCTGGCTGCGACGGATGTCGTTGGCCTGCTTAAGATAGTCGTCCGCCGCCTGCATCAGCATTCGCTTGGTCGACGGATCGACGGAAGAGCGCGCGCGCGCATAATAATTGTGCGCCATCTGCCAAAGCTCGTCGACCGTTCTCATACATTACCGGTAGGCGCACTGCGCGATTTCGAGTTGCGGCAGGTCAAATACCGACCTCAGGATATCTCCTTAGGGGCATTGCCCGTTCAGGCGGGCGGATCACCGCAAACGCGGCTAGTTCGCGCTCACGCCGCGGTCGGTGGCCCTTCCGCTTCGCGCGCGCGTTGGAGACCGAGCTGACGTTCGCGCCAGATGACGTAAAGGCCGGCGCCGGCGACGATCGAGGCACCGACGTAAACCAACGTGCCGGGCAGTTCACCAAACAGCCAGTAGCCGAGCAGGAGAGCCCACAGCATCGCGCTGTAGTCGAACGGCGCCACCACGGAGGCCGCGGCGAAACGATAGCTTTCCGTCAAAAAGATATGCGCAAGACCGCCAAGAATGCCGAGCGCGATCAGCGCGGTGAGTTCACGCGCGGTGGGCGAATGCCAGGCGAAGGGCAACGTCAAGGCGCCGGCAATGGCGCAGACCAGCGAAAAATAGAACACGATGGACGAGGTCGTTTCAGTCTGCGTGAGCCGGCGGGTTTGGATCACGGTGCCTGCATTGCAGAACGCCGAGGTCATCGCAAATAGCGAGCCCACCGCCGCTGCCGCGCCGGCCGCCCCAGCATAGGCGCCCACGTCGAAATGTGGAATTAGCATCACAATCACGCCGGCAAAGCCGATCACCACCGCGGACCACCGGTAGATGCGTACGCGCTCCTTCAGGACGACGGCCGCAAGTGCAACGGTGATGAGCGGCGATGCGAACGAGATCGCGGTCGCATCGGCAAGCGGCAGCCGGGTGAGCGCCGAAAAGTTCGTGAACATGCCGCAAACACTGAGCAAGCCGCGGCCGAGCTGGCCGAATGGACGACCGGTGCGCACGGCGGAAGCGAGTTCGCCGCGCAGCGCATAGATCACCAGCACTGGTAGAATCGCGAAGGCGCTGCGGAAAAACACCATCTGGCCGACCGGCGCGACATCGCCCAATTGTCGCACCAGCGCCGACATGCCGGCAAACAGGAGCGCGGAAATCAGCTTCAGTCCGATGGCCTTGAACGTATGCATGGGCGAGCCGGCGATTCGCCCATGCATACGTCAAATATCGCTCACGCGCACTACTTCGGCGCGGACAGTGATTTGATATAAACGGCGATCGCTTTGCGGTCGGCCGCGCTCAACTGCCGGGTGTTCGCTACAACCTCCATCATCAAGCCACCGACCAGGTCGGCATCTGCTGTCATGCCGGTGGCGAGCGTCTCGGCCAATTCCTCGACCTTCCAATCGTGCAGCTTGGCCTGCGTGATGTCGGGGACGCCACCCTGGCCAGTGGGGCTCTGGCCGCCGGTGAAGCGCCTGCTCGCGATGATTGCGCCCAGGAAATTGCGCGGTGAGTGGCATTCGGCACAGTGGCCGGGGCCATTCACGAGATAAGCACCGCGCCGCCATTGCGAAGATTGTGACAAGTCGACCTCATAAGTCTTCTTGTCAAGAAAAAGCAACTTCCAAAGCCCGATGGCCCGGCGAATGTTGAAGGGAAACGGCAGATCATGATCGCGCACCTTGCCTGAAACCGCCGGCAAGGTTTTCAGGTAGGCGAATAGGTCGCGCAGATCATTGAGTCGCATGTTGCGATACGAAGTGTAGGGCAGCGACGGATAGAGATGGTCGCCTTTAGGCGAAGTGCCCAACACCATTGCAGTGAGAAACTGTGCTTCGGTCCAGCCGCCGATTCCATCGTGGAGGTCCGGCGAGATGTTCGGCACGTAAAACACGCCAAACGGCGAATTGAGCGCGAGGCCGCCGCCAAGGCGCGTGGCATCCTTTTGTTCCGGCACCGCATGGCATGACGAGCACCCGCCGATCAGGAACATCGTACGGCCGTTGGCGAGATCGGGCCTGTGCGGAGCGAGCGCGCTCGCGGGGATTGTTGCCGGCGCGGTCAGAAACCAGAGTGCCGCCGCGGCAAGAGCGGCCGCGGCGATCGCGACAGTGGCAAGCGTGCGGAGCATCCGGCAGGTCCCGCGGTCGGTGGTTGGTTCACACTAGCAGTGATTACTGCGATTGGCCCTCGGCCTTGGCGCCGCCGCTGTGGCCAGCGTGATCGCTGCGCCTTTTGCCCTATTGGCGAGAGAGACGATAGTCCTTGTGGCAGGCGTCGCAGGCGTTGCCCACAGCCGGAATGGCGGCGCGCAAACCATCGAGTGAGGCTTTGGCCTTGGCGCGGTTCGCGGCGACCACCTTGCCGAAGTCCGCGGACTTGCCATCGAAGTCGGCTTTCGTCACCCAGATTTTCGATGCTGCGCGGGTTTTCTGTCCGGTTTTCGAATTGTCGGGAAAAAGGCCGGGAAGTTTCTGCGCGGTGTCGGCCCATTGCGCGAAGGCGGCGTCGACCTTGGCGGCATCGAACGGCGCCTGACCGCGCATCATCCGCACGACGATGACGGCATTCTGATCACTCTCCTTCATCAGGGCTATCCGCGTCGCAATCGGGTCAAATTGTGCGATCACCGTGACCGCTCCGGCCAATACAAAAATAGCGGCAAGCGCCGCTCCCGTCTTTCCTCGCATTGAAAATATCTCACTTTTTATCCGGCGAAATCCGACAATATAAACACCTGTTTGTCGGCGAAATTCTGTCAACCGCGTGCCTGCCGCTCGACACCGACTACTGTGCAGCCATTTTTTGCGCCGCGACGATGGTTTCCCAGATCCGCCACGGTGTCGCCGGCATGTCGATATGTCGAATGCGGTACGCACGCCAAAGCGCATCGACAATGGCATTCATGACCGCAGGGCACGAGCCGATGGCACCCGCTTCGCCGGCACCTTTGACGCCAAGGGGATTGGTCTTGCACGGCGTGTTGCGGGTCTCGAACACGAAGTCGGGTACGTGTTCTGCACGCGGCATGGCGTAGTCCATGAAACTTGCGCTGAGCAGCTGGCCCGTCGTTGAGTCGTAGACGGTTTCCTCCATCAAGGCCTGTCCGATGCCCTGCACTGCACCGCCATGCACTTGGCCCGCAAGCAACAATGGATTGAGTGTGGCGCCGAAGTCGTCGACAACGATGTAGTTGACGATACTCGTTGCACCGGTTTCGGGATCGATTTCGACTTCGGCAATATGAGTGCCGTTGGGATAAGTCGACGGCTCGACGCTGAACTCTTTCGCCGCACGCAATTTCTCGGGCGTCGCGCCCGGATGCGCCGCTAAATCGGCAAACGAAATGACGCGATCGGTACCGGCAACGCGCACCGCCCCGTCCGCAATCTCCAGGTCGCCGGCGGATGCTTCCAGGGCGTCCGCCGCAATCTCCTTGATTTGCCCCGCGAGTGCCGTCGCCGCCCGATCGACAGAAACGCCACCGACGGGAATGGAGCTCGATCCCCCGGTACCGGCGCCGCTCTTGATACGATCGGTGTCACCCTGAACGACGCGGACGCGCTCGGGCGGCAAATCGAGCCGTTCGGCGATCAGTTGCGCATAGGACGTGGCGTGGCCCTGGCCGGTGGACTGCGAGCCGATCAGCAGGGTCACACCACCATCGTGATCCAGCGTAAGCGTCGCGGTTTCCGGGCCGTTATTGCCGCAAGCCTCGATATAGGTGGCGATGCCCATGCCGCGCAGCCGGCCTGCGCGCCGCGACTGCGCCGCACGCTTGTTGAAACCGTCCCAATCTCCAAGCTCCTGCGCGCGCGCGAGCGTGCCGGCGAAGTCACCGGAATCGTAGACCTTGCCGGTCGGCGTTGTGTAGGGCAGCGCCTTCGGCTTGATCAGGTTCTTCCGGCGCAGCAAATCGGGCGCCATGTCGAGATCGTGCGCGGCCGCATCAACCACGCGTTCGATCAGATAAGACGCCTCGGGACGTCCGGCGCCACGATAGGCATCAACCGGAACGGTGTTCGTATAAGCGGCACGCAGCCGTATGTGCGCGGCAGGAATATCATAGGCGCCCGTCGCCATGCCGACACCGAGCCAGGGAATATAGGGCGCATAGCAGGACAGATACGCGCCCATGTCCGCGATGATGTCGAGCTCGAGCGCCAGGAAACGCCCCTTCTCGTCGATCGCCAGCCGCGCGGTCGAAATATTGTCGCGGCCGTGACTATCGCCGAGAAAATGCTCGCTGCGATCGCAGATCCATTTGATCGGCCGGCGTAGCCGTTCCGCCGCAACCGCCGCCAGTGCGTATTCGCGATAGGGAAATAACTTCGTACCGAAGCCGCCACCGACATCGGGCGTCACGACCCGCATCTTTTCGGGCGGCAACTTCATCACCGCGCCGCCGATGATATCGCGGATGACGTGGCTACCCTGGCTCCCGAGGGTGAGTGTGTAGCGATCACCATCATATTCGGCGACCACGCCGCGGGTATCGAGATAGTTGGTCACCAGCCGCTGATTGACGATGGTCAGTTCAACGATCCGTGCGGCCTTGGCAAAGGCCTCCTTGGTCGCGCGAGCATCGCCAGCTTCTGTTTCGAATGCGAGATTGTTCGGCCGGTCCGCCCAAACCTTGGGTGCGCCGGGCTTGAGCGCAGCCACAGCGCCAACCACATGCGGCAGCTCCTGCCAGTCAACGGCAAGAGTCTCAGCTGCATCTTTCGCCAGCTCGAGGCTGTCGGCGACCACAAAGGCAATGGCATCACCGACATGCCGCACGACATCTTTTGCAAGGATCGGATACTTCGGCACCTTGATATCCACGTCAGCCAGGACACCAGGCGTCGGCAATGGGCCCAGCGCGGAAATATCGGCCGACGTCAGCACCAGCCGGACACCCCGCATCGCCCGTACTTTTTCGACATCGTGGATTCGGAATCGCGCATGGGCGTGCGGTGAGCGCACCATGACAGCGTAAAGCGGCTTGTCAGGTGCGACGTCGGCGATATAGCGCCCTGCGCCGCGCAGCAGCGGATCGTCTTCCTTGCGGGTGAGCGGCTGGCCAAATCCAAATTTCATCGCCATTGACAGCCGCCTTGTGCAATCGAGGGTGGTTAGCTGGTCTTTTTCCGGGTCTCTTTGCGGCGCGCCGAAAGATGCAGCGCCACCCAGCGCGAGAGCACGTAAAAGACCGGCGTAAAGATCAGGCCGAATGCGGTGACCCCGATCATACCGGAAAACACCGCAGTGCCCAGTGTCTGCCGGAGCTCTGCGCCGGCACCGATCGCCCAGACCAGCGGCGTCACGCCGAGAATGAAGGCAAATGACGTCATCAGAATTGGCCGCAGCCGCAAGTGCGCCGCCTCGACCGCGGCGTCAAACCGATCGCGGCCGCTGTCCTCAAGTTGCTTGGCAAACTCGACGATCAGAATGGCGTTTTTGGCCGCAAGACCGATCAGCACGACGAAACCAACCTGGGTGAGAATGTTGTTGTCCTGACCACGCAAGACGACGCCGACGATCGACGCGATGAGACACATCGGCACGATCATGATCACCGCCAATGGCAGCGTCAGGCTTTCGAATTGCGCCGCCAGCACCAGAAATACGAAGACCACCGCCAACACGAAGGCGAAGGTTGCAGTACTGCCGGCGCGGATTTGCTGGAAGGCGAGCGTCGTCCACTCATAGGAAAACCCTTGCGGCAACGTCTCGGCCGCAAGCTGCTCCATGATCTTGATCGCCTGCCCCTGGCTATAGCCTGGTGCTGCCGCGCCATCGAGCTCGGCGGCCGGATAAAGATTGTAGCGCGGCACACGGTAAGGGGCCGTGATCGTGCGCACCGTGGTGAATGCGCCGAGCGGCACTGTTTCACCAGTATTGTTGCGAACGCGAATCTTCAACACGTCGCTGGGATCGCTACGGCTTCCGCTTTGCGCCTGCGCCACCACGCGATAGGTGCGGCCGAACAGGTTGAAGTCGTTGACATAGGCCGAGCCAAGATAAATCTGCAGCGCCGCAAAGACATCCGGCACATTGATGCCAAGCAGCTGGGCCTTGGTGCGATCGATGTCGAGATAAAGCTGTGGTGTCGTGTTTTCGAACAGCGAGTACACTTGCAGCAAGCCGGGAGTCTGCGCTGCTCTTCCCATCATCGCATAGACCGCGCCCTGCAAGGCCTGTGAGCCGCGGCCGGCGCGATCCTCCACCATCATGCGGAAACCGCCGGCATTGCCGATGCCAGAAACGGGCGGTGGTGCGGCGACGAAAATCAGGCCGTCATGGATCGCCGACAGACGCTGAAACAGCTGCCCCTGGATCGCAGCCGCCGATTGCTGGGGATCCTTCGCACGCTTCTCGAAATCGTCAAGTGTCACGAAGACGGCGCCGGCATTCGGAGCATTGGTGAAGGTGGCGCCTGAGAAGCCCACAATATTCACGGCATGCGCAATCCCGGGTATTTTCAACGCGATCTCGACCGCCTGGCGATTGACCTCATCGGTGCGCGCCAGAGATGCCGCCGGCGGCAATTGCGTGACGATGATGAGATAGCCGCGATCGAGTTGAGGAATGAAGCCGACCGGTGTCTTGCGGAATTCGTTCAGACCGAAGGCGATGACGCCGGCATAGACCACCAGCATCAGCACCGCGATGCGCACCAGTTTGGCGGAAAGCTTGCCATAGGCGTGTGTGAGCTTGTCGAAATACCGGTTGAAAATGCCAAAGAAGCCGTGGATCGGCCTGCTCCACCAGTACCCATCCTCGATCTCGCGATGTGGCTTGAGCAGCATGGCGCATAGCGCCGGCGACAATGTCAGCGACACGATCAGCGAGATGATGGTGGCGCCAGCAATGGTCAATGCGAATTGGCGGTAGAATTGACCGGAAATGCCGGTGATGAAGGCTGACGGGATGAACACTGACGACAGCACCAAAGCAATCGCGATCAGCGCAGCGCCGACCTCGTCCATGCTTTTGACCGCGGCGTCGTGGGGCGAAAGCCCCGCCTCGATATTGCGCTCGACATTCTCGACCACGACGATGGCGTCATCGACGACAATGCCGATCGCCAGGACAAGGCCAAACAAAGACAGATTGTTGAGCGTAAAGCCGAACGCCGCCATGAAAAAGAATGTGCCGATCAATGACACCGGAATGGCAACGATGGGAATGATCGCGGCACGCCACGTCTGCAGGAAAAGAATGACGACCAGGACGACGAGGATGATCGCCTCCCCGATCGTCAATTCGACCGCATCCACCGATTGCTGAATGAACTGCGTCGGATTGTAGACGATGTCGTATTTCAGGCCGGGCGGAAATCGCTTGGCCATATCGTCCATCGCGCTCTGGATCGCCTTGGCTGTCGCCAGCGCGTTCGAACCAGGTCGTTGGAATACTCCGAGCGCAATGGCCGGATTTAGATCCAGATACGAGTTCGTCGAATAGTCCTGGGCCGCGAGTTCGACCGTGGCAATGTCCTTGACGCGCACCACGGCATTGGGTGTCTGCTTGATGACAATATTTGAGAATTCTTCCGTACTGCTGAGACGACCGAGCGTCTGCACCGAAATCTGGAATGCGCCTGGCTTGTCGACCGGCGGCTGGTTCAGCACGCCAGAGGCGACTTGCACGTTTTGCCCCTGCAGCGCGAGCACAACGTCGTTTGCGGTGAGCCCGAGCGACTGTAGCCGATCCGGATCGAGCCAGGCCCGCATCGCGTAGTCGCGACTGCCGAACACGATGATGGAGCCGACGCCATCGACGCGCGTGAGCGCATCGGTGATTTCGATGGTGGCGTAGTTGGAAATAAACAGAGTGTCGCGCGATTTGTCCGGCGAGTAGAGATGCACGACCATCATGAGGTCGGGCGAACTCTTGTTGACCGTGACGCCGATATTGCGCACGTCTGCTGGCAGGCGCGGCTGGGCGATCGCCACACGGTTCTGCACCTGCACCTGCGCGATATCGAGATTTGTGCCGATATCGAAGCTCACCGAGATCGTGAATCTGCCGTCACCGGTCGAATTCGACGACAGGTAGATCATGTTTTCGACGCCGTTGATCTGCTGCTCGATCGGCGTCACCACCGTTGCGGCAACGACATCGGCGCTGGCGCCGGGATACTGTCCCGACACCGTGATGGTCGGCGGAGCGATCTCCGGATATTGCGCGATCGGCAAACGGGAGAACGCCACGCCGCCGAGGATCACGAAGATGATCGAAACCACGGACGCGAAAATCGGCCGGTCGATGAAAAAATGCGAAATGCGCATGGGCTTTTTCCGCCCTCGCTACTTGGCCTGTTGCGGCGCGCCGGCCGCTCCGCCCTGGACAGGTTTTGCACCCTGCTCCTCCGGCCGCACTTTCGCACCCGGGCGCGCCTGCATGAGACCGCTGATGACAATGCGATCGTCGGGCCCGATGCCGTCCTTTATGACGCGCAGGTTATCGGGCGTCAGCTGGCCGAGCATCACGTATTTGGGGCGTGCGGTGTCCTGCGCGTCGATGACGACCACGAACCTGCGCGCCTGCTCAGTGCCGATGGCGGCGTCAGGAACAAGCAAACCTTCGTAAGGCGATGAGCCCGGCACGCGCACGCGCGCGAACATGCCCGGCGTGAGCACGCCGTTCGGGTTCTCGAACACGGCACGGCCGCGAATTGTCCCGGTCGCGCGGTCGATCACGTTATCGACGAAGTCCATGCGGCCCTTGTGATCAAAGTCATTCTCGTCGATGAGCTTGAGGGCGACCGGCACGCCGGCATTGCGGCTGGCCACATCCTGTCCGCCGTTTTTGGCGAGCCGCTCGTAACGCAAGTAAGACGCTTCATCGAAAGTGAATTCGAAATAGATCGGATCGATCGATACAATTGTGGCAAGCAGCGTTGTATTGCCGCCGGTGCCGCCGGTCACAAGGTTGCCGGGTGAAACGCGCCGGTCGCCGATGCGGCCATTCACAGGCGCGCGCAGTTCGGTAAATTCCATATCGAGTTCGGCCTGACGTACGGCGGCCTCGTTATTACTCACCGAGGCCTTGGCGTTGCGGAACGCTTGCGCGCGTTGCTCGAAGGTCTGGTCGGTGATGGTCTTGTCGCGCACGAGTTGCTGGCCGCGCGTATAATCGGATTCAGTGAAGACCAAATTGGATTGCGCCTGCACCAGATTGGCGCGCGCCTGGTCGAGCGTGTTCTGGAAAGGTCGCTTGTCGATTGTAAACAGCAAGTCACCTTGCTTGACGAGCTGTCCGTCCTTGAAATGCAAACCGTCGAGGTAGCCCGAAACGCGCGCGCGCACTTCGACTGAATTGATGGCGGTGAAGCGGCCGACATATTCATCATAGTCAAAAACTGTGCGCTTGACCGGCTTGGCTACCGTCACTGCCGGCGGCGGCGGTCCGCCGCCTTGCTGCTGGTTCTGGCCACAGCTTGCGACCAAAGTCGTAAGCACCAATGGCAGCGCGAGCGCTCCCGCGCGATGCATCAAAGAAAATGATGAAACCAGTCTTGTCGGATTCATGAATTCCCGCGGTGGCGCAGCACAATCAGTCGGCCCGTCCCAATAGCCTCGGCAGGCATGTATGTCCATTCACCAGTTCGGCAATAGCCGCGTGAAATCCGGGTTTACCCACGCCTCCTGGCGCGGAACGCCGCGAGCCAGCTGGAACCGAAAAGAAGCAATACTGTTCCGCCGTAAAACACGGCTCCAATCACCGCAAGGACGCCCAGCGTCGCAAGATCATGCAGGGTATTCCAGCCTGACAACCATCGACTGACCGGCGCGGCGCACAACCATAACACCGCAGCGAGTACAACGCCGGCGACGGCAAGCCTGAGCATCGACTGGCGGAGGCGTTCGTCACGTTCGATGTGACCCGCACGTGCCGCAAACCAGATGACCAGACCCAGATTAATCCAGGCGCCGATCGATGTCGCAAGCGCCAGCCCGACTTGCGCGAGCGGCCCCATGAGCAAAAACTTGAAAGCAATATTGACCGCTGCTGCGAACAGTGCGGCCTTCACCGGCGTGCTCGTATCGCCGCGCGAAAAGAAGGTAGCGACCGCGCTGCGAATCAAAACGAACGGCAACAGGCCGAAGGCGTAAGCCATCAACGTGCGTCCGGCCGCATCGGCGTCGGCAGCCGTGAAGGCGCCACGCATAAACAATGCGCGCATGATCAGATCCGGAATGACGAAAAATGCGGCGACGCACGGAACCGACAGCAGCAAGGTGAATTCGATCGCGCGGCTTTGCGCGCGCGCCGCGCCGCTGTGATCGCCGCCGGCAATGCGACGGGACATTTCCGGAAGAATGACTGTGCCGGCCGCAATGCCAATAACGCCGATCGGCAGCTGATTGAGACGGTCGGCATAATATAGTGCAGACAATGCACCGGCCGGCAGAAAACTTGCGATGATAGTATCGGCGAACAATGCAAGCTGCACGCCCATAGAGCCGACCGTCGCCGGCCCAAGCGCACGGAAGAATTTCCGCACATCGGCGTCGAGTTCAGGCCACCGAAGTGTGGTCATCGCACCGGCGCGCCAGGTGTCGCCGCCGACCAGAAGCGCTTGCAGTACGCCGGAGATCAGCACGCCCCAGGCCGCCGCATGACCGGCGGTTGGAAAAAATACGACAAGTGCCAGCGTCACCATCATCGACAGATTAAGCAAAGTTGATGCGGCGGCGGCGGCGGCGAAGCGCTGAAGGGCGTTGAGGATGCCCCCATACAGCGTCACAAGCGTGATCAACAACAAATATGGAAAAGTGATGCGGGTGAGGTCAGTAGCAAGTGCAAAGCGTCCGGGATCACGAGCAAACCCGGGAGCCAGCACATCGATCACCGCCGGCGTAAACAAAAGTGCCAGCGCCAGCAGTACGATCTGACTGATCAGCAGTAGCGTGAAAATGCGGTCGGCGAACAGTCCCGCGCGCGCCGCGCCGCCCTGCTCGCGGATACTGGCATACGCCGGCACAAAGGCCGCATTAAAGGCCCCTTCGGCGAATATGGCGCGAAAATGATTGGGTAACCGAAAAGCCACGAAAAACGCGTCGGCCACTGGACCTGCACCAAGCACCGCGGCCAACACGATGTCGCGGATAAAGCCGGTTATCCGCGAGAGCAGCGTGAACCCACCGACCGTTATAATGCGCTCAATCATCGGGGAACGGGCCTGCTGCGGGGCGAGAACACCGCGGATTAAGGTTTACTCGACGATAGCAATAGTCAGAAACGTGGAACTGCCTTAAGACAATTCTACGCCGGAACAAAGAGCCCGACCCAGCCGCCGCCCATGTCTTCACCAATCGTCCCCATCTTGCTGGCCGGCGGCGCCGGGACCAGGCTTTGGCCGGTCTCGCGTGACGCCCTACCCAAGCAGTTCCTGCCGCTGGTCGGCGACCGGTCGACCTACCAGGAAACCCTGCTGCGGGTGCAGGACCCAATGTTTGCGCCGCCGATCGTGATTACCGGCCCGAATTTCCATTTTTTCGCGCGTCGGCAAGCAGAAGAAGTCGGCGTTGAAGCGACCGTCGTGATCGAGCCGATCCGGCGCGATTCGGGACCCGCCATCGCAGCTGCGACCGCAATTGCAGCCAGCCGTGATCCGCAAGCTGTGGTGCTCGCGCTGGCCGCCGATCACATTGTCCTGGACGTCGAAGCATTTCGCGCCACTTGTCTCGCCGGCCGTGCGGCCGCCGAAGCCGGGCAAATCGTGACATTCGGCATCAAGCCGACCGAGCCAAAGACCAGCTACGGCTATATTCTTCCCGGCGAAGCCATCGGCAGCGGCGAAGTTCATGTGGTCAAGAGCTTCGTCGAGAAGCCCGATGCCGCTACTGCGGAGTGTTACCTGCGCGAAGGCTATCTCTGGAATTCCGGCAACTTCCTCTTCCGCGCCGACGTCTTGTTGTCTGAGCTCGCGCGGCTGGAGCCCGAAATGGCGGCGGCGGTCAGGGCGGCCGTGGCGAATGCCAGCAACGACCTCGGTTTCGTGCGGCTGCAAGCGGAAGCCTTCGCACGCGCGCCGCAGAAATCGATCGACTATGCCGTGATGGAAAAGACCGACCGCGCCGCGGTTATTGCCGGCGACTTCCGCTGGTCAGACATTGGCAGTTGGGACGCGCTGTTCGACATCACCAAACCCGACATGCAAGGCAACGTGGTGCAAGGTCAGGCCGTGACCATGGACACGACCGGCTGCGTGGTTCATTCCGATGAGCGTTTGACCACTCTGGTCGGCGTCAAGGACATGGTCGTGGTCAGCACCTCCGACGCCGTGATGGTGGTCCCACGCGCGCGCGCGCAAGACGTGCGTGAACTGGTCACCAAACTCAGGGCCGCCAAGCGTGCGGAGGCGACCGACCACAAGCGCGTGCATCGACCCTGGGGCTACTATGAGTCCATCGACATGGGCGAACGCTTTCAGGTCAAGCGCATCGTCGTCGTTCCTGGCGGGATACTGTCTTTACAAAAGCACCGCCACCGTTCCGAACATTGGATCGTGGTGCGCGGAACCGCCGAAGTCACCATCGGCGAGCAAGTCCGCGCGGTGCACGAAAACGAGTCCGTTTATATTCCGATCGGCAGCGTCCACCGGATGGCGAACAAGGGAAAGATCCCGCTCGAACTGATCGAGGTGCAGACCGGCAGCTATTTCGGTGAAGATGACATCGAGCGGCTTGAGGATGTCTACAAACGAAGCTGATCGGGCGCCGATGCGCCGGGCGATCACTTCTTCAGCGCACGCCGCGTTGCATCAATGATGCGATCCTGGGTCGCCCCATCAAGATAGGCATGCATCGGCAGGCTGATGACTTCGGCCGCTAGCCGATCGCTCACGGCGACACCGCCCTTGCCGACCGGAAAATGCTTGTAGGCCTGCTGCCGGTGTAGCGGAATGGGATAATAAATTGCGGTCGGAATGCCTTCAGCCTTGAGGGCAGCGGCAAGCGCATCACGCCCTCCGCCGGCAACGCGGATGGTGTATTGGGCCCAAACAGAGGTGGATCCGGCCGGCACCACCGGCACGGTCACGACATCGCCAAGCCCTTCGCTGTATCGGCGCGCTGCTTTGTTGCGTGCGTCAATCTCGTCCGGAAAAATCTTGAGTTTCTCGCTGAGGATGGCCGCCTGGATGGTATCGAGGCGTGAGGCAAGACCGATCCGCACATTGTCGTATTTGTCGCTGCCCTGCCCGTGGACACGCAGACTTCTTAGCGCTTCGGCAAGCCCATCGTCGTCGGTCATCACGGCGCCGCCATCGCCGTAACATCCGAGAGGCTTGGCAGGAAAGAAGCTGGTCGCCGTGGTGTGGCCGAAGGTGCCAAGCCTGCGATTGTCGTAGACGCCGCCAAAGCCCTGCGCGGCATCGTCAAGGATCAGCAGATTTTCGGCCTTCGCTGCCGCGGCGATAGCGGAGTGATCCGCCGGCAAGCCGAACAGATCGACCGGAATGATTGCCTTCGGCTTAAGTCCCGCTTCTTTTGCAGTCGCAACCGCACCCGCAATACCCTTGGCATCGATATTGAATGTTGTTGCATCGACATCGACGAACACCGGCGTTGCGCCGACCAAGACGGCCACTTCCGCGGTCGCGCAAAAAGTGAACGACGGACACAAAACGGCATCGCCGGGCCCAACCCCCATCGCGCGCAAGGCAAGCACAAGAGCATCGGTCCCACTTGCGCAAGTGACCACATGGCGGGCGCCGCAGAATGCTGCAAGCTCCGCTTCAAAAGCCTTCACCTCCGGGCCCAGAATGAACTGGCAGTGATTCAAGACCCGCGTGACTGCTGTGTCGATAGCGGACCCAAGTCTCCGACGTTGAGCGGAAACGTCTATGAACGGAATGGATGGGGGGTTGGAACGCAAATTCATTTAAACGTCCGCACAGAATAAGACGCCGGTTAGCCGACGACTGCGCGCGGGCCTTTCCGTTGCGCGGGCGCAACCGCAGTCGGGCGCGTAGCAAGGCAGCGCGTCGCAATCTCGAGGCTGGCCACAGCTTCCTCGCCGGTCACGGCCGGCGTCGTCCCAGAACGGACCGCGCGCAGGAAGGCAAGCAGTTCGGAACGGAGCGGCTCGGCGTGGCCGACCGAAAGATGGCGCATCGAGTAGCTGCCGTCGGGCTGGAAGCCGAAGCATTCGGTCACTTGCCGGGTCAGCAGATCGCCGGTGACATATTTACCGCGCGTGGCCACCGTGACGTTGCGCGCCTTGAATGGCGTCAGCCAATTTGTGTTGATGTGTGCGAGCACACCGGACGCGGTCCGGAACTGGAGCAACGCGATGTCTTCGCGCTCGGCAACCGCGCTCGAGAGCTGCGGCTGCACCTCGACAATGTCGGAGTCGGTAAACCAGCGGATCAGGTCGATATCGTGCACAGCCAGGTCGATCACCACGCCGACATTCGACATACGTGGCGGGAATGGCCCGACCCGGGTGATGGCGATCGAGAGAATATCCTCGCCGCGGATCGCTTCCTTGATCGCCTCGACCGCAGGATTGAAGCGCTCGACATGGCCGACCATCAGAGTCAGCCCGGCGCGGCGCGCCGCATTGATGATTTCCCGTCCCTCTTCTACCGAAGAGGCAATCGGCTTTTCCACCATGACGTGGACGCCACGCGCAATGCAGGCCAGCGCGATGTCGCGATGGAGGTGGGTTGGTGCGGCGATGGTAATTGCGTCGACATCGCGATCAATCAACTCGCCGACATCGGCAACGGCGACACAGCCTAAAGTGCGCGCGACAAATTCGGCCTGCTTGCGATCAGGGTCGGCTACGCCGACGAGTTCGGTGCCCGGCAAGCCGGCGAATACACGAGCATGATTGCTGCCCATGACGCCGACGCCGACGACACCCACACGCAACGGACGCTCCGCGCTTGCTGCTACAGCCTGCACCATGTCTCGATGATATCCCCACGCCCAACTAAGCCCGCTTCCGATCCACTAGCATGGCCATGCGCGACTGGCGACTACCCATCGGAAACCGCGGCGAACACGTTTTGATTCAAAGCGTTACAAGCGGACAATTCAGCGCTTTCGATGCCTCAATATCCACAGTTATTCAGCGGCGTGCGAAGCAGGAACGGCAAGTCGCAATCCCGCTGCAACGGCATCATCCCGGAATGATTTTACCGCCGCGAGCGAGAGTTCCGCTGCGGTCATGGTGGCAAGCGCCGGAAGTTTCTTGAGCACATCGGCGGGCGCGGTGATGATATGGCATCCCATCACATCCGCCTCTACGACGTTGAAAACTTCGCGCGTGGATGCCCAAATGATTTCAACATTGCGGGTTTTTCGGGCGCGCGAGACGGCGTCCTGCATGATCGGCCTGTAGTCAATGCCGAAATCCGCGAGGCGGCCTGCAAACACCGACACGCAGGCGGGCGCACCACCATCGAGAGACTCGACGGCCCGTGCGACCTGCTCACCGGTGAAGATGGCCGTCATATTGATTTTGACGCCGTCGCGCGAAAGCGCCCGCACCGCCTCGAAGAGCGGCTCACCACGCGTGTTCGTCACCGGCAATTTCACGTAGACGTTCTTGCCCCACGACGCGATGATGCGCGCCTGCGCGACCATTTCCGGGACGTCATCGGAAAAAACCTCGAACGAAATATGACGATCGGGCACCGCAGTCACGAGCTCGCGCGCATAGCCGGCATAATCGCTGACGCCGGCTTTCTTGAGCAAAGATGGATTGGTGGTAAATCCGGCGATCCATGGCTGCTTGGCCATCTCCACGATTTGCGCCTTATCAGCACCATCGGTGAATAACTTAACTTTAAGATCCGACAATTTTTTCATCCCGATCACCTTTTCGAGGCTCGCGCCTGAAGCCGAATTTATCCCATTCTCATGGAAGAACAATCAATGTATGAGATTGGCTCTCTTGTGTAATTTTAAACGATTTGCCCGCCACGTTCGTTCGATTGCACGGAACATACCCGAAAACCCTGAGACCAAGACCTATGGGACGGATGCGCGGCCTGTTACTCTTCGCAATCAAGGTAGCGATCTCGCTGGCGCTGTTATATGTCGCCGTTCACTTCGTCAATTTCGGCGTTTTGCGTGAGCGCCTTTACCACCTCAACTATTTCTGGATTGTGGCTGCGTTGACCACGCTGGGCCTACAGCTCACGCTGGCTTCACTACGCTGGCAGCGCATTGCCGAATTTGGTGGCGGACGTCTGAGCGCCGGCCGAGCGGTGTTCTATACGCTGATCGGTTCGTTCTTCAGCCAGGTCCTGCCATCGACTGTCGGCGGCGACGCGGCGCGCATCTGGCTTCTGGCGAGGGACGCCGGTGCATGGAAGAACGCAATCTTTTCGGTCTTGATTGATCGAATTGCCGGGTTGATCTGGCTTGCTGTTCTTGTCTTGTTTTGCCTGCCTTGGTCGCTCGCGTTGATCGCCAATCCGGTCGGCCGCACGACACTTATTTTGATCGGGGTGGCTGGCGCTACGGCGCCAGTGGGCCTGCTCATGCTGTCACTGCTTGGCGGCACGTCGATCGCACGCTGGAAAGCCATTCGCCACCTGGCGGACATCGCAAAAACTGTCTGGACTGTACTCACCTCCGCGAGAACGGGAGCAGCAGTGGCCGTCATATCGATAACCGTTCATCTCATGACCGTCGCGGTCTTGTGGTTCTGCGCGCAGGCCATCGGCTCATCCTTTACTTTCTTGAATTCGCTATTGCTCATTCCGCCGGTGATCCTGATCTCCGCAATCCCCGTGTCGATCGCCGGATGGGGCGTGCGCGAGAGTGCGATGATCGCAGCGTTCACCTATGCTGGATTGCCGGAAAGCGACGGCCTGCTTGTCTCTATTTTGTTCGGAGCCAGCAGCTTCGTTATCGGCGCCGCTGGCGGGATTGCATGGAGCCTCAGCGCCAACCGCATTCGGCTTCGCGCGCTGCGCGAGGCGACAACCCACGCGATGGATGTCTAGCGGCCAGTCGGGCTAACGGGCGTTGGTGCCTGCCCACTCGCGATACCACGCAATGAACCGTGCTATGCCTTGCTCGATCGGCGTGGCTGGCCGAAACCCGACATCGTGCATCAGATCGTCAACATCGGCATAAGTCGCCGGCACATCGCCGGGCTGCATGGGCAGCAGCTCACGCTTGGCTTTCTTCCCGATGGCTTCCTCGAGAATCCGCACCACTTCCAGAAGCTCGACGGGCTTGTTGTTGCCGATGTTGTAGACGCGCCACGGCGCGCTGCTCGAACCCGGGTCCGGTGAGGCAGTTGAATATTTCGCATTTCCAGCGGCCGGACGATCGACCAGACGCACAACCGACTTCGACCACATCGTCAACATACGTAAAGTCGCGCCGCATGTTTCCGTTATTGAATAATTTGATCGGCTCGCCGGCCATAATTGCTTTCGCAAAAATCCACATCGCCATGTCTGGGCGGCCCCACGGACCATAGACGGTAAAAAACCGCAAACCGGTCACCGGCAGACCAAACAAATGCGCATAGGCATGCGACATCAGCTCATTGGCTTTCTTTGAAGCCCCGTAGAGACTCAAAGGATGGTCGACGTTCTCGTGAACCGAGAACGGCATCTTAGTGTTCGACCCGTAGACCGACGACGACGATGCATACAGCAAATGCCGGCAGTCATTGTGGCGGCAGCCCTCAAGAATTGTGGTGAACCCGGTAAGATTGGCATCCACATACGCGAACGGATCGACGAGCGAATGGCGAACGCCAGCCTGCGCCGCGAGGTGAACCACATAAGGAAAGCGGTGCTCCTTGAATAATGCCGCCATCCCCTCGCGATCGGCGAGATCGAGCTTGATGAAACGAAACCGATTGGATTTCGCGAGATCCGCGCGCCTCGCGTCCTTGAGCGCCGGATCGTAGTAGGCATTCATGTTGTCGAGGCCGACAACATCATGGCCGTCTCGCAACAAACGCTTTGCGACGTGGTAGCCGATAAAGCCTGCGGCCCCGGTAACAAGAATCGGACCGTCAGCCATTGCGCCCGCCTCGCATGATTAGTTTTGCGATCATAGCCGCCAAAGTTCAATTCCGTCGGGCTTTTTTGCCCGGTCGAGCTTTGCCTTTACGTCTAGCACGATACCCCGGCGATCGTTGAGCAGTCTGGCAACCAATGGCCAGCCACCCGCTACGTAATCTCTATGTGCGACTGCCAGGATAACAGCATCGGCGGGCCGCAATGACTCGAGCGGAGTGAGCTTAAGCCCGTACTCGTGAGCCGTCTCCTCGACCGAAGCGATCGGATCGGTGACCTGCACGCCGACGCCCACACGTTCAAGTCCGCGCGCGATGTCGATCACTTTGGAATTGCGGATATCAGGCACGTTCTCTTTGAACGTCATGCCCAGAATTGTAACGGTTGGATTGGCGCGGCCACTCTGCAGCAGGGCACGCATACATTCACGCGCCACGCGCTCGCCCATACCGTCATTGATACGTCGCCCGGCGAGAATGATTTCCGGATGGTAGCCGGCCTTTTCGGCCCGGTATGTCAGATAATATGGGTCAACCCCGATGCAGTGCCCGCCGACCAGCCCCGGCTGGAAATTCAGGAAATTCCATTTGGTTGATGCTGCGGCAAGCACATCACCGGTATCGATGCCAAGCTGGTGAAAAATGGCGGACAGCTCATTCATGAAAGCGATATTGAGATCGCGCTGTGTATTCTCGATGACTTTGGCTGCCTCGGCGACCTTGATCGATGGTGCGCGGTGAATGCCTGCCTTCACGACCGAGCCATAGACATCGGCGACGATATCGAGCGTGCGTGCATCTTGCGCGGATACCACCTTAACGATGGTTTCGAAGCGATGCTCCTTGTCGCCCGGATTAATTCGCTCAGGTGAATAGCCGACTGTGAAATCGCGACCGCCCGCAAGGCCTGATTTCTTTTCGAGCACTGGCAGACATTCTTCCTCGATCGTGCCGGGATAGACCGTCGATTCATAGACGACAATGTCGCCACGCTTGAGGACTTTGCCCACGGTATCGGAGGCTGACAGTACGGCGGTAAGATCCGGCCGGCGCGCGCCGTCGATCGGTGTCGGCACGGTGACAATGTAAAAATCCGCTTCGGCGAGTTGCGACGGATCATGTTCGAAACGCAGACTCGCTTGCCTGAGATCGGCTTCGGCGACCTCAAGCGTGCGGTCCTGCCCCGCGCGCAATGCGTCGACCCGCTTGCGGTCGATATCAAAACCGACCACAGGCGCTCCCGACCGCGCAAAAGCAACGGCGACAGGGAGGCCAACATAGCCGAGGCCGATAACGGCGATTTTTCGGGTGTGCTTCACGTCATCCCCTGTGGGCCCGACCAGGCCTTAAACCCGGCACTTCCAACGAAACCCCGGTCTCTATTTCTTTCGGATCGATGAGCTGCGCCACCGGCACTGCCCTGCCCGCTTCGATGCCGATGTAAAGATTGAGATAGCGCCGAACGCAAGCTTCAAGTGTGAAGAAATGCTCTACTCGCATTCGCGCAGCGGTGCCCATGCGCACCTGCAAGCGGGGATCCTCATATACGGCGGCGATGGCATCGCCAAGCGCTGTTGGATCGGCAACCGGGACCAACCAACCGCTCTCGCCGTCCACGACAGCATCGCTATTGCCGCCGACGCGCGTCGCAATGACCGGCAGGCCTTGCGCCATCTTTTCGATAAGGCTGTTGGAAAAGCCTTCCTGGTGCGACGGCAGCACGCCAAGATCGGCCGTCGCGAGCGTGGCCTGCGGGTCGGACTGTTCACCCAACCAGAGCACATTCCGGCCAATGCCGGACTTTTCGGCTTGCCGTTTCAATTGCTCGCCAATGCCTTCATCCCGGCCGATGACGATCAGGCGCCAGGCCCCGTGCAGCCGTCCGCGGATGCTCGCCAGCGCGGCGAGAAGATCGGCGTGGCCCTTATACGGGATCAGGTTAGCGACCGTCGCGATAACAAACGCATCCTCGGGGATTCCGAGTTCGCGCCGGCGCGCCATGCGCGCCTGCTGCTCAGGCGGTGGCGACAGTTCAATGCCGTTGTGGATGACGGCGACCTTGTCGGGATCCCCGCATTCCGCGATGAGTTGCGCAGCAACCGCACTGGAATTTCCGATCAGCGCATTCATCGAGCGATGTAGATGCCGCTCGACCCTCGCCAGTATCGGGTGGTTGCGCTGATAATCCGCAAGCGAGCGGCGGCTCATGATCTTGATCATTCCGCCGAGGCCCGCGGCCGCAAGGGAGCCGATGAGATACGGCTCCGGCAGAAAGAAGTGCAGGATATCGGGCCTCAACTTACGAATCTCGCGACGAAGGTCGGCTACGGTTCGCAAGCCGCGCATCGGTTGCGCACCGGCGATCTTTGCGCCGAGTACCGGCACCCCGGTGGCGATGAGACCCTGCTCAAGGCGACCCCCGCGACTCGTCGTAAAGAGTGAAATGTCCAGCCCAGCGCGGCGCAGTCGCGGCAGGATCCGGGCCAGATGAATCTCTGCGCCACCGGCCTCCAGCCGCGGCGCCACGACTAAAACGCGCGGGCCCATCGCTAAGTTGTCCGGATGCCGGGCAAACGGGCCTGGCCAACATTTGACGCGGTGGCATCGCTTGCCCAGCGACGACGCCAGGCCTCGAACATGAGGATCGTCCACAGCGCATAGGCCCAATTGCGGCCGCCATCGACGTGATCGGTCCACAGCCGGCGCACGGCTTTGACATCCAGATACCCTCCGCCGAGCTTTTGAGGATCGAGCAGATCTTCCGCCCATTCCCGCAACGGACCGCGCAGCCAGCCGGCGAGCGGAACGCCGAACCCCATCTTCGGCCGCTCGACAAGCTCGCGCGGCACATAGCGATCGAGGACGCGACGCAGCAACCATTTGCTCTCGCCCGCACGCACGCGAAGGTGCCGTGGCAGCCTCCAGGCGAACTCGACAACACGGTGATCGAGCAATGGCGGCCGCACTTCGAGCGATACCGCCATCGACGCGCGATCGACTTTCTGCAGGATGTCATCCGGCAGATAAGTGGCCGTATCGAATAGCTGCATGCGTTCGAGCGCGTTATTGCGTCCCGCATGGCCATCCCAGCGCAACGCAATTGGATGCTCGACCAGTCCGTGGGTCAGTGCCGCAGGATCCGGGCATTGGCTGATCAGCCGCAGATAAACCGCATCACCATCCAGCAGCATCACTTCAGCAAGCTTTTTGAGCTTATCCGCCGGTTGCGCCGCCCGCAGTTTCCGTGGGGCAAACTGCGCCATGAGGTTCGCCACCGATGGCGGTATTGCGTTCAACAAAGCTGCCGCCCCCTGTCGCAGCGGCAGAGGCAGCCCGGTGAGGCGGGCCAATGGGCCCTCCACCAGACTATAGCGATTATAGCCGCCGAATAACTCGTCACCGCCGTCGCCGGACAGAGCGACGGTGACATGCGCGCGCGTCATTTTTGAAATTGCATAAGTCGGAATTTGCGACGAGTCGGCGAACGGCTCATCGTAAATGTCCGCAAGTTGTGGCACGACGCGCAAGGCATCGGCAGCCGTTACAGTCAGTTCCTCGTGAATTGTGCCAAGATGATCCGCAACTGACTTGGCGTGAACTGACTCGTCGTAGCCGAAATCAGGAAAGCCGATCGAGAAAGTCCGGACCGGCCCCTTCCCGGCGGCCACCATCAGGGCAACGACGGCCGATGAATCGATGCCGCCCGACAGAAAAGCGCCGAGCGGCACATCCGAAATCATCTGGGCGGAAACAGCGTCGGACAACAGATCATCCAATGCCGCTTCGGCATCCGCGTCTGAGCCGGTCCACGGCGACGCCAACCCACGCGTCGCGACATCGGAAATCGACCAGTATTGCTGATGCGTTATCCCGCCGCGAGAATCGATCGAGACCAGCTCGCCCGGCTTGAGTTTTTGCACACCGCTAAAAATCGAGAACGGCGTCGGAACATACCCAAATCGCAGGAAGCTCGCGACGGATGCCGGATCAATATCCATGTCAATTCCGGCGGCAGAAAGCGCCTTGAGCTCAGAACCGAACCAGATGCCGTGTTCGCGTACGGCAAAGAATAGCGGCTTGATGCCGAGGCGATCGCGGATGAGATGCAGCGTGCGCGTCTGGCGATCCCAGAGCGCAATCGCAAACATGCCGTTGATGTCATCGAGCGTGCGACCGAGCCCGCGGCGCGCAATCGATTCCAATATCACCTCTGTATCGGAGGTCCCGCGGAACGAAACGCCATTCAATCCGGGCAAAGCGGCAATCGCAGCAGCGTTGTAGACTTCACCGTTGTAGGACATCACCCAACGGCCATCCGCGGAAATCATCGGCTGCGCGCCAGTCGCGGTTAAATCGATAATAGAAAGACGCCGATGGCCCAAGGCGACGCCAGCCGCGGCATCGCTCCATACGCCCGAGCCATCGGGCCCGCGATAGGCCACGGCGTCGGCCATCGCCTTGGCGCACGCTTCAAGCGCGACGCTGTTACCCGCCAGACGACGATCGATCAGGCCTGCGATGCCGCACATATATTCAACGCCACGTGGTCATGGGTTCAACGCCAACAGATCCATGCCAAAACACAACAGTGTCCTTGATCGAAGCGGTCAACGGATCAACGTTCGCTTCTGCTGCAACGTAACCTCCAGCATTTGGCCAAATGCCGCGGCCACATTCTCAACTTTGTATTCTGAGGCAATCGCGGGATCTCCCCACGGTTGCCAATTCACAGCATGCCGTCGGTCGGACGCAAGTTTAAGTGCAAGGTGAAGCGACGATGCGATTTGTTCCGGGTTTCGCGGATCGGCAACTGGCGCGCCAAGGCGAGCCAACAATTTGGCCGAAGTCCCCGGTGGCACAATGCCAACGATAGGTACGCGCGCGCCCAGATAGTCGATCAGCTTGCTTGGCAAGAACACGCTTATTTCATCTGGGCCGTCGATAACTAGTAATAGGTCAGACGACGACATCAGTTTGAGTGACTCGCGATAGGCCACGGTGTCGCGCAGGCGCACCAGACCCTCCGGCAAGCTCTTGAGAGACGAATGCCGTCGCATGCGATCGGGCATGGACCCGATTAACTCAAACTGAACGTTCGTCCAAAACTTTTGGTGAGCGCACCAACAACAGTTTGAGCGCGCGAAAAAGCGGAACAGGGCTGCGATGACCGTAAAAGTTTCCAAGGTATCTCACGGTCAACGGCCCCACTGACTTGGCCGGCTGCGGGTAAAGCGCTGAATCAAAGCTGTGCGGCAAGATCTCCGCCTTAACTCGCCACTGCTCTGGGTACTTCCTCATCACTAAGTCGCGCGTTTCTTCTGAGGTGAATATGAGCCGATCAGCCGCTGCGATGACGCGCGACTCCAATCTCGAATTCACAAATTGCGCAAGAAATTCATAGCGACGGAAGGAGTTGTCCACCCATGGATCACTGAAGTGCGCGATCCATGGGATCCCGAGTTCTGTTTTCAGGCGCAAGCCAACGAGATGATCAGACATCGGCTCCCCGAATGTCACCATCACGTCCGGATGAAATCGTGACGTCCGAAGCCTCGCCAGAGCCGCTTCATCTGCCCGCGAAACCCAATGGCGATATTCATCCGGGATACGACCCCAAAAGGGAACCACGCGACGGGCCAACGTAGCGGCGATTCCCGAAAGGGCCGGCCGGAAGGTAACGTTCTCGCGAAACGCAAGGTGCCGGTCAAAGTCGTCAGCAAGCGCGTTTGGCGTGCTTGCTGACGACTTGCCGCATACTGCACCGATTATGGCTGACGAGTGCGCAAGCAGGCGCCCAATCTGGATAGCCTGCGGAAACAAATCAGGCGGCAAGAAAAATGAAACAGCCAGAAGATGCATGCGGGTGCTCAGCTATCTACGCTGATGGCCCTGCGCTCGCGCCGAGAAACGACGCAAGGATCCGATCTGATGCGCGTCCATCTCCATAGACGTCGCGGCCCTCACGACCCGCGATCCACTTTTCGGTCAACGCTTCCATCGAATGTGCGATAATGCGGTCGCGGTTCGCGCCCGCCAGGCGGACGAGTCCCGTATCGAGACCTTCGCCACGCTCGGTCATCGCGCGCATGACGACAACGCGTAGGCCCAGGCTCGGAGCCTCTTCCTGGATCCCTCCGGAGTCGGTCAAGATCAGCTCTGATCGCGACATCAAAAGGACAAAGGGCAGATAATCGAGCGGCTCGATCAGATGGACATTGGTCAAGCTGCTGTTCCGCAATTTTTCGAAGACAATTCCTCGTACCGTCGGATTGGGGTGCACGGGATAGATGAATTGACGATCGGGAAAGCGGGTCGCCAGCTCCGCAATCGCCTCGCAAATCGCATCAAACCCCGGCCCAAAACTTTCCCTGCGGTGCGCGGTGATCAGCACGATTCGCGCGCCGGCCTCTTCTTTCAGGCAGGAGACACCGGTGGCATCGAGCGCCGCCTGCGCGCGCTGACGTAGAATTGGATCCTCGCCGAATCGACGCACGAGCCATTTCAAGGCATCAACGCCGGTATTACCCGTAATTACGATTCGATCGGGACCGACGCCTTCTCGGCGCAAATTTTCCGCGTTCGACGGAAGCGGCGCAAAATGCAGCCGCGCCAATCCGGTAATAAGCTTGCGGTTCATTTCCTCGGGCCAGGGGGAGTAAATGTCCCCGGTTCGCAAGCCCGCTTCGACATGTGCTACAGAAATCTTCTGATAAAACGCAGCCAAAGACGCCGCGAAAGCACTGGTCGTATCGCCTTGAACCAAGACCCAGTCGGGTTTCTCTTTTTGCAACAACCGTTGCATGGCCACCAGCACGGAGGTGGTCAGTTCGGTCAGCGTCTGACCGGGCCGCATCACCCCAAGATCGATTTGAGGCTTAATTCCGAAGAGCTCCAGGACGCTTGCACACATGTCCGCGTGCTGACCCGTGTTGCAAACGGTCACACGAAATTTCGGGTTTTTCTGAGCGGCGAGCACTAACGGAGCGAGTTTAATCGCTTCGGGTCGCGTGCCGAGTACAATGAAAAGGTGCATCTAGCTTTCGTGGGAAGAGGGATGCTATCGGTTCTTGTATGACTCTCTCGAGAGGATCTTTCCAATTCCAAAAGTTTCCTCACCCGAGTTGATCCGAATTGGAAGCACGCGAGATTGTTGGAATGAAATCTAGCGCGCGAAACGGAATCCTTCTATCGGGCTATTTCGGCTGCGGCAACCTCGGTGATGATTTGCTTTTATCAACCGCTATTGCGGGGCTTCGGCCTCTCGTGCCCGATGCACAATTCCTGATCCGTGACAACGAAAACGCCGCGCAATTCAATAATCTGGGGCCGGATGTAACACTTACCGGCGTCGAAAGCATTCTCGCGGATACCAAGCGGTCGAAACTCATTCGGCTCGTTCGCTATCTGGCGCGTATGGCTCATCTGCTTCAACACTGCCGTTGGCTCATATTCGCGGGCGGCACCGTGTTTCACGAACAGGGACACTCCCGCTCGCTCATACTTCAATGGATGATCTGCCGGCTGGCACGCCTGTTTCGGGTACGCGTGGCCGCGCTCGGGGTTGGAATTTCGAATTTACACTCAGCACGCGCTCGTTGGTTTATTCGCGACATCGTGCACCTATCCGAACTCTTTCTGGTTCGTGACGAAGCAGCGCTGCGTCAAATTTCTGGCGGGCGCGCGCAGGTCACGGGTGACCTCGTGTTCGATTGGCGCGAATTGGTGGCGCTTCAGGAATCTCGCTCTCTCAATACCGCGGCTGGGCCGAGGACAATCGCACTCGCGGTATGTCCCGCCGCCTTTGAGGGGCCGTCGAGGCAACGGGCCGTTGCCGCGTTCAGCGAGGCCGTTCACGCCTGGCAAATGCACGGTCATCGGCTCGTGTTTCTGGTCTTCCAGAGAAACGGGACATTGCCGGGTGACCAGAGCATGTTCGAGCAGATCGCCACACGTCTCGGGCAGCACACACCCGTTGATACACGGGTGCTTACCCCCTCGCCGCAAACTCTTGCAGCTGCATATCGCGACATTGATGTCCTCTGCGGCATGCGCTTCCATGGATTTGTTCTGGCCGCGTTGTTCGGCATTCCTTTCGTCGGCGTCGCACACGACAATAAAATTTCTGAAATCTGCCGGCGATTTGATATGACTTGTCTTGATGCAAGCACGTTCGACGGGGCCGCGCTCGCACAAGCGGTCGAAGCAAGCTTTAGCCGTCGTCCCGATCCTGTCTTGGTCGAACGCAGCACGGCTGAAGCCCATGAAAATTTCAGTGCATTTGCCGATATTGTAAAATGAAAATAGCCCTGCACGGTTTCGGCACTTACGCGATTGTGTTTCGCCATCTGGTGGAAGTGGCTCGGCGGACAGCGCCCGACGTCGAATGGGCGGTCATCCTGCCGACGCCGCATCATCGCGACGTCATGCGTGCGGTGTTGTCGGACGACAATATTCTGTCGCTTCAGGACCTTCAATCTCGTCACGTGAAGCCGATCCCCGATACGAGTCATTTGAAAAGTTATGCCGGCAATATCTTCGTCGATATCGAAGCCGAAAAGCGCCATCTGAAGCATCGGCCGGCGTGGCTGCAGCTGGCCCGGGCCGATGAAATCTACCGGCTCTACAAGGCGTTCCTGCAGCGCGTAGGCGCAACGCATATCCTGATTCCCCAGATCGAAGCCTTTGACGGCAAGGCACTTGTGGCGCTTGGACGCGAGCTCGGCCTGCAGGTCATCGTTCCGTCGTACTTTCGCATTTTTGGCGGAGTTATCTTTTCCAACGACGCACTTGAAACTCTCCCTGCGCGCCGTCGCGCAACTCCGCAACTGCTCGATGAGGCGCGCACGGTCATTGAGCAATATCGCAGAACGGCAATGCCGGCTGTGCGGCCGGCCGAGACGTCCAATGACGAACGTCTCGATGACTTTCGCAAGCCGCTTGTCCAGCGATTTGCTTCCTTCCTTCGGCGAACCGTAACGCGTCCCGATCTGTTTGAGATCGATATGGTGCGCACAGGTTTCCTCAACAATCTGCCCTGGCTGCGTGACAGGTGGTGGCGGCTGCGAATTGCGCGTGCCGAGCGAGAGTTCGACGTTGACCGGCCGGAGGACTTGCCGCCGCGATTTATTTACTACCCGCTGCAAACCACGCCGGAATCCTCAATCAACACACCAGCGCCGTACTTCGTCGACCAGCTGCGGGTGATCGACGCCATCCGGTTTGCCATGCCCAACGACCATCTCCTCGTGATCAAGGAGCACCCGGTGGGCGGCATTCCTATTCGGCCAATTTCGTTCATGCGCAAGGTGCGCCGGCGTGCCGGTGTTGTCGTCGCCCATTATCGTACTGACGGTCGCACTTTGATTGAACGGGCGGCATGCACGGTTTCGGTCACAGGCACCGCGACACTCGAGGCCTTTTTGCTCGGCAAGCCATCGCTCAGCCTTGGGTCCAACTTCATCACCGAATACCTCGGCGGCCCTTGTCCGATCGACAAGTTGAGCGAAAGACTACGCGACGTCATTGCGCATCCCCCAAACGATGAACGTATCGTGCAAACAATCGCGGAGCTGCTGAGCGTTCGCTACGACTGCCATTTCAGCGCGCCGGGTAGTCCGGGGGAACCGGTCCTGCGACGCCAGAATATTGAACGTCTACTTGAAGCAATCCTCGATCACATCCGCAAAAGCGACAGCGTGGAGTAGCCCCGTGGCTGGCGGTCTCTACCGAGGGAGCACCCGTTGAGCTGTCCGATCTGCGGTGACACCGCCGCATGGCCTATCCCCTTCAACCGCAGTGCGGAGGTCGATACCTGGCGCGCGGAGGCTGGCGATCAATCACAATATGCATGGCGTCTGTGCCAGCGATGCGGCAACGGCTATCCGACCGTGCCCCCCGACATGCGCGTGCTCAGCCGCATCTGGGAAGCGGCCCGTACGATTGACGAAGCTGACGCAGTTCGCGCTGCAGCGGTTTGGCAGCAACGCCGCAACGTCGCGCGGGCTTACGCAGAGCGCTCCTACCGGCTGCTCGCGCCGCTGGCCGGCGATAAGCCCGGCCGGTTCCTCGATGTCGCCTGCGGCCTTGGTGAGACCGTGCACCGCTTCGCGAACGCCGGGTGGGATGCCGAGGGCATCGATGCAGACCCCACGACTCTCGCTTTTCATCGCGAGATCGATATCCGTTCGAGGATTGGCCAGATTGAAAACATGGACATCAGTGGCGCTTTTGACGTGATCCACATTGCACACGCCATCTATTTCATCACCGATCCAATGCAATTCCTTCGAAGGGTACGCAGTCTTTTGGCCCCGAGCGGGATATTTTGTGTGGTGTTGTCCGACTTCATGGCCGCGTACGATTCGAGCTTGCCGGGGTACTCCCACAGTTTTTTCCCGGTCGCGAAGTCAATGCAATACGCGTTGGCTCTTGCCGGCTTCGAGACGATTCTCAGCCGCGCCTGGTCGGGTAGCGTTTATATTGCCGCGCGTGCGGGCAATCCTGCGCTGCCAACGATAAATACAGGCATGATCTATTGGCGCTATCGTACCAAGCCTTTGCGCTACGCTCTGTTGGGCAGGCCATATTTGGCGATGCGGCAGATTGCCAAAAAGCTGCTGAGGCGATGAGTGGGTCAACGACTTATTTATACGCATTGTATCGATCGATTTGTTCTTCACAAAGCTTCCGCGCGTCAGCGCCCGCGTAGAAGGCTCGATACCAATCAACGGTAAGCCGCATCGCCGTGTCGAAATCGAACTTCGGACGCCAGCCGAGTCTGCTTTGAGCCTTCGAACTATCGAGCCGCAGAGTGGATGCTTCGTGCGGCTTTGGACCGTCGGCACTCTCGGTACGCGCGCCGGCGCCCCACAAGCTTGATGCGGTTTGCGCCAACTCGGAGACCGACCGCGCGTTGCCCGACTCGGGACCAAAGTTCCATGCCTCGGCAAAGGCAGGGCCATCGGTACAAAGACGCTGGCAGAGCTTCAGATAACCCGCGAGCGGATCAAGGACGAACTGCCAAGGCCGGATCGCCACCGGATTGCGGATGATCGCCGGAGCACTGGTCGAAAACGCGCGCATCAAATCAGGGACGATACGGTTGGCCGACCAGTCTCCGCCCCCGATTACATTGCCAGCCCGTGCCGACGCAACCGCGGCATTGTGACGGTCATGCGAGTCAGCCTGAAAATATGAGCGCCGCATCGAGGCAGTAACGAGTTCGGCTGCGCCTTTGCTCGCACTGTAGGGATCGTGGCCACCCATCGGGTCGGTTTCGCGGAATGCCGCGCCGGTTTCTCGGTTCTCGTAGCATTTGTCGCTAGTCAGCACGAGAACAGCCTTGACCTCGTCACACGCCCGAACGGCCTGGAGCAAATGTGCTGTGCCCATAACGTTCGTCTCAAAGGTCTCGATTGGATCAACATACGATTCGCGCACCAACGACTGGGCAGCGGCATGGATGACCACCTCAGGCGACGTCTTCGATAAGTGCTGCGACAGCGTAACTTTATCGCGGATGTCCCCACGATAATCCGTCATTCCATCGGCGAGATGCGCAACCTCAAACAGGCATGGCGTGGAAGGGATACTGAGAGAATATCCCGTCACGCGCGCGCCCATCCGCTGCAGCCAAAGAGATAACCACGCGCCCTTGAACCCTGTATGTCCGGTGAGAAAGACGCGACGCCCCTGCCAGAAATTCGGGTCAGGCACAGACTTCTCCTTCAGACCGCCGCATCGAGCGATGGCCAGGCGGCATCTTTCGCCGAGATCACCGGGTCAGGGATCGGCCAGGCAATCGCCAAAGCGGGGTCATTCCAGCGAATCCCACCACCCATTTCGGGGTGATAGAACTCCGACATGTTGTAGAGAACCTGCGTATTCGCTGTGAGCGTCTGAAAGCCGTGGGCGAATCCTTCGGCAATATATAACGACAGAAAGTTCTCAGCGTTGAGCTGGAACGCCTCCCACCGGCCGAATGTCGCGGACTCGCGGCGAATGTCGACGACCACATCATAGATCGCCCCTTGAACACAGCGAACAAGCTTTGCCTCTGCATACGGAGGCCGCTGAAAATGCAGCCCGCGCAGCGTGCCACGGCGCGCGCTGACGGTGATGTTACCTTGCGCGACGTTCGCATTGAGGCCAGCTGCAGCAAATTCCCGCGCGCAGAATGTCCGGGCAAAAAAGCCCCGCTCATCCTGGAGCGATTCGAGCTCGATCCGGAAAACGCCTTGCAGGCTTGTCGGTACGATGCGAATGGCTGCCTCTGCCGCTAGAATACCGTGACCTTCGGGATCAAAATGGCGAACTGCCCGCCCCATTCCCGGATTGATGCCATTTGACCCGCGATTTCGTCGCGCAGGTTCCATGGCAAAATCACAAGGAAATCCGGCTTGCGCTCCGCAACCGCTTCAGGAGCCAGAACCGGGATACGCGAGCCTGGCAGATATTTTCCCTGCTTCGCCGGATTGCGATCTACAACGAAATCGATGAAATCAGATCGCAGGCCCAAAAAATTCAGCAGCGTGTTGCCTTTTGCCGCGGCCCCATACCCGGCAATGGTGCGGCCCTCGCGTTTTTTCGCAATAAAGAAATCGAGAAGATCGCGTTTGAGCGCGTAAATCTTACGTCCGAAATCGAGGTACACATCACGGCGGTCAAAGCCGCCCCGGATTTCTGCCTGCCGCAACTGCTCGACCGAGGGCATCTGCCGATGGCCGGCGTCGGCGTGACAGGCATAGATGCGCAACGAGCCGCCATGAGTCGGCAGCGTCTCAACGTCGAAGATTCGCAGTCCATGCGCGGCAAAAACCTTCTCGGCGACCAGGAGCGAGTAATAGCTGTAATGCTCGTGGTAAATGGTGTCGAACTGCATTTCCTCGATCAACCGAACGAGATGAGGAAACTCCATCGTGATCACGCCATCGGGCTTGAGCAGATGTTGCAGGCCTGCCACGAAATCATTGAGTGGGGGCACGTGCGCGAGCACGTTATTTCCGATGATGAGATCGGCGCGCCGTCCCTGTTCCGCGAGACGCTTCGCAAAATCAAGCGTGAAGAACTCGACCAGCGTTTCCACCCCTTTGCTTTTCGCAACCGCGGCGACATTGCCGGCCGGCTCGATCCCGAGCGCGGGGATGTCCTTTGCCGCGACGTATTGCAACAAATAGCCGTCATTGCTGGCGATTTCGACGACCTGCGAGTGTCGCCCCAGATTGAACCGTTTGACGACCGTGTCGACATAGCGGCGCGCGTGGTCAAGCCACGAATCGGAGTACGACGAAAAATAGACGTAGTCCGAAAAGATCTCGTGCGCGCTCGCGGTGGCCGGAACCTGCACGAGACCGCAGCCCCCGCAATGATACAGGATCAGCGCGTAGTACAGCTCCGCCTCGAGCAGGCGGTCTTCCGACAGAAAAGAGTTCGACGGCGGTTGCGCGCCGAGATCGAGCACCTCTGCAAGATCATTCGACCCGCAGAAGCGGCAGCTGACCGTGTGGGGCATCACGTTAAATTACGTTTGCGACGGGCAACGATCCACGAGCATCACTGTCTTGCTCGCGCTTCGGCGGATGGCTGATCAGCCGTTTGAGCGTATCGGCGACGCGAAGAACAGATTCGCGATCTAGATCGGGCCCGCTCGGCAGGTTGATGCCATAAGGTGAAAGCCGGTAGGCGACCACATTGCGCGATGCGGCCGCGCGGGCCGTGGGCGTCGCGCCGTACGCACGCAGACTGCTGAGCGGATAGAAAAACGGGCGCGTATCGATCCCCTCCGACTTCATCGCCGGGATGAGCTGTTCCTTCGTCCAGCCGAGGTTGGGGTCGAGAATAACCGTCACCATCCAATAACCGTTGTCGATGTCCGGAACCGTGCGATTTAAAGTGATGCCCGCCGTTCCCGCAAAAGCGTCGCGGTACCATCCGAAAATATCGCGCTTGCGCGCGACAAGGTCGGGTAAGCGCTCGAATTGAGCGAGCCCGAGGGCCGCTTGAAGACCCGACATCCTGTATTTGAAGCCGACCTCTTCGTTGCGAAACATAATGTCGCCCGGCGCGCGGCCATGATCGCGCAAGCGCAGGCAGCGGTCATGCAGCGCGTCGTCATCATAAAGCAGCATGCCGCCTTCGCCGGTGGTCAGCGTTTTCGAGCCATGGAAGCTGAAGACGCTCGCAGTACCGAAGCTTCCGGCCACGCGCCCACGGTAGCGCGCGCCGACGGCTTCTGCGGCGTCCTCAATCAATGCGAGGCCCCGTGCTTCGGCGAGGGTGGATAATCCACCCCAATCCGGCATATCGCCGTAAAGATCGACGACGATGATCGCGCGCGTGCGCGGCGTCAGCACTGCTTCAACGCTCGCCGGCGTCAGGCACCAGCTCGCCGGATCGATGTCGGCGAAAACAGGGGTTGCCCCGACATACGATACCGGCGCCGATGTTGCGATCCACGTGATGTCCGGAACGACGACCTCATCACCGGGGCCGATGCCGAGCGCCGCAAGCACAAGGTGCAGGCCCGACGTACAGGATGGCAACGCGATCGCGTGGCGGCGGGCGCAATGATTGGCGAAAGCGCGCTCGAAAGCAGCCTGATAGTGATAGGCGCGATCCCCCCACGATGTAGCGGCAGCCTCGGCTACTTGGCGGATCTCATGCTCGGTGATCCACGGGCGCGCGACTGGGATTCTATCCGTCATCCTGCAACTCAGCGGTTCGGCTATCCTGCTGCTCAAATCCGATGGGCGGGACTACCGACTACCCGCGCACGACGGCGGTACATCGTCAATGACCACGGCGCCGGCGCCGACGACGGCCTCTTCGCCAATCCGCACCCTCGGCAAAACCGTCGCATTGCTGCCAATGGTGGCGAAATTTTCTACTTCCACGCAGCCAGCCAAAGTAGCACCCGGCATAATGTGAACGCCGTCGCCTATAAATGCACTCATGATCGATCGATGCATTGGTGTTGACGATGCACTGAACGCCGAGACGAGCATCTACGCAGACAGCGGCCATAGCGAGCACATGGCATCCAGCGCCTAGTAACGCTGACCTCGCAACCCAGACCGTTGATGGATCGCGCTGGCGGCTCGATCGTGTTTTACGCGGCGATGCTCGAGCTGACGGCAGGCGACGGACCATGTCGTCGGCACCGACATCAATCCGGCACAAAACCGAGCGCGTTCTCAAACGACCGCTTCGCCACCCTATTCGTGATCGAGTGCGCGTTCTATCCGCCGAAATGCTGGGTGGCGGTCAAACGCTGGCGACGCCGGAAGCCGATCCGGATCTGTCTGGACTCCAAACACACGAATCAGCACGTATTAGCCAACTTCAGCTCAAGAATGGGCCGCTCGCACGCCCGGCAGCATATCGTCTGTTTGACACCGTCAATCGTAACAGTTCAGCCAGCACGCGCTTTTTCCGGTCGTCCGTGGGATAAAGGCGCCAATCCCTTCAACCGCCGTTGAGGAGTTCCTGATGAAAAGACTTACCGTTTAGATCGACACCGATATCGACGCACAAGCACCAGTGTCTGTTGCTCCGCAGCGGCTATCTCAGGTGCGTGAAATAGTGCGCGGCTATTGTCTAAAGATCAAGGGATACCCCACTCTTGATCAGGACCATGATCTTGACCGGCCCGGAATTTCCTCAGAACGGCAACTCCGACGCCAATCAGGAGCTGGTCAAGTGATTACGGCTGTACGCTTCGAGCTGAAGATCTTTCGAACAAATCATTCGCGAAACCAAATACATATGAACTGCTGATGTTCAGAATCTCAACGATATAACGCGGTCCCCAGGAACTGATCGAGATACTCGGCTTGCAAAAAACGTTATGATCCCTGATCTTGATTTCATCCAGACCGAACGACTGTCTGACCTATTGAGCGCAGCCTGTCCATCGATAAAGTTTTCGAGATGCAATAGACGCCGGCGGGTGCGAACAAGATGAATGCTTCGCTGAATGTGCCCTCTGCTGTCAATCCTATGACCTTATAACGCGTCGGACTTATAGAAAAGTCAAACCGGCCGATGGCCAAGGAGAAAGCACATCGAACTGCAATAATTTGACATTCCCGTTTCGAACTCGCGACGTTCTTCCTCCGCATTATTATCATTGGACGGGCGACAATCTCCTCCGACGAATTTGATATTCGGGAATCGGCGAGCCAATCGCAATGTCGTGAAGGCGTCACCACATCTGATATCCATACGCGCGATTGTGCTGCCGTCGATCTGCGCGGAGAGGACCCTGAATTTCGTCGGCTACAGTCGAGCGTGTGTCAACAGCGGCGACGAAACGTCAGCACGCTTGTCACGCTCCAGTAAGTTTAACGTCTTCGATTCCACGACTTTTTCCCGCACAGTCATGTGTCAATCACCACGTCTTCCACGGCGCCGCTCCCGCTGGCCCACAACTCCTCGAGATGATTCTTGTCGCGTAGCGTGTCCATGGCTTGCCAGAAACCTGAGTGGTTATAAGCCATCAATTGCCGCTCTTTTGCCAGGCGCACAAGCGGTTCCGTCTCCCAGCTCGTGCGTCTCCATCAATGTATTGCAGCACCTTTGGCGAAAGCACGAAAAACCCACCGTTGATACGGCCACCGTCTCCGTCCGGCTTTTCTGCGAAGGCGCTCACCCGATCGCCATCGATCAGAAGAGCGCCATAACGTCCCGGCGGTTGAACCGAGGTCACCGTCGCCAATTTTCCGTGCGAACGATGGAAGGCCAGCTGTTTCGTAAGGTCGATGTCTGCGACCCCATCGCCATAGGTGAAAAAGAATCCTCTCCGTCGCATACGTATTTCGCTACGCGCTTGAGCGGCCGCCCGTCAACGTGTGCTCGCCGGTATCGACGAGCGTAACCCTCCACGGCTCTGCATGCCGCTGATGGACCTCCATTTTGTTGTTTGCCATGTCGAAGGTCACGTCGGACATATGCAAGAAATAATTCGAGAAGTACTCCTTGATCGTAACCCTTGTATCCGCAGGCGATGATGAACTCATTCACACCATGTGCGGCATAAATTTTCATGATGTGCCAAAGAATGGGTTTGCCGCCGATTTCGATCATCGGCTTCGGCCTCAAATGCGTTTCCTCGGAAATGCGAGTCCCGAGCCCACCCGCCGATATGACGACCTTCATTTCGTCCCCTTCAATACGAATTGCCTAAAACGGGCATAGTCCGCGCCAAAGAAGAGGTTTCAAGAACGCTATGCGCTTGGCCGAGCTAAAATATTGTGCGCGCGACAGAGTCTATAAGAAATATGCCGCGTGAGCGACCAACCGTATTGGCAAATAGCGGACAGATGTTTTCTTGCTCTCATGCGGCGACAGGTCGTACTGGATCTGCCCTGCATAATCCCTGGCAAAGACCCTGAGGCAGCCGCGTGCGCACGCCCTCGGCCTGATCACTGCCCAGCAAGAAGACCTCAAGATTTCTATAGAAATCAGGAACGTTGCGTGACGTGATGGTTCGGAAACGCGACCCCACAGCGGTCGTCTGGGCGAATATTCGCGCAAGCCGAATGGCACTGGACAGCGTTTGAACTTGCCGCACCGGGCGGCGTAGGTGGTCAAACAGAAATCGAAGAACCCCGCCGCGCTCTCAAGAGTCTCACCGAAATCCTGCTTCGCGAGAAATCCAACGCCGTCGCGCAGCACCTGGGTTCGCAGAACTCCGTAATATACCGTGCTGAGCGGGCTCTCGACACGCGCAATCCACGAGTCCTCGTGGACATCGTGGTAATCGTAGGGCATGGGCCAGACCACCAGCCGTTTCCCAAATAATTGGTATGTATAAGCGTAGCCCTGGCTGAACGAATGATCCGGATGCCGACTGAGAAAATCCACACTGGCCGCCAACCCCTCGCCCGTCATGAAATCATCATCAGCGCACATGGCAACCAAAGGAGTGCGCACTTCCGGAAGCGCTCGCTGCAGCTTGGTTGCATAGACCTCAAAACCGCCCGGGCAATGCACGTAGCGCACTGCCTGGTTCTCTTTGAGCTCCGATTGCCAGGGCTCACGTGAACTGTCGGCGATGACGATCGGGTACCCAAGTTAGAAACCACTGGACACACCGATTGAGATAACCGACGCGGTTATGCGTCGGTATACAGATGGTGCACAGGCTGTTCATGCAAGCGTCGTTTTTGCTGTATGGCGTCGCCTTCGAACAAACGGAATTCCGCACAGTCGCGAACAAGCGATTCATAGTTGCCAACAACAGCCGGAGCATCATTCTGCAGAAAAATGATCTTGTCGAAGCCGCGCAGATATTCGAGGTCGTGTGTTACGATCAGTACCGTCATATCGAGTTTGGGCTCGCAGAGCAGATCGAAAATTCGCGCGCATTCGGTGGATCGAGTGCGCTCGCCGGCTCGTCAAGAACCAGAAATTCCGGCTTAGAATATAGAGCGCGCGCGATCGCGAGCCGCTGACGTTCGCCGCCAGAGAAGTTCAGGCCCCCAGCGCCAATCACCGCGTCCAAACCTACGTTTGGGCTATCGATGACATCAATGATACCGGCCTTGGACGCCGCCTCGCGGCATCGTGCGATGGATATTGTCATCGCTGCGGCCGAGAGCAATATTTCGCGCAATCGTGTCGCTCAGGATCAATGGCGATTGCGGGACATAACCGACGGCCCCCTCTTTCCAGAACAGCCGGCCGCCCTTGCGGCGATTCCATCGATCAGGATTTTTCCCTCGGTGGGAGCGAGCAAACCCAGAGCAAGATCGACAAGAGTGCTCTTTCCGGCGCCAGATGCGCCGACCACCGCCACCCGTTCGCCGCGCGAAATGCGAAACGACAAAGGGCCAACCGCTGCAGCATCGCGGCCGACGTGGTGATAAGCAACGGCATTGAATCCAGATGTGCGGGCATCTGATCGATTTTATCAGATAGCCGATCCTGTTCAGGCGGGGTCAATACACCGGCCTCCAATCGTATTGCCATTGGCAGATGGAACCGCAGGATGGCGGCGCTTGCGTACAGTCTGCTGAAATCAAAGGTAAAAGATGAAAGCCCGCATAGGCAAAGGTGGCGAGCAGTGGCAACTCTGGTTTCACATCCTGCCCCATCAACGATCGATAAATGGGCAGAACAAAGATTGCGCAAACCGCGGCAATTTCCAGTGCGTATTTTGGCACAGTAGGCAACACGCGTGCAATCGCATCAGCGCGATACGCTTCCTGAAGAAAAGCCGATATACGCCGAACAAAGTAGCCACAATCGCCTTTCAGCGATATCTCGCGAGCCATGTCATACATCTCGGTTGCGGTGTGCATCGCGCGCCCCGTCGAGGCAAGCGCTCGCGAGCCAAGCGCGCCCAAGCGATGCGCGCTATAGCGAAAACTTAATGCGTAGAGCGCCCCAATGATGGGCAGGACGATGATCGTGAACAATGGCGATAAAGCGAACAGCAGCACCTATAAACGTCAGCACAAGCTGGATCGCGCGTACAACCGCAAAACCGAGTTGCAACACGCCACCGGATGCGAATTTCGCTACTTCGTTGCACGTTTCCTGTGCAAGTCTCCGCAGCAGGATGAGCAAGAAAATATTCAACGAGTTTCCGAAAAAGCGCATACGCGAATTGTTCGGACAGGGCGGCAGCAAGCTGCGCCGAGAACTTGACCGATATCCAACTAAGCACCAACGACGCTACGTTGGTGCAGATGATTAATGTAATCGTGATGAACCCGATGATATGAACGGACGGCGTGGCTCCGCTCGACCCAAGCGCTCCCAGCAGCGTGCTGAGGAGGCGGTTGTTTGCCACGCCCGCGGGATCCACCATCACCGCGATCAATGGCATGATCGAAGCAATTCCGACCATTTCAAATATCGCGACGATGATCGACAGGCCGACAACGCTGAAAAAAGCGAGGACGGAACTCCGGTAGGATCAGCCGATATATTGAGGCAATCGTAACCAGCATTATTGTGTTATTTCCCAGTACCTAAGCGGTAGGCTGTTCTTCGAGGGCGATCTCACCAACTGATCTTCTCCGCGTGAATGCTCACAAATTCGAAATATTCGGCCCCGTCACGATACGTGCGGCCAATTCGCTGGTTTTGCAACACTTTGAACCCGCGGCTTTCGAGCAATTTTGCAAATTCGTCGGGATCTATGAAATGAAACGGGTAATCCTGCGGATAAAAGGGCGATGTCGGACGCCTCATGCCGTCAAGACGTGCTGCCCGTCGATGCGCAGCGCCGGCCCCGGTTCACGGAAGACGTCGCTGCTCTTGGAGGGATGGTAGGAGAAAAAACGTCCGCCGCGCTTCAGGACACGCGAAACTTCATCGAGAAAGCGGTCGAAGTCCTTTTCCGGCATGCAGTTGGAAGAGAACACATCGACAAGCACGTCGAAAAAGCTGTTCTCGTAGTCGATGTTCGTCATGTCTCCTTGTTTCAGCGAAGCGGAAGTGCCCCATTTGCGCAGCATTTCTTCGCAAAGCGCCAGGCCATCCTGGGACAGGTCGAGGCCGTGCGCCTCAAAACCCTCGCGGGCGATCATCCAGAGGTTGGCGCCCGATCCGCAGCCAACTTCCAGCATGCGCAACCGTCTTCGCGCTTCAGGTGGGAGCCCGAAATAATAGCTGCCAAAAAAACGAAGCATCTTCTTCGTTGGGATACATGCGCTGCGCAGCAAATCCGCTAGAATGGTAAGAGCGGTCGTAATATGTCTTGGTCCGTTCCATGGTTACGCCGCGTTATTTACCCGGGACAACCAGCGCCAAACAGTGTGCTCGACAATATGCGTCGCAAATCCACGCTTGGAAATATCCGATCTGGTAGTCCTTGTCCGGCACGGTTCCACGTGCTGGCGTGGGACCCACTTCGAGC
>CAVYER010000010.1:0-16599 GCA_963767515.1 uncultured Alphaproteobacteria bacterium
ACGCCGCAAGAGAATATCCACTAAATCGCGACTTACACTCTGCTAATCGCACTTCCTCGCCTGGCAAAGTTTTTCCAGTTCGGGAAACGGTTTGTACACCGCGTTGCCGCATTGTTCTTTGGTCGCGTCGACCAGTTGATTGAGTTGGCCACTGTAGAAGAATCCGATGCGATCTTTGCTGCCCGTATATTGCTTGCTGGCATCGCGCGAATCCGACCGCACGCAGACGACATAGCGCTCGTCCTTACCAACCGGCCGCAGGACCGGATCGCTGATGTAGGCTCCGCGCACATTCGTTGGATCATCGAGCGAGCTGGCCATGGTGTTCAAGATCTGGTCCTTGTAGTTGGACGGGAAAACGTTGAGATTTTCCTCAGGCGCTTTGCTGACGGACGAACAGCTCGCAATAACCAGGGCAAAAACCGGAAGCAGACACAGGCTCATCGCGCGTGTGGCCATTGTTTGCTTCCCTTCAGCGGGCCGCCGCTCAATCGAGCTTGAGCTTGCGCCGCCGCTGGCCGAGCGTCCGCAGGCGCAATGCATTGAGCTTGATGAAGCCCTCGGCGTCGCGATGGTCGTAGGCCACAGCGCCCTCTTCGAACGTCACAAGATCCTGATCATACAATGAGTATTTGCTCTCACGACCGACAACGGTGGCGTTGCCTTTGTACAGCTTGAGTTTCACACGGCCGGTAACAAATTCCTGGCTCTTGTCGATCGCGGCCTGCAACATTTCACGCTCGGGCGCGAACCAGAAGCCGTAATAGACGAGCTCCGCATACTTCGGCATGAGCTCGTCTTTCAGGTGAGCCGCGCCACGATCAAGCGTGATCGACTCGATGCCGCGATGCGCGGCAAGCAATATCGTCCCGCCCGGCGTTTCATACATGCCGCGTGACTTCATGCCGACGAAGCGGTTCTCAACCAGGTCGAGCCGGCCAATACCGTTGTCGTGCCCGAGATCGTTGAGTTTTTTCAACAGCGCTGCCGGCGTGAGCTTCTTGCCGTCGATCGCCACGGCGTCGCCGCGCTCGAAATCGACGGTGATGTAGGTCGCCTTGTCGGGCGCCTTCTCCGGATCGATCGTGCGCGAAAAAACGTAGTCGGGTACTTCCTGGTTTGGGTCTTCCAGCACTTTGCCTTCCGATGAAGCGTGCAAAAGATTGGCGTCGACCGAAAACGGCGCTTCGCCGCGCTTGTCCTTGGCGATCGGGATCTGATGCTTTTCGGCAAATTCGATGAGCTTGCTGCGCGAAGTGAGATTCCATTCACGCCACGGCGCTATCACTGTCACATCGGGCTTGAGCGCATAATAAGTGAGCTCGAACCGTACCTGATCGTTGCCCTTGCCGGTGGCACCATGCGCGACGGCGTCGGCACCCACCTTCTCGGCGATCTCGATCTGCTTTTTGGCGATCAGCGGCCGCGCAATCGACGTGCCGAGCAGGTACTGGCCTTCGTAGACCGCGTTCGCGCGGAACATCGGGAACACGTAGTCGCGTACGAATTCCTCGCGCAAATCCTCGACGAAAATATTTTCTTTCTTGATGCCGAGCAGCAGCGCCTTTTGCCGCGCCGGCTCGAGCTCCTCACCCTGGCCGAGGTCAGCCGTAAACGTGACCACTTCGCATCCATAGGTGGTTTGCAGCCACTTCAGGATGATCGAGGTGTCAAGCCCGCCCGAATAGGCAAGCACGACTTTCTTTACTTTCTTAGCAGACTTGCCGTCGGACATTGGATGGTCGCCGCATTGAAAATTCGCGGCGGACTATAGGGCCAAAGGTAAACCGCGCAAAGTGCGCCCTGGTTAACGCCGCCTCGATTAACGCGACTTTCGCGGCCCGCCAAACAGGCCGACGACGAAATCGTATCCGGGCCGCGCGAAACGCTCGAGCGCCCGATCGATCTCATCGTCCGACAATCGTGTCCACGGCCAACGATAAATCAGGGCATAGGCAAGCCATATGATCAGAAACGTGAACACGCCCGCGAAAATGACGTCGGACGGGAAATGCGCGCCGGCCATCACGCGGATTACGGCCATGCCGGTGCCGAGCGCGAGTGCCGCGCCATAGGCAACGGCACGCCATTGCGGCGGCGCAAGGGCCGCCGGCGCGATCGTCCAGAACGCACCGGCCACATCACCGGAGACAAACGCGCAGTTCGCGGGACAATCGCCGCGCGGATCCCACCAGGCCACGAAATGCTCGCTGCCGCCGAACTGCGTCACGTCGATCGGCCGCGAACGGCCCCAGTGATCCTTGAGCAGGACATTGACCAGCAAGCCAGGCGCGAGGGCCATCGTGGCGACCAGGAAGACAATCGCGCGGCCCGACATCAATAATTTGCGACGCGGCAGGATCAGCTTGATCGCGAGCGAGACCACCGCCGGCGTCACCAACGCAGTGCCGATCCACAGACCGATGTCACGCGCCCACAGCAACGGCGGATAAATCCGAAATGCGAACGTGTTGTGCGCGGCGTCCTCGAACGAATAAAAGTATCGCTCGACGCGCAGGTCGAGATCGGGATAGAGGCCAAAGACCGCGCCGGCGACAGCAGCGATGGCGAGCGCGATCAGCAATCCGGTGCGGTTCATGCGGGGCTCGTCTAGCTGACGCGCCGCAAAATGGAAAGGCGATTGCCTCTCAGATCAAGCCAGTGGCGTGCGCGGATCGCGCCAACGGCCTGCATTGCGCCCGGCGATAAGCCAGTAGGCAAGCCCGCCGATGATCCCTGCCGCGGCTACCAACTGCAGCGAATGGCCGACGGGCACGACATCGGTGGTGTTTTCGAGCCGTTCCGAAACGTCGGAGCCGTAGTAGGACGCCAGCCCGACCAGCGCGCCGCCGACGCCGTAATAGAGAAAGCTGCGCATCCGCGCAGCTTCCGCGACCACGATGACAACCAGGGCCGGCAACATCGCAACCGCCCCCGCGAAGCTGGTGGCGAAGAATGAAATGATAAAAAAGTTCACGCGCTCGAAGGGATCGGAATCGACGCCTGCCCAATCCGGCGAAACGATGCCGATGGCGAGCGTGATGCCCGCCACCATAATGGCGACCATGAGCGCAATGAAGATGACAACAATTCGGCCAAGGAGAGACATCTATAGGTGTCCTTCAAATAAAAAGTAGCGCCGTCACTCCACCATGACCATGGCACGCAATGCCATGCGCTCGCGCGCCGAGAGCTTTTCGGTCGCGCTTTTAAGTTGACCGCATGCCGCCAGAATATCGCGCCCGCGCGGCGTGCGCACCGGCGATGCATATCCGGCGTCGAATACGACCTGCGAGAACTTTTCGATTTGCTCCCAATCCGAGCATTCGTATTTGCTGCCCGGCCACGGATTGAAAGGGATGAGGTTGATCTTGGCGGGAATGCCTTTGAGCAGCCGCACCAGCGCCTTGGCGTCGTCGATCAAATCGTTCACGCCCTTGAGCATCACATATTCGAAGGTGATACGCTTGGCATTCGAAACGCCGGGATAATTGCGGCAGGCGTCGAGCAACTCGGCGATCGGATATTTGCGATTGAGCGGCACCAGCTCGTTGCGAAGCTCGTCGCGCACCGCGTGCAGCGAGACAGCCAGCATGCAGCCAATCTCGGCGCCGGTTCTTTGAATATTCGGGACCACGCCCGAAGTCGACAGCGTGATCCGCCGCTTGGAAATCCCGATGCCCTCGCCATCGGCAACGATCAGCAGCGCGTCGCGCACTGCTTCGAAATTGTAGAGCGGCTCGCCCATGCCCATCATTACGATATTGGTGATGCAACGGTCGCCACTTGGCACTACGCCGTCGGTCGGCCGTACTCCATCAGGCCAATCACCCAGGCGGTCGCGCGCGGCCATCACCTGGCCAACGATTTCTCCTGCCGTCAGATTTCTGACGAGGCGTTGGGTACCGGTGTGACAGAAGGTGCATGTGAGCGTGCAGCCGACCTGACTGGAAACACACAGCGTGCCGCGTTCGGTGTCGGGAATGTAGACGCACTCGACTTCGTGCGGACGCTCGCCCTGTACCTCGCCTGGCAGCCGCAGCAGCCATTTGCGCGTGCCGTCGACGGAGACTTGCTCGGCCACGACCTCGGGGCGCGCCAGCGTGAAACGTCCGGCAAGAGCGGCGCGCAGTTCCTTCGACACGCTCGTCATCTCGTCGAAAGACGTGAAGCCACGGAAATACATCCAGTGCCAGAGCTGCTGCACGCGCATCTTGCGTTGCGACTCCGGCACGCCGACCTCACCCAGCGCGTCGGCCAATTGCGCGCGCGTCAGGCCGATCAGCGACGGCTTCTCCGGCGCTACATAGCGCTCGAGCGGGGTTTTCTCGACGAATGCAGTACTTTGCGAGATCAAGGTCATTGCAAGCAGCTAACCGTTGTCATCGCCGGGCTTGTCCCGGCGATCCCGATTGGAGGGGTACCGTCTATCTATGCGAGATCACCGGGTCCCGCCACTCCGTGGCGGCCCGGTGATGACCCTAGCGGGTCACTTGCACTCCTCCGCCACCTTGTCGAGTGCCTGCGCAATGCCCTTGAGCGAAAAAGTATCGGTGGTCTTGGTGCCGCGGGCCGATTCGCTCTTAACCACGAGGTCCGCACCTTTTCGCATGGTTTCGACCATCTGCGCCTCTTCCGCCGCGTTTTTGACCCAGGCGCCGTCATTCTGCGTGTACATCGAATAGGTGCTCGAACCGATGGCGGCCGTAGCGTCGTGGCCGGGCTTCTGCGGATAGCCAACGATCACCGACACCTCGTTCCTGACTTTCTCCGCGGGCCGCGTGGACACAAATGCGTAAGACGGATCGCGGTTGCGGCCGGCCGGTTCACTCGTTGCCGAGGTCGGTTTGGCAAGCGCGAAACAGATCTTCTTGCCGCCGGGTGTTGCCCGGTAGGCACCCCATTCGCCGAATTGACCGAGCAGGACAGCTTGGTCGGTAGGATTGGCGGGTTTCTTCTGCTGCGCCGACGCCACGTCGATGAATGCGCAGAGACCCAAAAGGACAATGGACGTACGGAATAATGTGGTGATGTTCATCGGGCCCTACCGGTGACGATAATGACGGTCGCTGAGCCGCCCTCAATCAGAATCGCAAGGATATTAGCCCATTAGATGCGAATGTCGGCAATGTGAAGGCGACATTCTCCTCCAAGGGGCTGACGGCCTGCGCAGGCGTGCTAGAACCCGCGACACTTTGGCCGTTCGCGCCGCACAAGATTCGCACAGATTGTGCCGCACAATATTCGTACGGATTGTCATGAAAGCCTTGCTCTGCACCCATTACGGCACGCCCGACGACCTGACACTGGCCGATATTCCCGATCCGGTTCCCGGAGAGGGCGAAGCGGTGGTGCGCATCGAAGCCGCCGCGCTGAATTTCTTCGACACGTTGATCATCGCCAACAAGTATCAGACCAAGCCGCCCCTCCCTTTCTCACCCGCCGCGGAGTTCGCCGGCACGGTCGAGAGCCTTGGCGCGGGCGTTACCGAATTCTCGATCGGTGACCGCGTCATCGCGTGTTCGGGCTATGGCGCTGCGCGTGAGCGCATCGCGATCGCGGCTACCAAACTGATCAAAATTCCGGATGGCCTCGATGTGGACCGCGCCGCCGGCCTCTGCGTCACTTACGGCACGACACTGCACGCGCTGAAGGATCGCGCCAAACTTAAACCTGGTGAAACGCTTGCCGTGCTTGGCGCGTCCGGCGGCACAGGCCTTGCCGCGATCGAGCTTGGCAAGATTATGGGCGCGCGCGTGATTGCCTGCGCGTCGTCGGCAGAGAAAATCGCTTTCGCGCGTGACCACGGCGCCGACGACGGAATCAACTACAACAGCGAGGATCTCAAGGATGCACTGCGCCGCGTCACGCAAGGCCGCGGCGCCGACGTGATTTACGATCCGGTCGGCGGCGTCTACGCCGAAGCAGCGTTGCGCTCGATTGCCTGGCGCGGCCGGTTTCTCGTGGTCGGCTTTGCCGCCGGCGAGATTCCGAAGCTGCCGCTCAATCTCGTGCTGCTCAAAGGCTGCGACGTTCTTGGCGTATTCTGGGGCTCATGGATCGAACGCGACCCCGCCGGCCATCGCGCCAACACCGAACAGTTACTCGTGTGGTGCAAGGAGGGAAAATTGTCGTCGCACGTGCACGCAGTCTATCCGCTGGCGGAAGCGCCGTCCGCGCTCAAAGCCATTGCCGCGAGGCAAGTGATGGGCAAGGTTATCTTGCGGCCGTAAGCTTTATGCGAATTCGGCCAATTTCGCTTTCGCCACCGCGCGATGTTCCGGCCGAATATGGCTGGCCACCAGTTTGATTGTGCTCGCCAGCACGGCGGCATCATCAGTGAAGCCGAGGACCGGCAGCACGTCGGGAATTCCATCGATCGGCAGTACGAAATAGGCGAGTGCCCCGATCAACGACATCTTTACCGGCAGGGGCGTGACTTGGTCGAAGGCGCAGTAGTAGGCGGCGAGCAAATCCTCCGCGAATGGAATGGACGCTGCCACGCGACGCGTCTTGCGCCAGAAACGACGGTGGAACGCATCTTCGTCGTTGCCGGCTTGCCAGAATGCGGATTGGGCAAAAGTCATGCCCACTTATGTGGTGGCGATTCGGGCGGCTGCAAGGCACGACCCAGCGGGCAGGTTCCCCGCATCAACCTGCGGCAATCTTGTCCATTGCCTCGGCAAGCTTTACGTCGAGCTCCGTCAATCCGCCGGCGTCATGGGTCGACAGCGTGACCTCGACTGTCTTGTAGACGTTGAACCACTCCGGGTGATGGTCCATTTTTTCAGCGACCAGCGCGGCGCGCGTCATGAAGCCAAAGGCCTGGTTGAAATCCTTGAATACGAATTTTTTTGTGACGGCATCTCGGCCGGGCGCTTCCGACCAGCCATTGAGGCGGGCCAGCGCGGATTTACGGGCTTCTGCGGTCAGTTTTTGCGCCATGTGACACCTCGTCGAAACGAACGCAGCACCCTCGCAAAGGGTTCGCGCCGATACTACCTTTTACTGATCGGTCCCGGCCATACGAGGCATCCATGTCCTGGTCATTGAATATCGGCAAGGTGGCAGGCACCGTCGTCCGCATCCACCTTACCTTCCTGCTGTTTCTCGCCTGGATCTTCGCAGCAAGCTACGCCTCGGGAGGCGCCGCGACGGCCTGGGACAGCCTCGTGTTTATGCTGCTTCTGTTCCTCTGCGTGCTGCTGCACGAGTTCGGTCACATTTTTACGGCGCGCGCCTTCGGCGTGCCGACGCCCTTCGTGACCCTTTTGCCGATTGGCGGAGTGGCGCAACTCGAGCGCATTCCGGAAGAGCCGTGGGAGGAATTTCTCATCGCCATCGCGGGGCCGCTGGTCAACGTCGCGATTGCGGCAGTGCTGGTCTATGTCTTTGACGCAAATTTGCAGGCCAGCGCGGCCGCGGCGGTCGACAATCTGAAAATTCCATTGGTGGACCGGCTGGCGGCGGTGAACCTTTTCCTTGCGCTGTTCAACATGATCCCCGCTTTCCCGATGGACGGCGGGCGGGTGTTGCGGGCTTTGCTGGCGAGCCGCTTGGGCTATGTACGCGCGACCGAAATCGCGGCCATGATCGGGCAGTTCGTGGCGTTCGCCCTGGGCTTCATTGGCTTGATGGCAAACCCGATCCTGATCTTCATTGCCATTTTCGTCTATCTCGCAGCCTCGTCGGAGGCCCATATGGTCGCATTGCGCGCCGCGTCACGCGGCGTGCCGGTGAGCTACGCCATGATGACGCAATTTGCGACGCTGTCGCCGGATGCACATATCGACGAAGCGGTCCAGACGCTGCTGCAGACGAGCCAGGGTGAATTTCCGGTCGTCGACGGCGCCGGCAAGCCGGTCGGCGTGCTCGGCCGTGCCGATCTCATCCGCACCATCAAGTCACACGGACCGGATGTTCGCGTCGCCGATGCCATGGTGGCGGAGATGCCGACCATCAGTCATCGGGCAACGCTGGAGCAGGCGTTCAAACTGTTGCAGCAGAAATCGGCGCAAGCGGTCGGTGTCACTGACGCAAGCGGCAAACTGGTGGGATTTGTCACCAGCGAAACCATCGCCGAAATGATGATGTTGCAGGAGGCGCTGCCGAGAGGCGTACGCTTCGGGCCCTGGAGCCGGCCGGCGGGCGCCTAATGCAAGTTATCCCATGCTGTCACCGATCTGTCATGCAGCCGTCGAGGATCTGTCAGCGGGCATGAGCAAGGTTCTGCGCTCAACCGAGACGCGGAGGTATTCATGACGATACGTATGGGCTCGTTCACACGACACATTGGCTCGTCCACGCGCCGGCGCTTCCTCGCCACCAGCGCGGCCGCGACTGCTTTCACCACACTCGGCGGCGTTTGCCGCCCGTTCATCAGCCGCGCCAGCGATCGTCCCCTGATCACGCACGGCGTGCAATCCGGAGATGTCTCGGTCAATTCCGGCGTTGTCTGGGCGCGCGCCGATCAACCTGCCCGCATGCTGGTCGAGGTTGCCACCACCGACAGCTTCAAGGATATCCGCAGCACGACCTACATCGATGCGCTGCCTGAAAGCGACTATACCGCCAAGCTCCTGGTTGAGGGCCTGCCGGCCGCGCAGGACATCTTCTATCGCGTCCGTTTTCAGGACCTCGCCTCCCCGACCATCGTCGGCGAGCCGCAGGTCGGCCGCTTCCGTACTGCGCCAAGTGATCGCCGTTCGATCAGTTTCGTCTGGTCGGGTGATACGGCCGGGCAAGGTTGGGGCATCGATGAGTCGCGCGGCGGCATGCGCACTTTCGCGACGATGTTGAAGAATCGTCCAGATTTTTTCATTCACAACGGCGACAATATTTATGCGGACGGACCGATTGCGGCCGAACAGAAGATGCCGAACGGCGAAGTCTGGAAAAATATCGTCACGGAAGACAAATCGAAGCCTGCCGAGACGCTCGACGAATTCCGCGGTGCCTATAAATACAATTTACTCGACAAGAATCTGCGCTCCTTTGCAGCGCAGGTGCCGGTCTTTTCCCAGTGGGACGACCACGAGGTCTTCAACAATTGGTGGCCCGGCGAACCGATGACGCGAAGCGAATTGCTCGCCAAGAAATACGTTGAGAAGAACGATTTGATCCTCGCGGCGCGCGCCAGCCGCGCATTTCACGAATACATGCCAATGCGTGAAACGCAGGCCGAGCCGGGCCGTGTCTACCGGAAGATTTCCTACGGGCCATTGCTCGACGTCTTCATGCTTGACATGCGCTCCTATCGCGGCCCGAACGCCGAAGACAAAGAAGAGGCCTATGGCCCGGAAGCCTATTTTCTCGGGCCCACCCAGCTCGCATGGCTCAAGCGCGAATTGCTGAACTCGCGCGCCACCTGGAAAGTGATTGCGGCCGACATGCCGCTCAGCCTCGTCATCGTCTACGACGTGCCGCGCAAATGGGGCATCGAGGGAATGGCGCAAGGCGACGACGGCGCGCCGCGCGGACGTGAACTTGAGCTTGCGGATTTGTTGTCGTTCATCAAACACGCCGGCGTGCGCAACACCGTGTGGATCACGGCCGACGTTCACTACACGGCCGCTCACTACTACGATCCGAACAAGGCCGCATTCCAGGACTTCGAGCCATTTTGGGAATTCGTGAGTGGGCCTATCCACGCCGGCACGTTCGGACCCAACGCGCTCGACAAGACGTTCGGCCCGCAACTCGTATACGTGAAGGCGCCAGGCAAGGAGCAAGGCCAGAACCTGCCGCCGAGCGAAGGCCTGCAATTTTTCGGGCACATCGCAATCGACGGCGCCAGCCAGCAGATGACGGTAACGCTCAAGGACGTCGACGACCGCGCGCTTTGGGCAAAAACGATCGACCCGCTATTTAGCTAGCGAGCGCGAAATACCGCCTAAAACCAGCCTCGCCGCGCTATGGCTGGGTTTACCTTGCCCGCGCATCTGCCGCGAACGGTAGTTGCATCTCGGCTGCGCGTGACTATATTGCGCCGCAACAGAGTCGCGGGCCCCTTCGGGCCCGCGCTTGGTTTCAGGAACTCCGATGGATCTTCGCAACGTCGCCATTATCGCGCATGTCGACCATGGCAAAACCACCTTGGTCGACCGCTTGCTGCAGCAATCCGGGGCGTATCGCGAGAACCAGCGCGTGGTTGAGCGCGCCATGGATTCCAACGACCTCGAACGCGAGCGTGGCATTACCATTCTGGCCAAGGCCGCTTCGGTTGTCTGGAACGGCACCCGCATCAACATCGTCGATACGCCTGGCCACGCCGATTTCGGCGGCGAAGTCGAACGCATTCTCAACATGGTCGATGGCGCACTGGTGCTGGTCGACGCCGCCGAGGGGCCACTGCCGCAAACCAAGTTCGTGGTGTCGAAGGCGCTCAAAATGGGTCTCAAGCCCATCGTGGTCATCAACAAGGTCGACCGCGCAGACGCGCGCGCCACCCAGGTGGTCAATGAGGTGTTCGATCTCTTTGCGGCGCTCGATGCAACCGACGAGCAGCTCGACTTCCCGATTCTCTACGGCTCGGCCAAGCAGGGTTGGATGGCGACGAGCCTGGAGGGATCACATGACGACGGCATGAAGCCGCTGTTCGATCTCATTCTCAGTCACGTCAAGCCGCCAGTGGTCGAAAGCGGGCCGTTCCGGCTGCTCGGGACCATTCTGGAAGCCAATCCCTATCTCGGCCGCATCGTCACCGGCCGCATCACGTCGGGGTCTGCAAAACCCAACCTGCCGGTGAAGGTGCTCGATCACGACGGCAAGCTGATCGAGACCGGCCGCATCACCAAGGTGCTGGCGTTCCGCGGACTGGAGCGCGTGCCGGTGGACGAGGCCGACGCGGGCGACATCGTCGCCATCGCCGGGCTCCCCGAAGCGACCGTAGCGATGACGATCTGCGATCCGTCGGTGGAAACGCCGCTGCCTGCCCAGCCGATTGATCCGCCGACGCTGGCTATGATTTTCCGCGTCAACGATTCCCCGCTCGCCGGTACCGAAGGCGACAAGGTGACCGGCCGAATGATCCGCGACCGCCTGTTGCGCGAAGCAGAAGGCAACGTAGCCCTGCGGGTGCGCGAATCCGAGGAAAAGGATTCCATGGAAGTCGCCGGACGCGGCGAATTGCAGCTCGGCATCCTGATCGAGACCATGCGACGCGAAGGTTTCGAGCTGTCGGTGTCGCGCCCGAAGGTTCTGTTGAAGGAAGACCCCGCTACCGGCGAAACGTTGGAGCCAATCGAGGAAGTTGTCATCGACCTCGACGAGGAGCATTCCGGCATCGTCGTGCAGAAGATGGCGGAGCGCAAAGCCGACATGATGGAGATGAGGCCATCCGGCGGCGGCCGCCTGCGTCTGGTCTTTCATGCGCCGACGCGTGGTCTCATCGGCTACCAGGGCGAATTGCTCACCGATACGCGTGGCACCGCGATCATGAACCGGCTGTTCCACGCTTACGCACCTTACAAGGGACCGATCCAGGGCCGGCGCAATGGCGTACTCATTTCCAATGACAAGGGCGACGCGGTCGCCTACGCGCTCTGGAATCTGGAAGACCGTGGCCCGATGATGATCGAGCCGGGCTGGAAAGTTTACAACGGCATGATCGTGGGCGAGCACACGCGCGGCAACGATCTCATCGTCAACGTGCTCAAGGGCAAGAAGCTCACCAATATTCGCACGACCTCCAAGGACGAGGCGGTGCAACTCACCCCGCCCATCCGCATGACGCTGGAAAAGGCGCTGGCCTATATCGAGGACGACGAGTTGGTCGAGGTCACGCCAAAGTCGATCCGCCTGCGCAAGAAGTTGCTCGACGAGAACGACCGCAAAAAAGCCGACCGCATGAAGGAAGCCGAACCGGTCTGAGGCCGGGGGCGCTTATCCCTGTTTTTCGTTCTTTGCCTGCGGATTGATTCGAATCAGGTTGTCGAATCAGTAGCCGACACGCGCCGTCGACCGGCCGTACGTCGCCAGGCACAACCGTGGAACCGGACGCCAGTTTGCATCGGCGTTCGATGTTTCAACCATCATTTTCCGCCATCGCTGCTGGATTTTCGCAGACGTGTGACCAGTAATCCACACCGTTGAACCATCATTTACGATAGGGCTTGAAGGCCGCAAAGTTCGTTGCTTCTATCGCGAAATGAGCACGACCCTCATAGAGATTCGTCGCGCAAAGTCGGCAGACGCACTGGACGTCGCCGAGACGCATGATGAGGCGTGGCGCGCGGCCTATCAGGGCATCATCCCGGGCAACGAGCTCGACAAGCTGATCAACCGCCGCGGTCCGGACTGGTGGGATTCGGCCATCCGCAAAGGCAGCCGCATTACCATCCTTCAGTTCGGAGACCGCATTGCCGGCTACGCCAACTACGGGCGCAACCGCGCGCGCAGCCTGTTTTATGACGGCGAGATCTACGAGATTTATCTGCGGCCGGAATTCCAGGGCCTCGGATTTGGACGCCGCCTGTTCTCCGCCGCGCGCAAGGATCTCAACCAGAGCGGCCTGAAGAGCCTGGTCGTGTGGGCGCTGTCCGACAACGAACCGGCGATGGAATTCTATCGCGCACTCGGTGGCCGTGCGGTCGCGCGTTCATCGGAACGCTTTGGCAGCAAGACGCTCGATAAAGTCGCTTACGCCTGGCAGGCGTAATTACACGGTCGGTGCCGGTAAACCCTTCTGCGCGCAGGCGGCGCGCAAGGTATTCAGCAGCAAGCACGCAATCGTCATCGGACCAACGCCGCCGGGAACCGGCGTAATCGCGCCTGCGACTTTCGCCGCTTCGCTGAACTTGACGTCACCGACAATGCGCGACTTGCCGCGCTCGCCCGGTACCCGGTTGATGCCGACATCGATCACGGTCGCGCCGGGTTTGATCCAGTCGCCGCGAATCAATTCCGGCCGCCCGATGGCGGCGACAAGCAGATCAGCACGGCGACAGACCGCGGCGAGATCGACCGTCTTGGAATGCGCGATCGTCACGGTCGCGTTTTCGGCCAGCAACAATTGAGCCAAAGGCTTGCCGACGATGTTCGAACGGCCGATCACGACTGCTTCGAGTCCGGCGAGCGATGAATGCACGGTCTTGGCCAGCCGCACGCACCCTATCGGCGTGCACGGAACAAGACCGGGAAAACCGCTGGCGAGACGCCCGACGTTGACCGGGTGGAAACCATCCACGTCCTTGGCTGGGTCGATGGCCGCGATAATTTTGCGCGCATCGATTTGCTTTGGCAACGGCAGCTGCACGAGGATGCCGTTCACTTGCTCGTCGCTATTGAGCCCCGCGATGAGGTTGATCAGTTCAGCTTCGCCGGTGGTGGCAGGCAATTTGCGGTCGAATGCCTGCATGCCGGCTTCCGTCACGGCCTTGGCTTTATTGCGGACATAGACTTCGCTGGCGGGGTTCTCGCCGACCAGAACGACGGCGAGGCCCGGCACGATGCCGCGATCGCGGCGCAGGCGATGGACCGCATCCGTCACCTTGCCGCGCAGGTCCGCCGAGATTGTCTTGCTGTCGATAATCCGTGCGGTCATGGTCCGCCTGCCGGCTTCACCCAGAAGCCTTAGCGCGGTATCGCGATTTTCTCCAGCGCCGCGATCAGCGTTGGGCCGTAGCCCGAAATAGCAAGCCGCTTGAGACGGGCTGTGGCACCCGCAACGAGCGTGACATCGCGCGAAGGGACCCCTACGGCCTTTGCAATCAGGCGGATAAGGGCTTCGTTGGCTTCGCCTTCAGCCGGCAGCGCGCGCACCCGCACAGCCAGCACGGCTCGCCCATCTGCGAGGACGTCAACGCCGCCAATTGCGTCGCGGCCGCCCTTCGGCGTCAGCCGCACGGCCAACACAGTGCCGTCGGGCGTGAGCGACCAGGGAACGGCCGCCATCCGTCAAAACACGTTGGGATAGATGTACCGGATGATCACGTTTTCGAGAAACAGGATGATCAAAATCAGGATCACCGGCGACACGTCAATTCCGCCGAGGTTGGGCAACATTGAACGTATCGGGCGCAGCACAGGCTCGGTAATGCGATAGAGAAAATCGGCGACCATCGCCACCACCTGGTTGCGGGTGTTGACCACGCTGAAGGCGATCAACCAGGACAGCACAGCTGCGGCAATCAGGAGCCAGATATAAATCTGGAGTATCAGAAGAATTATATCGAGTAGCGCGCGCATGAGTTTCCGCCTGTTCGTAAACCGGGCGCAAAGTAGCGGGTCGAGTGGCCCCGAACAAGCCGACCGCGGGGCATGCCCCCGGATCCTTGACAGGGCAAACACCTGGTCCTAAATGGCGGCCACTCGCCGCAATTTTCGCGCAACGACAATTGTCGTTGCCAATTGGCGGGGGCCGTAGCTCAGTTGGGAGAGCGCCTCGTTCGCAATGAGGAGGTCAGGGGTTCAAATCCCCTCGGCTCCACCAGCCTTCGCTCGCTTCGCGAGCTCCGGCTCGGCAAGCCATCCCTACCTCTCGGGCGAAGCGAGCGAAGGCGGGCGTCGGGATCACCGACATTTTGCGCGGTAGCTTCAACGCGCTTCGCGAGCTCCGGCTCGGCAAGCCATCCCTACCTCTCGGGCGAAGCGAGCGAAGGCGGGCGTCGGGATCACCGACATTTTGCGCGGTAGCTTCAACGCGCTTCGCGAGCTCCGGCTCGGCGAGCCATCCCTACCTCTCGGGCGAAGCGAGCGAAGGCTGCCGCGCCGTAGTTCCGAAGGAACGAAGGCGGGCTTTTTATTTTCTAAATTGACCAGTCCTCGCCTGTCTTGGTCCGGGTATCGATTGCTGCAATCTCGATCGGAATGAGGATTTCGCAGCGCAGTCCTTCCGGCGCGAAAGCGAGACGAGCGCTTCCGCCAAGCTCGGCGGCGATGCTGCCTTCAATCAGCTTGGAGCCGAAACCGCGCTGCTTGGGCTCGGCGACCGAAGGGCCGCCCTGCTCCGCCCAGTCGATGCGTAGCATCAGATGGTCGTTGGCAGCACGCACCGGGCGCCAATGAATTTCGATGCGGCCGCCGGGCACCGACAGTGCACCATATTTTGCGGCATTGGTTGTGAGCTCATGCACCGCCATCGCCAGGGTCAGGACCGCGCGCGGCCGCAGCACGACGTCTTCGCCGCGCAGGACCACGCGGTCGGCCCCGGCATAGGGCGCCAGGCTTCCCGAAAGCAGTTCGCGCAGATCAGCGCTTTCCCAATGGTGGATCGTGAGCTGGTCATGCGCCTTGGATAGCGCGATCAAACGCCCTTCAAATCCCTCCCGGAATGCCGCCGGCGTATGCGCGCTTCGTGCCGTCTGCGAGGCCAATGACTGCACGGTGGCCAGCGTGTTTTTCACGCGGTGGTTCAATTCATCCATCAGCAATTTCTGCCGCTGCTCGGCCGCCTTGCGTTCGCTGATGTCCTGCACCACGCGAACGACGTAAAGTAGCCGGTTGCCGGCATCGCGCACGGGCGAGGAGCGCACCGAGAGCCAGATGATGCGTCGATCCTTGCGGATGAAACGTTTTTCGACCGAATAGAAATCGAGCTCTCCACCGACCTGTTTGCGAAATCCTTCGCGATCAGGATCGACGTCATCAGGGTGGGTGTAACGAAACAATCTGGACGCCAGAAGCTCTTCGCGGCTGTAGCCGGTGATCGCGCAAATCGCTTCATTGACACGCAAGAATTGGCCATCGGGCGCAATTTCCGAGATTCCGATCGAAGCATGCTCATAGGTCGCCGCCAGGCGCTGCTCCTGCTCGCGCGCGTGCAGCCGCGAGCGCTCGAGCGCAACGTCCATGCGCTTGCGCTCTGTGATGTCGAGAAAACAATTCACCGCACCGACAAGCTCGCCCTTCGCGTTGCGCAGCGGATCGATGTTGACCGACACGATCAGGCGCGTGCCATCGGCGTGCTCGACGATGCGCTCGACGTCGCGCACCGGCGGACCGCCCGACAGAACCTCAGACACCATCGATCGAGCGACGGGCGTTCCGTCCAATTCAAAGAAGCGCGCGCTTTCCCTGAACTGATCATGCGTTTGTCCGGGTTCCGGAGCGCCGCCCCAGACCGCAACAGCATGACGGTTGTACTGTAGGATCGTACCTTTCGCGTCGCAGATAAAAGTCGCAATCGGCAGAAGGTCAAAAATCCCATCCGACGCCCGCAATATTCTGCTTAATGCGGATGGCATTGGCCGCGTGGCGGACGGGCTACGATCGTCCAAATCAAGCATCCGCACGTCCCCGTGTGGCCATCAATCCCCAGAACCGGCTGCAACGATCAGACTGAACGACAATTTGTCAATGGCGCCCGCACGCGCAAGCCTCAATCAGGACGCGACTAGGCCGTCTGATTGGCCGGCGTACGGCCGATCCAGTGGTCGATAAATGCGGCCAACCAATTGCGTGAGGCCAAATCGTGCACAGCGCGGTCGGCGATGTGCTCGTGGCGTTGCTTGGCGCCAGGCAGCTCCATTCGGTGCGCCCCGCGAACAAGCCACCGATACATCATGGCGTGCGTGACTTCGGGATGAAACTGCAGCGCATAGCCGGTGCCATACCGAAACGCCTGAATTGAGAAGGCGTCGCCTTCGGCGAGCAGTTCGC
>CAVYER010000011.1:0-42160 GCA_963767515.1 uncultured Alphaproteobacteria bacterium
ATACCCTCAACACGCGGCTCGACGCGCCGATCATTGCCTTCTCGCTCGATCACGCCGACGCAAAGGTGGTGATCACCGACCGCGAATTTTCCAAGGTGATGAAAGAGGCACTTACCCTCTGCAAGGTGAAGCCGCTGGTGATCGACTATGACGATCCCGAATATACCGGCGCAGGCGAGCGGCTCGGCACAATCGAATACGAAGACTTCATCGCGCATGGCGCTCCCGATTATGCCTGGGCCATGCCTGACGACGAATGGGACGCCATCACGCTCAATTACACGTCGGGCACGACCGGCGATCCCAAGGGTGTCGTCTATCACCACCGCGGCGCACATCTTCTCGCGGTCGGCAATGTCGTCACCTGCTCCATGGGCAAACATCCCGTCTATCTGTGGACGCTGCCGATGTTTCACTGCAATGGCTGGTGCTTCCCGTGGTCGATCTCGGTCACTACCGGCACACACGTCTGCCTGCGCGCGGTGCGTGCCGCCGCGATGTACGACGCGATTGCCACCCACAAGGTCACGCATCTGTGCGGCGCGCCGATCGTGATGGCGACGCTGCTCAACGCGCCCGCGCAGGAGAAGAAGCCGCTTCCGCACGTGGTCGAATTCTTCACCGCCGCGGCGCCGCCGCCGGAGGCTGTGCTCGCCGCAATGAAAGAAGCGGGTTTCAACGTCACCCACCTCTATGGGCTGACCGAATGTTACGGGCCTGCCGTGGTCAATGATTGGCACACGGAGTGGAACGCGCTCGCGCCGGACGCGCAGGCCATGAAAAAGGCGCGCCAGGGCGTGCGCTACGGCGCGCTGGAGGCCCTCGACGTGCTTGACCCCGAAGCGATGACGCCGGTGAAACGCGACGGCGAGGCGCTGGGCGAAGTGATGATGCGCGGCAACGTGGTGATGAAGGGCTACCTCAAGAACAAGTCATCCACCGAGAAGGCCTTCGCCGGCGGCTGGTTCCACACCGGCGATCTCGGCGTCATGCACCCCGACGGTTACATCCAGCTCAAGGACCGCTCGAAGGACATCATCATCTCCGGCGGCGAGAATATTTCGTCGATCGAGGTCGAGGACGCGCTTTACAAGCACCCGGCGGTGATGGCCGTAGCGGTGGTGGCGAAACCGGACGACAAATGGGGAGAAACCCCCTGCGCCTTTATCGAACTCAAGCCGGGCACGCAGGCCAGTAGTGACGAACTAATGCAGTGGTGCCGCAAGCATCTGGCGTCCTACAAATGTCCGCGTTACGTCGTCTTCGCGGACATCCCGAAGACGAGCACCGGCAAGATCCAGAAATTCAAGCTGCGCGAGATGGCGAAGGCGGTGTGAGCGTTTCACGCGCGAGGTGACGCCGCAACGATTCCAGCCAATTCGCAAACGCACCGCGAAAAAATTCAACGCGCTCTTCTGACCGATCAAGGTCGCAGTCGAATGTCGCCCACCATTCAACGAATGCACGGTCGCCGTCGATGACGGGTGTTACGCGCAGCGTCGCCTGGAAATTCCGCGTGTGGATCGGCGCCTCGCTGACAAAATTGTAGGTCTGCGTCCGGTCGATATCCGACAAAACGAGCAGTTTTTGCCGTCTGCGTATCCCATTGTAGAGAACATTGCGTACGGCACCCACAGAATCGCCTGACTTGCCAGCTTCGATCTCGCTTTCGCCGGCGCCGTCAACCCAGAGAGGATAATTATTGAAATCGCGGATGGCGCCCCAGACGTCATCGACAGGCCGCTCGAAGATGGTGCTGTAATAGCTCTTCGACATGTCTATGCTCCATGTGTTCGATCTGCATGATCTGGCAATCGAGCGTATTCGCAGCCACCCAATTCCTGCCGGAACACCAAATGCCCGACATTCTCGTTATCAATGACGGTCCTGTCCGCAAGATCCGGATCAATCGGCCCGACAAGAAGAATGCGTTGACGCTTGCCATGTACGAGACCATGGCAGCAACGATCGAAGACGCAGGCACGAATGCAGGCGTGCGGTGCCTGCTGATCACCGGCACCCCGGATGTATTCTGCGCCGGCAACGACCTCAACGATTTCGTCGCGATGGCGACGAGCGGCGGGCTCGGCGCGCCGATCGTGCGCTTCCTTCACGCCCTGGCGCGCTGCGAAAAACCCCTGGTCGCCGCGGTAAGCGGCGCCTCGGTCGGCGTCGGCACCACCATGCTGCTGCATTGCGATCAGGTCATCGCGAGTGATGGCGCCGTGCTGATGACGCCTTTCGTCTCGCTCGGGCTGCTGCCCGAAGCGGGCTCCAGTTTGCTTGCGCCGCGGCTCATGGGGCACGCCCGCGCGTTCTCGCTGCTGGTGATGGGAAAGCCTTTATCGGCCGTCGATGCAAAAACAGCGGGAATCGTGAATGCGATTGTGCCCGCCGCCGAACTTGAGGCTCAATCGCTCGCCGTTGCGCGAGAAATAGCGGCGCTGCCGCCTGAAAGCGTCGCGACTGCGCGGCGGCTGATGCGCGGTTCCGTTGAAGACATCGTTGCGCGCATCGATGCGGAGGTTGAAGAGTTCAAAATTCGACTCGCCTCGCCGGAAGCGAGGGCGGCGTTTGCAGCTTTCTTAAGGAGGAAGCGGTGAAAAGTCCGCGCGCTCAGCGGCCTTCGCGGGCGTAAGGATCGAACAGGTTGTTCGTGTTGTAGCGTTCGTTAAACGAGCGCTGCTGGCCAAACTGGAACGTGCTGTTGCCCTGCTTGATCGTTGTCCCGCTGTTATCAGTGTTGAACGGCGAAATCGGCGTAAGCCGATCCGGCGCTGCCGCCGGCCTGTCCAGATCAACGTAACCCCGGCCACCGCTCGCGCCACCCTGATCCTCGATCGTAAAGGCGTGCGCACCAGACACCGCGTAGAGCGCTGTCAGCAGTGCGGCAGCGCCGATGAACGCACGGGATGTTGCACGGTATGTCATGGCGGCCTCGGTGGTACGTCTCGTTATCGCAAATCCCAGCAGGACAATATGGCTGCAAGGCGGCAGGTGGCTATTCTACCTTTAATCCAAGCTGCTTCACCAGCCCGCCCCACTTCTTTTCTTCCTTGGCGATGTCCGCGGCATAGGCCTCCGGCGTCCCCGGCAGCAACTCTGCGCCTTCCGTTGCCAGACGATTCTTGACGTCCTCGGTCAATAGCGCGGCATTGAGATCCTTGTTCAGCCGCGCAATGATGGCCGGAGGCGTGCCGGCCGGCGCCGCCAGCCCGTAGCGCAGCGCCACTTCGAAACCAGGCACGCCGCTTTCAGCGAGTGTCGGAAGATCGGGCAGGAGGCTCGTCCGCTTCGCACTGCCAATCGCCAGCCCGCGCAAGGTTCCAGCCTTGATGTTGCCGAGCGCAACGGGAATCGGGACGAACATCATCGGAATGTGGCCGCCGAGCAGATCGCCCAAGGCTGGCCCATTGCCTTTGTAGGGCACGTGCTGGAGTTTCATTCCGGTTTCAGCCGCCAGATATTCACCGGCGAGATGATTGACGGTGCCAACGCCGGGCGAACCGTATTGCAGTGGTGCCGGGGCCGCCTTGGCATAGGCAATCAGCTCGGCGACCGAATGCACCGGCAGCGATGGATTCACCACCAATACGCTCGGCGCGGCGCCAATCATGCCGATGGGTACGAAATCCTTGCGCGGGTCGTAGCCGGCGTTGACGTTCATGGCGGGCGCGATCGCCATCGTGGCGGTATAACTGAGCAAAATGGTGTAGCCGTCGGGTGCGGCCCGGGCGACGGACCGCGTGCCAATCGTGCCACCGGCACCGCCACGATTTTCCACCACGATCTGCTGGCCAAGCGAAACCGACAGCTTGTCGGCCACATTGCGGGCCATCACCGTGGTGCTGCCGCCGGGCGGGAACGGTACGATCAACGTGATTGGCCGGGTCGGATAATCATCCGCGCGGGCAAGGTCCAGCGCGCCGAAGAGCGCGAGGACGGTAAGAGAAATGACCTGCAATAAACGCATGGCGTTCCCCCGCGTTACTCGACCTTGAGCCCGAGCTTCTTCACCAGGCCGCCCCACTTCGTTTCTTCCTTGTCGATATCGGCGGCGTATTCGGCGGGCGTCGAGGTGAGCGGATCGCCACCCTCATTGTGGATTTGCTTCTGGACCTCGGCAGCGCCGACCAGCTTGCGCACTTCCTCGTTGAGCTTGTCCACGATCTCCTTCGGCGTGCCGGCGGGCGCCAGCAATCCGTAATGCAACACCGCTTCAAAGCCGGGCAGTCCGGATTCATCGAAGGTCGGCACATCGGGCAATAGCGAGAAGCGCTTCTTGCTGGTGACGGCGATGACGCGAAGTTTGCCGGCCTGGATATTGCCCAGCGCCGGCGGCAGCACGCCGAAGGCCATCGGCACGTGGCCCCCGAGCAGATCGTTCATGACCGGCGCAGTGCCTTTGTAAGGAATAATGGTGACATCGACGCCGGCGTCCGCCTTGAACTGCTCGGCGCACATGTAGCCGCCAGTCCCGACCGCCGAGGAACCCAGATTGAGCTTGCCTGGATCTTTCTTTGCGAGAGCGATCACATCGGCCACCGTCTTGGCTGGGAACGCCGGATTGGCAAGCAGTGCTACCGGCATCGAGGCGACCAGCCCGATCGGCGCGAATTGCTTGCGCGGATCAATGCCGGCATGGGCGTAGAGGCTGGGATTGATCGAGATTGTGCCGGTGTGGCCGAGCAGCAGCGTGTAACCATCCGGTGCGGCCTGGGCCACCACGCGCGTGCCGATCGTGCCGCCGGCGCCAGGGCGATTGTCGACGATGAATTGCTGGTGAAAGGCCTCAGAAAGTTTCTGCGCGACGACACGCGCCATGGCATCGACTCCGCCGCCAGGCGGATAAGGCACAATCAACGTGACGTTGCGCGTTGGATAGTCGGCTGCCGCTGCGGCGGCCAAGGCAATCAATAGTACGGCAAACGCCGACACGACGGCGGCGGCAACTCGGGACATGACGTTCGCTCCCAGACATTGATGTTTCTTATTGGGGGCGACTATAGCGCAAAAACCGCGCACTCGCGTCAATGGGTTCGCTCGGGGATCATTCGGGGTCACTTGCCACGCGGCCGGAAGAACCATCGAGACCCGGGCATACCCGGGTTCGGCGAAAGCCGATCATTGCGCCGAAAAATCGAGCCAGAGATCGATCCGGTCAGTGCACGCTGGCGTGCCCGTTATGACGCAGCTTTTCGATCTCGTCTTTCACTTGCAATTTGCGCCGCTTGAGCTCCACGACTCGCAGATCATCGACCGCGGGATGGGTCAGGCATTCGGAAATTTCGTCTTCGAGCGCCTGATGCCGTTTTTCCAATTCCGCAAGGTGCGATTGCATCGACATGCAGTATGTCTCCTCAATCAGTGGCTCTCCACGATTTAAGTGTAGCGCAAACTCGCCACAAGAGCGACGGTACACCTGCTTTCCAGCCGCGGCAAACCAGCGCAAAGCCTTTGATTGGAGTTCCTTTTTTGGCCGCGCTTGAACGCCTTGTGGAAAACGCGATAATTGACATGCTTCTGGCGAGACGGATCGGCCAGTCGTAAGCAAACCAGCGGTGGCAATGACCGACGAGGACGAACGCGCGTTGCGGGAGCAGCTGGCGCGCCTGCTACAGGAACACCGCGACCTCGATGCCGCCATCGAGGCGCTGATGACTTCGCCGGGTTCCGACCTCATCCAGGTGCAGCGGCTGAAGAAGCGAAAGCTGATACTGCGTGACAAGATCCGGCGTATCGAAGATCAGCTCACTCCGGACATTATAGCGTAAGTCTTTACCCTCGGCGCTCTTGCTTACGCTCGTACATCGCATGATCAGCGGCGCCGATCATGTCCTCAGGGGTCGTATCGGCAACCAGCAACGCCATTCCCACGCTGGCCCCGACCTCGATACGCGCCTTGCCGTGGATTATCGCGACCCGCGCGATCAGCGATTCCAGTTCCCGCGCTTTCGCGAGCGCCTGTTCCTCGCCGGCATGCCATATCAACACGCCGAATTCGTCACCGCCGAGCCGGCCGACCACGTCGGATGCCCGCACGTGGCCGACGAGTTCGCGCGCCACCGCCTTGAGAAGCGCATCGCCGGCGCCATGGCCATACCGGTCGTTGACCCCTTTGAAGCCATCGAGGTCGACGAACATCAGCGCCGCTTCTGTCCCGTAGCGCTTGATATGCGCCAGCGCGCGCTTGAGCTCGCGTTCGAAGCCGCGCCGGTTGAGGATATCCAGCAACGGATCGACGTCGGCGCGCGCCTCCAGGTCACTGACGCGTGCGCGCGCGACGGCAAGCTCGCGTTTGAGGCGCTCATTTTCGGCCAGAAGCGAGGCCAGTGGAGGAAATTCTTCGGATAGACGCTCTTGGGGGAGACCCATCGTTCAGCCCTCGCGAATCGCCGCTGTCAGGTACCAAGAATACCCGTTTCACCTTGCCAGCGGGGAGCCTCAACCTATAATCCGCCGCTTCCTTCCGCGGGGGACACGCGGATTCGGGGAGCAAAATGGCGTCAAAACCTGTCGCGATCATCATGGGCAGCCAGTCGGACTGGGCCACGATGAAGCATGCCGCCAAGACGCTCGATGCCCTCAAGATCGGCTATGAGGCGCGCATCGTCTCCGCCCATCGCACCCCCAAGCGGCTCTATGACTTCGCCGGCAGCGCGCGCAAAAACGGTTTCAAGGTGATCATCGCCGGCGCCGGCGGGGCCGCCCACCTGCCCGGCATGGCGGCCTCGTTGACGCCGTTGCCGGTGCTCGGCGTGCCCATAAACACCCACGCGCTTGAGGGCAAGGATTCACTGCTGTCCATCATGCAGATGCCGGGCGGCATCCCGGTCGGCACGCTCGCCATTGGCAAAGCAGGCGCGATCAATGCCGCGCTGCTCGCGACCGCCATTCTGGCGCTTTCGGATGTCGGGATCACGAAGCGGCTGGATGCCTGGCGCGCGCGGCAAACAAAGGCCGTGACCAAACGGCCGAAAGACTGAGCATGCCGCACGCGCTCCATCCCGCTCGTCCCCGTACTCGGGCGCAGCCTTCGGCTGCCCCGAGCACAAGCTCCAGCGTGGACCGATCTTGGATTCCCGCTGGAGCCTGCCCCCGCGAAGGCGGGGGCGGGAATGAACGGAGTGTGTTTTGCTGAAACCCGGCGCGACCATCGGCATTCTTGGCGGCGGCCAGCTCGCCCGCATGCTTGCGCTCGCGGCGGCACCCCTGGGTTTGCGCTGCCACGTCTATTCGCCGGAAAAGAATTCCTGCGCATTTGATGTGGTCCACGCTGGCACCTGCGCCAGCTATGACGACGAAACCGCGCTCGGCCGATTTCGCCGGCGCGGTCGATGTCATTACCTATGAATTCGAGAACGTGCCGGCCAAGACTGCTGCATTTCTCGCGCGGCGGCGGCCTGTGCTGCCCGACCCGCAGGTGCTGGAAACAACGCAAGACCGGTTGGTCGAGAAAAACTTCATCAGCGCGCTGAAGATCGCGACCGCCCCCTACGCACCGGTGCATAGCGCAATGCAACTCGCCGAGGCCGTGACCGCCGTCGGCCTTCCCGCGGTGCTCAAGACCCGCAGGCTCGGCTATGACGGCAAAGGCCAGGCCAAGATCGCCAAAGGCGGCGATCCCATCGCGGCCTGGCGCTCGCTGCACAATGAACCCTGCATCCTGGAGGGCTTCATTGCCTTTGAGCGTGAAGTCTCGGTGGTGGCGGCGCGAACTCGCGACGGCAAGGTCGAATGCTTCGAGGCGACCGAAAACGAGCACCGCGACCACATCCTCAAGACGTCGCACGTCCCCGCAAAAGTCACCCCGGCGCTCGCAACGCAAGCCCGGCAGATCGCGACCCGCATCGCCAAGGCCTTCGACTATGTCGGCGTACTGGCGGTCGAGATGTTCGTGGTGCGCAAAGGGCGTCGGCATGTAGTGCTTGTCAACGAGATCGCCCCGCGCGTGCACAATTCCGGCCACTGGACGATCGACGGCGCGAGCGTGTCGCAGTTCGAGCAGCACATCCGCGCGATTGCCGGGTGGCCGCTGGGCAAACCCGCCCGCCTCGGGCGTCGCGTCGAGATGACCAATCTGATCGGGGCGGAAATCAACGAGGCGACGCGCTGGCTGACCGTGCCGGGCGCCTCCGTGCACATCTACGGCAAAGGCGAGGCGCGTCCGCGGCGCAAAATGGGGCATGTGACGCGGGTCTGGCCGCGCTAGGTGCTGGCGGCGGCTAACCCCTCACCCCATATCAGGAAAACGCCCATACGGCGGGCACATTGGCTGCCTCCGAATGGACTCTTAATGCCTTTTCTGCTAGAGCCGCCCGACTCAAAGCCCCCGTTTTCGGGGCTTTTGCCTTAACCCGTCGGACCAACAACGAAGGAGCAAGCGTGCAAGTTCTCGTTCGCGACAACAACGTCGACCAGGCCCTGAAGGCGCTGAAAAAGAAGATGCAGCGCGAGGGCATTTTCCGCGAGATGAAGCTTCGCGGCCATTACGAAAAACCATCGGAAAAGAAGGCACGGGAAAAGGCGGAAGCGATCCGCCGGGCCCGCAAGCTCGCGCGCAAGAAGATGCAGCGCGAAGGTCTCCTGCCGATGAAGCCCCGCGTCATTCCCGGCGCCGGTGGTCCTGGCGGACCGGGTGGCGGAAGTGGCGGCGGCCGCGGCCGTGGCAGCTCACCGCGTTTCGGCTGATCGCCGCTTCGCCTTAAAGATTTCGCGTTGATGGTGGCGCGGGCCTCAAGCAGCCCGCGCTATTGTTTTTGAAAGCTTTTTCTTCTTAAAAATCAGCGATAAGCACCGGACCATCCGCCTGGATGGTTGAACTAAGACTAATTCACGCACCTCTCTACGCCAATTCACGCAACTCTTTATTATATTTGTTTGCATACCTCTTAGTGACGGATACGCGGGCAAAGCCACGGATTTTCCTGCTGGCCAGTCAGCTGCCCCTTATCCTGACAGGAGGCAGCGTCGTGACACGCGTCGATTTCGATCAATATGCCGGACAGTACGACGCAATCCTCGCGGCACAGACGAATTTCTTCGACGGCGACAGCCACTATTTCGCCCGCTACAAAATCGAGTTAGCGCAGCAACTGGTCGGCCATGTCGACACAGTCCTCGATTTTGGTTGCGGCATCGGTCGCAGCATGCCCCACTTGCGCGAAATTTTTCCCAAGTCGAAAATCGTCGGCTGCGATCCTTCCGCCGAAAGTCTGGCGATTGCCCGCGAACAGAACCCGACGTGCAGTTTTGTGTCGATGGACGAACTCGGTGAGGACTACAAATTCGACCTGGTGATCGCCTCCTGCGTCTTCCATCATATCCCGCCACAGGACCGGCAAATGGCAATACAGTATTGCTACAGCCGGTTGAAGGAAGGCGGACATTTCATCATTTTCGAGCACAATCCGATTAATCCGGTGACGCGCCACCTGGTCAAGAACTGCCCGTTCGACACCGATGCCGTGCTGCTGAGCATGCGCGAAACCGTTGACCGCATGCGCAACGCACAGCTCAACGTCTACGAGTTCGAGTTATTGCCTCTTCTTCCCTCAGCAGCTCGCAGCGTTTCGCCCGTTCGAGAAGTATCTCCGCTGGCTGCCGATGGGCGGACAATATTTCGTTTGCGCGTCGGCGCCCAAATCCGCACAGACACGCGCGGCGTAATCGCTGCGGGCTATTTCCAGCAGAATTTCACGTCAGCTTCGTTGCGTTTCCGGGTGGCGTAGTATGCCTCTCGCGTTTTTGCATCGTCGAAATAGGCGCTTTCCTTGGCGGCGCGCTCTTTAGCATTCGCGATCGCGCGTCTGGCATTCTCGGCGCGATCACCGGGTAGCCCGGGCGCGCGCGCCATGAACATGACCTCATAGGGGTTTGCCGCGACCCACTCGACCGCCTTCGCATGCAGTACTTTTTGTTTGGCGAGGTCGCAGAACGCATAACCATTGATTACCGGCCCTGCCAGCGCCGCAAAGCTGCGGACCGCATCATCGGCTTGCGCGAGTGCTTGCGTCTTCACGTCCAGCACTTCCGACATCACGATGAAACGTTCCTTGGCAACGTAAAACCAGAACACCGCATCGTCGCGCAAACCGACGTCATAAAAGCGAATGGCGAGCACCATCATGGCCATGGGCGTTACCACGGCGGGCTTGGCGACGATTAAATCGCGCACCGCGAGTATATTTTCGCGCCGGTTCGAGCTGAGCAGCTCGTTGTACTGCTGGCCGACGGAGACTTGCGGCCGCTCGCCTGGTGTACGGCCGGCTTCGTAAAACGGCTGTACGTAAACGCTGATCTGCCGGACCGGTTCGGCCGCGATGGCAAATAGTGGCAAAACCAGCAAGACCGCGGCCAATGCGAGCCGCGTCTTTATTTTCATCGTCATCATAGCGTCCCCCGGGACGAAGCTTAGGCGGAGCAACCCCTGCGCTCAATCGCCCGGCGGGCGTAGCTCGCTCAAAAATGCCTTCACCACCTTCGCCGCGCCGTAATCGTCAAGATTAACGTGGTCGCCGAGCGGAAAACGGACCATCCGCTTGGGCTCGTGAGCAAGCTTGAACAGGCGCTCGCCAAAGCCGATCGGCACCACGCGATCGCGTTCCCCGTGCAGCACCAGCAGCGGCGCATCCACGCGGACAATGCGCTCGTCCGAGCGGAAGGTATCCTTCATGAACCAGCGTACGGGCACGAATGGGTAGGCCGCGGCGCCCACATCGACCGCGGATGTGAAAGGCGCGTCGAGAATAACAGCGCCGACGTCGTGGTCGGCCGCAACCGCAATAGCAACGGCGGTACCGAGTGACTCGCCCCATGCCACGATGCGTTTTGCGGAGTACCGCGCGGCCGCGAACTCGTAAGCAGCATTCGCATCGCGAAGGAGTCCAGCTTCGCTTGGCTTACCGCTCGACCCGCCGTAGCCGCGATAGGACAACGCGAGGAGCCCGGTTCCGTCCTCGATCAGCCATTTGAAGCGGCCGGCACGCAGGTTGAGGCCGCCGGCGTTGCCCTGAAAATAGATCACCAACCGCTTTGCTCCTTTCGGGGCAACATACCAGGCGATCAGTTTTTCTCCATCGGCACTGGTCAGGACGACTTCTTCGACCTGCGGCAGGCCGGCTGCGGCCGGCGGCGTACGCGTGGCATCGGGGAAATACATCAGCGAGCGCTGGAAGAGATACATCAGCGCCAGCAATCCGACGTAGCCAAGCACGGCGATAATGAGGAGCCATTTCAGGACGATCATGCTTTCCCATAGCACGGGATTCTCCGGCTCGGGTTCTGGCTTTGGGTTGCCGCAGCCATGCGATCCTCCTAGCCTCGCGAAAACCGCCCAGGAGAACTGCCATGCCGCGCCTGCGTTATATCGAAGACAGCGAGAAAACCCCGCACACAAACGCGTTGATTGAATCCGCCAAAAAGACAGGCGCGCCGGATCCCCGCGTCGTGAGCATCATGACGCGCAGCGACGTCGGCACCGCCTGGGTCGAGTGCTGGAACAAGGTCCTCTATACGGGCCGACTGCCGCACAAGCTCAAGGAAATGTGCCGCATCAAGATTTCGGTCGCGCATCAATGCGGTTATTGCTCGACTGTGCGGTCCAGCGTCGCCAAGGCGGAGGGGCTGACCGAGGCGATGATCAACGACCTGTTCTCCTACGAAACCAGCAAATACTTCACGCCGCGCGAGAAGGCGGCACTCCGCTATGCGGATTTGTTCAAGCAGGGCGAACACGCGATCGATAAGGACGAGGTCTACACTGAGCTGCAAAAACATTTCAGCGATGAGGAAATCATCGAGCTCGGCATGCTCTGCGCCCAGACAGACGGGGTGGGCAAATTCGTAAAGTCGCTGAACGTGCTGAGCTGGGAGGATGCCTGCGCGCTCAACCCCAAACTCAGCGAGGGAGTAGCGCAGGTCGCGGCGGAATAGTGCATATCCGCTCGACATCGGTCGCCGACGACGACGCCATTTGGCAAATACTCGAGCCTACGTTTCGCGCCGGCGAGACCTATCCAATTCCTCATGATATTTCGCGAGCCGACGCGCTCGCCTATTGGCATTCGCCCGGCCATGCCGTCTTCGTCGCCGAGGACGAGGGCGCGGTCGTCGGCACGTATTATTTGCGCGCCAACAACCGGGGTGGCGGGGAGCATGTGGCCAATTGCGGCTATATCGTTGCGCCAAACACGTTCGGGCGCGGCGTCGCCCGTGCCATGTGCGCGCATTCGCTTGATCAGGCGCGCGGACGCGGCTTCATCGCCATGCAGTTCAATTTCGTGATCGCCTCCAACGAACGGGCCGTCCGGCTGTGGCAGGACCTCGGCTTTGGCATTGTCGGCCGGCTTCCGGGCGCCTTCCGCCACCCCCGACTTGGCCTCGTTGATGCCCATGTGATGATACGAAGCCTCTGATCCGCTTCGATATTCTGGCCGCCAGCCGGCCAGACCGCCAGCATCTGTTAAGGATAGCGCGAGCAACTGGCTGAAAATTTGCCGCGGCCCGCGCAACCATTTGGCCGAATGCGCGTTGCCGCTGCGGGGGTCCCTGCTTCGTCCGCGAAGCGACCTGACCATGTGATACCTGAATGAGTAATGCGTAGGCAGGCGGCCGACAATGGACGAGCCAATCGGACTTCTTGAGAGCGAATTCGAGCAAGCGCTTGCGGCAATGCACCCGGCGCCTGCAGCCGACAATGTTGTTCCGATCTCCGATGCCCTGCGCCCACATGCGCTCGTGCGCGAGCGCGAGCGGCGGTTCCGCGAACTCCTCGATGCACTGCCTGCGGCGGTCTATACGACCGACGCCGCTGGCCGAATTACCTATTACAACGACGCTGCCGCCACGCTTTGGGGTCACCGGCCGCCGCTCGGATCGAGCGAGTGGTGCGGCTCCTGGAAGCTATACTGGCCGGATGGAACTCCGCTGCGTCACGACGAATGTCCGATGGCAGTCGCGCTCAAGGAAAATCGCGCGGTGCGCGGCATGGAAGGCGCCGCCGAGCGGCCGGACGGCACGCGTGTGCCGTTTATTCCCTATCCGACCCCGATCCACGACGAGACCGGCAAGATGATCGGCGCCGTGAACATGCTGGTCGACATTACAGACCGCAAGCGCGCCGAAGAACAACAGGCGCTGCTGGTGCGCGAGCTGCATCACCGCGTGAAGAATACGCTTGCCACCGTGCAAGCCATCATGGGTTCGACGGCGCGCGTGGTCGACAACATCGAAGACTTCAAGACGGCGCTGTTCGGCCGCATCCAGTCGCTCTCCAAGACGCACTTGCTGCTCGCCGACGAAGAGCGCGCGGCGGATTTCATCGAACTCCTGCGCAGCGAGCTCGATGCTTTCGACGACGGCAGCAACGGCCGGATTTCGCTGCTGGGGCCGCAAGTCACCTTGTCGTCGCAGCTCGCCGTCTCGCTCGGCATGGCCATCCACGAGCTCACGACCAATGCTGCGAAATATGGCGCATTGTCGGTCTTTGGCGGCAAAGTCGAAGTGACCTGGAGTGTCACCATCGACGCCACGCGGCGGACACTTACCTTCGACTGGATCGAGAGCGGCGGGCCTCCGGTCTCGGAACCAACGCGAAAAGGCTTCGGCACGCGTCTCCTGGAATTTGTCCTGCCGGGACAAATCCAGGCGAAGACCAGGATCGTCTACGCGCGCGACGGCCTACGCATGCACTGCGTGGTGCCGCTGCCGACCGACCCGATTTGAAACAAAGGCCGCGCGCGGACTTGTGATCAAGCCCGCGCCTGGATGGCGCTATAGTGCTTTTTGATGGCTCGTGACGTGACGCGCTCAAGAGCCGGTATCTAAATTTCAACTCCAACTCAAGGTGCCACGCTATCCGGGCCGCAGGTCCACGGAGGTGGCGTCATGCAAACTTCAAACGTTCTGGTCGGCGCCGGGATACGTCCCGCGCAACCGCTCATTCGCACCATTCACGTAAGCGACTTGCGCGATGCCCTCGCTAAGGGCGTCGACGATTTCTATGCCATGCCCACGCATGCAATGTTCCTCTGCATTATCTACCCGATCGTCGGCTTCGTGCTCGCGCGCCTCACATTCGGCTATTCCGTTCTGCCGCTGTTCTATCCGCTGATGAGCGGTTTTGCGCTCGTTGGCCCGGTCGCAGCGCTCGGCCTCTATGAAATGAGCCGGCGCAAGGAAGCAGGTCTTGAGACCTCGGCGGCAAACGCGCTCGATGTGCTCGAGTCCTCCTCAGTCGGCGCCATCGCCGCGCTCGCACTGCTTCTGTTCGTCATTTTCATGATCTGGGTGGCGGTCGCCAACGCCATTTACATCGCGAATTTCGGCTATGCGCCGCCGGCGTCCGTCACGGCGTTCCTCTACGAGGTGCTCACGACACCCGCCGGATGGACGCTCATCGTCGTCGGGAATGGCGTCGGGCTTCTGTTCGCGATTGTCGTGTTGACCATCAGCGTTGTTTCGTTCCCGCTGCTGCTCGACCGCGACGTCGGTGCGGCGGTCGCGGTGCTGACATCGATCCGTGTGGTTGCGCACAATCCGGTGACCATGATGGTGTGGGGCCTGATCGTCGCGGCGTTGCTGGTGATCGGCTCGCTGCCGCTCTTTTTCGGTTTAACCGTGGTCATGCCGATCCTCGGTCACGCGACCTGGCATCTCTACCGCAAGGCCGTCGAGCCGCAGGGAGCGCCGCCGCCGACATTCCCGTCGAAGCAGGAAACACATCGTTCCGCGGCCGATTTCCCGGCCGTCCTGTTTCCATGGGCAAAATGACGGCGGCTCCCTGACGTCAAGCTACGGCAGCGTAGCGACGCGCCAGCATCGCCCTTTCAAATTTGCGCGGCGCCATCGGCTTGGCGAACATATGGCCTTGCAGCAGGTCGAAGCCGAGATCGCGCACGACGAGGAAATCCGACTGGGTTTCCACGCCTTCGGCAACCGACTTGGCGCCGGTATCGCGGGCGATCGCTACGATTTCCGCACAATGCGCCTGCTTGATCCTGTCGTCGGCACAGCCGCAAATATATTTGCGATCGACCTTCATCTCCACGACCGGCAGCTCGCGGCGTCCTGCCAGTGATGCACCTTGCGCGTCGATGCCGTTGATCGAAAGCCCGATATTGCGCAAGGCGAGCTGGGCCGCCACGCGTCGCACCAGCTCAAGCTCGTTGACCAGGTCGACGCAATCGACCGCAATCAAGAAGCCGTTTTGCCGGACATTGTCCGGAAGATGCCGCATCATGCTGTCGATGAAATGCATGTCCTCCAGCGCCAGCAGCGGCAGGTGGATGGAAATCTGCACCTGATGATTGGCCGCGGCGAATTGCATGGAATCCGCGAGCGATCGCGCGATCACGAATTGCGACAGGCCATGAAGATATGGGTCATTGGCGGCCGGCAAGAAATAGGCCGGCGATACGACGCCCCATGTCGGATGGCGTACGCGCACGAGCGCCTCTGCGCCTTTCGGCACGAGCGAACGCGGATTGATCTTGGGCTGGTACCACAATTCGAGCCAGCCATTGCAGAGCGCTTCGTCGACGTCGACTGGCAATGCCGGTGGCGGCCGAACCGGCAGAAAGCAGGCGAGGTTTGCGTTGAGGTCGCGGTCGCGAAACGGAGTTCCAAGCGGCGGCAGCATCGCGAGCCCCGCCTGCTCGCCAAAATCATGGGTTCGTATCAGGGCCGCCGAACTGCGACCGCCAAAGAGCATAATTTTGCCGCCGTAAATCTGGCTTTGCAGCGCGCGCAGGAACGTATGCACCTCGCCCCCGCCGCTGAGCGGCCCGAGCACGATCAAATCGGGCCGGAATTCACGCAGCATCCCGCGGATATCGAGAGTGTCGGCTTCACATGCGATGAATCCGAGCTCGTCGAGCATCTCGGCCAGAAACATACGCACATGGGTTTTGTTTTCGACTATGCAGGCCCGTGGTGGAATTGGCCTACGCCCGAACTGGACAACCTCGCCTCTACGTTCGTCATTTTGGTCGCGGATCATGGGTGCGGTCCCTCCCCGTCTGGTTACGCCACAGGTTCCCGGGCCGCATAAGACATTTAACGACACGCCGCCGTCCATACCTTGCACCGCACAATCCTCAGACGGCTCCTCTCGCGGTTAACGAGATGATCGCGCGCCAATTCAAATTTGATTCAGATGAAAGACTTCGGCGCGACGCGTCGCCGCTTACGTCGTGAATTACATTGCTTTGACAATGCTCTCGGTCATTTTTTTCGCATCGCCAAGCAGCATCATTGTGTTGTCGCGATAGAACAAAGGATTGTCAATTCCAGCATAACCGGACGCGAGCGAGCGCTTGATGAACATCACGGTGCCGGCTTTCCATACCTGCAGCACCGGCATGCCGTAGATGGGAGAGCTCTTGTCTTCTTCCGCCGCCGGATTGGTGACGTCATTGGCGCCGATGACGAAGGCAATGTCGGCTTGCGCGAATTCTGAATTGATGTCTTCGAGCTCGAAGACTTCGTCATAAGGCACGTTCGCCTCCGCAAGGAGAACGTTCATGTGGCCGGGCATACGGCCGGCCACGGGATGGATCGCGTATTTGACCTCGACGCCTTCTTTCTTGAGACGGTCGGCCATTTCGCGCAGCGCATGCTGCGCCTGCGCCACCGCCATGCCGTAGCCCGGCACGATGATGACTTTCTGCGCATTCTTCATGATGTAGGCGGCGTCCTCGGCCGAGCCGAGCTTGACCGGCCGCTGCTCGGCGGCGCCACCCGCCGGTCCCGCCACCTCGCCGCCGAAGCCCCCAAGAATGACGGAGATGAACGAGCGATTCATGCCCTTGCACATGATGTAGGACAGGATCGCACCCGACGAGCCGACCAGCGCGCCGGTGATGATCAGCGCCGAATTGCCGAGCGTGAAGCCGATGCCGGCGGCCGCCCACCCCGAATAGGAGTTGAGCATGGAAATGACGACCGGCATGTCGGCGCCGCCGATCGGGATGATGATCAGCACGCCGAAAGTGAGCGACAGGCCGACGATGATCCAGAAATCCAGCACGCTTTGCGAGACGAAGAAGCCGTAAATAAAGAAGATCAGCGCGGCGAAAAGCGCGAGATTGATGATATGGCGACCCGGCAGCGTGATCGGCTTGCCGCTCATGCGGCCGGACAATTTCAGAAACGCAATCACCGAGCCGGTAAAGGTGATGGCGCCGATCGCCACGCCAAGCGACATTTCGATCAGGCTTTGCCCGTGGATATGGCCTTCCGTGCCGATGTCGAAGGCCGCCGGTGCGTAGAAGGCTCCGGCCGCGACCAACACCGCCGCCATGCCGACCAGCGAGTGGAACGCGGCGACCAGTTCCGGCATCGACGTCATCGGCACGCGCCGCGCGATCACCGCTCCGACGCCACCGCCGACCACAATGCCGCCGACCACCAGTCCCCAGGCCAGTGGACTGGTCGGCGGATGCGAGCCAAGCGTGGTCAGCACGGCGATGGTCATGCCGATCATGCCGAACTGATTGCCGCGCCGGCTGGAATCCGGGCTCGACAGCCCGCGCAGCGCCAGGATGAACAGGACGCCGGCGACCAGGTAGAGCAGCGCGACGAGGTTCGGGCTCATGCCGCGCGCTCCTTCGTTCCGTCATACTGAGGTGCGAGCGCAGCGAGCCTCGAAGGATGACGGGAATAGAGTCCGGGGCCGTCGCCCTTCGAGGCCCGCGCTTCGCGCGGGCACCTCAGGGTGACGGAGAGAGGTGTGTTGTTGTAACCCATCGCCGTCATTTCTTTTTCTTCTGGTACATCGCCAGCATGCGCTGCGTTACCAGGAAGCCGCCGAAGATATTGACCGAGGCAAAAACAAGCGCGACGAAGCCGAGCGCACGCGCCCACACCGGGCCGTTGTCGTCGCCGGCGAGGGCGACGCCGACCGCCAGCAGCGCACCGACCACGATCACGGAAGAAATCGCGTTGGTCACCGACATCAACGGCGTGTGCAGCGCCGGCGTCACCGACCAGACCACGTAGTAGCCGACGAACACCGCCAGGACGAAAATCGAGAGGCGGAACACGAAGGGGTCGACTGCATTTGCCATCTGTTCCATGTCGGGTCTCCTCAGGCCGCCGTCTTCGGCTGGAAGTTCGGGTGCACCACGGCGCCGTCGCGCGTGAGCAACGTCGCCTTGACCAGTTCGTCGTCCCAGTTGACGGCGAGCTTCTTCTCTTTTTTGTCGATCAGAGTTTCGACAAAGGTCAGCAAATTTTTCGCATAGAGTGCCGATGCAGATGCCGCCAGGCGCCCCGCCACGTTGAGATGGCCGACGATCTTGACGCCGCCGACCTGTGCAACCTCGCCGGGCTTGGCACCTTCGACATTGCCGCCGCGCTCGACCGCAAGATCGACGATCACCGAGCCTGGACGCATTGAGGCCACCATCTCTTTCGTGATGAGCCGCGGCGCCGGGCGGCCCGGAATGAGTGCGGTCGTGATGACGATGTCCTGCTTCTTGATGTGCTCGGCGGTCAGCGCGGCTTGCTTGGCCTGGTACTCTTTCGACATTTCCTTGGCGTAACCGCCGGCGGTCTGCGCATTCTTGAATTCTTCGTCTTCGACCGCGAGAAACTTGGCGCCCAGGCTCTCCACCTGCTCCTTGGTCGCGGGCCGCACGTCGGTCGCAGTCACGATTGCGCCGAGACGTCGTGCGGTCGCGATCGCCTGCAAGCCGGCGACGCCGACACCCATAATGAATACTTTCGCGGCCGGTACCGTGCCGGCTGCCGTCATCATCATCGGCAGCGCGCGGCCATATTCTTCGGCGGCATCGATGACCGCGCGATAGCCGGCGAGATTGGCCTGGCTGGACAGCACGTCCATCGACTGCGCGCGCGTGATGCGTGGCATCAACTCCATGGCAAAGGCGGCAACCCCCGCATCGGCCATCTGCTTGAGCGCGGCCTCGTTGCCGTATGGATCCATGATCGCGATGACCAGCGCGCCCTTCTTGTAGGCAGCCAGTTCGCCCGGCGCGGGCCGCCGTACTTTCAGGACAATGTCGGCATCTTTGGTGACGGCATCGGCGATCTGCGCGCCGGCTGCCTCGAACTCGGCATCGGGAATGCCGGACGTTATGCCGGCGCCGCGCGCAACCGCGACCTCGGCGCCGAACGATTTCAGTTTCTTGACAGTTTCCGGAGTAGCGCCGACGCGCGGTTCACCGGCGTCGGTCTCACGAGGTACGGCAATTTGCATTTGCGCCTCCCCGCCGAGCCGTGAACTTCGTCAGTGCGGCGAAATTCCGGTGTACGCGAAGATCAGGAAGCAGATTGCAAACGCCACGTAACTCGGAGCCGTCGCCTTGCTGACCAGGCCGGGAATGGCGCCCAGCGCGCCAATCACAAAAATCGCCGCCGCCAGGAACCAATGGCCCATCACCCCGCCGGTCGCAAGACCGAACAGGATCGTCACCACGTAGAGAATGCCGACGAACGTGAAATGCACGAAACTTTCGTAGCTTTGCTCGTGCGCTGGATAATCGTTGCCGGTGGCGGTGGCGTATTCAACGTTGCCGTGGTCGGCCATGGGGGAAGCTCTCCGAGTCGCTTAAAAGGCAAGCGCAGAGGGGTTAGCGCAATTGTGGCCCAAGGGCAACGTCGCCCGCCTCAGCTTTTGGTGGATGCTTGCAAGCCTACCCGATCTAGCGCGGCCGTTTGCCGCGCGGCGACCTCGCCAACTGCAAAACGCTCAATCGCCTCGTTGAACAATCGATAGAAATTGAGTTCCGCCGCCAGGTGCAGAAACACGGCACCGAGCCCGATCGCCGCCCGGTCCATGAAAACGAATTCGCGTGGCACTGTGACCGGGCCGCGCGCCTTAAGGGCCTGATGCACGCGAAAGGCTTCCTTGCGGCCGTACTGGGACGGCTTCACCCCGTCGGCGATGGTGCGCACGCGATCGTCGAGCAACGGCCCATAGATGAAGCGTGCCCAGATATTGAGCGCGTCGATCAGCTCGCGGTTGAGCCGCTTGAAACCCCAGGTTTCGTAAGCGTGCACCACCAGAGTGTCATCGCCGTGTAATAGTCCGCGATAGAGGTCGACCACGCCGGCAACAAAACTGGGCGGGAATATGCGGATGCAGCCGTAGTCGAGCAGATTGATGCCGGCCGGCTTGCCTTTCTCATCGTCGAAAACTGTGTAGTTGCCGAGATGCGGATCGCCATGGATGACGCCGAAACGGCTGAACGGAAACCACCAGGCCGTGAACATGGCGGTGGCGAGCCGGTTGCGCGTGGCAAGCGGCGCATCTTTGTGGTCGAGCAATTTGCGGCCCGTCAGCCAGTCCATCGTCAATAGACGGCCGGTCGATAGCGCAGGCCAGACTTTCGGCACGCAGATTGCGTCATGACCTTTGAGCATGTCCTGATACAGCGCGATGTGACGCGCCTCGCGCTTGTAATCAAGCTCTTCGCGAAGCCGCGCGGCGATCTCGACCGCAATTTCACTGGCATCGATTGCCGGGTCGAAACGTTTACGGATCGACATCAGCAACTGCAACTGGTTGAGATCGGCTTCGACCGCCGACTGCATGTCGGGATATTGCAGCTTGCAAGCAAGCCCCGCCCCGTTAAGCGCCGTCGCACGATGGACCTGGCCGAGTGAAGCGGCCGCCGCCGGGTGATGCTCGAAACTTTTGAACTTATTCTCCCAGCCGGCGCCGAGTTCGGCCTGCATACGGCGCTTGACGAACGCCCAGCCCATCGGCGGTGCCTGGCTCTGCAACTTCATCAACTCGCTGGCGTATTCGGCAGGCAGCGCGTCGGGAATGGTAGCGAGCAGTTGCGCCACCTTCATGATCGGGCCCTTGAGTCCGCCGAGCGCGGCGGCCAGCGCCAAGGCGTTGCCTGCGCGGCCGCCCTGCGCCCCGACCAGACGCTGGCCTGCGATGCGCGCCGCTACGCCGCCGACCCTGGTGCCAACATTGGCATAGCGGCGGGCGCGAGCGGTGAAGCGGTTCTTTTCGCGGTCGGTGGTCATGAACCTCGGGGTACCAGTGTGTTACCAATATGGGAAGCAGCCGAGGAGGAAGCGAGCCATGCGCATCAGAATTGTCGCAGGTCTTGTGGCCGCATTCGGCTTGATCGGAACGTCGACCGGTGCATCCGCAGCCATTTGGGCCTGGGGCTGCCAGGCTCAAGTCGGCGCTCAGCAAATTATCTTCAATCGCTATTCGATGGTCGTCGTCGATACCAAGCAGAAGATGGGCGACGTCCGCCGTCTGCGCCCGACCGAAATAGACCCGCCGCCGGGCTCGCCGCCCAACGTAAAATACGTGGCGGAAGGCGACGACGAGCCTTTTGAAAAGACAATCGTCTTCAAGCGTCCGGACGATGACAAGCGCAAGGTGACGTTCACCGAGAAATCGTCACACAAGATCTCCCACACGCACAAACTGATTTGTGGGCGCGACGAGGACACCGACCTTTACCGCAAGGTCTATAGCTACCAGCGCGAAGATGAGCCGGTGCGCACCATCACCATGCAATGCATGGAGTACCAGCTCTCGACCCGCGGCGGACGCAAAGGCTGCGGCGACGACTAGCGCGTTTCGAGCGCTTCCAATTCGTCGATCAAAGCGGCGATCACGCTCAACCCGCCATCCCAGAACTTCGGATCGCGTGCATCGAGCCCGAATGGCGCCAGCAATTCGGAATGATGCTTGGTGCCACCGGCCGACAGCATGGCCAGATAGCGCTCGGCAAAGCCGCTCGCGGATTTCTCGTAGACCGCATAAAGCGAATTCACCAGACAGTCGCCGAAGGCATAAGCGTAGACATAGAACGGTGAATGCACGAAATGCGGGATATAAGCCCAGAACGTTTCGTAACCTGGCTTGAGTTCGATCGCCGGCCCGAGGCTTTCGCTCTGCACCGACATCCACAATTCGCAGATCTTGTCGGCTGTTAATTCACCGTTGCGACGCTCGGTGTGCACCTTGCGTTCGAAGCTGTAGAACGCCGTTTGCCGCACCACGGTGTTGATCATGTCCTCGACCTTGGCGGCGAGCATCGACTTGCGCTGCTTCTTGTCGGTGGTTTGCGCGAGCAGTTTCTTGAAGGTGAGCATTTCCCCGAACACTGACGCCGTTTCGGCGAGCGTGAGCGGCGTCGGCGCCATCAGCGCGCCGTTGGGCGCAGCCAGCACCTGATGTACGCCGTGACCCAACTCATGGGCGAGCGTCATCACATCGCGCGGCTTGCCCATGTAATTGAGCAGCACATAAGGATGGGCCGACGGTACGGTCGGATGCGAGAAGGCCCCCGGCTGTTTGCCGGGGCGCACCGGTGCATCGATCCAGTTCTTCGCGAAAAACTGATCGGCGACCTCCGCCATTTTCGGCGAGAACGCACCATAGGCCGTGAGGATTGTGGCACGCGCATCGCTCCAGGGGATCGTGCGCTGCGCAACCTTCGGCAGCGGCGCGTTGCGGTCCCAATGCGGCAGGCGCTTTTTCCCGAACCATTTCGCCTTCAGCGCATAGTAACGATGCGATAATTTTGGATAAGCGGCGCGCACTGCCGCGACCAGCGCCTCCACCACTTCGCGCTCAACGCGGTTCGACAGATGCCGCGCATCAGCGATGTCCTTGAAGCCGCGCCAGCGGTCGGAAATTTCCTTGTCCTTGGCCAGCGTGTTGGTAATCAACGCGAATTGCCGAAGATTGTCCTTGAAGGTTTTGGCGAGCGCTTCAGCCGCCGCCTTGCGCTTCTTGCCGTCGGCGTCCTGCATCAGATTGAGCGTCGGCTCGATCGCCAGTGACTTACCGGCAACCTTGAAGCGCAAACCCGCAATGGTTTCGTCGAACAATCGGTTCCAGGCCGAATAGCCGGTCACGGATTTCTCGTGAAAGAGTTCTTCGACCCGGTCTTCGAGCTGGTAGGGCTTTTCCTTGCGCACGTCCTCGATCCACGGCCGGTAATGGCCGAGCGCAGGGTCGCGCATGGCGGCATCAATGTGCGCGTCGTCGATGCGATTGAGTTCGAGCGTGAAGAACAGCAGATGCAAGGACGCCGCGGTGATGCGCTCCTGCACGTCGCCATAGAACTTGGCGCGGACCGGGTCGGTGGTGTTGCCGGCATAGACCAGCGAGGCATAGGAGATCAGGCGGCCAAGGCGGTCGTCGATCGCTTCATATTGCCGGAGGGCCTCGGCAAGCGTGCGGCCCGCCCCCTCGCCCGCCGCCAATGCGGCCAGACGCCCCTTGTAGGCCTCCTCGAACAATGCGCAGTCGCTGTCTGCCTGCTCGAGATCGCGCTTGAGCTCCGGGCTGTCGAGGCCCGGATAGAGGTCATTGAGATTCCACTCGGGCAATGCACCGAATTTGGTGGCTTTCGGGGGTTTTCGCCGAGACGTGGTTTTGGCCATGGGGGCAATCGTTTTGAGAGAAATGCGGGCAGGTTACGGCACCATTTAGGCCGCGGCTCATGGCGGTGCGATGGCAGGTGGCAGGTTTTCAACACATCGCATGCTGCTTTGGCTTTCGGGCCGCATCGTCGGAGGGGCAAGCCTGTCCGACCCACTTAATAACCCATTAAGGCAGAGAGGCCACATTGCACCAATTCGGCACAGTCGTGCGTGAGGGGGTTTCATGTCTGAGGTCGTGCTCATCGTCGACGACGATCCGGTTCAGCGTCGCCTCCTCGAAGCCATGGTCCAGCGTTTCGGTTATCAGGCGATCGTTGCCGAAGGCGGCGATGCGGCGGTCAAGCTGCTCACCGGACCCGACGCGGCACGCATCGACTGCGTCGTTCTCGACCTGGTGATGCCTGATCTGGACGGCCTCGGCGTATTGGCGCGAATGCGCGACGCTGGCCTGGCCATTCCCGTAATTGTGCAGACCGCACATGGCGGCATCGACAATGTCGTGTCGGTCATGCGCGCCGGAGCAACCGACTTTGTGGTGAAACCGGCGAGCGCCGAGCGACTTCAGGTATCGTTACACAACGCCATCGCGACCAAGGCACTCGCGGGCGAATTGCAGCGCCTCAAGCGGCGGCAGGACGGCACGCTCACCATCGCCGACGTCGTCACGCGTTCAGCGGCCATGCAGCCGGTGCTCAAGGCGGCGGAGAAGGCGGCGGCTTCGGTCATCCCGGTGCTGATCGAAGGCGAATCCGGCGTTGGCAAGGAACTGGTTGCGCGTGCCATCCACGGTAGCGGCGCGCGGCGCGCCAAGCCGTTCGTGGCGGTCAATTGCGGCGCCCTGCCCGAGAATCTCGTCGAGTCGATCTTGTTCGGCCATGAGAAAGGCGCCTTCACCGGCGCCACGGAAAAGCACACCGGCAAATTCGTCGACGCGGACGGCGGCACGCTGTTTCTCGACGAAGTCGGCGAATTGCCGGGCCCGGCGCAGGTCAAACTGTTGCGCGCGCTGCAGGAGGGCGAAGTCGAGCCGGTCGGCGGCCGCAAGTCGGTGAAGGTCGACGTGCGCATCGTCTCAGCGACCAATCGTGACTTGATCGCAGACGTCAAAGCGGGACGTTTCCGGGAAGATCTTTTCTATCGACTGCACGTGTTTCCAATATCGGTTCCGCCCCTGCGCGCACGGCGCGACGACATTCCGGAACTCGCACGCCATTTCCTCACGCGCATCGCGGCAGAGGAAGGCAAGCGCGTCCGCGGCATCAGCGCGCAAGCAATGGCGTTGCTGACCGCCTACCGCTGGCCGGGCAATGTCCGGCAGCTCGAAAATGCGGTGTTCCGCGCGGTCGTGCTCACGGACGGCGATGAGATCGGGGCGGACGAGTTTCCCCAGATTGCCTCGCAAGTTTCATCGGACACCCTCGCCGTCCAGCCCTTGATCGAGCCGTCACCGGCCATGGTGGCGTCATGGCCGGAACCCGACCGGCCGACCGCACGGGACGCGTCACCTTTTACATCCACCCATTCGCTTCCGCTGACCGATCCGCAGGGCGACGTCCGACCTTTGGATGACATCGAACGGGACGCCATCCGATTCGCGATATCGCACTATCGTGGGCAGATGTCGGAGGTCGCGCGGCGGCTCCGTATCGGGCGCTCCACCCTCTATCGAAAGCTGGAGGGGCTGGGCCTCGATGAGGATATCTCGGCGCAATAGGCGAATCAGCCAGCGCCGTCGGCCGAAAATACCACCTGGGCTATGGGGTTAGCCCCGGCGCATCCTGTTTTGGCACGGCCAATTTCCTGTGTCCGGCCCAGAATCGCCAAGTTTTCGGCCCAATTCCCCGCATAGTAAGGGGCTGGACGGGGAACGGCGCTAACAACTCATTAACCGATCCCGATAACACTCACGGGGTTGCCGTCACGGCAGCCCGAGGGGACGTGACGGCGACGTGGGACGGACTCTTTCACGGAAAGATGCTGTGAACTTGGCCTCGCTGCGCGAGCGTTCATTCGTTGTGACTTTGGCGCGCGCGGGCGCCCGCTTGGGCATGGCCGGTCTCTTTATGCTCGGCGCCAACGACGCGCTGCAAAATGCCAGCGCCGAAGGCGACACCCGCACTCTCTCCTTCCATCATCTGCACACCGGCGAAGACATCACCATCACCTTCAAGCGCAACGGGCGCTACGACGATGCCGCGCTGAAGAAGCTCGACTGGTTCATGCGCGACTGGCGCAAGGAACAACAGACCCACATGGATCCGCATTTGTTCGATCTGTTGTGGGAAGCCTATCGCGAAGTTGGCGCGACGCAGCCGGTCGACGTCGTCTGCGGCTATCGTTCGCCAGACACCAACGCCATGTTGCGCGCGCGCTCGAGCGGCGTCGCGCAAAACAGCCAGCACATCAATGGCCAGGCGATGGATTTCTTCATTCCTGGCGTGCCACTGGAGAAAATCCGGGAGGTCGGCCTGCGCTTGCAGCGCGGTGGCGTCGGTTTCTATCCGACTTCGGGCTCGCCCTTCGTCCATATGGATACCGGAACGATCCGCCATTGGCCGCGCATGACGCATGACCAGTTGGCCAAAGTATTCCCGGATGGCCGCACCGTACACATTCCGTCGGACGGCCAGCCATTGCGCGGCTATGCGCTCGCCCTTGCCGATGTCGAACGGCGCGGCGGCCAGCCGTCCGAGACATCGCTGGAAGCGGCGCGCGAGGCGGGCGTAATCACGGCAAATTTCGAGCCTGGCGCCGCGAAGCCGAAGCGTAGCATTTTTGCCCGGCTGTTCGGCAGCCACAAGGATGCCGATGAGGTGAGCGAAGAGCCGGCGCCCAAGCAAGCGCGCACGCCGATGGCGGTCGCAAGCCTGTCGCCGCCGAAGCCGCACCCGGTGGCGGTTGAACACATCGTGCCGCTGCCGACCGCGCGGCCGACGCCGGTCGCGGTCGCAGCGGCTACCCCCAAGGCTGTCCGCACGGTTGTCACGGCCTCGCTCGGCGGCAACCTGTTTGACAACCGCGGCTACTGGCGCGGGGCTGTGCAGACGGGTCCGGACTTGCCGGCCGCGGCCGCGCAGAAAGTGTTCGAGACCGCCAGCATCGAGCCAAAAGCGACCGGAAGCACGGTACTTGCCTATGCCTCCGAATCCGAGCCTCTCGCGCCGGCGCGGACCCGACCGATGGGATCGCGCATGCCGCAATTGCCTCAGGAAGCCAGCGTCATGCCGGCTCAGGGGAACACGACGACGGTAGCGAAACCCGCGCTTGCAACAGCCAGCGCAAACAGCAGCCTGCGTTCCGACAGCCCGTGGCTGCGCGCGGCGATGCTCACGCCGAGCGTCAGCGCCTTCATGACGACGACGCGCATGGGCGCGGTCGACATGCGACCGCTTCAGGGGCTTCTCTACAAGCCGTCTATGTCGGTGACGATGTCATTCTCGACCGACCCGCAACTTGGCATGGTGGCCAGCCATTTCGATGGCCCGGCAGTGGTCTTCGTGGCCACCACCTCATTCGCGTTGCAGTCGACCGCATCGCTGCGCTGATTAACTAGTTCGCCATCCCCAGCGCGTGCAGGTAAGTGTCGAGCACTTCCTGCTGCTCGCGGCGCTCATCGGTGTCCAGCTTGCGCAGCCGCACGATGGCGCGCAGCGCCTTGGTGTCGAAGCCGGTCCCCTTGGCCTCGGCATACACGTCGCGAATATCGTCCGATGTTGCCTTTTTCTCTTCTTCCAGCCGCTCGATGCGTTCGATGACGGCTTTGAGCTGATCCTTGGCGAAGCGGGTGGCTGGTTGTTCTTTTTCAGCCGCAGCGGTGGAAGGCATCGACGTCTCCTTGGCTTCACGCGGCGGACAAACACCGCCATTTGCCAAGAAGCTTTCGGAATTGAGCGCCCTCAGGTCAAGCCAATGACGCCGTCATCCACGCTGTTCACATGCAAATGGTGACTACGAGTGCCGGGGGCTGGACTTTTCGAATGCCGCTTTCTGCTCCGAGGAGGCTTCTTTCTGGTGTTTCTTGCGCCATTCGTCGTAGGGCATGCCGTAGACGATCTCACGGCTCTCGTCCTTGGTCATCGCGAGGCCCTTGGTGTCGGCGGCATCCTTCATCCAGTTCGACAGGCAATTGCGGCAGAAGCCGGTGAGATTCATCATGTCGATGTTCTGCACGTCGGTGCGCGAGCGCAGGTGCTCGACCAGGCGGCGGTAGACGGCGGCCTCAAGCTCGGTGCGGGTCTTGTCGTCCATAGTGGTGTCCTCCACTGTATTGAAGATAGACATGCCCTGCCCGCCTTTGAAGCCCCAAACGGCCCGAAACGGGGACCTGAGGAGATCTTAGCGTGAAGTTTGCCCATTTTTCCCATGTCTGGGGCAAGCCAGGCATGACCGCACACCAGCGCTACGAAGAGCTATGGCGCGAACTTCAGCTGTGTGACGAACTCGGCTTCGACTACAGCTTCTGCGTCGAGCATCATTTCCGCCCGGATGAGAGTTGGATCTCCTCTCCGAGCCTCTACGTTGTCGGCGCGGCAGCCCGCACGCGCCGGATGCGGATCGGTCCGATGGGTTACGTGGTGCCGCTGTATCACCCGCTGCGGCTGGCCGAGGAAATTGCACTCGTTGATCAAATCGTCGGCGGGCGCATGGAGCTCGGGCTCGTGCCGGGCATCAATCCCGATTATTTCAAGCCGTTCGGCCTCGACTACAATCTGCGCAAGTCGCCGACCCTTGAATTCGTCGAATATCTGCGCGCGGCCTATGGCGAAAAGCAGCCGTTCTCCTTTCACGGCGATGCTCACCACACTGAGAGCGCGCAGCTTGCCGTGCAGCCGTTGCAAAAGCCGCACCCGCCGCTCTGGATGATGAGCCGCGACCCGCAGACGCTCGAATTCTGCGCCCGGAATGCAATCAACCCGGGGTATTTTTTGGTGTATCCGCGCGCCGACGCTGCGCCCCGTTATCGCAAGTTTATCGCTGACTGGAATGCCGCCGGAGGGCCGCAACCGCCGAAGATCGCCTATTGCACGATCGTCTACGTGGACGACACAGACGAGAAGGCCCTCGACGTTGCGCAGGCGCGCGCGGCGCGCGCTTATGAGGGTTTTCTGCCGCCGCCGAAGCCCGGCGAAACTTTCGAAGAGCGCGTGCGTGAACACGCCAAAAAATTCATCGGACGCGGCGAGCCGGGCGCATCCGAAATCATGGCCAACCTGTTCGATGCCGACTATCTGATGAAAAACGAACTCGTGTTCATCGGCTCGGCGAAAACTGTTGCGGAGAAAATTCACGCCGCGGCAAAAGCCGGGCTGTTCAATGTTTTCATGGGCGAGTTCAATTTCTCGGACCTGCCCGAGAACGACCTGCTGCGCTCGATCCGGCTATTCGGCGAGCAGGTCATTCCCGCGTTGCGTAGCTACGAACCGTTCTAGAGCGCTTGCTGCACCGGCTCAGGCCGGCGCCTGCGCGGCCTGGAGCTCGGGATGCTCGCGCAACCGCGTCTCGTTGAGCTTCCAGATCGCGAAGCAAACCACCGCGCCAGCGGCGAACGGCAATGCCGACCACGTGTAGAGCTTCTCGACCGGCAGTCCGATCAACAACGCACCGACAAGAGGCCCAACGATCGAGCCAATCCGGCCGATGCCCAATTGCCAGCCCGAGCCATTGGCGCGCAATGAGGTGGGATAGACGAGCGCGCCTGCCACGTTGATGCCGGTCTGGATGCCCAGCACGCAGAAGCCGGCAAAGAATGTCGCAACGGCCAGCGCTGTCGTCGAGCTTTGACCGGCGTAACCGATCGACGCCACGATTGGCACCGCGGCCACGAAGACGATCGCGATTGCGAAAAACCGCCGACGTTCCACCCAGCGAGCAAGAATGAGCGAACCGACTGTACCGCCGACCTGGATCATGGCGCCGGCGAGCGCCCCCACTGATGGCGGCAGTTTCAAAACCGCCATCAAGGTCGGCGTCCACGACAGCAGGAAGAAATAGCCCATCAAGTTCAGCGCAAAGAGCAGCCAAAGAAGCGGCGTAATCAGCCAAAGCCCCTGGCGGAACAGATAAACCGGATTAAAGCCCGAGAATTGCTGCTCATCCTCGATGATGAATTTCGCGTTCGCTGGGATCTTGAAGTCTGGATCGAGCGCCGCGATGGTTTTCTCCATCTTGGTGCGCTGGCTTTCATGCAACGCCATGAATTTGATCGATTCCGGCAGAGTGAACAGCGCGATAAACGCAAGAATGATCGGCACGATTCCCCCGATCATGAAAAGTATCTGCCAGCCGTGCGCCGGCACCAAGGTCGTGGCGACAACGCCGGGAATGGCACCGCCGAGCGGTACAAAGCCGACACCGATCAATGCCAGCGTCGCACGGAGCTTGCGCGGTGAGGATTCGGTATTGATTGCGACCACGTTCGGAATGACGCCGCCGATACCGAGGCCGGCGAGCAGGCGCAGCCAGAACAGCTGGTCTAGGTTGGTTGCCCAAGCCCCAGCCAGAGTGAATATGCCGAACAGCAGGTTCGAGGCGATCAGCGCGGTCTTGCGGCCGTAGCGGTCTCCCACCCATCCGAATGCGGCGGAGCCAAACAGGATGCCGATCAGACTTGCACTGAACACCGGTCCGAGTGCACCAGGCTTGAGACCCCATTCACGCACGAGGTGTGGTGCAGCGAAAGCTATGGCGGCAATGTCGTATCCATCGATCAGCGACAGCAGCACGCACCAGAAAATCAGATTGTAATGGAACGAGGCCAGCCCGCGCTGATCAAGCAGACGCGACACCTGCACGACTTCCGCCATGGTCCCCTCCCCTGGGATGTATTTTTTAGTATCGAGCGGACCGTTTGCGGCCCTTAAGCGAATGCTATGCCACCCGCGAGGCCATGGAAAGCGGCCCCAGCGTCCCGTTCAGGCCGAGGCGGACGACACCGGCAAAATCAATTCCGACGGATGTGCTGCATCGTGGTGGACCGTATCGCTGCCCATCTTGTCCGGCCGGTAGTAGTGGGACCACAGAATCTCGGTGGCCGGTGAATCGCCGTTGACGACCTCGAGCCGCAAACGATGGCCCTGCTTGATGAGATAAGCCATGGGTTCGAGACTGATCTCGAATTTGTAGATCTCGTTCGCCGTGAGCGGCTGCGGATCGGAATGGCTGTGGTAGGGCACCATCTCTGTGGTGCGCACCGGATCGAGCGCGCGGTGTGATGCGCGCAGCCAGCCGCGCGTGATCAGTTCGGCAAACGGATTGAGCCCCTTGCCGCGGTCGTCAGCCGGCTGAGGAAATTGATCGGAGAGCTTGACGAAGAAATCGGTGTCACGCGCGGTGGACGAAGCGTAGAGAACGAGTTTGATCGGCCCGCAGATTTCGAGGTCGCTTTCAAGCGGCGCAGTGGTGAACGTCAGCACACGGCGCGCGGAATCAAAGCCGCCGGGCGGACCGGCAGGACCAAAGCCGACCACGCCCGATATCCAGCCGGGATTGGGATACTTGTAGGTGGTCGATGCCGCGCCAGCCGCAGGTTGCGGCGACAGTCCGCCATCATTCAAGGAACTCACACTGCCGGACGACGAAGCATTGAGGTACCAGCGCGTGTAGCGCGTGCCGGTCGGCGGCCAGCTGTCGGCTTTGCGCACCACGTTGGATCCGCGCACCGCATATTCAACATTCGGACGCGACGTATAGTCAGTCTGCTTGCCCTTGAGATAATGATCGTAGAAAGGCAGCAGCACAGCCTTGTGAAATTCAACGCTGGAAAATTCCGCCGCGGCGGCCCATGCGTTCGGAACGCCGGACATGCGCAGTTTTTTCGGGCCCGCAGCGCGATGATAGGCATCGATGTTGCCGCGGGTATGCAGCTGCATCTTTGCCCAAACGCCGCTCGAATAGAGCGGCACCTTGATACGATCGAGAACCTCCCAGGCGCTGCGTTCGCGCCAGAAGTCATCAAAGGTGGGATGCGACGCGACCAGTTCCGTCAGATCGGTTTCCTGGTCACGCGACGGGCCGTTCGCCGGAAAACGATTGATGAACCGGTTCTGATACCACCAGTAACCGGGGAAGAAGTCGCAAGGGATGCCGCCGTGATAGGTGCCGGCGCGGTAGAGATCGGCAAGACCATCATGCGCGGCAAGGCACGCAAGTGCGGGTGGCGCGAGTGCGCCCATGAACCATTGCAGCATGCAGAAATACGATTGGCCAATCCCGCCAACCTTGCCATTGCACCACGGCTGCCGGCCGATCCATTCAATGACGTCGTAGAGATCCTGCTGCTCGCGGCGGCCGAGAAATTCGAATTCACCGCCGGAGCGGCCGCTTCCGCGCACATCCATATGCACGTAAGCGTAGCCCTGCTCGACGTACCACTCGATCGGTCCCGTCTCGCGCCAGAGAAACTGCGAGCTTGCCGGCAGGCTATTGTTGTCGAAACGATAGGGAGCGGCGCCGAACAAGGCCGGATAAGGCCCCGAACCGTCCGGGCGATAAATGCGCGCGCCGATCGAGGTCCCGTCACGAACGTCGACTTGTACAATTTCGTCGATCACAAGCGGCGGTCCCGGGCTACTATTGGCAGCGCAAAGCTTAGTAGACTCTGCGCGCGAGCTTCAAGGACCGATTCGAACGATGGCCCCACGCCGCTCTTTTCTCGAGGACCTGTATCGCGCGGCGGTCGCTGCCGCGCACCCGGCGTCCTGTCTGCCGCCATTGTTGCCGGCCCCGCCAGCGGGCCGGATCATATTATTGGCGGCGGGCAAAGCCGCGGGCTCGATGACTGAAGTCGCCGAAGCTCACTACCTCGACAAACTGCGGATCGCGGCCGAGCGCTTGAGCGGCGTCGCGGTCGCACGCCACGGCTATGGGCGGCATCTGCGGCGCGTGCGAATGATCGAGGCCGGCCATCCCATTCCTGATGCAGCGGGACTGGAGGGCGCCGACCGCGCACTGGCGCTGGCGGACAGCGCGAGCGCAAATGATCTCGTGCTGGTCCTGATGTCGGGCGGCGCTTCGGCCAACTGGATCGCGCCGGCTGACGGCATCGAATTTCCAGACAAGCAGGCGGTAACCCGAGCGCTTCTGCGCTCGGGCGCGGCCATCGGCGAGATCAACACGGTCCGCAAACATCTCTCGCGCATCAAAGGCGGGCGCCTGGCCCGGCATGCACATCCCGCCAGGCTCGTGACCATTGCGATTTCGGATGTGCCGGGTGACGATCCGTCTGCGATCGGTTCGGGGCCGACTGTTCCCGATCCCACAACACTTGCAGATGCGCGCGCAATTGTAGCGAAATATCGCCTCACGCTTCCCGACGCAGTGACGCGCGCGCTTAATGATCCAAAAAATGAATCTCCGAAACCCGGCGACCCGGTCTTTTCCGGAAGCGAATTCAAGCTGGCAGCCCGGCCGGCCGACGCGATGCGGGCGGCCGAGGCCGCCGTGCGCGCGGCGGGTTACGAGTGTATTTCGCTTGGCGATCGCGTCGAGGGCGAGGCCCGCGACGTCGCCACCGCGCAAGCCGGTCTTGCGCGCGAACTCCGTGTGCAAGGAAAGCAAGCGGTGATTATTTCCGGCGGTGAACTGACGGTGACCATCCGCGGCAAAGGCCGCGGAGGACCAAATCAGGAATACGCCCTGGCGCTGGCAATGGCGATCGAGGGGATGCCCGCAATCGCTGCGATCGCTGCCGACACCGACGGCACAGACGGCGGCGCCGGAGACGCAAAAGACCCTGCCGGCGCCGTCGTTGATGGCGAATCGGTGGCACGCGCCCGGGCCCGCGGCCTCGATCCTGCCGCCTTCCTTGCTGACAATAATTCGACAGGCTTTTTCACGGCGCTTGGTGACCTATTGGTGCCGGGCCCGACCTACACCAACGTGAACGATTTCCGCGCCATCATCGTTGACAGGCCGTAACCGATCACGCCACAACCGCACATCCTTCGGAACCGGCGAGAATCGTGACCGCATTGCCACTTGCCGCCGTCAGGCGTCACCTTTCCTGTACCCTTGCCCGCGCTGCGGTCCCCGCCGCACTGCTGCTGGCGGCCTCGGCACATCCGGCCAATGCCGATTTTCGGCTGTGCAACAACACTGGCAGCCGGGTTGGCGTCGCCATCGGCTACAAGGACAACGAAGGGTGGACGACCGAAGGCTGGTGGAATGTTTCATCGCGCTCTTGTGAAACACTGCTGCGCGGCGCACTGGTTGCGCGCTACTATTATATCTATGCGGTCGATTATGATCGCGGCGGCGAATGGTCCGGCAAGGCCTATATGTGCTCACGCGAAAAAGAGTTCACCATTCGCGGAACCGAGAATTGCCTGGCGCGCGGCTATGACCGCACCGGATTCTTTGAGGTGGATACCAGCGAGCAGCGGTCCTGGACCGTGCAATTGACTGACGCCGCCGAGCAGACGCCCGAACGTCCATTGCCGCCCCGCGCACCGCTGGGCCTCTCGCGTCCGCCTACAACGCTGTCGCCTCCTCCGCCCGGAGGCGGCAAGCAATGAGACGCCTGCGCCGCGCCAAGATCGTCGCCACCCTTGGACCTGCCTCGTCCAACGCCGACATGATCGCAAAGCTGTTTGCCGCCGGCGCCGACGTATTCCGCATCAATATGAGCCACACCACCCAGGACCGCATGCGCGAGCTGGTGGCAATGATCCGTGCGGTCGAACGCGATACGGGCCGGCCAATCGGCGTGCTGGTCGATTTACAGGGTCCGAAGCTCCGTCTGGGCACCTTCGACGGCGGCTCGGCCATGGTGAAAAACGGCGACACGTTCGTGCTCGATGCCGATTCAGCCCCCGGTAACGCCAAGCGCGCATATCTGCCGCACCCGGAAATTTTCGTCGCGATCAAACCCGGCCACGCGCTGCTGATTGACGACGGCAAAGTGAAACTCACGGTCACGGAAGCGCAGCCCAAGCGTATTACCACTCGCGTCGACGTCGGCGGCAAGCTATCGGACCGCAAGGGTGTGAGCCTGCCGGACACCACCATTCCGTTCTCCGCATTGACTGACAAGGACCGCTCCGACCTGGAAGCGGCGCTCGAAACCGGCATCGATTGGGTGGCGCTGTCGTTTATCCAGCGACCGGAAGACATCGCGGAAGCGAAAAAGATCACGCGCGGGCGCGCGGCGGTGATGGCAAAGATTGAAAAGCCGCAGGCCGTCAAACGGCTCGACGAAATCATCGATCTGACTGACGCGCTGATGGTGGCGCGCGGTGACCTCGGCGTCGAGATGCCGCTGGAAAAAGTGCCCGGCGTGCAAAAGCAAATGACCCGTTCCGGCCGCGTCGCCGGCAAGCCGGTCGTCGTCGCAACGCAAATGCTGGAATCGATGATCACCGCTCCGGTGCCGACACGCGCCGAGGTCTCGGACGTTGCCACCGCGATATTCGAAGGCGCCGACGCGGTAATGCTGTCGGCTGAATCCGCTGCCGGACAGTACCCGGTGCAAGCGGTGGCCACGATGAACCGCATCGCCGAAGAGGTGGAAGGCGACCCGCTCTACCGCAACATCATTGCCGCGCAGCGCGCCGAGCCGGAGGCAACCGGCGCGGACGCGATTGCCGATGCCGCGCGCCAGATTGCCGATACGCTCGATCTGGCGGCCGTTATCTGCTGGACCTCGTCCGGCTCAACCGGCCTGCGCGTGGCGCGCGAGCGCCCGCGTTCGCCGATCGTCGCGCTGTCGCCGAACATCGCGACGGGGCGGCGGTTGGCTGTGGTGTGGGGCGTGCATTGCGTGGTGACCGAAGATGCCCACGACCAGGATGACATGGTCGATCGCGCCTGCCGCATCGCCTTCAAGGAAGGTTTCGCCAAAGCTGGCCAGCGCGTGATCGTAGTGGCCGGTGTTCCGCTCGGCACGCCGGGCGCAACGAATATGCTGCGCATTGCATACGTGGGCGCCGAGACGGCAGGCGATTGAGCTGGTCCGCCTAATCGTAAATCACACTGCGCGTGAGCCGCGGTCAGAACCAGCTAATTCCCGCCAGCGGCAGCAGCCGCTGCAGGATCGCCCCCAAACAGACCAGCACCACGAGCAATTTGAGAAGATTTGCCAACCGGCCGTCATTGACGAATTTTTCAATGACCCAAAAACAAATTGCGCCAATGACGCAAATAATCAGAACTCCAATTAGTGCCGAAATCATAGAAACCTCCTGGAACTTTTGTGCTTCGATAAGTCAGCTCAACAACGCACTGCCCCGCAAGCAAACTTACTGCCACGGACAATAGGCCACGCATTGATTTACAACATCGCCTTCAATCGTCTGAACCTCCTGCCACATCAGCTCGCAGCCATCTTCGGTCAACCCTTCGCAATAAGGCTGGGGTGCCGAAATGTAAGCGTAAGGATAGTATTGATTTGAGCCGATTGCGATGGCGCCCAAGGCGCTAAGTGCGACAAACGTCCACCAGCCATCACCGTGACGTACGCGATAGCCGCTACGCCAGGCTGAGTAATTTTGGCCGCGGATGACAGCGCTACCGGCGCCGCGCACCGGCACCCCGCGCAAGCGCGACGCGGTGACGGTTCTCGTTCCGCTTGGCGTGACGACCCGCGGAGCGGCGGCCGGTGACACCACCTTGCGCCCGACGGCGGTCGGAGCAACCACTTTCCTGGTTGCCGCCGGCTGTCTGACCGTACGGGACGTAGCCTTCGGCTGCGTGACGGCGCGCGAAGTGGACTTTGGCTGCCTGACTGTGCGCGAAGTTGTCGTTGGTTGTCTGACGACGCGCGATTGAGTTTTCGTCTGAGTGACCGTGCGCGGGGCCGTCCGCTGTGGCGCCGCCACACGTGGCGCGGCTCGCTGTGGAGCCGCACGCTGCGGAGCCGCGCGGCCGGCCGGGGCGGCTTTCTTTTGCTTCCCTTTATTTTGTTGCTCTTGCTGCGCGGAAAAATCAGTGCTGGTCGCTGACCACCCCTCCGCTGCACTCGGCGCGTAAGGTACAAACACAACAGCCGCAGCGAGCAGACTTGCACCGATAAGGCTGACGCGCGTCAAGTTGATTTTGTAGGTCATGGAAAATCCTGGTTGTTACGATTTATTCGTCGCTTACGACCTGCGATTGCGAAAACAGAACGGAAAATCGGGAGCCATTGGCGACTGATGTTCAAAAGTTCCACGCAGGCGACCAAGGGGCATTGATATACATCAACTATGTCCGGTGCCTGACATTGCTGCACAGCCACATAGACTTGCGAGCTGATGACCTGGTCACCCGGATTGAGAATTTCGCGAAAGAAAAAATCTTGAATTTTTGCGGGTACGCCGCAGGCGATGCCGGCCATAAGTTGATCCATCGCAATGTCACTGTGCCAATTACCTGATGATTTCTTGTTTCGCTGTGCGAATTGGCTCCCCGTTCCAGTTTACGAAACAATCAATGATCACAAACACGCACGTTCTTGCTGCTGCATTACTGCAATTTTTTCTATTGGGAGCGGCGGGCGCAGATGAAAAAAAGCCCGACGAATGCGGTCTTGCATCTATCTATGCAACCATGACCGAAGAGACAGCGAGCGGTGAAGATACGCGTCCAGAAGATTTCACTGCTGCGCATAGAACGCTGCCATTTGGGACGCTGGTACGCGTCGACCGCCAGGAAAACGGGCGCTGGGCATTGGTGCGCATCACTGATCGCGGCCCTTTCGTCAGCGGAAGAATAATTGATGTGTCGCAGGTTGCCGCACGCGAGCTTGGCATTTCGGGTTTGACGCAGGTCTGCCTCAACATCGTATGGATACCCGAAGGCCGATCGGTCGGACAAAAATGATTGTTGAGTGGATGGGCTACGCGCAGACCACCGGCCCGATCGTCAGATCACAGTTCCAAAAATCTTCCCGATGCCGGCGGTGAGAGCCATCGCTAACGCGCCCCAAAACGTCACTCGGGTGGTGGCGCGCAAGATATTTGCACCACCTGCTTTTGCCCCGATCGCACCCAGAAGCGCTAGAAAGGCCAAGGACGCAGCCGATACGACCGGGACGAGCGCCCAGGCGGGCGCCAAGACGACCATAAGCAAAGGCATGGCCGCGCCAACGGAAAACGATGCGGCCGAGGTCAATGCGGCCTGCACGGGACGCGCGGTGGTGATTTCCGAAATCCCAAGCTCATCACGCGCATGGGCGGCCAAGGCATCTTTGGCCATCAATTGCCGGGCAACCTGCCGCGCAAGCGTCGGTTCGAGACCTCGCTTGACGTAGATCTGGGCAAGCTCCTCTTGTTCGAACCCGACGTTCTCGCTGAGCTCCTTGCGTTCGCGCGCGAGATCCGCCCGTTCGGTGTCGGATTGCGAGCTGACGGATACGTACTCGCCGGCGGCCATCGACATGGCGCCGGCCACCAGCCCTGCAACGCCCGCAATCAGGACAGCGTTCTGTGTCGCGGCAGCCGCGGCGACGCCAACAATCAAACTCGCGGTTGAAACGATGCCATCATTGGCTCCGAGTACTGCCGCCCGCAGCCAACCAATGCGGTCGACGAGGTGGTGCTCCGGATGCAGGCGAAGACGGCTCATCCGATACCCCTCACGTCACGGGTCAGAGCCGCCCAAGCAACATCAGAACGACGATGATGATCAAAATCGTGCCGATGAGACCAACGCCGCCGTGACCGTAACCGTAGCCGTAGCCGCCGAAGCGGCCACTGAAGCCACCGAGCAGGAAAATAATGAGGACAATAACGAGGATGAGTCCCAGGGACATTGTGCAATCTCCTTCGACCGGACCTAACAACGGCTACGGATTCAACCTACCTGAGGCAGCGCGTCACGTTGTCGTTCGACTGTCTCGTGAGCACGTCATATCAGTAACAAGGACCGTAGTAGCCATATCCGCGAGTCGAGTCGGTGACGACCCAGCAGCTACCACCGCCGCCGCCGTAATAGGCGCGAGGTACCGGCTGCACATAGACTGGCGGGGGCACGTAGTCATAGGGGCCCCCACCATACGCATAAGGTCCTGGCCCGTAGTAATAGCCTGGTCCGTAGCCTGGCCCATAGTAGTAGCCGTTGTTGGCGGCGATCGAACCGATGATGGCACCGGCGGCGAGCCCGCCGATGATACCGGCGGCAACGCGCCCGCCGCGCGCTTCGGCTGGATGCGGGACGGCCACAGCTGCGATCGTGATCGTCGCGGCGGCCGCAATTGCTGTCAAAGTTTTGTACATGGGGTCACCTCAAATCTGGAAAAAGCGTCAACCAACTGCTTCGTGACTACGAAACGTCTTCTGAAAAAACTCTAAGAATATACGCGCAGCAACGCGTTGATCTGCGTCAATTGACGGCGAGCTTATGCATCTCTGGCCTAAATATCCCGGCCTTCGACCTTTTCGCTCAACGTCTTGACGATGTCGGGAATGCGTTCCATGCGCGGATAGAGCGCGAGCGCGCGGCGGTACACTTCGAGCGCTTGTTTGTCGTCGCCGATGTCCTGAAGGATCAGGCCAAAGCCCGCCAGCGCACCAAAATGACGCGGCTCGCGCTTGAGGACCTGACGTATGTCGGCGAGCGCGTGGCCATAATCCTTCTGCATATAATAGATGGTCGCGCGCCGATTCCACGCTTCCACATAATCGGGCTTCACCTTCACGATGCCATCGAGGAGCTTGATTGCGAGATCGAGATCTTTCGCTTCGATCGCGGTCTTGACGCGCGTCATCAAGAGATTGGCGGTGTCACTGCGCGAGAGCGTCCACATTGCCCAGATGCGCTCTTCGATCGCTTTGGCTGTGACATCGTCAGGCGCAACTTTGAGAGCACCAAACAGAAAATCGAGGTTATGGGTGCGGTCGCCAGGCGCCACGCGCGGCAGCTTGTCGGGTGGTTTGACCCATTTGTCCGACTGCGCGGCGGCCGGCGCGGCATAAACCACGATTACGGCTAAGAGCGCTGTGAGGAATCGAGTGCGCATGGACGGAGTGTAACGTCTCCGCCCTTCGTGGCCAATATACGGCGATGGAACAGGCGCCAGTGGCGCCGGGATCAGCCAGCCTAGATTAGCCTTGTCGGGCTTTGAAACGGCGGTTGGTCTTGTTGATGATGTAAACGCGACCCTTCCGGCGCACCAAGCGGTTATTGCGGTGCCGGCCACGCAAGGATTTCAGGGAGTTACGGACTTTCATGACAATCTCGGGTTGCTGTTTGCCGGGTACATACGCAGCCCACCCGCGACTGTCAACGCAAGCTGCTGCCCACCGGTGGTTACTGGGCCTTGCCTGCTCTACAGTCCAGGCGGGAGCTTAAGTCGTGCAGCGCAGCCGTGACCGTTTTTTGACCACTCATACCGGCAGCCTGCCGCGACCCGACGACCTTATCCGCATGATGTACGCCAAGGAAGAGGGCGTGCCCGTTGATCCGCGCGCACTGGCCGCGCGCGTGCGCGAGGCGGTGGCCGAGGTGGTCAAAAAACAGGCCGATGCAGGCGTCGATCTCATCAACGACGGAGAAATGTCGAAGCCGAGCTACGCCACCTACATCAAGGACCGGCTCGACGGCTTTGGCGGCACCGGCAACACGTTCGTTTATCAGGACCTTGCCGACTTTCCACGCCTGGAAAAACGCGTGTTCGGCGATCCCGGCCGCTCACGGCGCAAGACGCCGGCCTGCAACGCTCCCATTACCGTGCGCGACAAGACGGCGCCGCAGATTGACGCCGACAATCTGACGGCGGCATTAGCGGGCGTGAAGTTCACGGGTGGCTTCATGAGCGCGGCCTCCCCTGGCGTGGTGTCGCTGTTCTTTCGCAATGAGCACTACAAGGATTTCGAGAGCTACATATACGCCATTGCCGATGCCATGCGGCACGAATACGAAACGGTCGCCAAGGTAGGCTTCGTGTTGCAGATCGATTGCCCCGACCTCGCGATGGGGCGGCACATTCAATACGCGGATCTCAGCCTCCCCGACTTTCGCAAACGCGCGCGATTGCACATCGAGGCGCTCAATCACGCGGTCGCCAACATTCCGGCCGAGCAACTGCGCATGCATCTTTGCTGGGGCAACTACGAAGGCCCGCACCACCGTGATGTTCCGCTTGCCGACATCATCGACATCGTCTTCACGGCAAAACCGGTTGCGATCTCGCTCGAAGCTGCCAATCCGCGGCATGCGCATGAATGGACGCTGTTCGAAAAAGTGAAGCTGCCGGACGGCAAAGTGCTGATTCCAGGAGTGATCGAATCGAAATCCAATTTCATCGAACATCCCGAGCTGATTGCGCAGCGCATTTCTCGCTATGCAAAACTGGTCGGGCGCGAAAATGTCGTCGCGGGGAGCGATTGCGGTTACGGCACCTGGGTCGGACAGGCTGCCGTTGATCCGGACGTGGTGTTCGCCAAGCTCAAGGCCATGGTGGACGGCGCCGCCCTCGCCTCGCGGCAATTCTGGAAGTAAGGGGGACATCGTGACTTTCGAAATGTCGCGGGCCGACAAACCCGAAGATGTCGGATTGTCCTCCGCGCGCCTGCAACGCGTATGCGACACACTCAAAACAGATATCGACAAAGGTCTGGTTCCCGGCGCTGTCGTGCTCATCGCCCGGCGCGGCAAAATCGTATGCCTTGACGCGCTTGGCTACCGGGATCGGGAAGCCGGCGATGCCATGAAAGTCGAGACAATCTTCCGCATCGCCTCGATGACAAAGCCGTTCACTTCGGTCGCAACCATGATGCTGGCTGAAGAAGGCAAATTGCTCATTGCGGACCCGGTCGCGCGCTATCTCCCGGAGTTCGCCGACCTCAAGGTTGCCGTCGACTTCGACGATGCTTCGGCCAAGAAGCTCGCAAAAGAACCGCTGCAGCGGGACATGACGGTGCAGGATCTGCTCCGTCATACGTCGGGGCTGAGTTACGCGCATTTGACCGGGCCATTGCTCAAGCAAGCCTACGCCGACGCCAATGTCATGGACGAAAAGCAGACCAACGCGGAGATGGTTGCCAAGCTCGCAAAAGTTCCCCTCGCCTATCAACCCGGCAGCACGTGGCAGTATGGCATGTCGACCGACGTGCTCGGCCGTGTGGTCGAAGTTGCCAGCGGTATGACTCTCGATCGCTTCATCATCGAGCGCATCTGCAAGCCGCTCGGCCTCGCCGACACCAGTTTCGGCCCGGTCGATACTGCACGCGCCGCGCAGCCGCAGATTGACCCTGCATCCGGCAAGCGGCCGCCGATGCGTGACACGTCCACAGGTCCGAACTGGATCTCAGGCGGCAGCGCCTTGCTTTCCACCGCGAGCGACTACGTGCGCTTCTGCCAGATGCTTCTGAACGGCGGCGAACTCGGCGGCACTCGGCTGCTGTCGCCGGCCATCGTGAGGCTGATGACGTCAGACCATTTAACACCGGATACCCGCCGCAGCCCGTCGACCCCAATTCTGTTCGGCGCGCTGGCCCCGACGGTAGAACTCGGGCTTGGCTTTGGTCTCGGCTTTGCCGTGCGCACGCACGCAGGGCGCAGCCCCTTGCCGGGCTCGGTCGGCGACTACTCCTGGACCGGAGTCACCGGCACGTATTTCTGGATTGATCCGCAGCAGCAGCTCATCGCCGTGCTGATGATGCAGGCGCCGATCCAGCGGCTGCACTACCGCTACCTCATGCGCACGTTGGTCTATCAGTCGATTATGGAGTGACCCGCCCGCCTTCGTTCCTGCGGAGCTGCGGCGCGGCATCTTTCGCTCGCTTCGCTATGAGAATCTTTGGATGGCTTGCCGACCCGTAGCTTGCGAAACAAGCATGGGCGCTCGCCTTCG
>CAVYER010000012.1:0-367602 GCA_963767515.1 uncultured Alphaproteobacteria bacterium
CCGCCACCACCTCGCCGGTCAGCAACTCCACCTGCAGCGCTTCGGCTGGTATGAGGGAAGGAATTTCAAGCAGTTTTTCTGCTTAAGCGAGCAGCTCATCCTCGGCCAAACCACAGTGACGCGCTGGCCATACACCTCCGCCAGGATTATCGGCGATCCCTGCTCTTGCTCGGACCGTCGCCGTCCGCGAGATGCCGAGCCGCTCGGCGATAAAATCCGCCAATTTGAAGCCAATGCCCCTGATATCACTAGCCAGCCGATAAGGATTCTCGCTGACCAGCGGGATGGCGCATCGGCGCCGTAGGTCTTGAAATACATACACCCGCGAGGATGCCACGCCCTGGCCTTGCAGAAACGCCATCATATTCACGGGAATCACCTTGTGGTCAGACCGATCCTGCAGTGATCCGGCGCGCACGCTTAGATTAAATATCCTCGACCTCGGGTAGCACCTTGCGGCTCGTGCTCGATGACCTCGAAGACCGTCTCACTGAAAGCGCTCACCGGCCCCACTTTGGCAAAGGTCGGCCCGATACCTTTGATGAGACCCGAGCCCAAGTATTTCTCCATGCCCTCAGCCGAGGTTGGTGCGGTCACGCGTAGAAATCTAGCACGAAGGAGTACCCGTGCTCACGATGATTCTCCCACGTGCCACTGGCTTGAATGTATTCGCCGGCTGCGATGGACGGCGCCGCCCCTAACACCGTGACCAAATCGCGATGCCCACGAGCTTTAGATGACGAAGAAACCCAAAGCCGCTGTCCGCACTATGAAAAGTGACGCGTTCGACCAGACCGGCTAACGGTTCCCAGTAGAGCTGGACAAACCGAATCCCGCGGTCTCCTTTCAAACCTGCTTTGCGCCGAGGGCGCACCTCGGCACCAATCACCTGGGCGTTAGCCACATGATGGTGGCGCGGGTCTGGGCGCGCGCCGGAATCAAGCCGCATCGGCTGGAACGATACATGGCCTCCGACGACCCCGAGTTCGAGACCAAGGCGGCCGACATCATCGGGCTGTACCTCAATCCGCCGCAGCATGCGGCCGTGTTTTGCGTCGACGAGAAGACCGCCATCCAAGCCCTGGATCGTCTGGATCCCGTGTTGCCACTGTCGCCGGGACGGGCGGAGCGGCACGGATTTGAGTACTACCGCCACGGCACTCTGTCGCTGTATGCCGCGCTCAACACCGAAACGGTGAGGTGCTGGGCAAGACGGCCGCGCGTCACACCAGCGAGGAGTTTGTGGCTTTCCTCGCCGAGTTGGTCGCCCCGCCGCGGGGCCAGGAGATCCACGTCATCCCCGACAATCTCTCGGCGCATAAGACCGCGCGCGTCGAGCAGTTCCTCGCGGCTCACCCAAGGTCCAACTGCACTTCACCCCGACCTACTCCTCCTGGCTCAACCAGGTGGAGAACTGGTTCGCGAAGATCGAGCGCGAGGTCATCGCCCGCGGCGTCTTCACCTCGGTCAACGACCTGGCCCGCAAGCTCATGCGCTACATCCGTCGCTACAATCGCGCTCCCAAACCCATCAAGTGGACCTATCGCGACCCTTCACAGCGCATCGGCTCGATACCATGTCAAATGTTACAGGCCACTAGCGGCTTCCATCAGCTCGAAAATCGGTGTCCTTGGTGCAATCCTAAAAATTTGCCGGTAAAAATCGCGTCGGTGACTAAATCGGCAAGGTTGAAAACCCCGAGAGCCCAAGTCGAGTCCTCGAGCATAATCGAACGGGTCGGAACACATTCGCGGCGAGACGAACGAGGGCGCGTTGGCATTTGTGGAGGCATAATGGAACGTCAAGTCCACACGATGGCGTGTTATGTAGCTTCGCTGGCGCCCTTAGCGACGGCGCTGACCCCTGAGCCGGGCTGATATAGCCGAATCAGGTGGACAATCTTTACAGGACGCGTTTGCCGATGGTACAAGAAATTTTCGACCACGGTGTGCCGAATGAGGATGCCCGGCTGAGTTGTCGTCAAAAGCCCTACGATCAAGCGTGTTCGTGCTGCTGCCGCAGCCTGGCCATGGGGGTGGCCGCATCAATCGAGATCACAGGCCGCGCGGCGTAACAAAAAGAAGAATGTCATATAAGATTTCAGCCTGGTCTGATAGTTATTTGTTTGTTGAGTGGAGCCGCCGCGTCCGCTGGCGCGCAGCAACCTCGCACGACCGCCCATGACGCCTTCAGTGCGTTTCCCTGCCCGAGTGGCGATACGAGCTGCGGCAATAGCGCGCAGGCAACAGTCCCAAAAACGGCATAAACATAAGCATCAGGAACGAACAGAAACTCACGCGCCGCAGAATTCCGAAGCGGATTCGAAATCCTAATCAAAAGATCGAAATTGCCCCACCCGGAAATGTCAACGAAGGGGTCGGGCAGGATATCCAGCAAATGAATGACCTTGAAGCGACGCCGGCACCACGATGTCGCGCAGCCGAAATAGCGTGGAGTTAACGACTTTTTAGTTAGAATAAGTTTGCGCACCAGATATGTCAGCCACTTGAGATTTTGCAAAAGATTTTGCCATTCGAAACTTGTTGCGATGCCTGTTGAGGTGGCCAACCTCGGCGCTTCAGCAACGTCAGAAACGGCGAGCCGGAATCGATCAAATTCATCACCCGGTCGCGCGGCAACAGCTTGCCACGCGCAACGTGGCGCTCGCGCGCGCGCGCGGGCCCGCCCAATGCCGCTTCGCCGCGGCGCACTTGCAATTCGGCAACCAACGCGCGCATGCGCTCCGCATTGGCGCGAAACTCGGAAGCATTTCGATCGATCGATGACGCCAAAATCGCCAAGGCTCCCTCCCCGATTGGCCAAAAGGTGCCTTGGTGGAACCCGGAAGGCAATGGCGGCTCCGTGACGTTACGCTTCCTCAATATGTGGAACCTACAGGTCGGGCGGAACGTTTGTGGTCACGAGGTCTCGACATCGTCGGGAATTCGGGGGCATCCAGAGGAGACGTTCCGTGAAGAAAGCGAAACTGTTGTCGACCGTAGCGGCCGTGTTGCTGATCAGCGCCGGCGCCGCATCGGCACAAGGCATGAACAAGGAAGCCCCGCAGCAGGCCCCCGCAGCGCAGCAGAATGCGCCGGCGGAAAAGGTTGCGCCGTCCATAAAGGGTGGCGAGCATAAGGCGCCACAGACCACCGGCCAGGCAACGCCAGATGCGAAGTCCGCCAAGCCGCACGAAACGACTGGGCAGTCGCCGAAGTCGGATGCTGACGACAAGGCCTCGACCCAGAACCGCGCCATGGACAAGGATAAGTCCATGGATATCATGGATAAGGACAAGTCGGGTGCTGCGGCCACCGGCAAATCGGACATCCGTTCGAAGAGCGAGGAAAACGGTGCTTCGTCGCGGTCAAGCCAGACGACGACCGAGCAGAACCGCGCAACGACCGGTCAGGGTGCCGCTGCCGGCTCTGCAAAGCTGACGACCGAGCAACGCACAAAGATCACGACCGTCATTCGGCAGCACAAGGTCGAGCCGGCTCACCTCAACGTGTCAGTGAGCGTGGGAACACGTATTCCGACCAGCGTGCACGTGTATCCGCTGCCGGTTGAAGTCATCGCGGTCTATCCGGATTGGCGCGGCTACGACTACATTCTGGTGGGTGATCAGATCGTGATCATCAATCCGCGTACGCATGAGATCGTCGCAATCGTCGAGGCGTAACTTCTCAATACGATGGTCTTGAGCCGACGGCCGGGAACTTTCCCGGCCGTTTGCCGTATTCGGCGTCCATTCAAGAACTTTTTCCAAAAATAGACCGGGTTCCGGGAACACCGTTCCTTCCCCTCTGTTGTTCCGGAGTGCCATCGCCGGCATCACACAACCAAGGAGGCTGATAATGAAACGTTGACCACTCTGACCGCGGTAACCGCACTGGTAGCGGGAATTTCCTTCGCCCAGGCTCAAGGCACGATGGGCTCGCCGTCATCGGGCAGCAGCATGCAAAAGTCGCAGACGATCGGGAGCTCACCATTTTGCATCAATACGTCCGCGAGCGGCGCATTGAATTGCAAATATGCGAGCATGGCCGCCTGCGAGAAGGATGCGAAACCGCAGAACCTGAATTGTTCGCCAAACCCGAACAAGAGCACCACCGGGTCGAAGCAGTAACGCGTTGACACGAGCGACATGCCCCGCGCCGAACAGGTTGGCGCGGGGCTTGGACGTCAGTACGGGCATAGTTGGCCTGCACTGAATGCATCGCAGGACACGCTGCGTGGAACGTCCTTGCGTGTCGCAGCGTTGATTCCACAGCGATCCCAACAACCAGAACAGTGAGGACGCTATGAACAAAGATCGCATTCAAGGCAGCGCCACGCAGGCCAAAGGCAAAGTGAAAGAGGTCGCCGGCAAGGTGACCGGAGACACCAAGCTCGAAAGCGAAGGCAAGGCCGAGAAAGCCGCCGGCAAGATCCAGAATACGGTCGGCGGGCTGAAGGACGCGGTTAAGGAAGCCGTCGACGATTGACGACCGTCACATTTCAATAAAAGAGCCCGGCGCTTGCGCCGGGCTTTTTCTTTTGGTGCGCTTCACCTTGACCGCCGGTGTTGTACTAGGCTGCCGCGTCTCACATGCGGAGAGGAAAATGCAGACCGCCCTCGGCGACTACAAATCACTCAAGCTGCAACTCGACGGAATTGTGCCGCCAGGGCACGGTTTTCACCGGAATTTGCTTTTCGATACACTCTACGCGTCGCTGCCGCGCGATCCGCAAGTGAAGGTGCAGATTTACAACGCCGAGATTGTGCCGGGCGGCTATACAAATTGGCACTGCCACAACGGCGCAGCTTTTTTTGTGGCGCTGCAGGGCCTATTCGAGGCGCATTTTCAGGAGGGCGTCCTGGTCAAGGCAAAGGCCGGCGAATGCTATGCCGAGCCGATCGCCAAATTCCACCGCGGGCACAACCCGCACCCGGAATTACCGTACCTGTGCGTGGGCATCTGCCTCACATCGCCCGACCGTGAGCACGTTACAAACTCGGTCGAGCGTCCGTGGTAAAGGGATGCGCGCCGTCGAATATAAGAGCCCGGCGCTTGCGCCGGGTTTTTTGCAGCGTGACCGAAACGAACATTTTTTTCCTTGCAGGTTGCGACAAAGAGAAAAGAGAAACGGGTCATGTCCCGTCGATCCGAAGTCAGCGCAGGCATCCTCGTCTTCCGTCGCAAGCCGCGGTTCGAGCTATTGCTCGCGCACCCGGGCGGGCCCTACTGGCGCAACAAAGATGAAGGCGCCTGGTCGATCCCGAAGGGCAACGTTGAGTCCGACGACTTACTGGCTTGTGCAAAGCGCGAATTCACTGAAGAGACTGGCCTCGTCGCAAAAGGCCTCTTCATGACGCTGACCCCGCTGCGCCAGAAAAGCGGAAAGATGGTGCATGCTTTCGCGCTCGAAGCCGATTTCGGCCTCGGTGAATTCACCAGCAATCATTTCGAGATGGAATGGCCCCCGCGCTCGGGCAAGCAGCAAAGTTTCCCGGAGATTGACCGGATTTCATATTTCAGCCTCGCCGTTGCACGGAAAAAGATATTGCCGGGCCAGCGAGCCTTCATCGATGAGCTTGTCCGGCGTCTGAAAGACGATGAATAGGCGTGGCTATGATACCGCGACGCCGCGCACCAGCGGCCAGTCCGGCTCGTTGCCTTTCATGATCCAGGGCTCCTTGAGCGCCGCCCCACGCCATTCGCTCCACGCCGGCAATCCCATGATCGCGTCCATATAGCTGCGCGTCGTGCCGTCAACACTGACGCCGTAAGTGTGCAGGCGCGCGACGATCGGCGCATACATCGCATCGGCCGCGCCGAAGTCTCCGAACAGGAACGGCCCTCCTTGTCCGAAGCGCGTCCGGCAATCGGCCCACAGCATCGCGATCCGCCGCACATCCGCCATCGCGTCTTCCGGCAATGGCCGCGACTTGACCGGCAACCAGAGATTCATCGGACAGTTTTTACGCAAGGCCTGGAAACCGCCGTGCATTTCGGTCGCCACGACGCGCGCATGGCTGCGCGCATGCGCGTCATCAGGCCACAATTTTGCGTCGCGGAAATTTCTCTGCCAGATATTCAAGGATGGCGAGCAATTCCCAGATCCGCTGGTCGCCGTCAATCAGCACCGGCACTTTGCCGGCCGGCGAATGTTGCAGGACCTGCTCGCGACTCCCCGGTTCGTAAAGCGGGATCACCTTTTCATCGAATGCAATGCCGGCAACCTTCATGGCGATCCATGGCCGCATCGACCACGACGAATAGTTCTTGTTTCCGATAATGAGCGTGAGGGTCATGAGACGACGTATTACGCCTTCTTCGCGCCGGCCCGGCGCGGGATCCGGAGCATCCACCGGCCCACCGGCTTTTTTCCAGGCACCGAAGCCGCCCTGCACATGCGCAACCGGCTTTAGGCCCATCCGTTGCGCCGTCTGCGCCGCGAGCGCCGAGCGCAGGCCGCCGGCACAGAAGAAGACGAACTTCTTGTCCGCGGCAAAGACCGGCTTGTGATACGGGCTTTGCGGATCGATCCAGAATTCGAGCATGCCGCGCGGGCAATGGAAGGCGCCCGGTACACGCCCCTCGCGCTGCAATTCGCGGATGTCCCGGATATCGACGAGCACCGCGTCATCGCGGCCGGCCAGCTGGACGGCCTGCTCGGCCGGCAAGGTCTCGATTTCGCGCTCGGCCGCCTCGCACAAGGCCTTATAACCGACGGTGATTGTCTGTGGCATTCCACGTCTCCTTAGGCCGGGCATGCTGGCAGAGCCCCGCGCCGCACTCAAGCCGACCGGTTGAAGCCTGCCGCGCAAGCAGGCACCATGCCCGGCGCTGGAGAATACCGACGCCGATGACAGCCCTCGCCTTGCCCGATCTCGCCGCCTTCGCCTGGTTTGCCGGCGCCTGGATTGTCTATTCGATTGTGATTGAGAAGACCGCGAAGGGGCGCACCAGCCTCAACGCGCTGATGAATGCCTATCGCGACGAATGGATGGAGCAATTGCTCATGCGCAACATGCGCATGGTCGACGCCCAGGTCACCGCCGCGTCTGCAAAACGGTACCGCCTTCTTTGCATCAACGAGCCTGATCGCCATCGGCGGCGCGCTGACGTTGCTGCGCTCCGAGCGAAGAAATAATGACGCGTGATGTCGCTGCTGCCGTTCGGCGCCACGCCGTCGCGCGGGCTGTGGGATTTGAAGATGATGGGACTGATCATCATCTTCGTCTACGCCTTCTTCAAATTTGCCTGGTCCTACCGGCTGTTCAATTATTTTGCGATCATGGTGGGCGCCGCGCCGCCACCGAAGGAAAAAGATACGGCTGCCGCGCAGGCTTTTGCGCATCGCGCCGCGAAACTCTGCGCCGATGCCGGCCGCCATTTCAACCGCGGCCAACGCGCGTTCTTTTTTGCTCTGGGTTATCTCGGATGGTTTCTCGGACCGCTGCCGCTCGCGCTCACCACCACGGGAGTCGTGATCGTGATGTGGCGCCGGCAGTTCGCCTCCGATGCGCGCAAGGCCTTCGAGGCAGAGCCCGCGCCGGCGCGCCGTCCAGGCAAAACGATCAGGCCATTCCCATCAAGACGGCGATAGCCGCCACGATCATCACGCCGAGCGACGTCGCGAGGATCGTGATCAGCTGTTCATGCCGGCCAACTTGTCGCCCGACTTCCTGGAAGCCGATCAACTCCTCCGACGAGCCTGACTGGGTGTTGAGTGTCATGGGCGCCCCCGATGGCATCGTTTCGATGGTGCACGAGCACGCCAACGCGAACTCGGGCGCACGAATCGCCCTGACGGGTAATATTACACTAATTTGACAGCCGGGATTTTCGTCGCGCCTGCTACGCGGCGGCCAGGTCCGCGAGCCGGAACTGCACGCGCTCTTCGCCCTGCCAGCGATCGATGGCGATTTGGCCGGCGGCGTGCACAGCTCGGCCACGGTTTTCCAGCAGCGCCTTGCCGAGCGGCTGGCCCGCGGCACGGAACGCGATGGCGTTTACGAACTTTCCGTCGCCTGAACGGAAGCGCGCGCGGATATGACTCTCTCCGACCGGATCGGCGTAAGCGAGCGTATGTCCCGGGAGAGCCAGGACCGGTTCGGGGTTGCCCGCACCGTACGGCCCGGCGCGCGCCAGGAGTTCTGCAAGCGAAAGATTAAACCCGCCGGCTGAAACCGCGCCGTCAATCAACAACGCACGATCTCGCCGCGCTGCCTCGACCGGCGCCGCCAATGCATTTTCGAGAAATGCGCGGAACGCGCTCAGTGCGTCTTTCTTGAGCGTCACGCCCGCGGCCATGGCGTGGCCGCCACCCTTGAGCAGCAGGCCATCACGCACCGCCTGCCGCACCGCGCCGCCAAGATCGACTCCGGCAATCGATCGGCCGGAACCGGTGCCGCTGCCGCCAGGCTCCAGCGCGATCGCAAAGGCCGGCCGGCCGTAGCGCTCCTTGAGCCGCGCCGCAACCAACCCGACGACGCCGGGATGCCAGCCTTCCGACGCGGTGACGACAACGGCCCCCTTCTCTTCCAGACCGAGCGCGGCGAGCGCTTCGGCTTCGGCCTGGGCGAGCGTTGCCTGTTCAATCTGCTGACGCTCCCGATTGAGGCGATCGAGTTCGCCGGCGATACGCGCGGCCTCGGTCGGGTCTTCTTCCAGCAAAAGGCGCACGCCGAGATCGGCGCGGCCGATGCGGCCGCCGGCATTGATACGCGGGCCTAAAAGAAATCCGAGATGCCACGGTTCCGGCGGGCCGCTCAGACGCGCCACGTCCATCAGCGCGGTCGGGTCCGAGATGCTCGCGACGGCGCAGCGCAATAAGACCCTTGGCGACGAAAGCGCGGTTGAGGCCTTTAAGCGGCACCACGTCGGCGACCGTTCCGAGGGCAACGAGATGCAAGAGCGACAGCAGGTCGGGCTCGCTACGCGAACCAGTCCAGAAGTCGCGACGGCGCAATTCGCGCGTGACTGCGACCAGTGTGATGAAAACAAGGCCGACCGCAGCCAGATGGCCAAGTCCGGACAGATCGTCGGCGCGGTTGGGATCGACGATCGCCACCGCGTCGGGAAGTTTCTCGTCAGCTTGATGGTGGTCGATAACCACCGTATCGAGGCCAAGTTTTTTTGCCTCGGCGAGTGGTTCGAGGCTCGTAACGCCACAATCGACCGTGATCAGCAGCTTCACGCCGCGTTCGGCAAAAGACCGGATGGCGTCGACATTCGGTCCGTAGCCTTCGAAGATCCGGTCCGGGATGTGGACGATCGGATCCAGACCGCAATGGCGGAGATAGCGGCAAAGCAATGCTGAAGCGGTTGCGCCATCGACATCATAATCGCCGAAAATTGCGACGCTTTCGCCGCGGGTCGCCGCATCGGCGATGCGTCGCGACGCAACCTCCATGTCAGTCAGCGTATGAGGATCCGGCATTAGGCGTTTGATGGTCGGGTCGAGAAAGCTTTCGACCTCGTCGACATCCACATTCCGCCCTGCCAGAACCCGCGCAAGCAATTCATCAAGACCATACCGCTGGGCGATCGCCAGCGCGCGGGCCGATCCACGCTCGTCGAGACGATCTTTCCAGGCGCGTCCGCTGAAAGAGCGTTCGACGCCGAGAAAAAAGCGATCACTTGAACTCAATGGGATTGCGGGCAGTGCCATTGCCATAGGCCATTACGCGAGACCGCAGCGCCCCGCGGGAATCGGATTGCGAAAGTCTCATATAGTGACGAAGGCCGCACGGGCATACCAGCCCAGGTTAACCGGCCGCGTCCGCGTGAATACGCAACAAATCCGGGATGGTCGCGGGGTCCCGCCGGCCAAATCCGCATTCCGTGGCGATAGAAAAGCGACCGGCATGTCGTTCTGCCGTGGCCAGGCGCTTTTGCGTCCCGGCAATGCCGTCGGTGTAGTGCACGAGGCCCAAACAAAGCTCCGTTTCCGGCTTCATTTGCAAACGCTTGAGTGGTGCAAAGTAGGCGTCATCGCTGCGATCGCGCGGCACAGGCATATGGATGAGCTGAATTGTGCGCTTGATATCCGCAGAGAGCCGGTTGGCCACATCCACCATGTCCCCCATGTCGGTCGGCTCAACCACATGCTTGTGGTTGGAATCCCCGTAGCAAAAGTGAAACATGAGCTCGATATCGGCGGGAACATGATCCGCCAGATCAGTCAAAATGCGCGAAAACGTGGCCAGCATCTCCACCCGCGTTTTGCCGTAAGCATTCGGCTCGCCACGCTGCAGCCGCGCGAACACAGCCGAGGCCACGTCGAATTGGATGGAAATCTGGTCATGCGGAAGCGTGGCCGCAATCTTGTCAATCTCGCGCTTGAGCGCCTCGTTGTAGATGGGGTCGAGAGGTTGGTGAAGGTCGTCCTGCAGAAAGAGCCAGATCACCGAATGCGCGGGCACCACGTCAATCTGAAACCGGCATTCTGGCGGGATTGCCCCTTGCCGTTTGAGCGCTGCGAAATCTGCATAAGACGTTTTGGCGATGTCAGCATAGAAAAGATTGGCGAAGCCCACATCACGCACGCTCTTGCCCGCCCGCAGTCGATAGCGGATGCGCGCCGTGCCTGTCGCATGGATACGGAACAGCTCGTCAGATTTCTCCAGCGCCGGATTTTCGGCAAAGGCTGGCTCGAGCCAGGTGATCCAGTCGGAGCGTTCGCCGGTTTCGCCGTCGGGAATGCGCTTCAGGCGCGATCCGAGCGCGGAGCTAACAGTTGTGAAGACTTCGCGCGCATCGCGAAGCGGCACGCTGCCGACAAGATGAACGTGGCGCATCTATCCGTCAGTCGAGGTGAAATTTTTCAAATTGCCGGTGTTCCGCCACGACACGCCGCACGGTGCCAGTAACCGATCGCATCACCACCGTTTCGGTCTCGATGACATCCTTGCCGAATTTGACGCCGCTGAGCATGGCACCGCTGGTGACGCCGGTCGCCGCAAAGAGGCAATCGCCTCGCACCATGTCTTCAATCTGATACTTCTTCTTCGGATCCTTGATGCCCATCGTACGCGTACGCTCGCGCAATTCCTCAGTATCGATGATCAGGCGTGTCTGCATTTGACCGCCGATGCAGCGCAGCGCGGCGGCGGCCAACACGCCTTCCGGTGCACCTCCGATGCCGAGATAGATGTCGATCCCGGTCTTCGGTTCGGCACAATGAATTACGCCGGCGACGTCGCCATCGCTGATCAGGCTGACGGCCGCTCCGGTCTTGCGCACGGCCGCGATGATGTCGGCGTGACGCGGCCGATCCAACAGGATCGCGGTAATTTCATTCGGCTTCACGCCTTTGGCCTTGGCAAGGCTACGGATATTCTCGTCGGGCGGAGCATCGAGATCGATAGTGCCCTTTGGATAGCCCGGGCCTATGGCAATCTTGTCCATGTAGCAATCGGGCGCATGCAATAGCGTGCCGTCATTTGCCATCGCGATGGTGGCAATCGCTCCCGGCATGTTCTTGGCGCAAAGCGTGGTACCTTCGAGCGGATCGACCGCGATATCGACTTTTGGCCCCATCTTGGTGCCGACCTTCTCGCCGATGAACAGCATCGGCGCTTCGTCGATCTCGCCCTCGCCGATCACCACCGTACCGTCGATCGGCAACTTGTTGAGTTCGCGCCGCATGGCATCGACCGCAGCTTGGTCGGAGGCCTTGTCCTTGCCGTGACCGCGCAGGCGCGCCGAGGAGACCGCCGCCCGTTCGGTGACACGCACGATCTCGAGGCTGAGAATGCGCTCCAGCACCAATTCCGGCTGGACGGTAATACTCGCCATTAGACGCTCCCCTCACAAACGCGGATCTCGCAACAGCGGGCCGCTTAGTTCTTTTCGATCCGGATCACCTGCGGCCGGCCTGAGATCACCCTATCGCGACCCACCGCCGCAAGGGCCTTGCGCACGGCATCCTCGCTGGTCGCATAGGTAATGAGGATAACGGGGACGGAACCCGCCTTGGTATCGTGGCCAAGGTGCGCCGGATCGTGGCGCTGCACAATCAACTCCAGGGAAATCTCCTGCTCCGCGAGACGTTTTGCGATCGTAGCCGCGGTTCCCGGCTTGTCCCGCGCGACAAGGCGTATGTAGTAGCCCCCCTCGTGACGCTGCATCGGCGCCTTGCGCACGCTTGCAAGCCGCGCGGTCGGCCGCCCGAATGGTGCGGTGCGCACGCCGCGGGCAATGTCACCAATGTCAGAGAGGACGGCAGATGCGGTCGCCGCGCCGCCCGCACCGGGACCGACCAGGGTCAGCGGGTTGATATCTGAAGCGTCAATTGTCACGGCGTTGGTGACACCCATCACCTGCGCAATTGCGGAGTCCTTGCGCACCATCGTCGGATGGACGCGCTGTTCAATTCCTTTCGGCGTCTTGACCGCCACGCCCAGCAGCTTCACGCGGTAGCCGAGTTCATCCGCCGCGGCCAAATCGGCAGGGGTAATCGAGGAAATGCCTTCGACGTAGATCGCGCTTTGGTCGACTTTGGTGCCGAACGCGAGGCTCGCCAAAATCGCAAGCTTCTGCGCGGTGTCGTGGCCCTCGATATCGAAACTCGGGTCCGCTTCCGCATAACCCAGCCGTTGCGCTTCCTTCAGGCATTCGGCAAAGGCCATCTTCTCCTGTTCCATCCGCGTAAGGATGTAATTGCAGGTGCCGTTCAGGATGCCATAGATGCGTTCGAACGAATTGCCAGCCATTCCTTCGCGCAGAGTTTTCACGATCGGAATGGCGCCGCCCACCGCGGCCTCAAAGTTCAGCGCGACATGTTTGCTTTCGGCAAGAGCCGCGAGCTTGCCGCCATGCCTGGCGAGCAGCGCCTTGTTGGCGGTCACCACCGACTTGCCGGAGGCGAGCGCGGCTTCGACGGCGCTTTTTGCCGGATCACCCGCACCGCCGAGCAATTCGACGAATACGTCAATGCCCGGTTCACGCGCGAGCGCAACCGGATCGGAAAACCATTTCAGTTTCCTTAGATCTACACCACGGTCCTTGCCGCGCGACCGCGCACAGACCGCTACGATTTCAATCACACGGCCGCAACGTGCGGCCAACGCCTCGCGCTGACGCGTCACCTGCGCGACCAAGGCCGCGCCGACTGTGCCTAATCCGGCGACACCCACTTTCAGCGCTGTGGCCATGAACGTGTGCGTCCGTGGTTAGCGCCGCGTGGCGAGCGGAACGACGTTGTGCAGTTGTTCCGGCGCGTTGTCGAGGAAGCGTCGGACGTTGCGGGCGGCCTGACGGATGCGCTGCTCGTTTTCCACGAGCGCGATGCGCACGAAACCTTCGCCGTATTCACCAAACCCGATGCCCGGCGATACCGCGATATCGGCCTTCTCGACCAGCAGCTTGGAAAATTCCACGCTGCCGAGGCTCTTGAAAGGCTCGGGTATGGGCGCCCACGCAAACATCGACGCGCGCGGTGCCGGCACGTGCCATCCGGCCCGCCCGAAACTCTCGACCAGCACATCGCGCCTGCGCCGGTAAATCTCGCGCATCTCTTTGATGCAATCGTCCGGTCCGTTGAGCGCGGCGGTCGCCGCCACTTGCACCGGCGTAAAGGCGCCGTAGTCGAGATAGGATTTCACGCGGCCCAGCGCCGCGATGATGCGTTCGTTGCCGACGGCAAAGCCGATGCGCCAACCGGGCATCGAGAACGTCTTCGACATCGACGTGAATTCGACTACGATATCGTTGGCGCCCGGCACCTGCAGCAGCGACGGTGGCGGATGGTCGTCGAAGTAGACCTCGGCATAAGCGAGATCGGAGAGCACAAGGATTTCGTGCTTTTTCGCAAAGACGACCAGGTCCTTGTAGAAATCGAGCGTCGCAACATAGGCTGTTGGGTTGGCCGGATAGCAGACCACAACCGCGGTCGGTTTCGGGATCGAATGCACAATCGCGCGTTCAAGCGTATGGAAGAAATTTGCTGTCGGCTCGGACGGAACTGAACGGATCGCACCTCCCGCCATCAGAAATCCGAAGGCGTGGATTGGATAGCTCGGGTTCGGCACCAGCACGACATCGCCGGGCGCGGTGATGGCCTGCGCAACGTTCGCAAACCCTTCCTTCGACCCGAGCGTCGTAACGATTTGCGTGTCCGGGTTGAGCTTCACGCCGAAACGGCGTTCGTAATAAGCAGCCTGCGCGCGTCGCAATCCGGGAATGCCACGCGACGCTGAATAGCGATCGGTGCGCGGCTTGCCGAGCGTTTCCTTAAGCTTCTCGATTACATGCGCAGGCGCCGACAAATCCGGATTGCCCATGCCGAGATCAATGATGTCCGCTCCCGCGTTGCGGGCCTTCGCCTTGGCTTTGTTGACCTCTTCAAAGACGTAAGGAGGCAAACGGCGAATGCGGTAAAACTCTTCCATCGCTCAAACCCTAAAGGCTACGGTCTGCCTGCGCACGGTCTAGTCCGAAAACCGGTTTCAGCCTTTCGGGACCAAGCACTGACTGCCCTATCCAGCCAGCAGACATTACCCCGGCTGGCTTTTATCACGGGTTAGCCTTCGCGCCAGTATTTTGCCCGTCTTCAGCGTCTTTGGGCGGCTTTTTGGCAGTCAAAGGCGGCTTTTTCCCGGGCGGCGGACGACCTTCCTGCCGGTCGCGCTCGTTGGCCAGGTCCCTTTCGAGCCGGAGCTGCTCTTCGTCGGTCATCGGAACCGACGCACGATCCGGCGGCATGTCGTGCACCGCTGGATAATTATACGGCGTCTCCGGACGCGCCGGGGTGCCAGCCGGCAAGCCCATAATATCCGCCGGGATCCGGTCGATGATCGGAGCGGGCGAGCAGCCGCTGAGCCCGGCGGCGAGCCACACGGTAGCCAATAGATCTCCGTTCAAATACACGCATGCGTCCGCGAGGCCCTGCCGGCTGAACGGGGAAATCGATGTAAACTCAATGAATTGTAACATAATCCTGCTATCGGGCTAATATGGCTGCAGCAAGGTCACGCGGCACTAACCGCGTGGCTGAACACCGGCGAAACCATGCGCCGAAACGCGGCTTGCGATGGGACGCCGTCCGGGCCACTTCTGTTGGCGGGAATCGAGCGGAAATCGGATGGACAAGCCAACCAAAGAGCCTGCCAACGTCGGCGAAGTCGATATTGAGGCATTCTCGCGCAACATTGCTCGTATGGTTGAGGAAGGCGGCAAGGCGCTCGCCGCCTATCTGAAGCCGCGCGAAAAAGGCGAGGTCTCCGGCGCTCTCTCCGACGATGTTACCGATGCAGTGAAGTCACTTGGCCGTGTCGCTGAATATTGGTTGTCCGACCCTCGCCGCGCGCTCGAACTCCAGACCAGCCTCGGTCGCGCGTATCTCGATCTGTGGGCCGGCGCGGTCAAACGCATGGCTGGCGAGCAGACGCAGCCGGTTGCCTGCCCCGACCCAAAAGATAAACGGTTTGCCGACCCGGAATGGTCGCAGAACCAGTTCTTTGATTTTCTGAAGCAGGTCTATCTGCTTACCGCACAATGGGGAGACCGCCTGGTCAAGGACGCCGCCGGGGTCGACGAACTGACACGCAAGAAGGCAGAGTTTTACGTAAAACAGATCGCCAATGCGATCTCGCCATCGAACTTCGTACTGACGAACCCCGAATTGCTGCGCGAAACTTTATCGTCGAACGCAGAAAATCTCGTGCGCGGCATGCATATGCTTTCGGAGGATATCAAAGCCGGTCACGGCAATCTCAAGATCCGGCAATCCGATCCGTCGATGTTCGAGATCGGCCGCAACCTCGCGCTCACACCCGGCAAGGTCGTTTTCCAGAATGAGCTGATGCAGCTCATCCAGTATGAGGCGGCGACGAAAGAGGTGCTGAAAACGCCTCTCCTGATCGTGCCGCCGTGGATCAACAAATTCTATATTCTCGATCTCACGCCGGAAAAATCCTTCATCAAATGGTGCGTCGATCAGGGCATTTCGGTTTTCGTCATCTCCTGGGTCAATCCCGATGCCAAACTCGCGGAAAAGAGCTTCGAAGAATACATGCGTGAAGGCGTGATCGCCGCGCTCGACGCGGTCGAGGCAGCCACCGGCGAGAAACAGGTCAATGCCATCGGCTATTGCGTCGGCGGCACTTTGTTGTCGATTACCCTCGCCTATCTCGCGGCGAAAAAGCAGACCCGCGTCAAGTCGGCCACGTTGTTCGCAGCGCAGATCGATTTCTGCAACGCCGGCGATCTAATGGTGTTTGTCGATGAAGAGCGCGTCAAACAACTCGAGACGCATATGAAGAAGCAAGGCTACCTGGAAGCCTCGCGCATGGCGAACACCTTCAACATGCTGCGTTCGAACGATTTGATATGGCCCTATATCGTCAACAATTATATGCGCGGCAAAATGCCATTGCCGTTCGATATTCTGTACTGGAATTCTGATGCCACACGCATGCCGGCGGCCAATCATTCATTTTATTTGCGCAACTGCTATCTCGATAACAAGCTCACCAAGGGCGAAATGGAAATTGCCGGGATCACGCTCGATCTGCACAAAGTGAAGGTGCCGGTCTACAATCTCGCAACCCTCGAGGATCACATCGCTCCGGCAAAATCGGTGCTGTTCGGCTCGCAATATTTCGGCGGCCCGGTGAAATACGTGCTGGCCGGGTCCGGCCATATCGCCGGCGTGATCAACCCGCCTGCAAAACCAAAATACCAGTATTGGACCGGCGAGAAACCGAGCGGCTCCAGCGTCGACAACTGGCGCAAGACAGCGACCGAGCACGCCGGTTCCTGGTGGCCCGATTGGCTGGAGTGGCTCAAGAGCCAAGACCCGCAAACGGTGCCGGCGCGCAAGATTGGCGCCGGCAAGCTCAAGCCACTCGAAGACGCGCCCGGCTCTTACGTTAAAGTGAAAAGCTGGGAGTGATCGCGCGTCACGACGCGAGTTTTACCGGCACCTTCAGATAACGCACGCCATTGGCCTCCGCCGGCGGAAATTTTCCGGCACGGATGTTGACCTGGATAGAGGGCAACAGAAGAAGCGGGGCCGCGAGCGTGGCATCACGCGCCTCGCGCATTTTGACGAAATCATCCTCGCTCACGCCTTCATGCACGTGCACATTGCGTGCCCTCTCTTCTCCAACTGTCGTCTCCCAGGCGTATTGGTCCCGGCCCGGCGCCTTGTAGTCGTGACACATAAATAGCCGCGTCTCGTTCGGCAGTGACAGAATGCGCTGAATTGAACGATAGAGATCGCGGGCGTTGCCGCCCGGAAAATCAGCTCGCGCTGTGCCGTAGTCAGGCATGAACATGGTGTCGCCAACAAACACCGCATCGCCGATCTTGTAGGAAATACAGGCCGGTGTGTGGCCCGGCGTATAAATCACTTCAGCGTCGATGCGACCGACTTTGAAGCGCTCGCCATCCTTGAACAAATGGTCAAATTCCGACCCGTCGCCCGAAACATCCGATAGCGTTGAACACCGGACGGAAGATACGTTGCACATCCTTGATGTGGTCACCGATCGCAACCGTCGCGCCAGTCTTCAGCTTGATATAGGGGGCGCCCGAGAGATGGTCCGCATGCGCATGCGTCTCCAGTACCTGCTCGATTTTCACGCCAAGCTTCCTGGCCTCTGCGAGCATGGCGTCGGCTGACTGCAACAGTCGCCTTTCCGCTGCGGTGGTCGAAATTGAGCACCGGATCGATGACCGCACCTTCTTTAGTGGCGGGATCCCACACGAGATAGCTCACGGTATTGGTGGGCTCATCAAAAAACGCCCGGATTTCAGGCTTGGCGGCGATCATGGCAGTGCTCCCGTCTTTTGTTCGCGTTTCTGACTTGACTTATATATTAGGATTATCTAATTTAGCAACATCTAATTTATGGAGCTTCGGATATGCCATTGCAAACCGTCCGGCGATCGAGGTCTGCGGGCGCTACGGGCATTGCCGAACTTGAGCGCAAGGCAGCGGAGGCCGCCGGCTTGCTCAAGCTGCTTGCCAACGAAAATCGCCTGTTGATCCTGTGCCGGCTCGCGGTCGCTGGCGAAATGTCGGTCGGCGATCTCGCCGACGCCGTGGACCTGAGCCAATCGGCACTGTCTCAACACCTCGCCAAGATGCGCGAAGACGGCCTGCTCGCCACACGGCGCGAGGCGCAGACAGTCTTTTATCGTATTGCCGATCCGAATGCGGCGCGTTTGCTCGCGCTGCTCAAGAGCATCTATTGCCCCTGACAGGGCTTCGGAAATCAAAACAAAAATGGAGAAAGTTCGATGAGTGATCTGAAGACCATATCCCCTTCCCGCGCTGCCGAACTCGTGCGCAAGGGCGCCGTGCTGATCGATATCCGCGAAGCAGACGAGCACGCGCGCGAGCGCATCCCCGGCGCGCGCCATCACGCGCTTGAGCCGCATCGATGCCGAAAGCCCCGCCCGGCCCGGTGATGATGTGTCTGGTATTTCATTGCCGCTCCGGTGCGCGCACCAAGGGCAACGCCGCGCGGCTGTCCGGCGCATCGCAAAACTGCGAAACCTATATCCTCGACGGCGGCCTCGATGCCTGGAGGAAAGCAGGATTGCCGGTCACGCTCGATCGCAGTCAGCCGATCGACATCATGCGCCAGGTTCAAATTGGCGCCGGCAGTCTGGTGCTTGTCGGGGTTGTTCTCGGCGCGCTGGTTGCGCCTGGCTTCTACGCACTCTCGGGTTTTGTCGGGGCTGGATTGCTGTTTGCCGGAACCACCGGATTCTGCGGCATGGCGCATCTGCTGGCATTGATGCCCTGGAATCGGCGCAAGCCTGCAGCGGCAAAATGACTATCCTTCACGATCTGCTGGCGGTCGCCTCGGGCAGCGCCGTCGGCTTCGTTCTCGGCTTGGTCGGCGGCGGTGGTTCGATTTTGGCGGTGCCCCTGCTGGTTTATGTGGTGGGGGTGCCCTCGCCGCATGTCGCTATCGGCACCAGCGCTATCGCCGTTGCTGTCAGCGCCGCGGCCAATCTCGCCGGCCACGCCCGCGCACAAACGGTGAAATGGCCGCTGCGCAATTACATTCGCGATCGCCGGCATGATCGGTGCTGCCGCGGGCGCCCAGCTCGGAAAGATGATAGAGGGCGGCCGCCTACTTATCGATGTTCGGCGCGCTGATGATTGTGGTCGGCATTCTGATGCTGCGGCCGCGTAAATCCGGCGGCGACCCTGACGTCAAACTCACCCGCGAAAGCATGCCCCGCTTGTTGCCGCTGCTGATCGGCATCGGCCTTGCCGTCGGCGCGCTGTCCGGTTTTTTTGGCATCGGCGGCGGCTTTCTGATTGTGCCAGGACTGATCGGTGCGACAGCGATGCCGCTGATTAATGCGATCGGCTCATCGCTCGTTTCGGTCACCGCCTTCGGCCTGACGACCGCGGCGAGCTACGCCTGGTCCGGGCTGGTCGATTGGCGGCTGGCGGGCCTTTTCATTCTTGGTGGCGTGCTCGGCGGTTTTCTGGGGATCAAACTCGCGCGCCATCTCGCCGGTCACAAGCACGCACTCACGCTCACCTTTTCCGGCATTGTTATCGCAGTCGGACTTTACGTCGTCGTCAAATCGATGACGGGTTCTTGATGCTGCGACTACGCGACAAAGGCCGCCGCTTCGCCTAATCTCCCGCCCGCGGAAAACGAGGGAGGAATGGCAATGTCCAAGGAACTGCTGTGGTTGACGCTGACCGTCATCCTGACCGGGCTGATGTGGGTGCCCTACATTCTTGATCGCATATTGGTGCGCGGGCTGATGGGGGCCATGGCCAACCCGTCGCGCAACGACAAGCCGCAATCGGGCTGGGCGCAGCGGCTCTATTTCGCGCATACCAACGCCGTCGAAAACCTCGTGATCTTCGCGCCACTCGTGCTGATCCTCGACGCGCAAGGCTATTCGACCGAAGGCACCGTGATCGCCTGCGCGGTGTATTTCTGGGCTCGGGTCGCGCACGCTGTGGTCTACACGATGGGCGTGCCGGTTCTGCGCACCCTCGCCTTTGCGTCGGTTTCGCGGCACAAGTAGCGCTCGCATTGGCGGTGTTCGGAAAACTCTAGCTAGTGGGCGCAGCGCGTTCGACGATCGCCCGCAGGTCCACCCTTGGCGGCAATAACCCGAACGCCGAGCCGCCTTCGCCATCGAGGCGAGATGCGCAAAACGCGTCCGCCACCACGGCCGGCGCGTGTTTGATCAGTAGTGCGGCCTGCAACGCCAGCACCAGCTCGCGCACCAACGCGCGCGCCTGCCCTTCGTCGTTGCGGTCGGGCGCAGCTGAGACGTTTTAACAAACGATCGGCAAAGGCCTTCAGACGCGTATCACCACCGAGTTCGCTGCGCAAAACGTCGGCCAAATTCGGCGCGTGCGCCATTGCACGCAACACATCGAGGCACATGACGTTGCCGGAGCCTTCCCAGATCGAGTTAACAGGGGCCTCGCGGTAAAGCCTCGGCATGATGCATTCCTCGATATAACCAGAACCGCCGAGCACCTCCATCGCCTCGTAAGTGACGAAGGGCGTCCGCTTGCAAATCCAGAATTTCGCTGCCGGCGTCACCACGCGGCGTATGACCTGCGCCGCCTCGTCGTCCTCATCGTAAGCGCGGGCAAGACGCATCGTCAGCGCGAGCGCCGCCTCCGACTCGATCGCGAGATCGGCCAGCACGTTCGTCATCAGCGGCTGGTCGATCAGTTTTTTCTGGAATGCCGTCCGATGCCGCGCATGGTGGATCGCTTGCGTCACCGCCTGGCGCATCAGCGCCGAAGACCCGATGCAGCAGTCGAGCCGCGTATGGTTTCCCATCTCGATAATGGTCGGAATTCCGCGACCTTCCTCACCAACGAGCTGCGCATAGGCGCCGTAGAATTCGACTTCGCTTGATGCGTTCGAGCGATTTCCGAGTTTGTCCTTGAGACGAACAATCTGGATGCCGTTGCGCTCGCCTTCAGGGGTCCAACGCGGCATGAAAAAACAACTCAAGCCTTTCGCCGATTGGGCAAGAACAAGGAAGGCGTCGCACATGGGCGCCGACATGAACCACTTGTGACCATACAAGCGGAAAGTCCCGTCGCCGGCGGGCTCTGCCCGTGTCGTGTTGGTGCGCAGATCGGAGCCACCCTGGTTTTCGGTCATGCCCATGCCGATCAGCGCCGCACTTTTGAGCCGCGCCGGGCGGAAGCGGCGGTCATAGTCGCGCGAAAAGATCCGCGGCAACCACTCCGCTGCAATCGCGGGTGCGCTGCGCAGTGTCGGCACCGAGCCGTAGGTCATCGCGATCGGGCAATAGACGCCGCTTTCGATCTGCCCGAGCATGTAGGTGCCGGCTGCGCGCGCCACATGCGCGCCGGGCTTCGGTTCAGCCCATGGACTGGAGTGAAGTCCCGCTTTGAGAGCTAGTTCGAGCAACTCATGCCACGCCGGATGAAAATCGACCTCGTCGATACGGTGACCATAACGGTCGAGCGTGCGCAGCTGTGGCGTGAATTTGTTGGCGTCAAAGCCGAGCTGGATCGTTTCCGGCTTGCCAAGCGTTGCGCCGAGCGCACTCAGTTCGCCATCGGCCCAACCCGCCGCTTCACGCCCCACGGCTTCGCGTAGCGCGCGGTCGCTCGAAAACAGATTGTAGGGCTCAAGCGGCGGCGGCTGGTTCTGGACCTCGAACATCGGTCGTAGGTCTCCGACATTGGCCGTGCATTGTACCAGCCAAATCAGGGGAACAAGCGCCACCTGCTCCAGACCCACGGTTTCGGCCCAGCCCATGACGAGATTCATGTTCTGGATGGCCTGCCCGGAGGCGCCTTTCACCAGATTGTCCAGCGCTGAAATGACGATGGCACGCCCGGGAATGCGATCCTTGGCGACGCCGATGAAGGTCATGTTCGAGCCGCGGACATGCCGGGTTTGCGGCGTTTCGCCGAACGGCAGCACATGCACGAACGGTTCCTTCATGTACGACTTTAAAAGTATTGCATGAAGGTCCTCGGGCGTCCGGCCACGCCGCCCCCGCACGTAAATGGTCGAAAGGATGCCCCGGTTCATCGGCACCAGATGCGGCGTGAAGGTCACGATCGACCTCCCGCTCGGCCGCCAGCGAAAATTCCTGATCGAGCTCCGCCATGTGCCGATGATGCCCCACGCCATAGGCGTGGAAGCCTTCCGACACTTCCGAAAACAACATGGCCTCTTTCGCTGCGCGCCCTGCTCCCGTCATGCCCGACTTGGCATCGACGACGATCTCATCGAGCTCGATCGCCTTGTTCTTGATCAGCGGGATCAGCGGCAGCTGCGCGCAGGTGGTGTAACAGCCTGGATTGGCAACGAGCCGCGCCTTCCTGATCTCGCGCCGGTGGATTTCCGTAAGACCGTAGATCGCTTCTTTTTGTAGCTCGGGCGCGTGATGCTCGTGGCCATACCATTTGCGCGTAGGCGGCGGTATCCGCGAGCCGAAAGTCGGCCGACAGATCGACAACCTTTGTCGCCGGCGACTGCTTGAGCAGCTCCTTCACGACCTTCTGCGTGGTCGCGTGCGGCAAGGCGCAGAACGCCACATCGAGCGCTATCTTGCCCCAGTCGAGGCCGTCGACGGCGACAAGCTGCGGCAAGGGAAACGGCGAGAACTGCGGAAATACATCGCGCATCGCCTTGCCGGCACTGCGCTCGGCCGTCAGCAGCACGATCTCGGCGCGCGGGTGGCGCAGCAACACGCGCACCAGCTCACCCCCGGTGTAGCCCGAGGCCCCCAACACGCCGATCTTCGCTTTCGTGGCCATGACTCGATCCTTATCCAGAAGTCTTAAAGAACTACCGGAAGAAGGCCAACAGCGGTTTTAGTTCGGGAAATGTGCCGCGGCCTCAAATCCGGCGGCACGGGAAACGACGATGCTACGCCCGTGCCGTGGTGGCACGGCGGCGGCGAAGCGCCTTTGCTGCAAAAAGCATCGTCATGAGCGGGGCATATAGGCTGCGCCCTTCGCCCGGTCAAGCCGCTGTCCAACCAGGGGCAATGGCTGCTCATTCAGCATCGCCTTGACCACCACTGAACGCGCCATCGCCGGGTCAATCCGGTAAGCGTCGATCATATCCTTGCAGTCGGCCACGATCGCATCGGCGTCCTGCATGATTTTCAGCCGCTTGAAATGATCGTCGTGGTGCAGGCCCATGCTGGCGCCGACAATGTCGAGAATGTTGATGATGCGGAACGGCCAGTCGCGCTCGTGCGCACATAGTTCACGATGGTCGACATGATAAATCGCCACCAGAGCGTCGACGCCGGCGGCCTCGGCGGCTTCCAGTTCCGCAAGCTGAAGGCCGCGTTTGTAGTCCGGAAGCGCATTAAGCGCGTTGCTCATGAGCCCGACCGCCGGCTGATGCAGATCAACGATCTCAATGCCCGGCACCATGCGCAACAGTTCGGTGCCGGCCTCGACCACGCCCTTGACCCCCGGATGCTTGTGCAAAGCGATCCGCATCGGCACGGGATTTTTCAGCATCGGCCGAAGGTCTTCGAACCTGGTCTTCAGGAACAACATGAACGGCGTCATCTCGAATGGCCGCGATCCCCTCACCTTCTCGACGGTCGGGATCGTGGTCTCGGTGAACTGCACATGACAGCTCGCACACCACGAGATGACGCCGGTCTTTCCTTCGGCGAGCTTGTCGAGGGAACTGGTGGCGACGCGGCCGGACACTTCCGTATCGCCGGCGCGCAATTGAATCACGCCGCAGCAATGCGTCGGCCCGCCCATGACCCGGTAGGTCACACCGAGAGCGTCCATCATATCGAGCGCGATCAGCGCCATATGCGGCGTCTTGAGCACGTTGCAGCCGGTGTAGAAAACAAAATCCGGGCGTTCGCCGGGCTTCGCCGTCGACCCATTCTGCAATCGCTCATTGACCTGCTGGCCGAGACGCGCGAGTTCGTCCTCGTCAAGCTGCATGCGCGCCAGCACGTTGACGCCGTCCGCGATCAGCCGGAAATTCTCGATGCCTTGCTTGCGCCGGTCGCGCAGCTCGACTGACTGTTTTGCGAGCGCCACGCGCGCCATCGCCAACAAGAACCGCGGATTGACGCCATCGCCGCAGGCCGCGATGCAGTCGCCGGTCAGCGCGCACCCTTTGGCCCAGGCTTTCGACGCTGCCGGCCCCTCGCCCGTGCGAACGATATCGAGCACACCGGCAATCACGCTTTCGGGCGCCGCGTCGCCGACGCCGGCGGGCTTCGCCATCGGGCAGACCTCGACGCATTTCCCGCAGCGCGTGCAGGCGTCGAGCATGTCCGCCGTGCGCGCCGCGAGCGCAGCTTCGAAAGCGGTTTCGGTCATGGACAACGGCTTGTGGTGATAACGCCTGCAGCTTAGCGAACTTATGGCTCGCCCGCCAGAAGCGGACCATGTAAACACTTCGCCGCACGATATATTCCTAATGCCGCATCTTTCCGCGACAGAGATCCATATAGGCGAGAGCCAAACAGTTCGCTAAGCTGGAGATCTCAATAATCCTGAACCAAAACGGTCAGGATCAACGCCGGTAACAAGAACGGCGATCACCAGGGAGAAATCGATGCGACGTTTGTCATTGTTGCGGTGCCGTGACAACAGGCGCCGTGATGCTTGCCTCAATCGCGTTTGCGCAGCAGCAAGGAGCGCCTCCACCGCCAGCACCGCCGTTTGGAACCCCGATCACGTTGGAGCAAGCAAAAAAAGTGGCGGCTGCTGCGGAAGCCGAAGCTAAGAAGAAAAATCTGAACTCAGCCGTCGCAATCCTGGAGCCAAACGGCGCAGTGGTCTATTTCGCAAAGATGGATGGCACCCAATATGCCGCCTTTAACGTGGCCATGGACAAGGCCCTTTCGGCCGCCTTGTACCGCCGTCCGACGGCAGCCTTCGATGCCGGCCTTAGAGCCGGCAATACCTATCTGCTGAACTTGCGCAATATGAACGCGGTACCCGGCGGCATCCCGATCGTCGTCGATGGCAAACTGATCGGCGCCATCGGAGTGAGTGGCGGATCCGGCCCGAGGATGTTGCCGTTGCCGAAGCAGGCGTCGCAGCCTTGAAGTAACATCTTGCTCGTTAGCCGATCTTTTTAGAACGGGGTCCGCCGGAATTCGCCTGGCGGACCGAACTACGCCGAAGAAACAACTGGGAGGAATACATGTTTCGTTTAGACCGACTGATGTGCCTTGCCACGCTTGCGGCACTCTTTACTTACTCTGCATCCGCTTCGGCGGAGACCATTATCGACGAATGGGCGAACGTTAAGGCGCCACCCGCGCCTGCCCTGCAATCGGTTACTGTGGATCCGAAGACCACCGCGATAATTGTGATCGACCTCATCAAACAAACCTGTAACGAGCAGAGGCGCCCGCGATGTGTCGCCTCTATTCCGAAAGTTGAAAAATTGCTCGCGGCGGCACGGGCGAGTGGCGCAACCGTGATCTACACGCTGTTTCCCAGTCCCGCGCCCGATAAATTCCCCAACCCCGTCATCGGCGATGTCCTCCCGGCCGTTGCGCCAAAAGGCAGCGAGCCGGTTGTCAATTCATTTGTCGACAAGTTCATACTCCGCGATAAGGACACCGGCTTTCAAAAGCTTTTGACGGATAAGGGAATCAAAACGATCGTTCCGGTCGGTACGGCTTCGCATAATGGCCTCCTGTTCACCGCAGTCGACGCGGCTTTGCGTGGCTTTAACGTGATTGTGCCCGTGGACGGAATGTCAGGAAATAACAGTTACGAGGACCAACTTGCAGCTTACACTTTGACGAGTTCAATCGTTTACAAGGTAACGCTGACCACCACTGACATGATCAAGTTTCAGTGATGAGGTCTTCCTGTCGTTCGGACGATTGCGGTCTGGCGACATAGATGACGGTTGCATGGGTCCTTCGACGATTGAGTCGAGGTTAGTGGTCTGCAACCGCCGCACTCACCCTATAGGCGACGGCCGCACCGTCGCCTAATATGGCCGGCGTCTTTGCCCCGAGCCAAAAGGCAGGGGCAACTTTAACAACAGGTTGATTGGGAGGACTCGATGAGTTGTTCGTCGGTAGCCGCAGTGGCGGCGTGTATCGCCTTGATTTTTGGGAACGCTGTCCATGCACAACAAACGCCAGCACCTGCGGCGCCGCCATCACCACCGCCTGGCTATGGCGAGCCAATCACGCTCGAGCAAGCCAATAAGGCGATCGCCGCCGCGATGGCGGAAAGCAAGAAGAATGGCTGGAACCACGTCTTCGCTGTGGTGGGACCGGCAGGCAATGTCATTCTGAGCAGAAGATGGATCTTGCGACCCAGGCCTCGAGCGATATCGCTCCGGCCAAGGCGCGTGCCTGCTGTCAATTACCGATTTCCGACCAAGGCATACCAAGAACGGCTCGCGAACGGGGAGACTTTCATTTTGGGCTTGCCTGGAATGATCCCCGCAGCCGGCGGTATGCCGATTGTGGTTGGGGGCAAGATTATCGGCGCGATCGGCGTTAGCGGTGCAGCTCCCATCCAGGACCACCAATCGGCTCAAGCTGGCATCGACGCATTGAAGTGAAGCTCTGAAATCCGCGAAAAGCAAAAGTCATGCGGCTGGACACCGCCGGGGCGCAAATTCCGGCGGAGTTCTCATACGTCACTCGGGGGAAAATCATGATTCGACAAGTTTCGCTGGGCGTGTCGCTTGGCCTCTGCCTCGCCGCTCTACAATTGGCTACAGCGGCGAATGTATCGGCAAAAGACCTTAAGGTGCTTTCCGAGAAAACGGTCACGGGCTTCGGTCACGTCGAGTCCGTCGCCTACGATCCGAGAGGCAAAGCTCTCTACGTCAGCGATTTCGGCCCCGATTTCAAGGCTGCCGCCAAGGATGGCAAAGGCAAGATCACCAAACTTTCACTCGACGGCAAAATCCTCGAAGACGGTTTCCTTCCGGCCAAGGGCCAGGTGCTCAACAAGCCAAAAGGAATTTGGGTTCGCGGCAACCGGCTTTGGGTGACCGACATCGATTCGGTCTGGGTTTTCGACCTCAAGACCAAGGAAGGAAAAAAGCTGGAGTTGCCCGGAGTGACTTATGCCAATGACGTAACCTAGATGGGCGGCGCGCTCTACGTCAGCGACAACCTCTCCGACCAGGTGGTCCGCATCGAACCGGCCGATTTCTTGAAATCGAAAGACGCTCCGAAAGATCAGCGTGATATTCAAGGACAAGGCGATCAATCCGAACGGGCTGTTTCCCGGCAAAGGCGGCGCCCTGCTGATGGTCGGCCAAAGGACAAGGACAATCCGCGCGCCATCTATTCGATGGCTCCGGGCAAAGATCCGGTCGCACAGACGGACAATTTTGGCGCTGCTCGACGGACTGTACCAGATGCGCGAATGGCGATATTCTGTCACCGACTGGAAAACTGGTTCGCTCACGCGATGGGACAAGAAAGACGGCATGCAGAAAGCTTGCCGGTGACTTCAAAGGTCCGGCCGATTTCTGCGCATTCCCGAATGAGAAGGGTCTGATGGTGGCCGTGCCCGACCTGGTCAAAGGCGAGATCCGCCTGATCCAGCTCAGCAGGCCGTGAAATTTGGGAACTTCCGAACATCCGCCGGGCCAAAAGCCCGGCGGATTTTTTATGCGACTACCACCAAATCCACTTCACGGCTTTGGATATGCCATCGCCAATCGTGAGCAGCACCGCGGCCCAGACAAAGGCCGAACTGAAATTGGCGAGTTGAAAGCGCCAGAACGGCATTTCGAAAATCCCGGCGATCAGCGGCACCGACGCGCGCAACGGTCCAAAAAAGCGGCCAATGAAAATGCCGGGCATGCCCCACTTCTTCATGAAGGCTTCGCCACGTGGAATGAGATCCGGATGGCGCGACAAGCGGCCACACTTGCGCAACAGTGTGTTCGAGCTTGAGCCCGATCCAGTAGGACAGCCAATCGCCGAAGGCGGCACCAAGCGAGGCCGAGACCCAGATCGGCCAGAATTTGATTCCGCTCGAACCTATCAAGGCACCGATGGCAACCAGAGCACCCCACGCGGGGATTAAAAGCGAGATGAAGGCAAGCGACTCGCCGAACGCCAGAGCAAAAACGACCGGCACCGCCCAAGCCTGGTTGGTGCGGACAAAGTCGACTGTCTGTTGGACGATTGCTTGAAAATCCATCGGGGGGATCGGGCCGAGCGCGGTCCCCTGTGTCTAGCCCGGCCGCGTCCGCCACGCTAGGCCGGCAATTCCCGACCGTCCTCGGGAAACAGATGGTCAATCACGACCAGCGCCATAATGAGCAGTGGCACCGCCAGGAACGCGCCAATCGGGCCCCACAAGCCAAGTCCAGAATACCAGGGAAAGAAATACAGTGAGCGGGTTGAGCGTCAACCTGCGGCCCATGATGCTCGGCGTAATAAAATGCCCTTCCAGCGTCGCCAATGCGAGGAACAGCAGCGGCGCTATCAATGCATGCGTCAGAGTCGGAAACGTCACCAACCCGACCATGAGCAAGGCGGCCTCCATGATCAATGCGCCGAGATAGGGAATGAAATTGAGAATGAAGCCGAGCACCGCCCAGGCGACTGGATCGGGAAGTCCGGCGAGCCACGCGGCCGCGCCGCCACAAAGTCCAACCGCGACATTGATCAGCGCAACAATGCTCAGATAGCCGGTTAGATTGTGCTCAATGTCATTCATGATCTTGAGCGTGCGCAGCCGCGCGTCACGCTCGTCGAAAAATATGACCAGCACGCGCCGGAGCTGCGCACGGCCGAGCAACATGAAGAACAACGTCCCGAAAAAGATAAAGATCTGGCCGATCGCTGGCGTCACGATCAACACCGCCGGCTGCACAAAGGTCATGATATCGACCCCAAGGATGCCCTTTTTGTCGGCTGGCAGGAGAGCGTCACGCATCTCCTGGAGCGCAGACAATGGCCGATCGAGCACGTGCAGTTTTTCCTGAATGTTGCGTCCGATGTCCGGCGCTTTGCCGATCCAATCCACCACCGGCGCCGCCAAAAGTACGATCACGCCGTAGAACACTGCGATCACCAGCAGCCACAAAACGATCGCCGATAACAGCGACGGAATGCGATAGCGCTTCCGCGCGCGCCGAAATTGGGCCGAGCATCATGGTCACGACGAAAGCCGACGCAACCGGCAGCAGCAACGGCCGCGCGAGATAGAGCGCCACAACCAGGACGATGACGAACATGCCAATAGTCGCCGACTGGGCGGCGGTGCGCCAAAATCGCGCGACTTCCGCTACTGGTTGGGGATCGCTGATCGCGAGCGCAAATCGCGCCGCACGGATACGGCGGTCCATATCGGACCTCTCCGCGCGCCGTTGCGACCGACTTCGGGCTGGTTGGACTCCATGGCCTTGATAACGGGCGAGGTTCCGTTTGGTTGCCGTGCGCGCCATCCACAGGGGCTGCGCAGTCTGGCATCGGGCCAGGAGGCCCCTTAAACGTTCTCTTAAGCGACGCGGCGCAGGCTGCGCCGGTCAAATTCGCACAACCGTGGCATATTGGCTGGCAACTGATTCGCCGCATTCCTATCTGAAGGGCTCAATGGCCAAGGCAGCGACCAAGAAAAAACCCGCAAAACAACCAGATTTGTTCGATTCTGCGCGGAACTCGAAATCCTCCGCCCGCAAGGCGCCGAAGGCGTCGGCGCGCGCCAAAACCAGTGCACGAGGAAAGCCAGCGGGGCGCGGGTCAAGCGCCGAGGCCGGCTATACCGCCAAGCACATCGAAGTGCTGGAGGGTCTTGAGCCGGTCCGCCGTCGTCCCGGCATGTATATCGGCGGCACCGACGAAAAGGCGCTGCATCATTTATTTGCCGAGGTGATCGACAACGCCATGGACGAGGCGCTCGCCGGTCACGCCGACTGGATTGAAGTCGAGATGGAAGCCAACGGCTTTGTCTCGGTCACCGACAATGGCCGCGGCATTCCCGTCGATCCGCACCCGAAGTTCAAGAGCAAGTCGGCGCTGGAAGTCATCATGTGCACGCTCCACGCCGGCGGCAAATTCGACTCGAAGGTCTATGAGACTTCGGGCGGTTTGCACGGCGTCGGCGTCTCGGTCGCCAATGCGCTATCGGAACGAATGGAAGTCGAGGTCGCGCGCGAGCAGCAGCTTTACCGAATGGCGTTCGAGCGCGGCAAGCCGAAGGGCAAGCTGGAAAAAGCCGGCCGCGCGCCGAACCGGCGCGGCACCAAAGTCCGCTTCAGGCCGGATCCGCAAATCTTCGGGCCAAAAGCTGCCTTCAAGGCCGATCGCGTATTCAAGATGACGCGCTCGAAGGCTTATCTGTTTGGCGGCGTCGAAATTCGCTGGCACTGCGACAAGGCTCTGCTCAAGGGCGTCGAGGACGTACCCGAGAAGGCGACCTTCCACTTCGAACAAGGCTTAAAGGATTATCTCTCCGACCAGCTTAAGGATGCGACGCTGGTAAATCCGGAGATCTTTTCCGGCACACACGGAAAAGTCGGCGCGCATGGCGCGGTGCAATGGGCAGTCGCCTGGACCGCCGACACCGATGGCTTTCTCAATTCCTACTGCAATACCATTCCGACGCCCGATGGTGGCACCCACGAATCCGGCCTGCGCTCGGCACTGCTGCGCGGATTGAAGGATCACGCCGCACGCATCGGGCAGGAAAAGCGCGCCAGCTCCCGTAACCAGCGACGACATTATGACCGGCGCCGGCTGCATGCTGTCGGTGTTCGTGCGCGAGCCGGAATTCCAGGGCCAGACCAAGGACCGTCTTGCCACCGCCGAGGCTCAACGGATCGTCGAGCAGGCGATCAAGGACCCCTTCGATCATTGGCTCGCCGGCAACCCGCTGCAGGCGAACAAGCTGCTCGATTTCGTCGTCGAGCGCGCCGAGGAACGCCTCCGCCGACGCGCAGGAAAAGGACATCGCGCGCAAGACCGCGGTTCGCAAATTGCGCCTGCCCGGCAAGCTTGCAGACTGCACCTCGTCCGCCTCGGAAGGTTCGGAGATTTTCATCGTCGAAGGCGACAGCGCCGGTGGCTCCGCAAAACAGGCGCGCGATCGCCGCACCCAGGCGGTGTTGCCGTTGCGCGGGCAAAATCCTGAACGTTGCCTCCGCCGGCAAGGATAAGCTCGCGCAGAACGCGCAGCTTGCCGATCTGATCCAGGCGCTTGGCTGCGGCACCGGCACGCACTATCACGAGAAGGACCTGCGCTACGAGAAGGTCATCATCATGACTGACGCCGACGTCGACGGCGCGCACATCGCCTCGCTGCTGATCACTTTCTTCTATCGTCAGATGCAAAAGCTGATCGAGGGCGGCCGGCTCTACCTCGCGGTGCCGCCTTTGTTCCGCCTGCAGCATGGTGGCAAGATCGTCTACGCGCGCGACGACAAGCACAAAGATGCGCTGCTCAAGAAGGAATTCCACGCCAACGCCAAAGTCGAGGTCAGCCGCTTCAAGGGCCTGGGCGAGATGATGGCGGCGCAGCTCAAGGAAACCACCATGGACCCCGGCAAGCGCACATTGCTGCGCGTCGTCCTGGCGGACAAAGAGATGAAACCGACTGCCAAATCGGTCGAGCGCCTGATGGGCACCAAAGCCGAAGCGCGCTTTGAATTCATCCAGGAAAAGGCCGAATTCGCCAGCGCTGAATTGCTGGACGTTTAATTGCCTGCCGGACGCAACAAAGCTTAGTGGCTGACCTCACTCTCCTCGCACTTCCGCAGCAGCGGCGTCTTGCTGCCGCGCGCGAGCGCGATGCCCTCTTTGACGCGCACCGTTCCGCCATCAGCCTGATTGAACATCGTGCGGCGCGTGTTGTCGTGCACCGAGAAAACGAGTTTCTGCCGCTCCTCGACCTCAGTGCCGGGCTGAAATATCACCTCGACCGATATGCTGCTCGCCGAAACACGTTCGGCCGACAAAACACTGTAGCGGTTGACCGAAAAATCGGGGCCAAGGTTGTGGTCTTCGAGCACCAGCCCCGCGCTCGGTGTTGTAATGCTGACACGCGGATTGGACGGCGTCGCCGGTCTGCTGCAATCGGCCGCCCAGGTTCCAAACAGGCCAAATTGCTGGAACAGCTCGTCAACCGACGCCGCATTCGCGCTTGGAGACACGACGAAAGACGCCACAACCACAGAAATTGCCAGCAAGCGCATATTACCACTACCCCACTTTCGCGATGACAATAGCAGTGGCAGGCGCGGCGGCAATTGATTTAGGCCAATGCACGACATGCGGAGCAGTGTTCGATGGTTATAACGTTGATGACTACTTAAAGGTCAGTTTGGCGGCCTTCACGACATCGGCAAAGGTCTTGATGTCGGCGTCGATGCGCTTTTTGAACGCGTCGCCCGTCGGCCCGCCCGGCGTTACGGCCATCTTCTTCAGACCATCCTGCACGCCGGGATCGGCAAGCGCCTTACCAAGTTCCGCGGTGAGCTTGGCAACGACGGGCGCAGGCGTGCCGGTAGGCACAAAGAATCCGCTCCAAAGTTGGGTATCAACTTCCGGAAAGCCGGCTTCGGCCATGCTGGGGACGTCAGGCAGCTCCGGCGAACGTTCGGAACCGGTAACCGCCAGCGCGCGGGTCTTGCCGCCCTTGACCAGCGGGATCGCAGGCGGCCCGTCGGAGATGGTGAACAGACATTGGCCGGCGACCACGCTCAGATTCGATTCATTGCTGCTCTTGTACGGAATCGCGACCGCCGGCATTCCGGTTTTGAGTTTGAGCAGCTCGCTCGCAATGGTGAATGCCGGCGACGACGTCCCGTAGTTTGATTTGTCGGGGTTGGCCTTTGCCCAGGCAACAAGCTCCTTCACGTTCTTGACCGGATGATCCGCGGGCACGACCAGCACCAGCGGGAACGAGGCGATCATGTTGAGCGGAATGAAACTGGTGCTGGCGTTATAGCTGAGATCGGGAAAGATCGCGGTTGCGATCGACATCTGCCCGGTGGCGCCGACCAGCACCGTATAGCCGTCGGCCGGCGCGCGCGCCGCGAATTCGGCGGCGATGCGCCCGCCTGCACCGACCCTGTTATCGATCACGGCGGTGGCGCCGGTGTTTTCCTGGAACTTTTGCACGACCAACCGGGCGAACAAATCATTTCCGCCGCCGGCCGCAAAGCCAACGATGAAATGGATCGGGCGGCTCGGGAAGTCGGATTGGGCGCGCGCCGGTGCCGTGGAAAAAACGGCGAGTGACGCCGTCAGCGCGCAGATTATAGTTTTATGAGCCCTCGTCATTGCATCCCCCTTTTTGCGCACCGTCCCCCTCGGCCACGCTTGCGAAAAGCGTACACCGGTCGCGGCAATACGAAAACGCTTTTGTCGAATGTGCTATTGTTTGCCCATCGGCAGTCCCTCCGGACATGAGTATGTGCGCGACCAGCGCAATTCCCCAATACAACCGAGGCGCGAGGGCCGACATTTTCGGCCACCCGCGCGGCCTCGCCTACCTGTTTGCAACCGAAATGTGGGAGCGTTTTTCCTACTACGGCATGCGCGCGCTACTCGTCCTCTACATGGTCAAATACCTGCTTGATCCCCAGAGAACCGGCAGCTGTCGTTGGCCTCGTCTCATTCAAGACCATGCTCGAAACGATATTCGGGCCGCTGGCAACGCAGCCCCTCGCCTCGCAGATCTATGGTTTCTATACGGGGCTGGTTTATTTGACGCCGATCTTCGGCGGGCTGCTGGCCGACCGCGTGCTGGGACAACGTCGCACCGTCATTATCGGCGCTACCCTGATGGCTATCGGGCATTTCATGATGGCCTTCGAACAGCTGTTTCTGTTCGCCCTCGGCTTTCTGATTCTGGGCAACGGCGCCTTCAAACCGAACATCTCGACGCAGGTCGGATCGCTGTATCCGCCAGGCGACCGGCGCCGCGACCGCGCCTTTTCGATTTTCTATGTCGGCATCAATCTTGGGGCCTTCCTCGCCCCGCTTGTATGCGGCACGCTCGGTGAAGAGATCGGCTGGCACTATGGCTTTGCGGCTGCCGGGGTCGGAATGACGCTTGGCCTCATCATTTATCTGTTGGCCGCGCCGAATTTGCCTGAAGATGCGCTTGTAAAACGGGCACCGTTGCAACAGCCCCTCGACCGCGCAGCCTGGCAATCAATTATCGCGCTGTTGTTGCTGTTCGCGCCGGTCAGCCTGTTCTGGGCCACTTACGAACAGCAAGGCAACACCATCGCACTCTGGGCCGATCAGTTTACCGACCGCCATTTCCTTGGCGGCGAAATTCCGGTGACCTGGTTTCAGGCGTTCAATCCCTTCATGATTTTTGCCTTCACACCGCTCATCGTCGCGTTCTGGCGATGGCAAGGCCATCGCGAACACTCGACCATTGCGAAACTCGCCATCGGCTGTCTGCTGAACGCACTGGCTTATTTGGTCATGGTCGCCGCGGCATGGAGCGCGGGTGGAGGAAAAGCGGACTGGCTGTGGCTATTCGCCTATTTCGTCGTCATCACCGTTGGCGAAATTTATCTCTCACCAACGAGCCTCTCGCTGGTCACGAAGGTGGCTCCGGTGTCTTTGCTGTCGATGATGATGGGCGTCTGGCTTTCGACCAGCTTCATTGGCGGGTTTCTCGCCGGTTATCTCGGAAGCTTCTGGTCGAGCATGGGCAAGGAGCAATTTCTTCCTGATGCTCGCGCTAATCTCATCCGTAGCCGGTGTCATAATCATGCTTTTGCGTCGCCCTCTCCGCTCGGTGCTCGACTAGCGGATGACTGAAGAGTCCAGCGGCAATCCGACATATTGTTCCGCCAGCGAGGTCGCCGCGGCACTGGAACTCGTCACGTAATCGAGATCGGAGAGCTGGCGGCGGTGATCGAAAACCGATTCACCGGGGAAGCGATGCATGATCTGCGTCATCCACCACGAAAACCGTTGCGCATACCAGACCCGCCGCAGACACTTCGCGGAGTAATTTTCCAGCAATTCGTTTCGTTTGCTTTTGTAGAAAGCTTCGAGCGCGCGTGACAGCTGCACGACATCGGCAAAAGCCAGGTTCATGCCCTTGGCGCCGGTCGGTGGCACGATATGCGCGCTGTCGCCGGCCAGGAACAACCGCCCATATTGCATGGGCTCGACCACAAAACTGCGCATCGGCGTGATGCCCTTTTGCAGCATCTTGCCTTCGACCAGCTTGCGAGCGCCGCCGAGCCGCTTGTGCAACTCGTCCCAAATCCGACTGTCCGGCCAATTGTTGATGTCCTCATCGTGATCGCATTGCAGATAGAGCCGCGCCAGCGTCGGCGAGCGCATGGTGTACAATGCAAATCCGCGGTCGGTGTTGGAGTAGACCAATTCGTGATCAGGCGGCGGGCTTTCCGACAGGATGCCGAGCCAGCCGAAGGGATAATCGCGCTCGAACACACTCAGCACGCCATCGGGAATGCTTGGCCGGCAAATTCCGTGGAAGCCGTCACAGCCGGCGATGAAATCGCAATCGATCTCGTGCGGCCGCCCGTCGTGCGTGAAGCGGATTTTCGGCTGCGCGCCCGTCAATTCATGAACGCTGACGTCGTCGACCTCGAACAACAGCGAACCACCGTCTTCAAGCCGTTGCGCAACAAGGTCCTTCACCACCTCTTGTTGTCCGTAGATCGTCACCCGCTTGTTCACGAGCGCCTTGAAATCGATGCGATGAAGATCGCCGTTGATGCCGACATTGATGCCCCAATGCAGCATGCTTTCACGCTGCATCCGCGCGCCGGCACCCACGTCGACCAGCAGATCGGCTGCCCAGTGCTCGATGAGGCCGGCACGAATGCGGTTTTCGATGTAGTCGCGACTGCGATTTTCGATAACGATCGACTCAATGCCCTGCAGATGCAGCAGCCGCGCGAGCATCAGACCCGCGGGCCCCGCGCCGACAATTCCGACCTGCGTACGCATGAGGTATGTCCCGGCGACTAGTTTCAGCGTTCCCTATAAGCATCTGGCGCGACGGAGGCAAAGGGACGAAGGCCGGAAAGACTTGCACAATCGCTTGGTTCAGAACGGCAGGCCATACCGAGGCACGGTGTCCATATAGCGGCGGTAGGCGTCGCCAAATTTGGCTTCGAGATAGCGTTCCTCGCGTTTGACAACTCCGAAATGGATCACCAGGGCCGCCGCCACAAGCATCACCAGCGTCCAGTCGGATGCGAGCGCAATGCCAATCCCTGCAACCAGACAAGCCAGCCCGACATACATGGGGTTACGCACGTAAGCAAAGATGCCAGTCGTCACGAGCACACTCGACGGTTTGAACGGGTTTACGTTGGTGCCGAGACGAACAAAGGTCCCGCGCCCGGCGACAGCCAGCGCAGCGCCCGCTGCGATCAGCAATACGCTGATGACGATCCGCCCATTCCGTGTCAGCACCGCCGACAAGACATAGGCTGGCATCAACCAGTCAAGCAGAATGCCAAGGATAACCGCGCCTAACGCAACCAGCGGCGGCGGCGCGATCACGCCAGCTGTATCCCGGACGTCCGTCATGATTGCTCCGTGACTTCAACGCAGGTTGGCGCAGCCAATTCAGGTGGAAAGCCATTCGGCCAGCGCGGCGTTGACTGCATCAGGTTTTTCGATGGTGGATAGATGCCCGCATTCGGGCACAACAACAAGACGCGCACCGGAAATCCCGGTGCAAATTTCTCTCGCAAGTTCTGGTGGGGTGAGTTCGTCTCCGTCACCGACCACAACCAAGGTTGAACAGCGGATGCTCGCAAGCAGCGGCCGTGAATCGGGCCGCGACATGATCGCCCTTTGCTGACGTACGAATGCTTCCGGGCCGGTATCAGCCGCCATATCCCGCACCACCCGCTTGAGCGTTTCATTGCTGTGGTGACTGCGATGCAGGAAGCGCGGGGTGAGCGCTTCGACGATGTCGCTCAGCTTGCCGGCTTCAGCCATGCCGATAAATTTTTCGCGTCCAGCGGATTGCTCGGCCGTGTCGGGCCGCGCCGAGGTGTCCAGCAGCGCGAGCTTGGCGATCCGGTCCGGCGCCTGCCGCAACATTGCGAAGGCGATATACCCGCCCATCGACAGACCGGCGAGCGCGAAGCGCGGCGGCGCGTCGGCAAGAATGCGCGCGGCGATCGCAGCCATCTCGCTGTCGCGCCTGTGGTCGGCAACGGTCATCTGAACCGTGCGGCCAAAGTGCCGCAATTTGCGGTGCGTAGAGCCGGGCGCTGCAAAGCAGTCCGGGCACCAGAACGAGCGGTAAAACGGGCGCCATATGTGCTCCAAGTATGCTCCAATGGCGAAAAGATTAAGAATTAATATGACTTATCACGTTGCGAAGCATTGACTTTAGCCCTTTGCCCCCTATGTTCCCAAACAACCGGTCAGACATGAAGATTCGGCCGTCCCCCGCGCAAAGCAACTGGTTTTTATTAGTCCGGCGCGATCTGGGCGGCTTCTGAGGATATATGGCTTTTTCCCATCTCGGCTTATCCGCCAAAGTTCTCGCCGCCATCGAAACGGCAGGCTACAAAACCCCCACTCCGATCCAAGACCAGGCCATTCCGCACGTGCTTGCACGTCGCGATGTTCTCGGCATTGCGCAAACCGGCACCGGCAAGACCGCTGCATTCGTATTGCCGATGCTCACGATGCTCGAACAAGGCCGCGCGCGTGCGCGAATGCCGCGCACGCTCATCCTTGAGCCGACGCGCGAACTTGCTGCGCAGGTCGCCGATCATTTCGAGAAATACGGCAAGAACCACAAGCTCAATGTCGCGCTCATCATCGGCGGCGTTTCATTCGATAACCAGGATGCCAAGCTCGTTCGCGGCGTCGACGTTCTGATCGCGACACCGGGGCGCCTGCTCGACCATTCCGAACGCGGACGCCTGCTGCTCTCCGGCGTCGAGTTGCTGGTGATCGACGAAGCCGACCGCATGCTCGATATGGGATTCATTCCCGACATCGAACGCATCGGCAAACTGGTGCCGTTTACCCGGCAGACCTTGTTTTTCACGGCGACCATGCCGCCGGAAATCCAGCGCATTGCCGATAAGTTCCTGCACAATCCTGTGCGCGTGGAAGTATCGAAACCAGCGACTGCAGCAACGACCATCACACAATTGCTCGTTTCAACCGGCCGAGATCCGCACGAAAAACGCGAGACCTTGCGCCGCCTCATTCGATCGGCCGCCGGCTACAAGAATGCCATCGTGTTTTGCAATCGCAAACGCGAGGTCGCGCAGCTTCACCGTTCGCTGCTTCGCCACAAATTCAACGCGGTCGCCTTGCACGGCGACATGGACCAGGCCGCACGCACGGCCGCCCTCGAGCAATTCCGCAAGGGCGAAGTCACGGTTCTGGTCGCCTCCGACGTCGCGGCGCGCGGTCTCGATATTCCGGAAGTGAGCCACGTCTTCAATTTCGACGTGCCTCATCACCCTGACGACTACGTCCATCGCATCGGCCGAACCGGCCGCGCCGGCCGCAGCGGCACTGCGATCACGATCGTTGCGCCAATCGACGGCAAGGCGGTCGGGGCCATCGAGCGGCTGATTGGCGAGACCATTCCCTGGATGAAGGGCGAGCCCGGACCTGTCGCGGCGCAACAGGCCAAGCCCCGCGCAGGATGGCGAGCGACCTGCCACGCTCCGAACGCCCGCGTGATCGGCACCGCGACCGTCAGCCCGCCGCACGGCGACCAAAAAAAGAGGCGGCCCACAAGGCCCCGTCACACCAGGCGTCAACGCACAGGGCGCCAACGCACCAGCCGCCACCGCCCGTAGAGGACGCCGAAAGCGGCCACCTGCCGGCCTTTCTGTTGCGGCCTGTCTCGGTCAAAGCCTGAGGGCGCGACGCCCCGCCACGCAACCTTGCGTTGTGTGAGGGGGTTCCAAATTTACCCCTGATTCATCTCCCTCGAATACCGTTTCGGTGAGAGACGCCATACTTGCCGTCCTCCGCGGGGCTTAGCCCAGCAATTGGGGGTCCTATCAATGACCGGGCGTGCCGAGGATTACGAACGCACGATTGCGTTCGCGGACATCGCTCTCGGGCAGATGAAGGCGCTGCGCCAACCCGCGACCCCGCGCAATTACGAGATCTGGTACACCTACGCGACCGGCTTCCATCCTGCGCTCAACCAGCAGGTCAATGCGACAATCAAAGCAAAGGGCACGATTTCCGAAGCCGATCTCGCCAAGATCTATGAGAATCATCTAACGCCCGCGCGACTGACCGAGCGTATCGATGAAGTCGGCAGCCTGGTGAAGGGCGAGATCGATCAGGTCATGGCGATGATCGACGCCGCTGTCGGTTCGGCCAGCAGCTACTCGGAGAGCCTGGCCGGCGCAACGGAACAACTCGACCTGTCAAAGGATCGCGAAGGTCTGCGCGCGATCGTCGAAAGCCTGGTGCAAACCACCAAGGTCATGGAGCTGTCCAACCAGCAGCTGGAAGAACGCCTGCTTGCCTCCAAGCGGGAAATCAATGAGCTGCAGGAAAACCTGGAGGTCGTACGTACCGAAAGCCTCACTGACCCGCTCACCCAGCTGGCCAACCGGAAATTCTTCGACACCACGCTGGAAAAGGCGATCACGAATGCGGTCGCCACCAACGAACCGCTTTCGTTGCTGCTGACGGACATCGATCATTTCAAGACATTCAACGATAATTTCGGCCACCTGACGGGCGACCAGGTGTTGCGGTTGGTGGGAATGTCGGTGAAGCACAATGTCAAAGGCAAGGACACCGCGGCGCGCTACGGTGGCGAGGAATTTGCAATTATTTTGCCGAGCACGGTTTTACGCGCGGCGATCACGGTTGCGGAGCACATTCGACGTGCCGTGATGGCCAAGGAACTGATGAAGCGCTCCACCGGCGAACATCTCGGCCGCATAACGATCTCAGCCGGTGTCGCTACCCTGCGCGAGGGCGACAGCGCACAATCTATTCTAGAGCGTGCCGACGCATGTCTTTATGCCGCCAAACGAAACGGCCGCAATCGCGTGATGTGCGAAACTGATCCGGAAGTTTCCGCTCCCGGCGCCACGTCGCAAGTGGCCTGACGGCATTACTCGGCGCTTTTCGCCGGCGTCAGTTGCACCAACTCGCCGCAGCCGCAGGCGCTCGTCTGGTTCGGGTTGTTGAAGATAAATTGCGCCGACAATTTTTCGGTCTTGTAGTCCATCTCGGTTCCGAGCAGGAACAAAACGGCCTTGGGGTCGACGAGAATCTTGACACCCTTGTCTTCGACCACCTCATCGGTCGGCTTGATATCGACGGCATATTCCATCGTGTATTCCATACCGGCGCAGCCGCCGTTCTTGACGCCGACGCGCACGCCGGCGACCGGTCTATCGGCCCGGGCCATCACATCCTTGATGCGCAGCGCCGCGGCATCTGTGAGCCGCATCACCTGGGGTCTCGGTCGTGCAGTGGCCATGGCAGTCCTCTCGGTCATCGCCTTTATCTAGTGCTTAATTCTCAAAATGCAGCTCACCACATATTCAACACGAGTCGGGCCTCGTCTGACATCCGGCTCGGGTCCCAGGGCGGATCCCACACCACGGCCACCTTGGTTTCCTTCACCCCGGCCACGCTCGACACCGCATTTTCCACCATGATCGGCAATTCCTGCGCCGCAGGACAATTGGGCGAAGTCAGCGACATGTCGATCTTCACGCCGCGATCGTCGCCGATGTCGATCTTGTAGATGAGGCCCAGTTCGTAAATGTCAGCCGGGATTTCGGGATCGTAAACCGTCTTGAGCGCAGCGACGATGTCGTCCGTGAGCTTGTTGAGCTCATCCGGGGGCACTGCCGGCGAACCAACCACGGCGGCATTTTCCGGCAGCCTTCTCCGGGGCGGGTGCGGTGTCGGCTTCGGGTGTGTTGTCGGTCATGCGAAAAATTCCTGCGCCTTGACAAGCGAGGCGGCAAGCGTCTCCACCTCGTCCTTGGTATTGTACATGGCAAACGATGCGCGACAGGTGGCGGTCAGGCCATAGCGCGCCAGCAGCGGCATTACGCAATGGGTCCCGGCGCGCACCGCAACGCCGGCACGGTCGATGATGGTCGCCACATCGTGCGGGTGTGCGCCCTTCAATTCGAACGAAACGATCGGTCCCTTGCCTGGCGCGTTGCCGATGATGCGCAGCGAGTTGATCTGGCCGAGCCGCTCCTGCGCGTATTTGACCAAGCGCGCCCTCATGGGCGCGGATGCGCGGCTTGCCGACCGAATTCACATAGTCGATCGCGGCGCCAAGTCCGATGGCCTGGACGATCGCCGGCGTGCCCGCCTCGAATTTGTAGGGCGGCTCGCCATACGTGATCCGGTCCTCGAACACATCGCGAATCATTTCGCCGCCGCCGTTGAACGGCGGCATGGCCGCAAGATGCTCGTATTTGCCGTAGAGCGCGCCAATCCCGGTCGGCCCGTACAACTTGTGGCCCGTGAACACGTAGAAATCGCAATCGATATCGCGGACGTCCACATCCATGTGGACTGCCGCCTGTGCGCCGTCGACCAACACCGGAATGCCACGCGCATGCGCAAGATTCACGACGTCCTTGACGGGCACGACGGTGCCGAGCGCATTCGACATCTGGGTGATAGCGACCATTTTGGTGCGCGGGCCAAGCAGCTTCTCGAACTCATCAAGGAGAAAGTTGCCCTCTTCGTCGATCGGCGCCCACTTGATGACCGCGCCCTGCCGCTCGCGAAGAAAATGCCACGGCACGATGTTGGAGTGGTGCTCCATGATCGAAAGCACGATCTCGTCGCCAGGCTTGATGCGTTCGCGACCGAACGTATAGGCGACGAGGTTTATCGCCTCGGTGGCGTTGCGGGTGAAGATGATTTCCTCCTTGCGCTCGGCATTCAAAAACGCGCGCACCGTTTCGCGAGCGCCCTCATAGGCCTCGGTGGCCTCATTCGCCAGATAGTGCAGCCCGCGATGCACGTTGGCGTATTGCGCCGTATAGGCATTCTGAATCCGGTCGAGCACCTGTTTCGGCTTCTGCGCCGAGGCGGCGTTGTCGAGATAAACAAGCGGCTTCCCGTAAACCTGCATCGCCAGTGCCGGGAAATCGGCCCTGATCTTGGCGATGTCATAGGAGCCGTTGCTGACTGCCGGGTGCATATTCAACTCCGCACGCCCAGCCATTTCAGGCTGGCGATCATCAGCGCCTCGCGAATGCCGTCATGCGCAATTTCCTCGAGCGTTTCGCCGATGAAGGCCTGGATCAACAGTGCTTCGGCTTCTTTCTCGTGGATGCCGCGCGACATCAGATAGAATTTAAGGCCCGGATCGAGTGCGCCGGCTGTAGCGCCGTGGCCACAAACCACATCGTCGGCAAAGATCTCGAGCTCCGGCTTGTTGTCGGCTTCGGCCTCATCGGAGAGCAGCAACGCACGTGTCATCATCTTCGCGTCAGTCTTCTGCGCATGCTGCTTGACGACAATCTTGCCCTGGAACACGCTGTGACTCTGGTCGTCCAACACCGCCTTGAACTGCTCGCGACTCTCGCAATGGCCGGCGGCATGTTCAATTAACAGTGTTGTGTCTACGTGATCCTTGCCGCGCAACAGACTGACGCCGCGAATCCCCGCCTTGGTGCCTTCGCCGGCAAAACGGATAAAGCCCTGATTGCGCACCAGTTGAGCATCGGTGGTGAAGGCGAAACTGTTGAACTGCGCACGCGCGCCGATCGTGGCGAGCAGACTTGCGACATGCACGGCACGCGTTTGCGTGATCTTGATATAGTCGACCTGCGCCTCATCGCCTACCATAAGTTCAAGCGCCGCATTGACCTGCGCATCCCCACTCTCATGGCTCTCGATGATGGTGGCTGTCGCACCCTTCTCCACCACGACCAGCGAGCGCACGAACGCAGAGCTGGGCTTGTCGCTGCCGGTCGCAAAGACGAGATTGATCGGCCGCTTCACCGTGGCACCGGCGGAAACACGGATCACGGCGCCGTCACCCATCAGGGCGGTGTTAAGGGCCACCGCCGCGTCATCGGTCGCGAAAGTCCGGCCAACATGGGCGGTGACCAACGGGTCGCCCTTGCCGAGCGCCTCGGCCATCGAACCGACGGTGACACCCTGCTCCGGCGACAGATCCGACAAATCCGGCGCGAAAGCGCCATCGACAAAGACAAGGCGGCGGCAGTCAACGCCACCCAGCATCTTGCCGGCGTTCTTTGCCCGCGTGCGCGCCAGCGCGTCCGGCGCCGCTGCCAGCGGGTAAAGATTGCGCATCAGCGCGCGCAAATCGGTGTATTTCCATTCCTCAACGCGCCGGTGCGGCAACCCGCTGACGTCGAATTTGCGAAATGCATCCTCGCGTAGGGTCGCGAGAGCGCCTTTGCCCGGCAGCGAATCGCGCGCAGCCACATAGGCCGCGCTCAATGCCTGTTCGGCATCAGTCTTGAGATTGCGGACATCCGCGTTCATCGCTCAGGCCGCCTCGCCGGCAAATTGCGCATAGCCTTTGGCTTCCAGCTCAAGCGCCAGTTCCTTGCCGCCAGTTTTCACGACTTTGCCTTTGGCCAGCACATGCACCACATCCGGCACGATGAACTCGAGCAGCCGCTGATAGTGAGTGATGACGATCATCGACCGTTCCGGAGAGCGCAAACGATTGACGCCTTCCGCGACAATCTTCAGCGCGTCAATGTCGAGACCGGAATCGGTCTCGTCGAGCACCGCGAGCCGCGGCTGCAGGATTGCCATTTGCAGAATCTCATTGCGCTTTTTCTCACCGCCGGAAAAGCCGACATTGACAGCGCGGCGCAGCATCTCCTGGCTGATGCCAAGATGGCCGGCCGTGTCCCGCACCAGTTTCATGAATTCAGGCGTCGAGAATTCCTTTTCACCGCGCGTCTTGCGCTGGGCATTAAGCGCAGTGCGCAGGAAGGTCATGGTGGCAACGCCCGGCACTTCCACCGGATATTGGAACGCGAGGAACACACCCTTTGCGGCGCGCTCATCCGGCGGCATTTCGAGAATGCTTTCACCGTCCAGCAACACGTCACCCTCGGTGACCTTGTAGTTGTCCTTGCCGGCCAGAACATAAGCGAGCGTCGATTTGCCGGAACCATTCGGTCCCATGATCGCCGCGACCTGCCCCTTCTCGACGGACAACGTCAGGCCGTTGAGGATTTTCTTGTCCTCGACTTCGACATGCAGATTTTTAACTTCAAGAAATGCCATTCTCTTTTCCTCTTCCTCGTCCTGAGGAGCCGGCGAAGCCGGCGTCTCGAAGGACGAGGTCATTAGCTCTGCGCCCTCATCCTTCGAGATGCGCCCTTGGGGCGCTCCTCCGGATGAGGGCAATTCATCATCCGACGCTGCCTTCAAGCGAAATCGAAATCAGCTTCTGCGCCTCGACCGCGAATTCCATCGGCAGCTGCTGCAACACGTCCTTGACGAAGCCGTTGACGACCAGCGCGGTCGCCTCTTCCGCCGACATGCCGCGCTGGCGGCAGTAGAACAGCATGTCCTCGGAAATCTTCGAGGTGGTGGCCTCGTGCTCGAACACAGCGGAAGAATTCTTCGCCTCGATGTAAGGCACGGTGTGCGCACCGCAGTCGTGGCCGATCAGCAGTAAGTCGCAATTCGTGAAATTGCGCGCGTTCGTCGCCTTGCGATGCGCCGTGACCAGTCCGCGATAGGTGTTGTTGGATTTTCCGGCCGCGATGCCCTTGGAGATGATGCGGCTGGTCGTGTTCTTGCCGAGATGCAGCATCTTGGTGCCGCTATCGACCTGCTGGCGGCCATTGGAAATCGCGATCGAATAAAACTCTCCGCGCGAATTGATCGCCGCGCAGGATGCAGCTCGGATATTTCCAGGTAATCGCCGAGCCGGTTTCAACCTGCGTCCAGGAAATCTTCGAACGGGCCCCGCGGCAGTCACCACGCTTGGTGACGAAGTTGAAGATGCCACCCTTGCCATCGGCATCGCCCGGATACCAGTTCTGCACCGTCGAATATTTGATCTCGGCGTCGTCGAGCGTCACCAGCTCGACCACCGCGGCATGCAATTGATTTTCGTCGCGCATCGGCGCGGTGCAGCCTTCGAGGTAGCTGACGTAAGCACCCTTGTCCGCGATGATCAGCGTGCGTTCGAACTGGCCGGTGTTGGCCTCGTTGATGCGGAAATATGTCGACAGCTCCATCGGGCAGCGCACGCCCGGCGGCACGTATACGAACGAACCGTCGGAGAACACCGCCGAGTTGAGTGTCGCAAAGAAATTGTCGGAGGTCGGCACCACTGAGCCGAGATATTTCTTCACCAGGTCGGGATGCTCGCGGATCGCTTCCGACATCGGCATGAAGATCACGCCAGCCTTCTTCAACTCTTCCTTGAATGTTGTGGCGACCGAAACAGAGTCGAACACCGCGTCCACCGCCACGCGCCGCTCTCCCTCGGGACGTACGACGCCCGCAAGGATCTCCTGCTCGCGCAGCGGAATGCCGAGTTTCTCGTACGTCTTGAGGATTTCCGGATCGACTTCATCGAGCGAAGCCAGCGCCTTCTTCTTCGGCGCCGAATAGTAGTAGGCATTCTGATAGTCGATCTTGGGATAGTCGACGCGCGCCCAGGTCGGCTCACGCATGGTGAGCCAGCGCTTATAAGCTTCGAGCCGCCAGGCCAGCATCCATTCCGGCTCGCTCTTTTTGGCCGAAATGAAACGGACAGTATCTTCCGAAAGGCCCTTCGGGGCCTTCTCGGATTCGATATCGGTGACGAACCCGTATTTATATTGATCGACGTCGATACGGCGGACCTGTTCGACGGTCTCTTGTACGGCCGGCATTCTTCCCTCCGCTCACGGTTGCAAGGACCGCGGGTTGGATTTGTCGGTTATGGTCGTTCGCTTATCGCGTTGCGATCATCCCAGGTGACGCCGCTTTCTGGCGCATGATCATTTCCGAAAACCGGTTTCCACTTTTCGGGATCATGCGCTTATGCGGCATTGGCTTGCTTGTTAAGTAATGACGAAACCACTGTATTCCAAGCATTTAGCAGTCTTTCGATATCCGCTTCGGTTGTGCTCCAGCCGAGGCTGATGCGCACCGCGCCGCGCGCGAGTTCGGGTTCCACGCCCATCGCCACCAGCACATGCGAGGGCTGGACCTTGCCGGACGAGCAGGCAGAACCTGAGGATACCGCTATCCCATTGAGGTCGAATGCAATTATCGCGGTTTCCGCCTTCAACCCCGGAACTGTGAAAAGGCTCGTATTTGGCAGACGTGGCGCATCCGCGCCGAAAAACACGGCCTGCGGTGCCGCGGCTTTAATTCCCGCTTCCGCCTGCTCCCGCAGGGCGGCCATGCGCGCGCCGTCCATCTGCTTTGCCGCGGCCGCGCCTGCGCCGAAGCCTGCGATAGCGGCAACGTTCTCGGTTCCCGCGCGTTGGCCGCGCTCCTGCCCGCCGCCTTTGATCAAGGGCTCGGTGATGTGGATGTCGCCGCGGCGGATGAGTGCGCCCGCGCCTTGCGGACCGCCAAGCTTGTGCGATGAGAGCGACAGCAGGTCGGCACCAAGCGCCGCGATATCACAAGAAATACGGCCTGGTGCCTGCACGGCATCGACATGCAGGACGCCAGACGCGGCATGCACGATGTCAGCAATTTCCGCGATCGGTTGAATCACGCCGGTTTCGTTGTTGGCGAGCATCACGGAAACCAGCGGCCTCTCGCAACTGCCGAGCTGACGCTTCAACGCGACGAGATCAACAAGCCCGCGCGCGGTCACCGGCAATTCTTCAACTTGATCGGCGGCGAAGCGGCCACCGCTTCGGACGGACGGATGTTCGATCGCGGAGATAAACAGCCGGTCGCGCGGTTCCTTGCGGCCGCCAACTTCAATCGCCGGCGTCAGCGCCAGCATGTTGGCTTCGGTCGCCCCGCTTGTGAACGTAACGTTCTTTGCTTCGGCGCCGACCAGTGCGGCAACGTGTGCGCGCGCCTCTTCCACCAGGCGGCGGGCGGCACGGCCTTCTAAATGCACGGAGGAGGCATTCCCGGTCAGGGCCAGCGCCGCCATTACGGCGGCGCGTGCCTCTTCGCGCAGCGGGGCTGTCGCATTCCAGTCAAAATAGGCCCGTTCAACCATGGCCTTCGCCAATACCTAATTACCGTTTTTCGTCTAGACCCCGCAAAAAGCTTGCTTTTTGCCCTGGGGATCGTGGTAGAAGCCCGAAATTACCCGGCCCTTATAGCGTGTGTTGCGGTTGGGAACAGCGGAAATCACATAATTAGAATAATTCTAAACTACCCACCGGGTCCCGTTAAGTTCCGCCGGGCACACAACAAATCCCGCTGCTGCCAGTTGTGGCATGCGCGGTCTGAGGTCGACAGCAATGCCTGAGATTATCTTCACCGGCCCCGCCGGACGCATCGAGGGGCGCTATCACCCCGCGCGCCAGAAGAACGCGCCGATCGCCATCATCCTGCATCCGCACCCGCAGTTCGGCGGGACGATGAACCATCCGATCATCTACCAGCTCTACTATGCCTTCGTGCACCGCGGTTTCTCCGCGCTGCGGTTCAATTTCCGCGGCGTCGGACGCAGCCAGGGTTCCTTCGACCATGGTCAGGGCGAATTGTCTGACGCAGCAGCCGCGCTGGACTGGGCGCAAACCATCAATCCGGAGGCGAAAAGCTGCTGGATCGCCGGCTTCTCGTTCGGCGCGTGGATCGGCATGCAACTCTTGATGCGCCGTCCCGAGATCGAGGGCTTCATTTCGATCTGCCCACCCGCAAACCTCTATGACTTTTCGTTCCTGGCACCCTGCCCGTCGTCGGGCCTGATCATTCACGGCGACAAGGATGCCGTCGTCCCGCACAAGGACGTCACCACTTTGGTGGACAAGCTCAAGACCCAAAAGGGCATCGTGATCGAGCAAAAAGTTGTGCAAGGCGCCAATCATTTCTTTGACGGCAAGGTGGAAGCGTTGCTCACTTCGATCAGCGCTTACCTCGACAAGCGCCTGAAGACCGAACGCAAGCCGGCGGCCTGAATACTCCGTCGCCGGCTGGCGCCATGTTCGGCCAGCGAATGGTGACGCGCGGATGCCCGTCCGCGATGATTGATCATGTTGCTTGTCAAAACCTATCTCGACAGAAGCCCAATTCACGGGCTCGGCGTTTATGCCGACGAATTCATTCGCAAAGGCGCCAAGGTCTGGCGATTTGTTGAAAGCTTCGATCGGGTCTATTCCCCACAAGCAATTCGCCAAGCTGCCCAAGCCGGCGCGGGACTACATCAGAAATTATGGCTACCGGGTCGATGGCGAAGTGCTGCTGACCATCGACCACGATCACCACATGAACCATTCGGAAGACGCCAATACCCATTGGCGCAACGGTCACATCGTCGCCAGCCGCGACATCCGCAAGGGCGAAGAGATCACTAACAATTATCGCCTGTTCGACGCGGCGTTTTGCGCGGCATTTTTAAAACCGAAACGCCGGTTGCCGCGAGCACGTTCTAGGGCCGCGCAACGACCCCGCCCGTAAGTGGCGCCGCCACCCCGGTCGTTTTCGGAAATGTAATCGGCAGATCGTTGAGCGTACGCACCGCGAGATAGGCAAACGCCTGGGCTTCGAGTGCGTCGGATGACCAGCCTGCCTGATCCGCCGTCTCCACCGTCGCCGGTGCAAGACGCTGCTGAAGCATTTTCATTAGCGTGCGATTACGTGCGCCGCCGCCCGCAACGATCCAGGCTTTCGGCACTGCCGGAAGATGCGGAACAATTCGCCCGACTGCCTGGACTGTCAGCGCAGAAAGGGTCGCCGCGCCGTCAGCGACCGAATAGTTCGGCAGCCCTATATTACTGAAAGCGAACGCATTGCGATCGAGCGACTTCGGGGTCTTGAGCTCAAAAAACGGATCGGCAAGGACGTTGTCGATAAATGACTGGTCGGGTTTTCCGTCCGCCGCCGCGTCGCCGTGATTGTCATAAGCCGCGCCGGTCCTCGCGCGCATGAAGTCATCGATCAATGCGTTGCCGGGTCCGGTATCGCATGCGATGGGATCGCCGCCATCGACAAAGGTGACATTGGCAACGCCCCCCAGATTCAACACCGCCATCGGGTGCGGCCGATCAAGATCACGCGCCAGCGCCTGGTGAAACACCGGTACCAGCGGGGCGCCCTGCCCGCCGGCCGCAACATCTGCGGCCCTGAAATCATGCGCGACCGGCAGTTTGAGCCGCGCGGCCAGCTGTTCGCCGTTGCCGATCTGCACCGTCAGCCGGGCGGCGGGACGATGCAGGACCGTCTGCCCGTGGAAACCGACAATATCGACATCCGATTTCTTGATGTGTTCGGACTGGAGGAATGCCTCGACTGTTTCGGCGTGGACCCGAGTCACGAAGGCGTCGGCTTCCGCCAGCACGCCCGGCCTCTGCCACCGGTCGGATAACGCCACACCACCCGCAAGCGCCTGCCGCAATAGACCGCGTTCCGCTTCCGAATATGGCCGGTAGCCCGTCGGCCCTAAAGCTGCGATGCTTTCGCCGTCGGTTTCGATCAACGCCACATCGACGCCGTCGAGCGAGGTCCCGCTCATCAGGCCGATCGCCCTCACTAACCCCAACGCCCACCTCTTTTGTCCGCGCACGTTGGTTGAATCCAACGCCGGACCTGTTACACCACCCGCCGACGCAAGCGACAAGGCCGCGGCCGAGATAGCAGCAATGAGCGCCTATAAATCCGATTTCCTCAATATTCTGGCCGAGCGCGGTTTCATCCACCAGGTCTCGGAGCCCGAGGTGCTGGATGCGCGCGCGAAGGCGGGCGCGATTACCGCCTATATCGGATTTGATTGTACAGCGGCCTCGCTGCACGTCGGTTCATTGCTGCCGATCATGATGTTGTATTGGCTGCAACAGACCGGCCATCGGCCCATTGCGCTTATGGGCGGGGGCACCACCCGCGTCGGCGACCCATCCGGCAAGGATGAAAGCCGCCGCGTCCTCACCGACGATGCGATCAACGAGAATCTCAAAGGCATCCGCGCGATTTTTTCGAAGTTTCTGAAATTCGAAGGCGCCGGCGGCAATGCCATCATGAGCAACAACGCCGACTGGCTCAACACCCTCAACTACATCGATTTCCTGCGCGACGTCGGCCGGCACTTCTCGGTCAACCGGATGCTCTCTTTCGATTCGGTCAAGTTGCGACTCGATCGCCAGCAGGAACTGTCGTTCCTCGAATTCAACTACATGGTGTTGCAGGCCTACGATTTCGTCGAGCTCAACAAGCGCCACGATTGCGTTCTGCAAATGGGCGGCTCCGATCAGTGGGGCAATATCGTCAACGGTATCGATCTCGGACGCCGCATACGGAATGCACAACTGTTTGCGCTCACCGCCCCGCTGATCACCACTTCATCGGGCGCCAAGATGGGCAAGACCGCGGCCGGCGCCGTCTGGCTCAATGCCGACCTGGTGAGCCCTTACGACTACTGGCAGTACTGGCGCAACACCGAGGACGGAGACGTCGCGCGCTTCCTCAAGCTGTTCACCATTCTTGCATTGCCTGAGATTGCCAAACTGGCCGCGCTCAAGGACAACGAAATCAACGAAGCGAAGAAAGTCCTCGCCACCGAGGCAACCGCTCTCGTGCACGGTCGCGCCGCCGCCGATCAAGCTGCCGAGACAGCGCGGAAGACCTTTGAAGAAGGGACCGCGGCAGAAACCTTGCCGACGGTTATGGTTGACCACCCGATCGGAATTCTGATTGCTGCCGTTCAAACGGGTGCCGTATCGTCAACGAGCGAGGCGCGGCGCCAAATCAAACAGGGCGGAATAAAGTTGAATGGCGAGGTCGTGACCGACGAAAAGCTGACACTATCGAGCAGCAATGCAACGTCTGAGGGCGTACATATTCTGTCGGTCGGAAAAAAACGTCATTTTCAGCTAAAGCCAAAGTAGACACTCGATCTGTCGCCCCGTGAAACGTTCTCACCGCGACGGCGGCGCGAAATTTGGATCGAACGTTCCCGGCGACGGAATGAATTTGCGCAGCAGGCCTGGCGCGATCGCGCTGACCGGATTAACCGAGATGCGCGGCGCGCCTGGCGGTCCGACTGCCTCGTAGTTGATGCCGAGCAATCCTTCTTTATTGCCGCCGCCGAGAAACAGCCCGACGATCGGAATTTGCCCGAACATGTTGTTGAGGCCGTAGAACGGCACGAAGGTGCCGCGCAAATGAACGTCGTCGCGCGTGTAGTCGATATTGCCTTCGACTGTTGCGCCTACTAGCGGTCCGCGCACGATGCCGTCGCGGACGGACATCTTGCCCGGGAAGCGCGTGAAATCGGCACGCATTTCGCTGAAATCGACTCCATTGGCTCCGGCCGTACCCGGTGCGCCCGACACCACCCTCTCTAGCGCCGGCTCGCCGCGCACCACGAAACTACGAATAAAGAGCGTCCCGATTTGCGGCGACTGTTCCTGCGTCGGCGGATCCATCGCGACCCACATCTGCCCGCCGAACATGCGTGGATACATGTCGGTAAACCGGAACAAGGCGCCGGCGTCATCGGTCTCGAAATAGATAACCTGATGGTTGTCGCGTGCGCGCACGCGCAGATCGCCGTTGAGCGGCGTATCGCGCCCGATTTTGCTTGTCATGGTAAAAGTGCGAATGCGACCGCCGCGACGCGATAATTTCAGATCAAGCCCGCGCAGCGTTTCGCCGTTGTGACCCGCTACGGTGCCAACCTTGATTTCGAGATCAAGGTCCTCCTGTTTCTGCCTGCCCTTGTCGGTGTTCGCGAGCGATGATTTGACGAAATTGCGCCCGTCGTAAATGTCCCCGCGCATTGCCACGCGCAGCGCGCCGTCTGGGCCGCGGTCGGCCTTCAACGTGACCTTGTCGCCATCCGACAAGGCGAAGACCGGGAAATTTGCCGAAACAATTTCGTTCGTATTGTCGAGTTCGACCGAGCCGCGAACGGTCGCGCCCGAGCCATCAATGCTCAGGTCGTCGATCCGCACCGATTTGCCGTTTTTGAGCAGCGTATACGTGGCGCGCGCGGGCCGTCCCGCCGGTTTCACCCAACCGGGCAGCAGGTTGTCGATCTTCACGGGCGTGAGGTCGGCCTCCACGCTCATTCCATCGTCGGTCGCGTTGTCGCTCACCCGGCCTACGACTTTGATGGGGATGGCGCCGGTGACGGTGGATCCGAGATCCATCCCGAGCTTGCGACGGGCCGTTTCGTCGATAGTCGACTGCATGTGCAATTCGGCGTCGGCTTCGCCTTTCTGCTTGCGCAGATCGATCGTCGCGGGCGTGCCATTGATCTTGACGTCACCTTTGATCTGGAAGCCGTCGCCTGTTGCCACAGCCTTCAGCGTCGAAGCTTCCACTTTCTGGCCGAGCAGCATCTTGTCGGCGGCGAAATTCGTCAGGTCTGCGCTGATCAGATAGCTCGACGCGTCCTCAGGCATCGGCTCGGCGATGGCCAGCTTGACCGCGACCTGGGCGGAAATCGTACCGCGAGTCGTGGCTGGATCAAGCGTGATGCCGACTTCGTCACGCAATCCGTCGCTTGCAAGCAATGCCGCAGCGGCCGGCACGCCACCATCGATACGGAAACTCGTTCGCGCGGGCGCCGGTTTTGGATGGGTATCCGGCACCTCGAATACGCCACCCGCAATATTGAGTTTTCGTCCGGGCGCGGCCTCTACGGTGCCGCGACCGAGATTGATGACGGCGTTTCGGCCGGTGATGCGGACCGTGAGATCGGCATCGCGGATAGGCGGCAAATACGAGATCGGACGCAGCGTTGTTCCGCTGGTCTCGATGTCGACCGACAGTCCGTCCTCTGGTACTGGCGGACCATTGTGCTTGAAGTCTTCCAGGGGAGCGTTGCCGGCGACCACAACGCGCTCGACCATGCCGCCGGAAATATGCTCCTCGACCCATGTTCGAACGGCGACGGCAGCAAACAAAGGCCAAAGACGCTTCAACGCCGACATTGGCATGCGCGTGCCGGCGACCCCGAAGGCGATGTGCGGCTCGGCACCTGAGTAATCCAGGCTGCCGGTGACGGCAATTCCGATGTTGTGCGAGGGGCGCGTATCAATGCGGCTGAAATCGCCCTGCTCCAGCTCGATGCGCTTGCGGTTCGTGTCGATGCGCGCTCGTACGGCCACCCTGTTGATCGCGATGCCCTCGTCGTCGGCTGTCGCTCCGGGCGCAACGATGATCGGATCAATCACGGAATCGCCACGCGCCACACCGAGCAACCACGTTCCGTTCTGTTCTGGCGAACCCTCAAGCGTCGCGCGCATCGTGAACTGATTGCCGCCCGATTGAACCTGGAACGGCACGATCAGGCTGCGCCGTCGGGCATCCCAATTAAAACGAAAATCTGCGCGATCAATATTCAAGCTGACTTTGTCGTTGTCGCGGTCGGTAATCGTGCCGGCATCGGCGACCAATTGTCCCTGCACCAGTTGTGGAGTGCCATCAGCCGAGATGTCGGCTCGAATACTGGCGGACAGAGGCAGGTCGACATCAACGTCACCCGCGTTGAGCCGCATCGCCAACATGATATCGCGCGTGGAAACCCTGCGCGCTTCGATGCCGACCGCACGCATGCCATCGGCAATCGGGCGCATCGCCGCACTGAGCACCCAGGGACGCTTGGGATTGTCGGACTCCAGGCGGAAAACGACACCGCCCTGGCGAGGACGGGTCAAACTCGCGTTGATACCGTCAAACGTCCACCGCTTTCCGTTACGCCGGTCGTCGACGACAAGATTTCCGTTTTTGAGGCCGAGCTCGCGCAAATCGTGGCCGTCGAGACCTGTCTCACCCACGGCGTCCAGTCGAGCCATCATGCCCGCAATATTTTCGAACTCTGCGCCGAGCACGCCTTGCGGCGCGGTGTCCGTCCCGGGTCCACTCGGTCGCACGGACTTGACCGTCGGTGCGGCCGTCGCGATGGGCCGGCTGTCGGCGCCGGCAAACACGGTCAGCCGTCCATCGGGCTCAATTCGTATAGACATCTCCGCGCCAACGAGATTGAGGCTTTGAGCGCGCAGTTGTCCCATCAGCAAACTTCGGCCGGATAGCCCAACTTCGGCCTTGGGTGCGCTCGCCACGATCGTCCCGTCAGCATCGCGCATGACGATGTCGCGCAGGCGCAGCGACGTGCGGCCGCGCTCGTCGCGCTCGAGCTGGGTGCCGCCGACCTCTACACTATGGTGGCCGCCGAAATTTTCCTCGATCGCCGCCTTGAGCCAGGGCGTCGCGACATCAAGCGCAATGGGGCCGCTCGACAGTCGCCACCATAGGCCAAGCACGACAATGGTCGCGAACGCCCCGCAGATCGCGAAGCCCCAAAACAGACGCCGCATGAATGACGAGCGAAGCCAGCCGAGCGCCCTGTACCGCAGGTTGTTCCAGCGACGGCCGCCGAGGGTACGCGCCACCCGTCGGCGATGCGGCGCGTGGCCCATAGCGACGGCATGGGCCCGATGACCGTGCTCGTGCTCGCTCCCCGTCATGCGTTTGGTCGCGCCCCTCGTCTGACGCTGTCTACGTATCGCGCCGGCCACCCAACGACTACGCGGCGCGGCTCACGGCACATATCTGTGGAACCCGTTGCGCCCCTCCGACGCAAATGGCATGTGCGACATGACCGCTCGAAAACGACGAAAGGAAGGCACATGGGGCGCGAACTTGTTGCGGGTGCGAAGGCTCCGGCCTTCACCCTGCCGCGAGACGGCGGCGGCAAAGTCTCGCTGAAGGACTTCAAGGGCGGCAAACTCGTCCTTTATTTCTATCCGAAGGCAGACACGCCCGGTTGCACCAAAGAGGCTATCGCATTCTCGCGGCTTCGCGCTGACTTCTCCAAGGCCGGGACGGCGATTCTCGGAGTTTCGGCAGACCCGGTGGCGGCTCAGGACAGGTTCAAAGCCAAGCATAATTTTGCCATTGCGCTCGCTTCCGACGAGACCAAAACAATGCTCGCAGCTTATGGGGCATGGGGCGAGAAATCGATGTACGGGCGCAAATTCATGGGGGTCATCCGCAAGACGTTTCTGATCGACGCGGCCGGACGCATCGTCCGGATTTGGCCGAAAGTGCGAGTGCCTGGCCACGCCGAAGAGGTTTTGGCAGCCGCCCGTAGCGCCTAATTCCCGGCAAATACTAGGGAATCAAGAACATACCCGGGGGCATTTACCGGTTTCTTAACCATATCGGATTGATATCGGCCTGCTGGCCGGTGGCTCGATGACCGCCGAGCCGGCGCGGAGCGTCGATGCTGCATTCGTCCCCTGCCTATCATCCGGCAACCAACCAGACCGCCCGCCCCGCGCATCCTCAGGCGCGATCGGCCGGCACGATGTCGCGCCATCTGCACCGAAGCCATGACGGCTACACGCTCACGCATGCCGGTCACCAAATCCGCATTGGCCCGGTCGCGTTCTGGATTGTCGTGGGCACGCTGGTCATCATGGCGGTGTGGTCGATTGCGACGGGCACTTATTTCGCATTCCGTGACAATGTCCTCACCCGCCTGATCGGCCGGCAGGCCGAGATGCAATTTGCGTATGAGGACCGGATCGCCGAATTGCGCGCGCAAGTCGACCGCATCATGAGTCGACAACTGCTTGACCAGGAGCAGTTCGAGAAAAAACTTAATGTACTACTGCAACGCCAGGCGACGCTCGAACAGCGGGCCTCTGCGCTGAGTGGCGATGTTTCAAGCACGGGCTCGATCAAGCCGGCGCGGATTGCACCCCCGACGATAATGCCGGCAGAGAAAACACGACGGCCCTCGCCGATCAACGACACAATAATCTTCGTTGCACCGCCGGACCGCGAGGCGCGTCTGCAGTCGCGCGAACTGCAGGCGGACACGACCCGCGTTGCCGAACGCACGACAACAGGCGGCCTCAACGGAATGCTTGCGCGCGTTTCGCTCTCGCTCGACAAGGTCGAGCAAAAGCAATCTGCCGCACTCACCGACCTTGAAGAGCGAATCGACGTAAAGGCGCGCAACATGCGTAGTGTGCTTGCCGATCTCGGCGTCGACGCCGCCAGGATGCCTGCTGAAGCTTCGGTCGGCGGACCGTTCGTTCCTGTGAGACCACCACAATCGGGCGCCAGCGCGTTCGAGCGGCAGCTTTACCGCATCAACGTCGCCCGCGCGCAAGTCGATCGTTATAGCCATGCGCTGATCGCTGTGCCGGTACGCAAGCCGGTCATCGGCGAAGTAGATATGAGTTCGCCCTTCGGCATGCGTATGGACCCTTTTCTGGGACGTCCCGCCATTCACACCGGCATCGACCTGCGTGGGGAAATCGGCGAGCCGGTGCGCGCAACGGCCACGGGCCGCGTATCCATCGCCGGTCGCGAAGGCGGTTACGGAAATATGGTGGAGATCAACCACGGCAATGGTCTTGCAACGCGGTACGGCCATCTATCCCAGATCGACGTGAAGGTCGGGCAAACCGTGCGCATCGGCGAGGTCATCGGTCGGATTGGATCGACCGGACGCTCCACGGGCCCGCATTTGCATTATGAAACGCGGGTCAATGGCGAGGCGATCGACCCGCAGAAATTCCTGCGCGCCGGCCTGAGGCTAGGCAATATTTGAACCGCGAAAGCGGACCCATTGCCATTCGTCCTGCCAGATACCAAAAGTCATAGATCGGCAGCCTAGCCCGGGGGCAAAATCAATATGCGGAACAAGCCACGCCATCCCTGGCTTGGAACTGCCGCCTTCAACGTCGCCTTGACGTTGTTTGATCCGTTTTTTCGGCGGCGGCATATCTTTCGCACCGACAGCGCGTTTGCGCGATCTCGTTTTTCAGCAATCAGGGAAAAGATCGACCGCGGCGAGACCGCTTATATTGCTGGTGTATCGGCCGTCGGGATTCACAATTCAGGCATCGCGCTCGTCGAGGTCACGCGCGAGGGCGGTCCTCGTTTGATTTACAACAACGAGGAAGAACGCTTTTCGGGCGAGAAACATACCAACGCCTACCCGCGCCATTCCATCGACGCAATGCTCTCGGGTATGGCCAAGATGGGCCTCAAGGTCGGACACATTGATGCGTGGGTCGCCTCCTGGGATTACGTGGCGTTGTGGTCGACGCTGATCCGCATCACACTCGACGAAGCGCCTGCAAGTTTCAGCCTGATCCGCGAACAGGACACGCCCGCATTCAATTTGCGTGCTGTCGATCGCGGCATGCGAGCATCGCGCCACATCACCGAACATCTAGATCTGAGCGAACCGGTCTCGCTAATTGGCACACCGCATCACGATAATCATGCGTGGTTTTCATTCGCCGCGTCGCCGTTTGCGCGCGACAAAGGCCCCACAATGGTGGCTGTGCTCGATGGTTTCGGCGACATGGGTGCCGTCTCGCTGTACGTCTGCGAAGACGGCCGCATGCAGCGCATTTATTGCAACAACAGTATTTTCGATTCGCTCGGCGTTTTCTACTCGGTGATCAGCTCGACGCAAGGCGGCTGGACCTGGCTCTCGAGCGAAGGGCGCTACATGGGCGCCACCGCCTACGGCAATAACGACCGCAAAACGAACCCTTACTATGCAGCGCTGAAGCCGATCTTCGAGCTCGCAGCGGACGGACAAATTTTTCTCAATCGCGACCTTGCGAATTGGCAGTGCGATATTCGGGACAAACCCTATACCGACGCGCTCACCCGCGTTCTGGGCGAACCAATTGCACAAAAAGATATGTGGAACCCGGATGCGGTCCTTCGCGTCGAGGACATTCGGCACAAGGAGAATACACAAGAGCGTCTCGACAAGGCTGCGGCAACGCAATTGGTATTCGAGGACGCACTCATCCACGTGATCGCTCATTTTATCCGGACCACCAATAGCGGACGACTGGTGCTCACGGGCGGCACTGCGCTCAATGCTCTCGCCAACATGCGGCTGCTCGAGCATTTTGACGAAGACTTCTATCGGCGCGAACTGGGACGCACTGGCCGGCTACACCTTTGGGTCCCGCCTGTGCCGAGCGATACCGGTGTGACCATTGGCGCTGCCTACATGGCCGCCTACCTCGCCGGCCATGGAATTGGCGCGCCAATCGAGCACGCCTTCTATTGCGGATCTCCGCCGTCCGAGCGCGAAATCCGCGAGGCGCTTGGCGCCGCCCTGACCTTGAATGGATTGCACTCAAGTCCGCCAAAGACGCCGACGCTCAAGCACAGTTCGCGGATTTCATGGCCTATATGACCGCACAGGACGCGATTTTCGCGCTCTATCAAGGCGCCGCCGAAACCGGGCCGCGCGCGCTTGGCCACCGCTCGATCCTTGCCAATCCGTGCAATCCAAAGACCCGCGAAAATCTCAACGCGCGAGTCAAATACCGCGAAGCCATTCGACCACTAGCGCCGATGATGACCCTCGAAGCGGCGAAGCAGTTTTTTGAACTTTCGGATGGCGCGAGCGATGCCGATTACAATGCCTACAATTATATGGTGCTGACGGCGCACGCGAAGCCGGAAGCGCGCGCGCGTATTCCATCCGTCGTGCACGCGGACGGGACCGGCCGCATCCAGATCGTGCGCGAGAAGACGGACCCGCTCACATTTCTGTTTCTGAAGGCACTCGGCCGCCGCATCGGCGTCGAAGTCGCGGTAAATACCTCGTTCAATGTCGCCGGCCCGATCGCGCAGACGCCGGCTCAGGCGCTCGACACGCTGCGCCGTTCCAAAGCGCTCGATGCCGTGCTCATGTTTTCCGAAGAAGGTCCGGTTTTTGCCGCGCTGCATGGCGGCGCCGCGCAAGCCGGCGGCGCGCGCTTCCGTCAATGGCTGGCAGACTGGCAGAAAGAAACCGGCAGCAACCGACCTGGCGCTTTAGCAGCTACTCCACGTCCTCGACCTGTTCCGGTCCGCCGCCGAAGGCTTTTTGCGCCAGGGCTGCCTGCATGAATTCGTCGAGATCGCCGTCAAGCACGCCGGCTGTATTTGACGTCGACACGCCGGTGCGCAAATCCTTCACCATCTGATAGGGCTGCAGTACGTAGGAACGGATCTGATGGCCCCAGCCGATGTCGGTCTTGGCAGCCTGATCGGCCTCCGCTTTTGCTTCGCGCTTCTTGACTTCCATCTCGAATAGCTTTGCGCGCAACATGTCCCAGGCCATGGCGCGATTGCGGTGTTGCGAGCGGTCTTGCTGGCATTTGACGACGATGTTGGTCGGAATGTGCGTCAACCGCACGGCAGATTCCGTTTTGTTGACGTGCTGACCGCCGGCGCCACCCGACCGCATGACATCGGTGCGGACATCATTCTCGTTGATGTCGATCTTGATGCGGTCATCAACGACCGGGAAGACCACGACACTGGCAAAGGAGGTGTGCCGCCGCGCATTGGAATCGAACGGCGAGATACGGACCAGACGATGCACGCCATTCTCGCTCTTGAGCCAGCCATAGGCATTGTGGCCCTTGATCATTACGGTCGCCGATTTAATTCCGGCGCCCTCCCCCTCGCTCTCCTCGATCCAGTCAACCTTGTAACCGTGCTGCTCTGCCCAGCGCACATACATGCGCATGAGCATGCTGGCCCAGTCCTGACTCTCGGTACCGCCCGCGCCGGCGTGCACTTCGAGATAACAATCGTTGGCATCGGCCTCGCCCGATAGCAGCGCTTCGAGCTCGCGTCGCGCAACCTCAGCTTTCAACCGCTTCAGAGCGGATTCCGCTTCCGCGATGGTCTTATCGTCTTTTTCCCCCTCGCCGAGTTCAATCAAGGTGACCTGATCGTCGAGGTCCTGCTCGATGCGGCTGATGGCCTTGAGCTGATCGTCGAGCGCATCACGTTCACGCATAACGCGTTGCGCGCGGGCCTGGTCGTTCCACAGATTGGGGTCTTCCGACTCTTTGTTCAGTTCGGCGAGGCGCTGCGTCGCGGTATCGACGTCAAAGATGCCTCCTCAGCAGCCGCACCGACTGCTTGATTTCTTCGACCAGATTTTGGGTTTCCGCGCGCATATCGAATTCCATTGCCGCCCGGGCGGCTCTTTGAGTCGTGCGATTGGGGATTTAACGTCGCAACGGCGCCGGCGCAACACTCGAGGTTTCAGGCCTCAATAAAGCCCGCCTGTGCCCGAACGAACGGCACGATCGGCATCAGGGCTGACACCGACACCCCAGGCGCGCCCACCACCATCGCCGGGGTCGCCGCCATTGCCGACGACCGAGTAATTGTCAGGTGGCGCAGTGCCCGGCTTGAATGCCTCGAGGATCGCGCGCTCTGTGCCGGGGCCGGCGCGCATTCCGGTTTTCAGATCGACCCGAATGAGCTTGATTCCCGGCGGCACGCGGAACGGCACCGCGGGCTTGTCGGCGAGCGCGACTTTCATGAAGTCCTTGACGATTGGCGCCGAGAGATGGCCGCCGGTCGCGCCGCGGCCGAGATGGCGCGGTTTGTCGTAACCCATGTAAACGCCAACAACGAGATCCGGCGTAAAGCCGATAAACCAGGCATCCTTCTCGTCGTTGGTGGTGCCGGTCTTGCCGGCCACCGGCTTTCCGACTTCTTTCTGAAAGCCTGCGCCAGCCGCCGTGCCGCGCAGGACGACACCTTCCATCATCGACGTAATCTGATAGGCCGTCATCGGATCAAGCACCTGCTGACGCCGATCGATCAGCGACGGCTCGGGCTGGTTTTCCCATTTCTTGGCATCGCAGCCGACACATTCGCGTTCGTCGTGTTTGTAGACTGTGTGGCCATACCGATCCTGGATGCGGTCGATCAGCGTCGGCTTAACTTTCCGTCCGCCGTTATCAAACATCGCGTAGGCGGTGGTCATGCGCAGCAACGTGGTTTCGCCCGCGCCAAGCGCGAAGGACAGATAAGGCGGCAATTCGTCATAGATACCGAAGCGCTTGGCGTATTCGGCAATCAGCGGCATGCCGATGTCCTGCGCCAGCCGCACCGTCATCACGTTGCGTGAATGTTCAATGCCGAAGCGCAACGTGGAAGGGCCATAGAAATTGTTTTCGTAGTTTTCCGGCTTCCAGACGCCCAGCCCCGGCCCTTGATCGATCTCGAGCGGCGCATCGAGCACGATGGTCGACGGCGTGTAGCCATTGTCGAGCGCGGCGGCGTAGACAAGCGGCTTGAAGGATGAGCCCGGCTGCCGCAGCGCCTGCGTGGCCCGGTTAAACTGGCTCTGGTCGTAGGAGAAACCACCGACCATCGCGAGCACGCGGCCAGTCAACGGATCCTCGACCACCATCGCGCCCGAAACTTCCGGCACCTGGTGCAGAACGAATTGGCCGTCGGATTTCGCGGGCTCCACATAAACGACATCGCCGGCACTGACGACCTGACTGACTTTGCCGACGGGCTTGCCGCCGGTCTTGGCCCACTTCATCCCTTCGAGCGGAAGAATGCCGATTGTGCGCTCTTTGCTGACGAAGCCACCCGGCTCACGTCCCGGCTGCAAGCCGATGCGCGCCGATTGATCGCCTACTTCCAGCACGACCGCGAGCCGCCACGGCGCGACGTCGGTCAAGGCTTTCACTTCGGCGAGTTTGACGCCCCAGTCGCCCGGCAATATCGATCTTGGTGACAGGCCCGCGCCAGCCTTGCGCCTCGTCGAAACGCACCAGGCCATCAGTGAGGACCTTGCGCGCGAGAACCTGATACTTGGTATCGAGCGAGGTGCGAACCGAGAGACCGCCCTCGTATAGTTTCTTTTCGCCGTACCGCTCGTAGAGTTCTCGTCGGACCTCTTCGGTGAAATATTCGGCGTTAAAGATATGCGCGCCGGTCGCCTTTGTGGTCACGCCGAGCGCCGTACGTTTCGCCTTCTCGGCATCGGCGGTCTTTACAAAACCCGCCTCGGCCATGCGATCGATGACCCAATTGCGGCGCTCAATCGCGCGCTCACGCTGGCGGAACGGATGATAATTGTTCGGCGCCTTCGGCAGCGAGGCGAGATAGGCGGCTTCCGGAATGGTGATTTCGTTAACCGCCTTGTCAAAGTAGACGAGCGAAGCGGCGGCAATGCCATATGCACCAAGGCCAAGATAGATTTCGTTCAAGTAAAGCTCGAGGATCTTGTCCTTGCTGTAAGTGCGCTCGATTTTGAGTGCGAGCAGCGCTTCCTTGACCTTGCGGGCCATGGAAAGTTCGTTTGTCAGCAAGAAGTTCTTGGCAACTTGTTGCGTAATGGTTGAGGCGCCTTGCGGGCGGCGGCTCGATCCGTAGTTTTGAAGATAGACGAAGCCGGCACGGGCAATGCCGGTGAAATCAAGCCCGCCATGTTCGTAGAAATTCTTGTCCTCGGCGGCGAGGAAGGCGTTGATGACCAGCTTCGGCACCGCCTGTATCGGGATGTAAAGCCGCCGTTCGCGCGCATATTCCCCGACCAGCGACCCGTCGGCCGCGTGCACGCGCGTCATTACCGGCGGCTCATAGTCCTGAAGCTGCGAATAGTCCGGCAGGTCCTTGGAGAAATGCCACAGCAGGCCGGCGGCGGCGCCCACACCCACCACGAAGAGGATGGTGCCTGCCGCGAACAGGAAGCCTAAAAAGCGCAGCATGAGCTTCATGATCGAATGGTCCCGTCTTGGGCCCGGTTAAAGGCTTCGTCCGCCGTTGCAGCGAGCCACAAGACTGGCAGGAACCTTACCACCGCCAAGCCGCCGTAGTCCTTAACAAAGGCTGCGGCGTGGTCCTGTGTTTGCCGGGTTTTATGTTGAAACTGAGGCCGGTAGCGCATGTCAGTTGCGCCCCCCTCCGGCCCCGGCAACCCGGGGCGTAAAGAAGGTATCGACGGCCTGGACCAGCGCCTGGGCTGTACGGGCGCGCCAGGCCGCCGAATTGAGCTGCTTGAGGTCGTCCTTGGTCGACATATAACCCAATTCCACCAGGACTGACGGCACGTCCGGCGCCAACAGCACCTTGAAGCCCGCCGATTTGAGCGGGTGCTTGTGCAGCCGCGCGGCGGTCTTGAGTTCGCCAACCGCGGTGCGGGCGAATTGCATCGAGAAGGTCTTGGTTTCGCGCTGGGCGAGATCGACGAGGATATTGGCAACGTCGTCGGGCTCGGCGGTCAAATCGACGCCGGCGATGACGTCGGCCTTGTTCTCCGCCTCGGCCAGCCGCGCCGCTTCCGCGTCGGAGGCATTCTCCGACAGCGTGTAGACGGTTGCGCCCTCGGCCTGCCCTTCGTTGCGCGGCAACGCAGTCAGCATGGATTGAAATGAACAGCGCCGCGCTGCGCGCGCGCGCGAAACGCACCCGTTCCGCCAGCGGAATGAAAGTGTCGTCCGAGCGCGTCATCGCCACCCGGTATTTGCCGCTACCCTCGAGTTTTTCACGCAACGTTTGTGCGAAGGCCAGCACGATGTCTTTCTCGTTTTCTCCACCCGAGCCCTTGGTGCCATTGTCGATGCCGCCGTGCCCGGGATCGAGGACGATCAACGGCCGTGCATCGCCATCCGGCTTCGGCGGCGCTTCGATTGGCTTGTTCGCCGCGTTGTGCGCCGGACGCTTTTCAAGCGCGATGTTGCGCAGGAAGCTGGCGCGATCCGTCACCGCCATGTCGAGGACGAGCCGGGCCGGCTGGCCCTCCGCCGCATCGAGCACAAATGCCTTGTCGAGATGCACCGGCCCTTTGGTGTCGATGACGATGCGGGAGCCGCCCTGCATGATCACCCCGTAGCGAAACGCCTTCACCAGCCCCCGGCTTTGCTCGGCGGCTTTGGCCGGCAAATTGAAGGTGACTTGTGGCAGGTCGACCACCACGCGATAGGGGTCTGCGAGCGTGAATGCGGCCACGTCGATCTTGCGATTCAAATCGACAACGAAACGCGTCTGCTTGTCGTCCCCACCGATGCGCATATCGGTTGCGACCACCGGCTGCTCCTTCGGTGGCGGCAGCGCACGAGCGCGCCACATTGCTCTCGGCGGCAATGCCGGCCGAGTCGCAAAGCAGCGCACAAGCCAGTGTGCCAATGATCGCAGTCGCACGGGCTGTCACGAATCCGGACCCTTTAAAGCCCCTTTTTAACCCATTAAGGCCCGCTTCGGTTAACGGAACTTGAGCGGCGGGGCTATTCCCTGTGCGGGTGTGGCCGAACTGCAAAGCTTCCCTTGCCAGCGGTGGTTCAGGGCCGTATGTAAGGAGTGCTTATGGTTAGAGTTCCGGTTGTGCCGCGTTCGGGCCCCGGCCGCTTCGGTCCTGTACCGCCCCCCTCGAGGAGGTCGGCGGACGGCCAAGCGAAACGAGCCGAAACCCTTGTGAAGGACACCCGGATCAGTGCGCGGCCAGTGGGCCGTTCGCGACCTAGCCGTGAGTGATGAGAAACCTCGGTTCGCGCCTTTGAGGCGCGACCGCAGCGCTACGGGTCGCAAGTTTCATGCTGCCACTGACGCAGCAAAGGTATTTTGAGATCTATCGCCCGCGCGCCGCCATAATGACGGTGCGCGCCGGCGGAGCTCTCGGCCACGCGGCCCTTCCCTTCCACACCAATCAGGCCTGCCTCCCCCTCAGTCGTCTTGCGCTGTCTTTATCGCGCGAGCGCACGGGGATTCCGGGCCCAGTGAGATTTTCCAATGGCCGACAAAATGTTGATCGATGCGACCCACCCGGAGGAGACCCGGGTCGTCGTGCTACGCGGCAATCGCGTCGAAGAATTCGATTTCGAGAGCGCCAACCGCAAACAGCTTCGCGGTAATATCTACCTCGCCAAAGTCACGCGCGTTGAGCCGTCCTTGCAGGCGGCCTTCGTCGACTACGGCGGCAACCGCCACGGCTTCCTGGCGTTCTCGGAAATCCACCCGGACTACTATCAGATCCCGGTTGCCGACCGGCAGGCGCTGATCGCGCAGGAAGAGCACGACCAGCGGGCAGCCGACGTGGAAGCCGACAATCGCGCCGGCCGGCGCGGTCGGCATCGCCATCGCAGCGCGGGCCGCCATCGCGACCGCGACGTCGTGCAGAGCGAACCGCTTGCGGCCGAGGGATCCGCACCCGAGACGGCGGAAGCTCCAGCCGGAGACACGCTCGTTCGGCGAGCCTACTGCGGAGCCGTTCGCGGAAACGACAGCCCACATGTCGGAGGCCGAAGCGGCACCGACCGACTATCTCTTCCGATGAGCACGCCCACGAACGCGACCGAAATCCGGCTGGCGAGGATTTCAGCGCGCCGTCTGCCGCATCGGAAGCAAGTCGAAGCCGTCAGTCGAAACCACTGCCGAGGGCGAGCAGCCTTCCGCCGCCGCTGAAGGTGCGCTGACCGCCGAAGGCGCCGCTCCCGAAACGGCCAAGGAACGGCAACGGCGATGAGCACCACGACGACGAAGCTGTCGAATCCGTCGGTGGCGCCGATGCGCTCGAAGAAGCGCAGGAGCGGATGCCGCGCTTCCGTCGCCAGTACAAAATCCAGGAAGTCATCAAGCGCCGGCAGGTGATGCTGGTCCAGGTCGTCAAGGAAGAGCGCGGCACCAAAGGTGCTGCGCTGACGACCTACCTCTCGCTCGCCGGCCGCTATTCGGTTCTGATGCCGAACACTCCACGCGGTGGCGGAATTTCGCGCAAGATCACCAGCGCCGAGGATCGCGGGCGCCTCAAGGAGATCGCGCAAGAACTGGAAGTGCCGGAAGGCATGGGCGTGATCCTGCGCACCGCAGGCGCAAGCCGCACAAAGATCGAAGTCAAACGCGACTTCGAATATCTGCTGCGGCTGTGGGAGACCGTGCGCGATCTCACGCTCAAGTCGACCGCACCCAAGCTGGTGTACGAAGAAGGCTCGTTGACCAAACGATCTATCCGCGATCTCTATGGAAAGGACATTGAGGAAATCGTCGTGTCCGGCGAGCAAGGCTACCAGGAAGCGCGCGAGTTCATGCGCATGCTGATGCCGAGCCACGCGAAACATGTGAAACACTACAAGGACACGCAGCCTCTCTTCACCCGCTACGGCATCGAAAGCCAGCTCGACGCCATGTTCTCGCCGGTGGTGCAATTGCGCTCAGGCGGCTACATCGTGATCAACCAGGCGGAAGCGCTGGTCGCCATCGACGTCAACTCAGGCCGCGCCACGCGCGAGCATCACATCGAGGACACCGCACTCAAGACCAATTGCGAAGCCGCCGAGGAAATCGCCCGGCAACTTCGCCTGCGCGACCTCGCCGGCCTCATCGTTATCGACTTCATCGACATGGACGAAGGCCGCAATAACCGTACCGTTGAGCGTCGTCTGAAAGAGGCACTCAGGCACGACCGCGCCCGCATCCAGGTCGGCCGCATCTCGCATTTCGGCCTGCTCGAAATGTCGCGCCAGCGTATCCGCACCTCGGTTCTGGAAAGTTCGACCGAGAAATGCCCGATCTGCGGCGGCAGCGGGCACGTGCGTTCCGTGTCGTCCGTAGCGCTGCAATTGCTGCGCGCCATCGAGGAAATGCTGATCAAGGGCGCAACCCACAATCTGATCGTACGCACACGCGCCGAAGTCGCACTCTACGTGCTCAATCACAAACGCGCCCATCTGCGCGCGCTGGAAGAGCGCTTCCGCGTCACTCTCACGGTATCGGCGGACCCGACGGTGACCGGCCAGCAATCTTACGTGGTCGATCGCGGCGAGCAGGTCCACACGGTGGAAGCCGCAAAAAGTATCGCGGCCGCGCATCCGATTCCGCTGCCGACGGTGGATGAAGAAGACGAATTCGTTGCCGATGAGGCCGAGGAAGACATCGTCGAGGCGCAAGAGCACGAGCGAGTGCAAGAGGCTGTCGCGCCTGCGCCAGCCGACGAGGAAGCCCCGCGCCGTGATAGCGAACGCGACGGCGGTCCACGGCGCCGGCGACGGCGCGGTCGCGGCGGCCGAGGCCGCGGTGGCGAACCGCGCGAAGGCGCGCCGGCATTCACGCACGACACCGTTCCGGAACATGCGATCGCGCACGAAGATCATGACGCGGGCTCGCCCGAAGAAGAAGGCTTCAGCCCGCCGCAGCCGCGTCCGGAAGGCGGCCAGTCCGGCGAAAGCCGAACGCGACGGCGTGCGCCGCCGGCGTCGCCGCGGCCGTCGCGGCGGCCGGCGCAACCGGCCGCACAATGGCGAGGCGCCCTTCCGGTCCAGCGAAAATGGTGCTGAGCCGGAGCTGCAACATGCCGTCGAGGACATGGACCGTCCGCCGAGTTACGACACCGCTCCGCCCGCATCCTATGCTTCACCGATCGAGCAGCACCCGGCGTCCGCGGCAATAGAGCCTCCGGCAACTGCTGCAAACGCGCAGGAGCCGCCACGCCGGCGCTCGACTATTCGTGAGCCCGCGCCTTTTGCCAGCGAGCGAGCGTCTGTGCCGCCCTCGCCCGCCGCGCCGTCGACTCCGGTGATATCCAGCACCGGGCCTGAGGAGCCAGCAACGCCGAAGCGTGGCTGGTGGGGCAAACGCCTCCTCGGCGACAAGAGCTAACCACCGCAAAAGGAGCGACAATAATGCTGCGAACTTTGGCCATCGCCCTTGTCCCCGTTGTGCTGGCGGCTGCGCCGGCCCTCGCCGTCACCCCGCAGGAAAAAATGGAAACCTGCAAAGTCGGCGCGGAAAGCCAGCAGCTGGAAGGCGCAAAGCGCTCAGCCTTCATCAAGAAATGCATGGCACAAGGCAATTACGAGCCGGCGGCCAGGAAGAACGCGAAAAAAATGGCGGCGCCACCGCCGAAGCCGCAGTAGCTATCGCGCGCTCCCGTACAGGGCTTCACGCCGCCGATTGTTTGGCGGGACGCTCAAACGGTTTCACGGTGAAACTACGCAGCTGGCCGCGGCGCAGCACGTCAATCGTCACGTCGCGTCCAATCCGCTCTCTGTTGAGCAGCCGTATCAGGTCGTCAACGCCGGTCACGGGCTCGCCGTCGGCGCGAACGATCGTGTCGAGGCTCATCAGTCCGGCGAGCGCCGCCGGGCCATTCGGCTCGGCTGCGGTGATAATCGCGCCGGAACTGTTCTCGATCTGCGCTGCGCGCGCGTGCCGGCGCGGCACCGCGGTTGTCTGTGCCGATACGCCAATGTAGCCGCGGCGCACACGGCCGTGCTGGATCAACTCACTCAGCACGAACTGCGCGGTGTTGCTGGCAACCGCAAAGCAGATGCCCTGCGCGCCCATGATGACGGCGGTATTGATGCCGATCACCTCACCGCGCGACGAAACCAACGGCCCGCCGGAATTGCCGGGATTGAGCGCCGCGTCGGTCTGGATCACATCCTCGATCAGCCGTCCGTTGCGCGAGCGCAATGAGCGGCCGAGTGCCGAGATCACCCCGGCCGTCACGGTGGATTCAAACCCTAGCGGATTGCCGATCGCGACGACCAGTTGCCCGCGTTTGAGCGTCTTGGAATCGCCAAGCGCGGCGCAAGGCAGATCGCGCGCCGAACCGGCGCGCAGAAGCGCCAGATCGGTGTCGGGATCCTCCCCCAGGCTGCGCGCCTCCATGACGCGGCCCTCGGCGTCCTGCAACTGGACGTGTTTGGCGCCTTCGACGACGTGACAATTGGTCAGCACAAGACCGTCCGGCGCGATGATCACGCCAGACCCGAGGCCGCCGCTGCGGCCATTTCCTTTGCCGACCTCCACGCGCACCACCGCCGGTCCGACGCTGTCGGCCACAGTGGTTACGGCGTGCGAATAGGCATCGAGGATTTCGGTGTCGGAGGCCGATGGCGATGCGGCCTCGCCGATGTCCCCGACATCGGTCGATGAAGCAAAATCAAGCATGGTGGTTTCGGAGGTTTGAGAGACGTCGAGAGATGTAGGTATTGGCCAGCATGAATAAAAGATGGCGCTTCGATTGCGGCATTTCCTTCAAATTGAAATGATTTCTTCAGGCTTCCTCAAATCGTGGATGGTAAATTTTCAAGCAAACTGAAGGCCTTAATTACGGACTGCGTCATGGCCATCGCCGCTGCAAAAGGCAAAAACCGCCGCGCCAAAAATGGCGTTTCGGCTGGCGAAGGCTTGCGCGCCGTGATCGCAACGGCGGCGTTTGCCGGCATCCTCATTCTGGCGATTTTTGTAACAGCCGGCTCCTATTTGTCTCCCGATCGCGTTGACAGCAAATCGCGTCGCAAAAATCACGCCGCTGCCACCGTCGGTCGAACAAAGCGCGGCGGCCCACAGGGCCGCGGCCATCGTGGTCGAGACCGACAAGAAAGGCCGCTGCGAAGAGCGACGCTTCGACAATCGAACCGGCAAAATCGTCTCGTCGAATTACGTGGACTGTGATGCGCGGCTGGAACGCGACACGACACCGTCGGAAACCATCAATAGCGAGCGGATCCGCACCATCCTCGGCGCGTTCAAGCGGTAGCGGGTCGAGTCGCTCTGTAAAATAATGTTCTTCACCATCGGATAGATCTGGTTTTGCCAGGTCCGTCCGGAAAAGACGCCATAGTGTCCGACGCCGGCCTGCATGTGGTGGCGCTTGCGGTACGGTCGCAATGACGAACACAGGTCGTGAGCGGCGAGCGTCTGGCCGACCGCGCAAATGTCGTCCTTTTCGCCTTCCACCGTGAACAGCGCAGTCCGCCTGATCGCCCGCGGCTCGACCTTTCGATTTTGATAGGTCAGGCCGCCCAGCGGCAGCGCGTGCTCCTGGAACACCAGCCGCACCGTTTCCAGATAAAACTCGGCGGTCAGATCAAGCACCGCGAAATACTCGTCGTAAAAAGCCTTGGTCTGCGCGGCTTTCTCGGCCTCGCCCTTCGCCAGGTTTTCATAAAGCTCGTGATGGGCCTTCAGATGCCGCTCGATATTCATGCTCATGAAGGCCGCAAGCTGCACAAAGCCCGGATAGACATGGCGGCCGCCGCCGCCATAGCGGTAAGGCACGCGCGCGATCAGGTGCCGCTCGAACCAGTCGATGGGTTTTGATTTCGCGAGGTCGTTGACCTTCGTGGGGTTGACGCGCGTGTCGATCGGCCCCGCCATCAAGGTCATCGACCGCGGTTGCGCCGGATTGTCGCTTTGCGCCATCACGCTCGCCGCCACCAGCGCTGCGACGCAGGGTTGGCACACCGCGACAATGTGAGCACCCGGACCGATCGTCTCGACGAAGCGGATCAGGTGTCCGATGTATTCGTCGAATCCGAAGCGGCCGTGCTCGGGCGCAACATCGCGCGCGTTGTGCCAGTCAGTAATGAACACATCGTGCTCTGGCAGCATCGTGCGGACCGTCGCCCGCAGCAGCGTTGCGAAATGTCCCGACAGCGGCGCGATCAGCAGCACGCGCGGCTGCGCCAGCACGACATCTTTTCTGAAATGCAGCAGCGTGCCGAACGGGGTCACATCGGCCGCTTCTTCCGTAACCGCCACCTCACGGTCGCCGACCGTGACGCTGTCGATCCCGTAAGGCGGGCGCTCATGCGTGAGGCCGGCGCGGGCAATCAGTTCGTAGGCCGCGGTCAAATTGCTCAAGACGGTCGGGCGCGCCGAGCCGTTAAGCCTCGCCCCCACCGATCTGGCGGCCATGTCGGCCAGCCGACGCACCGGCACCATGATATCGGTGTGGGCCTGATAGGCCTGATAAAGCATCCAGTCCCCGGCGGTCCCGGCGAACCGCACGGAAAGGCTAAAGCATTTTATGTTGCACTGCGAGATAAAATTCGCGGCCTGGCGGGCGACGCCCGTAAATTGGGGACAATCCGCCTGCGCGATAATTTTGCACTACGGGAAGGTATTGAAAAAGCAACGCTTTCGTCTAAGCTGGCGAATGCCGGGCCGTGATGAACAAGGGACATTCGCGCCCCATGGCCAAGGCTACCCTCACGATCGCCAGCAAGAACTACGGCTCCTGGTCGCTCCGCGGCTGGCTGCTCTGCAAGATGGCGGGTCTCGACTTCGCGGAGCAGACTGTCGCCAGCGACGATCCTTCGACGCGCGCCGAGCTGCTTCTTCTGTCGCCATCTTTCCTGGTGCCCTGCCTCACCCATAACGGCATCAAGGTCTGGGACACGCTCGCGATCGCCGAGTATCTCAACGAGATCATGCCGGCGGCCGGCTTGCTGCCGAAGACGCTCGCCGCGCGCGCGCGCTGCCGCTCGATTTCCGGAGAGATGCATTCGGGCTTTTCAAATTTGCGTTCAGCGCTGCCGATGAACCTGAAGGCGCATCATCCCGGGTTCAAGGTCTGGGCGGGTGCACAGGCCGATATCGAACGCATCATCAGCATCTGGCGCGAATGTCTCGCAACCGACAAAGGTCCATTTCTTTTCGGCGCGGCCCCCTGCATGGCGGACGCAATGTTTGCGCCGGTCGTCACGCGCTTCCTGAGCTACGACGTGAAGCTCGACAGCGATTGTGCAGCCTACTGTGCAACGATCATGGCGATGCCGCCGATGCGCGAATGGATCGCGGGCGCGAAGGCCGAACCGGATGAGGTGGTGGAGTTGGATGTGGAGTTTTGAGGATTAGAGCTTGGCGATGGCCGCGCCGCCAAACGCGCTCAACATCACCACCAGCCAGGGCGGCACCTGCCACATGAACAGCAGTAGAAAGGCAGCGGCGGCCAAGGCGAAATCGTAGGGGCCGGTAATTCCCGCCGTCCACACCGGATTGTAAAGCGCCGCGAGCAACAGGCCGACAACCGCCGCGTTGACGCCGCGCAGCGCCGACTGCGCGCCTGGCCGGCGGCGCAAATCGTCCCAGAACGGCAGCGAGCCGATGGTGAGGAAGAATGCCGGCAAGAACATCGCGACCAAACACAGCGCCGCGCCGATCCATCCATTCGGTTGCGGCACCATCACAGCGCCGAGATAGGCGGCGAAGGTGAACAGCGGTCCAGGTACCGCCTGCGCCGCGCCATAACCTGCGAGAAAGGCATCATTGCTCACCCAGCCGGGCGGCACGACCGAGGTCTGTAGCAGCGGCAGCACCACATGGCCGCCGCCGAACACGAGCGAGCCGGCGCGATAAAATGCCTCGAATAATTTTAGGCTGTGGTTGGGAACGACAGCGACCAGCAACGGCAGTCCAACCAAGAGAACAAGGAAAACCGCAAGCAGGACGATGCCGGTCGTACGGCCGACCTTCAACGGCAGCGACACATGATCGACCGGAGCGTTGATATGAAGAACCGTGACCCCGGCGGCGAACCCGAGAACAATTGCCCCGATCTGGCCCCAGGCCGTTGGGAAAGCCAGAACAATCACCGCCGCAACGACGGCGACCGTGGCGCGGCCGCGGTCGGGCGCCAACGACCGCATCATGCCGAGCACGGCCTGCGCCACGACGGCAACAGCTACGACCTTCAGCCCGTGCAGCCAGCCGCTGCCAAGCGCGCTGCCGAGCGCGTCAACGCCATAGGCAAACAGCACCAGCGCGATCGCCGAGGGCAAGGTGAAGCTCGCCCAGGCGATGAGTGCGCCCACATAACCGGCGCGAAAAAAACCGACCGCGATACCGACCTTGCTGCTGGCCGGACCGGGCAGGAATTGCGACAGCGCGACCAGGTCGGCGTAGGTCTTCTCGTCGAGCCATTTGCGGCGCTCGACGAATTCGGTGCGGAAATAGCCGAGATGCGCGATCGGTCCGCCGAAACTCGTGACCCCCAGCCGGAGAAAAACATTCAACACCTCGCCCGATGAGGATGTCTGCGATTCACCCGCCGGCTTTTGCTGCGACAATGCCCCTCCCCCCTTCGCTATTTTCGCCGCGCGAGCCACGCTCCAATTCGCTCCACGGCCTCGCGCATGTCCGCAGCCGAGCCGGCGTAGCAGAAGCGCAGGAAGTGTTTGCCGTCGATCGGATCGAAATCGATGCCGGGTGTCGCTGCGACGCCGGCTTCGTTCAACATGCGCTTTGCAAAATCCAGGCTGTCGTCGGAAAAGCGGGCGATGTTCGCGTAAAGATAAAACGCGCCGTCCACCGGCAGAAACTCGTCGATCCCTGCTTTCGGCAAGCCTTCGGTGAGAATGCGACGGTTTTCTTCATAACTATGTTTGACCGTTTCCATCTCGTCGCGTCCGTCGAAAGCCGCTTCCGCCGCATATTGCGCCAATGTCGGCACCGAAATCGCCAGATTGCCCTGCAAGCGCTCGACCGACCGGACGAGACTGTCCGGAACAACCATCCATCCGACGCGCCAGCCGGTCATGCAGAAGTATTTCGAGAACGAATTCATCACGACTGTCCGTTCGGACACGTTGGCCGCCGTTTCCGCCGCAAAGGCATAATCGAGCCCGTGATAGATCTCGTCGGAGATCACGCGAATGCCCTCGGCCTCCGCAACCGCGATCAGCCGCGAGAGCGTGTCCGCATCCATCATGGTGCCGGTCGGATTGGCCGGGCTCGCAACCACGACGCCTTGCAGCGGTTTGCGCCGGTGTTCGGCGATCAGCGATTTCGCCGACAACGCCCAGCGCGTCTCTTCGGATGTTTGGATAAGTACCGGTTCGCAACCGAGTGCGGACAGAATGTGTCGATAGGGCGGATAGCCGGGATTGGCGAGCGCGACCCGGTCGCCCGGTTCGAACAACGACAGAAACGCGAGCACGAAACCTCCGGACGACCCGGTCGTCACCACCACGCGCGCGGGATCGAGAACGAGGTCGTAAGTATCCTTGTAATGCCGCGCGATCCGCGCCCGCAGCGACGGGATGCCGAGCGTTTCGGTGTAACCGATCCGCCCATGCGCGAGCGCGGCCTGGGCCGCCTTGATTGCGGTGGACGGCGCGGGCGCGGCCGGCTGGCCAACTTCCATGTGAATGACGCGGGCACCCAGCGCCTCGCGCTGCGCCGCCGCCGCCATCACGTCCATAACAATGAACGGCGGAACATCGCTGCGTTTCGATGGCTTCAAGAGCTGTTTTGCCGCTTCAAGCATCGTTTCCGGCCCATTGGGCCTCAACCCCCTGCCCCGCTCCTGCCGTATTCGCCGGATTGTTTGCGAATGGCACTTTCATGACCCAGTCGTGATGGCGTGCCGCGTTGACCGCCCCATGGGGCGTCACTAGTTTCACGCCAAACCGGTAGTTACATGGCCATTTGGGGCCAATAAATCGCATGTCCTTGAGCGGCACACCTATCAGGACGCGGCGCAGGGCGCCAGCAGCCCGCGCGATCGCGTTGCTGACCGCCATTGCCGTCGGCGCCGCCGCCGGACCGTCGGCCATTCCCGCGCGCGCGCAAGACAGCGCAACGCGCGGCATGCCGGTCGTCCGCGACGCCGAAATCGAACAGCTGCTCCGCGATTACGCACAGCCGATCCTGCGCGCCGCCGGACTGGCCAAGCAAAACGTGCGCGTCGTGGTTCTCGGCGACCGCTCGTTCAACGCCTTTGTCATGGACGGCCGCCACATCTTCGTGAATGCCGGCGCGCTGTTCGATGCCAAGACCCCGAATGAAATCATCGGCGTGTTCGCGCACGAAACCGGGCACCTTGCGGGCGGCCATCTCCAGCGTCTGCGGGAGCAACTTGCGTCCGCGCAAACCGCATCGATCATCGCGCTGATGGCCGGCATCGGCGTGGCGATTGCCGGCGCGCGCAGCGGCGCGACCGGAAATGTCGGCGCGGCCGCGATCATGGCGCCGCAGTCGGCGATCATGCGCTCGTTGCTGGCTTATGTGCGGACGCAGGAAGACCAGGCCGATCACGCCGGTGTGAAATTTCTTAATGCCACAGGCCAATCGCCGCGCGGTATGGTCGATCTGTTCAAGCGTCTGAGCAACGAAGTATTGTTCAATTCCCGCTATATCGATCCGTATATGCAGAGCCATCCCATGCCGGCTGACCGCGTCGCGGCGCTCGAGACTCTCGCGCGGTCGAGCCCCTATTGGGACCGCAAGGATTCGCCCGAGCTGCAATTGCGGCACGACCTGATGCGCGCCAAGCTCTCCGGCTTCCTGGAGCGACCGGAGTCGGTCGCGAACCGGTATCCGCTGAGCGACAACAGCCTGCCCGCGCGTTACGCCCGCGCCATCTCGACCTACCGTCACTCCGACTTGCGCCAGGCGCTCACGCAGATCGACGGATTGATCCAGGTAGAACCCAACAACCCATATTTCTATGAACTCAAGGGCCAGGCTTTGCTCGAGGCCGGCAAGCCGGCGGAAGCGATCGGGCCGCTGCGCCAGGCCGTCGCGCTCTCGCATGGCACGCCATTGATCGAAATTCTGCTCGCGCAAGCGCTCAACGCCACCAACAATCCGAAGCTCGCCGAAGAAGCGGTGGGCCTGCTGCGCACGGCGATCTCCCGCGAACCTGAAGCGCCGGAGGCCTACTCACAGCTGGCCATGGCCTATGGCCGCAAGGGCGACCTTGCCAATGCCGACCTCGCATCGGCGCAAGCCGCCTTTACGCGCGGCGATATCAAGACCGCGCGTCAGCTTGCGACACGCGCCAAGACTCGGCTACCCATCGGCTCGCCAGCCTGGGTGCGCGCCGACGACATCGTGAACGTCAAACCACCAAACTCAAACGCCGGTATTCAATAGTGACAAGGACAAAACTTATGACCTCGTTTTCACGCTTCCTCACGGCCGCCAGTGTGGCGTTGCTGGCGTTCGCCGCCCCGCAACTCTCACGCGCCGACGAATTCTCGGGCCCGCAGCGCGGCGAGATCGAACGCATCGTGCGCGAATATCTCGTCGCGCATCCCGAAGTGCTCCAGGAGGCGATGACCGAGCTCGAAAAGCGCCAGAGCGCTGCTGAAGTCCGAAAAGCACAAGGCCGCGGTCAAGCAATATTCGCAAGCCTTGTTCAGCTCGCCGCGCCAGGTGGTGCTCGGCAATCCGACCGGCAACGTCACCTTTGTTGAGTTCTTCGACTACAATTGCGGTTACTGCAAGCGCGCCATGGATGACATGCTCACGCTCCTGAAGAACGATCCCAAGCTCAAGGTCGTGCTCAAGGAATTCCCGGTGCTTGGCCCGGGCTCGGTGGAAGCCGCCCGCGTCGCGGTTGCCGTGCGAATGCAGGACAAGACCGGCAAGAAATATCTCGAATTCCACCAGAAGCTCCTCGGAGGCCGCGGCCAGGCCGACAAGGCGCACGCGCTCGCCGTGGCCAAGGACATCGGCCTCGACATGGGCCGGCTCGACAAAGACATGGAGAGCCCCGAAGTGAAGGCCACGCTGGAAGAGAGCTTCAAGCTCGCCGAAGCACTCGGCCTCAACGGAACGCCCAGCTACGTGATTGGCGATGATGTTGTGGTCGGCGCAGTCGGCCTCGACGCGCTGAAGGAAAAGGTCAACAACTCGCGTTGCGGCAAGCCGAGCTGCTAGACCTCGCGCTTTAATCCGAGTTGAAAACTGCCTTCGCCGCGTCCCTAGGGGGCGCGGCGAATTTTATAGAGAACGAAGCGCCGCGAGACGTCGAGCTCCTCCAGCAGATCGGGAAGCGGATTGTCGACACGCGGCCCGAGCAGGTAGAGATAATCGAAGTCGCGCGGCCATGACCGCAGATAGACCGGCAGGGCGTCAGACGTCTTTCCCGCTGCGATCGCCTTCAGAACAAAGAGCGGCACCGGGCCCGCCGCGCCGTCATCAAGACGTTCGAAGGCCGGACGCGGCCGGATCGGCTGCTTGCCCGCCGACGTAAAGAGATCCGTCACGAACGCATCGGCGTAATGAACGGCAAGCGTCGGTCCATGGCTGATCGGATATGTCGTCAGGTCGTCGAGCGGCGGATCGTCGCCCACCCTGCTGCCGCCGACCAAAACGCGCGAGCCCTTCTTGAGCTTGTCGAAGGACCGGATCATGTCCGCATAATCCGCGCGGTATGACAGCCAGACCTTGTAAACGACGGCCAGATTCGGAAGCGTCACGGCGAGGACGCAAGCGAGCGCCGCTAGCTTCCACTGCCGGTTCGGCAAAGACAGCGAGCAATAGGCGGGCATGATGAGCGCCGCTGCAACGATCATCCGCAGGTCGACGAAGGCCGTGCCGAGAAGCTGGGACGGGATGGCGAGATAAAGCGCAAAAAATCCGGCGGCCAGACATAGCCCCGCCGGCTGGATCTTGAGCAGGCCGCGTTTGCCGGCAACGTAAAGAAAGCCGATCAGCAGCACGGTCGTCACCGCCGACACCACCGTGCTGTAGCCGTTCATGATGATGTAGGGCCACAGCGCCTTGAACTGGAAATGCCAGTCATTCTCGCCGCCGCCAACAGCGCCGCCAGTCAGCTTCATGACGCCCACCAGGATCACCGCAGGGATTGCGAGTATGACCAGGCGCGTCGCAGTTTCGCCGTAAGGCGCTTTCTTCTCCCAGGCCCGCCACAGCTCGAGAATGCCGAGGGTCAATCCATAGACACCCAGCGTAAAAAAATGAGACGCGAACAGCACGGCAACAAAAACGGTATTGACGGTGAGGCGGCTCGCCCAAGATCGCTCGAACACCAGAATTCCGAAGGCGATGCCCCACAACGCCACACCAAGTCCGAACTCAAAATTCAAGAACCCCCAGGTGAACGGCAAGGCGTACAGGAACATCAGGGCCGCGGCGGCGGCCAGCTGGATGCGCCCCTTCACCGCCCACTCGATGGCGATGGTGCCGCTCACCAAGCAGGATTTCGCTCAGCAGCAGAAAAAGCCGGGTCGCATTTTCGACGCCGGTCACCCGCGCCATCTGCGGGATCACCAGGTCCATCGCCAAATTCGGGTAGAGCGCCCATGCCGTCTGATAAAACGGATTGGCCGCGGGCGTTCCCACGCTCGCGAGGATGTACATGCGCGCGAGATGGTTGGGATAATCGACCATGGCCGGGATCGCCACGAACAGCAGCGGGCTGAGCGAGACGGCGAGCAAAATCGCGAAGGCGAATTTTGCGATCAGATTTTCGGAGCGGTCCAATGACATTCCGCGCACGGCATATGAATTGAGGAAAGCCATTTCACGAGTGGTATTGGGGGCGATTCTTCATATTCTGCGCAAGGGGTGCGCACGCAACGTGCGCGTAAATTCCATAGCAAACTGTAAAATAATCCCTTAATAGTCGAGGCCGCCTGCCTTTTCGCCGCGGTCGTCGACCGACGCACCGCGCTTCGCTGAACGCCCAGGGACGCTGCAAGGGAACCGGGGACCGCTCCAGAGGTTGTTGCGCGCATGTATACGCTGGGCATGGAAGAGGAATACTTCGTGTTCGACGCGCAGACGCGCCACGCGGTGCGCCGCGCGAACAAGAAATTCCTCGCGGTCGCGCAAAAGCAGCTCGGCGACCGCGTCATGACTGAAATGCTGCAGTCGCAGCTGGAGGTCGCAACACCGCCTTGCGCCAGCATGAAGGAAGCGCGCGCGCACCTCGCGCATTTTCGCAGCACGCTCGCGCAGACGGCGGCCGAGCATAAGCTAGGCCTTGCGGCCATGGGCACGTTTCCACTTGCGTACTGGCCGGAGCAGATGGTGACCCGCAAAGCGCGCTACGGTCCCATCATGGATGACCTTCAGATGATCGGCTACCGCAACATGTTGTGCGGAATGCACGTGCATGTCGCGGTGCCGGACATCGACACGCGCATCAACTTGATCTTGCGGCTGACGCCCTATCTTCCGCTGCTGCTCGCGCTGTCGACCTCCTCGCCATTCTGGCAAGGCCACCTCACCGGTCTCGTCGGCTACCGGCTTGCGGCTTACGATGAGCTGCCGCGCACCGGACTGCCCGAACTCTTTCGCACCAATGACGACTACCGCGAATTCGTCGCGGCGCTGACCTGGGCGAAAATCATTCCGGATGCGAGTTATATCTGGTGGGCGTTACGGCCATCACTCAACCATCCGACAATCGAACTGCGGGTTGCCGACAGTTGCACGCGGCTCGACGATGCCGTGGGCATCGCCGCGCTATTCCGCTGTCTTGTGCGCGCGCTTGACCGGGATCGTGCGCTCAACGCCGGTTTCGACCGCGTCGGCCGCGCCATCACACAGGAAAATAAATGGCACGCCCAGCGCTACGGCATTGCCGCAACTTTTGTCGAACCGTTTTCGCGCTCGCCGCTCACGCTTGTGCAGTGGCTCGATCAGGTGATTGATTTCATCGCCGAAGATATCGAGGCGCTCGAATGTGCGGGCGAGATCAGACATCTTCACGCCATCGCGGCACATGGCACCAGCGCCGACCGCCAGATCGACATCTTCGGTAAAGCCCGCGAAGCCGGCCGCAGAAGGTTAACGGCACTCAAGGAGGTGGTTGATTGGGCGGCAGCCGAAACCCAGGCTCTGAGCGGCGCCAAATCCTGAATCTGAATGCGATCCGGGCTTCCCCTAAACGCGCCAGCCACCTATAAAGCGCGACAGATCCACGCGCTCGCAAGCGCGCTCCGGACGGGGACCCATGGCAAAGACAATTTACGTCCTCAATGGACCAAATATGAACCTGCTCGGGACGCGCGAGCCGGAAAAGTACGGTCACGCGACCCTTGCCGACGTTGAAAAGCTTTGCCGCGACACCGCCGCGCGCTTCGGAATCGAAGTCATCTGCCGCCAGTCCAACAAGGAAGGCGAGCTCGTCGATTATATTCAGGAAGCGCACGCCAAGAAGGCGGCCGGCATCGTCATTAATCCCGCCGGCTACACCACCACGTCGATTGCCATCATGGACGCCCTGCTCGCCGTGCAGGCGACGGTGCCGACGGTCGAAATACACATGACCAATATCCATCAGCGCGAAGCCTTCCGGCATAACTCATATGTCTCGAAGGCCGCGAAGGCGGTCATCGCCGGGTTCGGTATCGACGGTTATGCGCTTGCGATCACCGGGCTTGCCGGCCTGACTGGCGCCAAGGCAAAAGATTGAGCGCCGGCATATGGCAAAGCCCACCAAGACCATTGTCGACCGCGAGTTGATCGAGGAGCTCACCAGACTTCTGGATGAAACCGGGCTGACTGAAATCGAAATCGAGCAGGACGGCAAACGCGTGCGTGTCGCGCGCGCCGCGACCGCCGCCGCCGCGCCCGCGGCTGTGCGGGTCGAGGTGGCCCCGCAAGCACCTGTGGAAGCCGCCGCCGTGCCGCTCGATTTGTCCAAGCACCCAGGCGTGGTCATCTCGCCGATGGTTGGCACGGCTTATGGCGCCCCCGAACCTGGCGCCAAGCCTTTCATCGAAATCGGCAGCAAGGTCAAAGCCGGCGATACATTGCTGATCATCGAAGCCATGAAGACCATGAACCAGATTCCGGCCCCGCGCGCCGGCACCGTGATCCAGATCCTGTTTGAAGACGGCCAGCCGGTCGAGTTCGGCGAGCCGCTGGTGATTATTGAGTGATGTTACGCACCATGAAGCGCGCGCTCTTCACCTCTCCCCGCTTGCGGGGAGAGGTCGACTTCCGAGTGAAACGAGGAAGTCGGGTGAGGGGGCGCATCGATAGTGACGTAACGCAGCAACGCCCCCTCACCCCGACCCTCTCCCCGCACGCGGGGAGAGGGAGATCAGCCCATGTTCGATAAAATCCTGATCGCCAATCGCGGTGAGATCGCCTTGCGCGTACTGCGCGCGTGCAAGGAGCTCGGCATTCCGACCGTGGCGGTGCATTCCACCGCAGACGCGGATGCCATGCATGTGCGCTTTGCCGACGAAAGCGTGTGCATCGGGCCGCCCGCGGCGAAGGACAGCTACCTCAACATTCCCGCCATTCTGTCGGCCTGCGAGATCACCGGCGCCGATGCCGTGCATCCGGGCTACGGATTTCTGTCGGAGAACGCGCGCTTTCGCGGAAATTCTCGCCGAGCACGGCGTGCAATTCATCGGCCCGAAGGCCGAACACATCCGCCTGATGGGCGACAAGATCGAAGCCAAACGCACCGCGAAAAAACTTGGCATTCCGGTCGTGCCGGGATCGGAAGGCGGGGTCACGTCCGACGCAGAGGCGACCAAGATTGCCGCCGACATCGGCTATCCGGTGCTGATCAAGGCCGCAGCAGGCGGCGGCGGGCGCGGCATGAAGGTCGCGCGCTCCGCCGGCGAACTTTCGACCGCGCTATCGACGGCTCGCGCGGAGGCCAAAGCGGCCTTTGGCGACGACGCGGTGTATATCGAGAAATATCTGGAACGCCCGCGCCATATCGAAATCCAGGTGCTCGGCGACGGCAAGGGCCACGCCATCCATCTCGGCGAGCGCGACTGCTCATTGCAACGCCGCCACCAGAAAGTGCTCGAGGAAAGCCCCTCGCCTGCCCTGAACGCCGCCGCGCGCGACGCGATCGGCGAGACGGTGGCCAAAGCGATGCGCGAGATTTCCTATCTCGGCGTCGGCACCGTCGAATTCCTGTACGAAGACGGCAAGTTCTATTTCATCGAGATGAACACGCGCATCCAGGTCGAGCATCCGGTGACCGAAATGATCACCGACATCGACCTGATCTTCGAGCAGATCCGCGTCGCCGCCGGCTCCGAGCTTTCACTCAAGCAATCCGACGTGCGCTTCCACGGCCATGCCATCGAGTGCCGCATCAACGCCGAGAACCCGGTGTCCTTCCGGCCCTCGCCCGGCAAGATCCTGCACTATCACCCGCCCGGCGGCCTTGGCGTGCGCATCGATAGCGCCGTCTATCAGGGTTATACGATACCGCCTTATTACGATTCACTCGTCGGCAAGCTGATCGTGCACGGCAAGACCCGCACCGAATGCCTGATGCGGCTGAAACGCGCGCTCGATGAAGTGGTGGTCGACGGCATCGAGACGACGCTGCCGTTGTTCCGCGCGCTGGTGCGCGAAAAGGACATCATCGACGGCAACTACCACATCCACTGGCTGGAACAGTTCCTCGCCCGCGGTGGCATGGAACCTTAAGCGCGGAACCCTGAGCGCGGAGCCTTAGGCGCGCGGGCCCGCCGCCGTGAGCCGCGTCAGCAGCGCGCAGACATCGGCCGGATCGTAGGGCTTGGCCATGAACAATGAGCGCGGCACCAGCGGCGCAATGTCGGACAGCTTGAAACGCCCCGAGGCGTAAACGATCGGCATTTCCGGGCGGCGTTCGCGCGCGCGCGTCGCCAGTTCAGCGCCATCCATGCCGCCGGGCAAATTGACGTCGGTGAACAGTACATCGATGTTGGCGCCGGAATCGATGTAGCGCAGCGCTTCATCGGCGGTAGTCACTTCGTGGACGGCAAAACCGGATGCGGTCAGGCAATCGGCGACGAGATTGCTGATCAGCACTTCATCTTCGACCAGCAAAACCGAAATCGGCGCCATGGTCTCGCCCATGCATCCTTCTCCCCGTTTCGCCGTTGTCCCCTGCAAACCAACGCAAAGGGCCGACCACGCCTTCAGAAATTTGCTGCAATTATGGTATCCAAAAGGTTAACAAACGGCTGACGCGGCCGTTCCTCGCTCCTCAAACCGGGAGCAACGGCCTAAGTTTTGGTCATTGTTGGCGCGAGCGCGCGATGGCAAACCGCGAAAACACGTTCATCGAAATCACGCCGGAAGTGCTGCTCAAGGCCTATGCCTGCGGCATTTTTCCGATGGCGGAAAGCGCGGACGATCCGGCGCTCTACTGGATCGAGCCGGACATGCGCGGAATCATTCCCCTGGAAGGGTTCCACGTTCCGGCGCGACTCGCCCGCACCTTGCGCACGACGCCATGGACGGTCTGGGTCGATCGCGACTTCGACGCCGTGATCGAGGGCTGCGCGGAACCGAAACAGGACCGCGCGCGCACGTGGATCAACACGCGCATCCGGCGCATCTACCGCGCGCTTTATGAGCGCGGTCATTGCCACACCGTCGAGGTCTATGACGGCGACGAACTTGTCGGCGGCCTTTACGGTGTCTCGCTCGGCCGCGCGTTTTTCGGCGAGAGCATGTTTCATCGCGCACGCGACGCGTCCAAGGTCGCGCTGGTGCATCTGGTCGCGCGGCTCAAGGCGGGCGGCTTTCGTCTGCTCGACACCCAATATGTCACCGCGCACCTCACGACCTTCGGCGCGGTCGAGGTGCCCAAGCGGCGCTATCATCGCATGCTGGAAGAGGCCCTGATCGGCGAAGGCGATTTCGCCGCGCTGCCGTTGGACCGTCCCATCGCGGGCAGCGAGGCGCTGGCGATCATTGAGGGCGGAGCCTAGCGCGTTCGGTCGACTGCTACTACTCCCGCTTTGTCATCCCCGCGAAGGCGGGGACTGTGCGTCTGAGACGCGGTACGCGCGTGACGCAGAATGACGCGGAGAAATTACCTTGGCGGCGGCAGGAAGCCCGGCGGTTGTCCGCGCGGTGGCGGCGGCGGTTGCCGCCGTTGTGGCGGCTGCGGCTGCGGCGCGCGCGCCGGCGGCTTGGGCGCCGCATCGGGAGGCACTTCGGCGACGTTCGGATTCTTCCCGCCTTTGCAGTCGGTGACCCACACGTCGTAGATCGGATGCTCGACGGCGTGCAGGCCCGGGCTTGCGGCAAACATCCAGCCACTGAAGATGCGCTTGATCTCGCCTTGCAGCGTCACCTCATCGACTTCGACAAAGGCGTCGGTGTTGGGTGTCTCGGTCGGCGGGCGTGAATAGCAGACGCGCGGCGTCACTTGCAGCGCGCCGAACTGCACCGTCTCGTTGATGGCAACGTCGAAGGAAATGATGCGGCCGGTAATCTTGTCGAGACCGGAGAACACCGCGGTCGGATTGGCGATGCGCTGCGGTGGCGGCGCAACCACGACTTCATCGTTCGGCTGCGGCGCGGTGTTGGTTTGTTGCGGAGCATTGCGCGGCGAACCAGGACCGGGCGGCAAGGCCGCCGGCGGCGGCGCGGCATTCTGCTGCGGTGGAGGCGGCGCCGATTGCGCGCCTGGCGGTGGCGCCAGCGGCTGCGACTGGATCGTGCCGCCACCCGGCCGGTTCGACGGCGGCAGGCTCATCGGCGCCGGCAGCGGTTGCTGCGGCGGACTGTCGGCGCGGCCCGGATAATACGGCGGCTGATCCGGCGGTGGTCGCGATGGCGGCGCATTGGGCACATCAGCCGGCGGGCGCGGCGGACCGTCGCTGAAGATCGAGCCAAATTGCGCGGCGGCGGGGCTCGCCACGAGCATCGCGGCGACCGCAAGGAACGCGACTGAACGGATGCAACGCGCCATTAAAATCCGGCTTTTTGCGCCTGGCCGGCGTGGATTCGCCTGACGCCGATAGCAATGCCCGGTTAACACGGGGAATACGGCGTTGGAAGGGCGGCCAAAGTCCAGAAACCGGCACTAGTCTCCGCTCATTCCCGCGAAAGCGAGCGGCTGTACCCAATTAGCCCCGGCTGTCGGGGCTCCAGGCCTTGTAGTCTCCGGTTGCCTTGGGGCGGCGGCCGGCCGCGAGCGTCGAGCCTGGCGGACGCAATGCGCCGGGCGTACCGGTCATGTTCGGCCGGTGCGGTTTCTGCCACGGGCGCGGCTTGTAGCTTTCCTGTGTCGGCGGCGTGTCGACGGTGTGGTGAAGCCAGCCGTGCCATGACGGCGGTACCGACGATGCTTCCGCATAACCGTTGTAGATCACCCAGCGCCGCTCGAAGCCGAGCGTCTTGTCGATTTTGCCGCCGATGGTGCGGTAATAGCGATTGCCGAATTCGTCCTCCCCGACCGCTTCGCCATACAACCAGGTCCAGAGCTGGGTGCCGAAGGTCTGGGAATTCCACCAGGTGAAGACTTTGAGCAGGAAACTTTTCATTGCCGCCGCGCATTGAAAACGATTGGATTGCAGGCGTTTTGCCACCTCACCGGGACCTTGTCCAGCCGCGCGGGATTTCATCCGGAATCGGCGGCGATATAATCGCTCTTCTTCCCCTCAACACATCATGGTCACATGGAATCCCTCAGAGCCGCGCTGACCTGGATCAAGGATCTTCTCGACTGGCTGCCTGACCCTGTGGTCGCGCTGCTGATCCTCGCAATCGCGGTGCTCGTTGCGCTCGCGCTGCACCGATGGGCGCGCAAGCTGGTGCGCAGCACGCTTGCCGGCCGCTATCCTTATGTCTTTTCGACCTTCACGCAGACCCGCGGGCTCTCGCGGCTGGCGCTGCTGATCCTGGCGATGATCATCGCCATTCCGGTCGCGCCGCTGCGTCCGGACACCGCCGAGCTGCTCGCGCGCCTGCTGGCGGTGGCGGTGATCGGCCTGATCGGCTGGGCCGCGATCATCGCGCTCCACATTGCCGCCGATCTCTACCTGCGGCGCTTCCGTCTCGACGTCGACGACAATCTGCTGGCGCGCAAACACAACACGCAGGTGCGCGTGCTGTCGCGCACGATCGACGTGCTGCTCGCGATCATCACACTGAGCGCCGCGCTGATGACATTTCCCGCCGTGCGGCAATACGGCATCAGCCTGTTCGCCTCCGCGGGCGTCGCGGGCATCGTCGCAGGCCTCGCCGCGCGGCCGGTGTTGAGCAATCTGATGGCGGGCGTGCAGCTCGCCATGACGCAGCCGATCCGCCTCTACGATGCGGTGACCGTGGAAAACGAGCACGGCACGATCGAGGAAATCACGTCGACTTACGTCGTCGTGAAGCTGTGGGATTGGCGGCGCATGATCGTGCCGCTCACTTATTTCATCGAAAAGCCGTTCCAGAACTGGACGCGCGAGGGCTCGGCCCTGATCGGCAATGTCATGATCTACGTGGACTACCGCGCGCCGGTCGACACTCATCCGCGCAAAGTTCAACGAAATCCTCAAACAGTCGAACAAATGGGATGGCAATGTCGCCGCCTTGCAGGTGACCGATTTCAAGGAAGGCACCATGGAGCTGCGCTGCCTGATGAGCGCGCGCTCGGGTGGCACTGCTTTCGACTTGCGCTGCGAGGTGCGCGAAAAGCTCATCGACTTCCTGCAAAAGGAGCATCCGGAAGCGCTGCCGCATTCCCGGCAGATCAGCGTCGACGGCAACGAGGATTCCCCGGAATCGCCGCCGTCGAAGGCTGCGGCGCGCAAGCGCGCCGGACGGCGATCGTCATAACCGGGCGGCCCGAATTACCTATGTTGCAGTGCATGTTGCGCCGGGACACAGGCTACGGCTATGGTGCCCAGGAATTCATCAGCGCCGGGCCCGAGTCGCTCAAGATTTGGCTCACTGGCGCCGAAATTCGAGATGACAGTGCCGGTAAAAAAGGCGGACACATTCGGGTCCGCCTTTTTTCATGCCGTCACCCCCAGACGAACGAGAACAACCTACCGCAGCACTTCTGGTCGATCCGTGATCGCCCCGCCCTGCCAAATTTGAATTCACAGGCGTGGGTATCGTCAGCGGCCGCAACTCCACGCCGCGCGACCTGCGTAAGGCACTGACCTCATTTCGAGAATCAGAGACTCCGGCCGCCTGGCCGGCGATTTTTCCCGCCTTTGTCCCCGGTCGGTCACGCGTCCGGTTTTGCCGGCGCACGCGCAGGGAAGTCCCATTTTTCCGTCATTTTTCTGTCATGACCGGAGGCATAAAAACCTAGGCCTTTGTGCCGAGAAAAAAACTTTTCGGACGGCCGGGATGGCCCAATACTGGCTGTGTTCTTGCGGTCCGTTGTCCCCGAAGTTCACCGGGTGGACACAAGATTTAGTGTTTGATTCAGATTTGACCTCTATCTCTTGTTGACGCGTAGGCAGAGTCCACTTAGCTTTGGTGTGTTCGGTGGCGTTGAGTTTCAGGTTCCCTCCGGACCCTCAGAACGGCTTTCCAGTCGCGAGCTCAACCCACGCCAGGACAATGGCGTTTGGGACAGGGACTTGCTTGTGCCCGGGGGTAAAAAACCCCGGATCGAACCGGTGCCGGATCAGAGCATCGGGCCTACATGAGGTGGGACGGGTCGGACGAGTAAGAGCAACGGCGGCGGACCGGGACAGGTTCGCCAGAAACAAAAGGGCGGTGGTTAACCGCCCGGAATTTGGGGCTAGAGACACATGCGAATTGAACGGCGCTACACCAAGGATGGCAGGGAAGCAGGATGCGGCCTACGCAGGCATCGAGTTCCGCCTCACCACCAGCGAGATCCGCAACCCGGACGGCTCCGTGGTGTTCAAGCTCGACAATGTCGAGGTGCCGGAATTCTGGTCGCAGGTCGCCTCCGACGTGCTGGCGCAAAAATACTTCCGCAAGGCCGGTGTCCCCGCCCGCCTGAAGAAGGTCGAAGAGAATTCAGTCCCTTCGTTCCTGTGGCGCTCGGTCGCCGACGAGGAGGCGCTCGCCGCGCTCCCCGAGAAGGAACGCTACATCGGCGAGCATTCCTCCAAGCAAGTGTTCGACCGTCTCGCCGGCACCTGGACCTATTGGGGCTGGAAGGGCGGCTATTTCAAATCTGAAGAAGACGCGCAGGCCTACTTCGACGAGCTGCGCTACATGCTGGCCGCGCAGATCTGCGCGCCGAACTCGCCGCAATGGTTCAACACCGGCCTGCACTGGGCCTATGGCATCGATGGTCCCGGCCAGGGCCACTATTACGTCGATCCGTTCAGCGGCAAGCTGACGCGCTCGAAATCCGCTTACGAGCATCCGCAGCCGCACGCCTGCTTCATCCAGTCGGTCTCCGACGACCTGGTGAACGAAGGCGGCATCATGGATTTGTGGGTGCGCGAGGCGCGCCTGTTCAAATACGGCTCCGGCACCGGCTCGAATTTCTCCAAGCTGCGCGGCGAAGGCGAGAAGCTCTCCGGCGGCGGCAAGTCATCCGGCCTGATGTCGTTCCTGAAAATCGGCGACCGCGCCGCGGGCGCGATCAAGTCGGGCGGCACCACGCGCCGCGCGGCGAAGATGGTGATCGTCGACGTCGATCACCCGGATATCGAGACCTACATCAACTGGAAGGTGATGGAAGAGCAGAAGGTGGCGGCGCTCGTCACCGGCTCCAAGATCAACCAGAAGCACCTCAAGGCCGTGCTCAAGGCCTGCGTGAATTGCGAAGGCTCGGGCGACGACTGCTTCTCGCCGGAGAAGAACCCCGCGCTCAAGCGCGAGATCAAGCTCGCGCGCCGCGCCATGGTGCCGGACAACTACATCAAGCGCGTGATCCAGTTCGCCAAGCAGGGCTACAAGGACATCGACTTCCCGACCTATGACACCGATTGGGACAGCGAGGCCTATCTCACCGTTGCGGGCCAGAACTCGAACAATTCGGTGCGCGTCACCGACGGCTTCCTCAAGGCTGTCGAATCCGACGCCAAGTGGGACCTCACTTATCGCAAGAACGGCAAGATCGCGAAGACGCTCGACGCGCGCGAATTGTGGGAGAAGATCGGCCACGCCGCCTGGGCCTCGGCCGATCCGGGCCTGCAATACCACACGACCGTCAACGACTGGCACACCTGCCCGGCCTCCGGCGAAATCCGCGCCAGCAATCCGTGCTCGGAATACATGTTCCTCGACGACACGGCCTGCAATCTGGCCTCGCTGAACCTGCTCACCTTCCGCGACGAGAAGACCGGTCAATTCCAGGTCGAAAGCTACGAACACGCCGTTCGGCTGTGGACCGTGGTGCTGGAAATCTCGGTGATGATGGCGCAGTTCCCCTCGCGCGAGATCGCGGAGCGTTCGTTCGAATTCCGCACGCTCGGCCTCGGCTACGCGAACATCGGCGGCCTGCTGATGACGTCCGGCATTCCGTATGATTCCGATGCCGGCCGCGCCATCTGCGGCGCGCTCAGCGCGATCATGACCGGCATCTGCTACGCCACCTCGGCCGAAATGGCCGAAAAGCTCGGGCCCTTCCCCGGCTACAAGAAAAACCGCGAGCACATGTTGCGCGTGATGCGCAATCACCGCCGCGCCGCCTATAACGAGCGCACCGGCTACGAGAAGGTGTCGCAGCCGCCGGTGCCGCTCGACCACGCCGCCTGCCCCGATCAGACGCTGATCGCGCATGCCAAGGCCGCCTGGGACCGCGCGATCGAACTCGGCGAGAAGCACGGCTACCGCAATGCGCAGTCGACCGTGATCGCGCCCACCGGCACCATCGGCCTGGTGATGGATTGCGACACCACCGGCATCGAGCCCGACTTCGCGCTGGTGAAGTTCAAGAAGCTCGCCGGCGGCGGCTACTTCAAGATCATCAACCGCGCCGTTCCGGAAGCGCTGCGCACGCTCGGCTATTCGGAAAGCGACATTGCCGAGATCGAGGCTTACGCCGTCGGCCATGGCAATCTGGCGCAGGCGCCGGCGATCAACCACACCACGCTCAAGGCCAAGGGCTTCACCGACGAGGCGATCGCCAAGATCGAGAAGGCGCTGCCGACGGCGTTCGACATCAAGTTCGCCTTCAACAAATGGACGCTGGGCGAGGAATTCTGCCGCGACAAGCTCGGCATCTCCGCCGAGGACCTCGCCTCCCCGTCCTTCGACCTCCTCGCCGCGATTGGCTTCGGCAAGCGCGAGATCGAGGCCGCCAACATCCATGTCTGCGGCGCCATGACGGTGGAAGGCGCGCCGCATCTCAAAGCCGAGCATTATCCGGTGTTCGACTGCGCCAATCCGTGCGGCCGCACCGGCAAGCGCTATCTCTCGGTCGAAAGCCATATCCGCATGATGGCGGCGGCGCAGCCCTTCATTTGCGGCGCCATCTCCAAGACCATCAACATGCCGAACGAGGCGACGGTCGAGGATTGCAAGGCGGCCTACCTGCTCTCCTGGAAGCTCGCGCTCAAGGCCAACGCGCTCTACCGCGATGGCAGCAAGCTTTCAGCCAGCCGCTCAATTCGCAACTGATTGCGGATGAAGAGGACGAAGACGACGCAATCGAGGCCTTCATCGAGCGTCCCGCCGCGGCGCGCGCCACGGGCCTCGCCGAGAAGGTCGTCGAGAAGATCGTCGAGCGCATCACCGTGCTGCGCGAGCGTGAGCGCATGCCCGACCGCCGCAAGGGCTACACCCAGAAGGCGGTGGTCGGCGGCCACAAGGTCTATCTGCGCACCGGCGAATACGATGACGGCCGCCTCGGCGAGATCTTCATCGACATGCATAAGGAAGGCGCGGCGCTCCGCTCCATCATCAACAACTTCGCCATCGCGATCTCGCTCGGCCTGCAATATGGCGTGCCGCTCGAGGAATATGTCGACGCCTTCACCTTCACCCGCTTCGAGCCGCAAGGCCCGGTGCAGGGCAACGACTTCGATCAAATACGCCACCTCGATCCTCGATTACGTGTTCCGCGAGCTGGCGGTTTCCTATCTGGAGCGCTTCGACCTCGCCCATGTCGATCCGAGCGAAGCCGGCGGCTTCGACGCGCTCGGCAAGGGCGTGGAAGAAGGCAAGCCCACGCACAATTACGTCTCCAAGGGGCTGACGCGTTCACGCACTGACCGCCTGTCGGTGGTGAGCAGCGACACGCAAGCCGTGGCGGCGGGCGGCTCGAACGTGACGGCGTTCTCGGGGGCGGCGACCGCGCTCAAGGTCGAGCCGGAAGCCAAGCTCTCGCCGGCGCAGCAGCTCGAGCAGATCAACACCGGGGATGCGCGCGTGCATGCCAAGCAGGCGGCGTCCGAGAAGCGCGCGGAGGCCCGCGCCAAAGGCTACGAAGGCGAAGCCTGCGGCGAGTGCGGAAATTTCACCTTGGTCAGAAACGGTACCTGCATGAAGTGCGACACCTGCGGGTCAACAACGGGGTGCTCGTGAGTACGCCGAAGAACACGAAGGACATGGAACGCGCACAAGCCGCATTCCATAAGAAGGAAGCCCAGGCCCGCGAAGGCGCGACCGCGATGGCGGAGTACAAGGCCGCCACCAACGCGGAGCGCGTGAAGACCGAGCGCTTGCGCGCGCTCCGGCTCGCCAAGGAAGCGGCCGAGCGCGAGGCCGCGCTCAACGCGCCGCCACCCCCGCCAAAGCCGGCGAAGGGTGCGAAGAAGATGAAGGTGGTGTCGAAAGCAAAGGCGCCGGTGAAGAAGAAAAAGTGAGGGCGGGATGGCCACCTTTGGTAGCCAGATAGGTCAGTATTTCTGACTAAAACTATGGCATTGGAACTCCTATTTGATGACCTTCACAATCTGGAGGGTTATATGCCCCGCGTTTCTGAAAAGCGTGTTGGAATTGCTGTGCTCCATATCTTGGCTGCTCGCCCAGAAGGCGAGGCAACGGTAGAAATTCTAAAGGCGGAATTGCCAAAACATCTCAGCCTTTCGGCAGAAGACCAAACGGGCTCGCCGACGCGGACCAATGAAGAGATTTGGGAACAACAAGTCAGAAATCTCAAATCCCACGACAAAACAGCGGGAAATATTTTCAACGATGGTTTCGTTGAAGTGGTGGCACGCGGCGTATGGCGTATTACAGGTGCCGGACGGGCCTACATCAGAACCGCAGCTTAAGAAAACTTCGCTTTATAGCCGGGCTTGAACCATTTTAGTTCGGTCGAGCCCGGCGCATCTTTATCCCACACGAACCATGCATACGCCGTCGTGCCGCTTCCTTTAGGCTCGACGCCGCTCGGATAGAACGTGATCCGTTCGCTAAACACCCAAACGCGCGACGGCGGATTTTTGCTGAAAATCGTATTCGCACGATTAGCCCCTTCGAGGAAGGCGAGACGCAGCAAGAGTGCGAACTTTTTCTCGGCGTATTTTATTCCGCTTGCGACAAACGCCTCCGCACAGTTGTACGGTGGGTTTGTCACAATGTTGTTCGCCGAACGTGTCGGTGAGAGAAAATCAATTCCAACCTCGCCGTAGCCGCGATCGTAAAGGTCTGAACTAAAAACCTTGGAGCCGACCTCTTCGAACACTCTCGACATGGTTCCATCGCCGCAAGCGCACTCCCAAACGTCTCCCGAGAATTTCTCATTGTCGACAAGCGCGAAAGTCGCCCACCGCGGCGTCGGGAAAAAATCCGGCCCGCTAAGGTCAGCGAACCGTTTCATAGTGGGCTTGAAGCCGCCGTTTAGATTGTATGTTGCGTCAGGCATGTGCTCACCGATTCGTAAGTGTGAAAACACTAATAGAATCAGGAATTTATTCAAGGGATGAGTTAATTTGACCCAAAGCCGCCGTTGATCGCAGCGATCCAGGACAAATTCCGCCAGGGCGTGGCCCTGCATCAGCAGGGCCGCTTTGCCGAGGCCGAGCAGATCTATCGCGACGTCCTCCAGCACGATCCAAAATCCTTCGAAGCGATGCATCTGCTGGGCGTCATCGCGCTCCAGACCCGCAAGCCACAACAAGCCGTCGAGCTGATCGGCAAGGCCATCGCGCTCAATCCGGCCGTCCCCACCGCGTACTGCAATCTGGGTTCCGCGCTCACGGCGCTGCAGCGCCACGCAGAGGCGCTGGCGAGCTTCGACAAGGCCATTGCGTTGAAGGCTGACCTTGCCGATGCGCATGGCAACCGCGCCGCGGCGTTAAATGCCCTGAACCAATACGAGCTGGCGCTTTCGAGCTGCGACAAGGCCCTCGCCCTCAAGCCCGATTACGCCGAGGCGCACAATAATCGCGCCCACGCCTTGAACGCGCTCAAGCGGCATGAGGAAGCGGTTGCGGGTTGCGACCAGGCGATCGCTTTGCGGCCCAACTACCCGGAGGCTCACAACAACCGCGGTAATGCGCTCAATGCGCTCGCGCGCCACACGGACGCGGTTGCAAGCTACGACAAGGCGATCGGCTTCGCGCCGAAATACGCCGAGGCCTATAACAATCGCGGCAATGCGCTCTATCACCTGGGGCGCGCCGAGGAGGCCGCCGCGAGCTATGAACTGGCCATCGCCATCCGGCCCGATTACGCGGAAGCCTACAACAATCGCGGCAATGCCCTGAGTTCGTTGCAGCGCTGCGAGCCCGCGCTGGCGAGCTACGACCGGGCGATCGCGCTCAAGCCGGATTATGCCGAGGCTTTTTTCAACAAGAGCGTTCTCCTGCTGCTGATGGGACGCTTCGCGGAAGGCTGGCGTCTTTATGAGTGGCGGAAAAAGAAAGCCAACCCAATCGCGGCGCGGGACTATCCGCAGCCGCTCTGGCAGGGCGAGGCTGACATAGCCGGCAAGACGATCCTGCTCACTGAGGAACAAGGCCTCGGCGACACGATCCAGTTCTGCCGCTACGCGCCACTTGTCGCGCAACGCGGCGCGCGCGTCATTCTGGAGGTGCCGCCGCAACTCACGCGCCTGGCCGCGGGCCTCTCCGGTGTGGCGCAGATCGTTGCATCGGGACGTCCCCTGCCCGCGTTCGACCTTCACTGCCCGCTGTTGAGCCTGCCGCTTGCTTTCAAGACCGAGCTTGCGACGATCCCGGCAGCGATCCCCTATCTGAAAGCCGATCCGGGCCAATCAAAGGCCTGGAAGGACAGACTCGGCGCGAAAACAAAATTGCGCGTGGGACTGGTGTGGTCGGGCGGCATCCGCCCCGACCAACCGGTGTCGGTCAATCAACGCCGGAATATTCCGCTCGCCAAATTCGCTGCGCTGAAAAATCCGGGGATCGAATTCTACAGCCTGCAAAAAGGCCAGCCCGGCGAGGCCGAGCTCGCCGACCTCAAGCACAATCGCTGGAACGGACCCGATATCGTGGACCTGACCGGCGCGATCGGCGATTTCTCCGACACCGCCGCGTTCATCGACAACCTGGATCTGGTCATCACCGTCGACACGGCAGCCGCGCATCTTGCCGGTGCATTGGGCAAGCCGGTGTGGATCCTCAACCGGTTCGATACCGACTGGCGTTGGCTGCTCGATCGCGCCGATAGTCCCTGGTATCCGACCGCAAAAATTTACCGGCAAGATACCGCCGGCAATTGGGACAGCGTGCTTCAACGAGTCAAAACCGATTTAAATGGTTTTCAGCCCGAATCCTATTGAACGCGTCACGGTCGTGTTTCGGCCCGCTCCCCGCCGCAATGGCCGGCTATACGACCACCATGAATTCTCCCTTCAGCTGGCACTGGGATTATGACCGCGGTGAGACTCTCGCCGATGCCGTCATCCATATCCTCGGCATTGCTCTGGCAATCGCCGGCGCCGCCGCGCTTTTCGTCAGCACCGCACGCCACGGCAGCCTCGCGCAGTTCGCCGCGGTCACGATCTATCTCGCCGGCTTGCTGGCGATGTTCGGATTTTCGGCGGCGTATAATCTGTGGCCGGTCTCGCCGTTCAAATGGTGGCTGCGGCGCCTCGATCATTCGGCGATCTATCTGCTGATCGCGGGAACCTACACCGCCTTCGTGCTGCCGATGCAGGGCGCCGTGCCGGCGATCGTGCTCTCGATCATGTGGGCTACCGCGCTCAGCGGCATGGCGATCAAGCTTGTCTGGCCGGGCCGTTTTGACCGCACCTCGGTAGCGCTTTATCTCATCATGGGCTGGAGCGGAATTTTCGCGTTCGAGCCGATTGCTTCCGCGCTCGCGCCGCTGACGCTGTCGCTCATCGCCATCGGCGGTGTGCTCTATTCAGCCGGCGTCATATTCCACGTGTGGCGGAGCCTGCGCTTCCAGAATGCGATCTGGCACGGATTCGTGCTCGCGGCCGCTCTCGTTCATTACGCGGCCGTCGTGACATCGCTCACCGTGTAGCAAACGTAAGGTGGGCCAAGTCGCCCGTTCGCACTGCGCCGAGGTCTGCTCCGTCAAAGCGCCTGCACTGCCTTGCGGCAGGCGGACGGCAAACGCTTTACATGCTCCTTCAGGCAATTGAGCGACTCGATGCCGCCTGTCGGCACGCTCTTGCAGTAGCGCTTGTAGGAACCGCCGCAATACTTACGGGCAGCGTCCGCCGCATTGTACGGCTGCGCATCCTTCGCAAGCGCGGGCGCAGCCGTCGCGCAGAAAGCCAGCGCGAGCGCACAGGCGGCAAATGCCGTCAGTCGAATGGGAAAGGTCATCGAATCCTCACTTCCTTAAACTTGTTCGGTAGCCAATTGCAGCGCAACGCTGCCAAAGGCAGGCCAGAGCCGAGCCCACCTATTACACTTTAGCAAATATGTGGAGCGGAACGCATTTCAAGCGCATCGAAAGCCTGGATGTAAAACTGTACGATTTCCACTCTAAATGTTTCAAAAAGTTACATTCCGATTGCAAAACTTCTCCGGCCGTCGTGAACGATTTTTTCGTGACGCGAACCTGCTTCGGAAATAGAAAACCCCGGCGTTGTCGACTGCCGGGGCTCTGGAATTTCCGATGCCGAGGGGGCGGCACCTGAATACACGCCAGATGTAACCGAATTTCACAGCCCGGCAAACTCAGCATTGATATGGATCAATGTCGTCCCATCACAATGACGCTTACTTAATTTCATGGGCTCAATGCATCCGATCGCCTTGGTCGTCGAGGACGACATATCGCAGCGCGAACTGGTCGTCGTGTTGCTGGAAGAAAGCGGAATGGCAGTTATTCCCTGCGCGAGCGCAAAGGAGGCGGTGCGAACATTGGGGAAGACGGGTGTGAACGTGTCGATGATATTCATCGATGTTAGCCTGGCCGGCCAGGTCGAGAGCCTGAAACTCGTGCAATTCGCCACGCAGCACTACCCAAACATCCACGTCATCGTGACTTCGGGTCTTGCGCTCACCAAAAGCTTGCCGGAAGGCACAATGTTCATGCCGAAGCCGTGGATCCCGCTCGAAGTGCTGCGGGAGGCCGAGCGTTCGCTGCATTGACGAAGGCCTACCGCGCGGGCTTCTTTGCTTCTTCCTCTTCAATCAGTTTCACAATGCGTCGGCATTCTGCTTCGTCATTTGTGCGCATCAAAAGCTCGCGAAGGTGCTTCAGGTTTGCCTGTCGGATGAAGCGGTCCATGGGGCGCTCTCCATAGGGCGCACAGCCCTATTTATTGAAGCTGCGCCTTAATCGGCGGATTGTCGAATAAATGTTCGATATCTTACATATGATGAAGACCGTCCTGAAAATTGGGCATACCATTTCTGGGGTATGCACTATCCGCCTTGGCTCATTAGTGAACATTCACAAGCACTTTTGCGCCCGTGCAGCGATTGATCCCGGTCAATGTGATGGCCTGCGCGATCGATACATGAGGTTATAGGGGGCTTGGCTTCGTCAGCGATCATGGTTCTGCATTGGTATTCACGCGATATCCAGTAAGTGCGGGAGATGAGCGCGTGGAAAAGCATCGCTGGCCCACCACCAGGTCAATTCTTATGTGGTTACGGCACAGGCCGCCGGACGTGCCCGAAGGCCTGGCGGCGAGCGGCGTAAGCCTCGGTGAAATCGCCTGCCTCGCGCCGGACGAAGCGCTGCACCGCGTTCTCGCGACCGCTGAGGGTCTCACACCCGACCAGGTCACTGCACGGCTGCGCGCGGTCGGCCCCAACCAAATCTCTGAGCCAGTGCGCCACACGATCGTCGGCGAGATCATCAGCCGTTCCATCAACCCCCTCAACCTGCTTCTGCTGTCGCTTGCGTTCGCGTCCTATCTGCTGAGCGATCAACGGGTCGCAATCGTGATCGCGGTCATGGTCGGCCTCAGTATCTCGCTGGGCTTTATCCAGGAGCATCGCTCCAACAAGGCGGCTGACGCGCTGCGGCGGATGGTGCTGATTACCGCGACTGTGCGGCGCAAAATAACCGGCGCTGCGAGCGAACACGCCGAGGTCCCGATCGAGAAGCTGGTGCCCGGCGATATCGTGCTGCTGTCGGCCGGCGACATGATCCCTGCGGACTTGCGGGTGATTTCGGCGAAGGATCTCTTTGTCAATCAGTCTACGCTCACCGGGGAGGCAATGCCGCTCGAGAAGAACGCGCAGGCCCATGCCGGCACCGCGGAGACGCCGTTCGATCTGCCGAACATCTGCTTTATGGGCAGCGTTGTCGTCAGCGGCGTTGGCTCCGGCGTTGTTGTGCTTACCGGCGCCCGCACGGCGTTTGGTCAGGTGGCGGGCACCATCGCCGAGCAGCGCGTGCTGACGAGTTTCGACAAGGGTGTCAATCGGATCACCTGGATGATGATCGCCCTTATTTCGATCATGGCGCCGCTGGTTTTCCTGATCAACGGCTTGAGCAAAGGCAATTGGTTCGAGGCACTGCTTTTCGCCGTCGCCGTGGCGGTGGGGCTCACGCCCGAAATGCTGCCGATGATCGTGACGGTCAATTTGGCCAAAGGCGCCATGGCGATGTCAAAGAAGAAGGTCATCGTCAAGCGCCTCAACGCCATCCAGAATTTCGGTGCGATGGACGTGTTGTGCACGGACAAGACCGGTACGCTGACCCAGGACCGGGTTATCCTGAAGCGCCACCTCGATCTCCAGGGCAAGGATTCCGACCGCGTCCTTGAATTTGCCTACTTAAACAGCCTGCACCAATCCGGTCTCAAGAATCTCCTGGATGTCGCCGTCCTGCAACATGTCGAGCTGGATGAGAAGCTGAAGGTCGATGACCGGTTCACGAAGATCGACGAGATTCCATTCGATTTCGAACGGCGGCGCATGTCGGTCGTGCTCAAGCGCGGCGACGACGCCCACATTTTGATCTGCAAAGGCGCCGTCGAAGAAATATTTGCCGTCTGCACACACTACGCCAACAACGACGCGACCGGCGATCTCGATGCGAGCCACTTCGCGCAGGCCAAGAAGACGACGGCCGAGCTCAACGCTGACGGGTTTCGTGTGATTGCCGTTGCTTTCAAGGAAATGCCGCCGGCGCAGGCGGCCTATTCGGTCGCGGACGAAGCCGGCCTCACTTTGCTTGGCTATATCGCCTTCCTCGATCCGCCGAAGGAGACCGCGGGTCCGGCCATTGCCACGTTGAAGGCTCGTGGCGTGCAGGTGAAAATTCTCACGGGGGACAATGACATCGTCACGCGGAAGATTTGTCACGATGTCAGCCTGCCGGTGGATCATATCGTTCTTGGCCATGAGATAGAGGGACTGTCGCCCGATCAGCTGGCGGATCTGGCCGAGGCCGCGACCGTGTTCGCGAAGGTCTCGCCGGCCCAGAAGGCGGCAATTATCGATGCCCTTCACCGCAAAGGGCATGTTGTTGGCTATCTGGGTGACGGCATCAACGACGGACCGGCGCTTAAGGCCGCCGACGTCGGCATCTCCGTGGAGAGCGCGGTCGACATCGCCAAGGAAACGGCCGACATCATCCTGCTCGAAAAGAGCCTGGCAGTGCTCGGCGACGGCGTGATCGAAGGACGCAAGGTGTTCGGCAACATCACCAAGTACATCAAGATGGGCGCAAGCTCGGGTTTCGGAAATATGTTCAGCGTGATTGGCGCCAGCATCTTCCTGCCGTTCCTGCCGATGGCGCCCATTCAGGTGCTTACCAACAACCTGCTCTATGACTTCTCGCAAACGACGATTCCGACCGATAATGTCGACGCGGAGTACCTGGCGGTTCCGCGGCGCTGGGACGTCGGCAACATGTCAAAATTCGTGCTGCTGATCGGGCCGATCAGCTCGATCTTCGATTACGTCACTTTCTTCGTGATGCTTTCGGTCTTTCATGCCTGGGACAAGCCAGCGCTTTTTCAGACCGGCTGGTTTGTGGAAAGCCTGCTCACCCAGACGCTGATCATCCATATCATCCGCACGGCCAAGATTCCGTTCTTGGAAAGCAGGGCCAGCGCGCCAGTGATTGCCGCCAGCCTTGTCATTGGCGCGGTCGGAATTGCGCTTCCGTTCACGCCAGTGGGTGCCACGTTGGGCTTTGTGCCATTGCCGCCAAGTTACTGGATCTACCTCTTCCTCATACTCGTAGGCTATGCCGTCTTGACGCATCTTATGAAGACCTGGTGCAGCCGTAAATTCGGGCTGAGCTAAATGGCCGCCCGATCATGAGCAACACAGCATTGCTATCAAATGTCGCCGTTTGGATTGGCATTGCCTTCTGCATTACCCAGTCCGCCATTTTTTCCGGTCTCAACCTGGCATTATTCAGCATCAGCAAATTGCGGCTGGAAGTTGCTGCGGCAGACGGTAACCGCGATGCCGTCGAACTGCTCGCATTGCGCAAAGACTCCAACCTTACCTTGGCCACGGTGCTGTGGGGCAACGTCACGATCAACGTGCTGCTCACGCTGCTGTCAGATTCTGTCCTTGCCGGCGTAGGAGCGTTTATTTTCTCGACAATTGTCATCACACTATTCGGCGAAATATTTCCGCAAGCCTATTTTTCGCGGCATGCGCTGCGCATGGCGGGGCGACTCGCGCCGGTGCTGAAGGTGTACCGGATGCTTCTGTTTCCGGTCGCGAAGCCAACCGCGATTGTCCTCAACTGGTGGCTTGGACGAGAAGGAATCACATTCCTGCGCGAACGGGACTTCCGGGCGTTTATCACCAAGCACGTGGGAGCCGTCGGCGCCGACGTCGGCCAACTGGAGGCGATCGGAGCGTTGAATTTTCTCGACCTCGACGACATCCTTGTGAAGGACGAGGGAGAGCCGATCGACCCTCGCAGCGTGATCACGCTTACAATCGCAAACGGGCGGCCCTTGCTGCCGACCTTTGAACGCTCCCCCAACGATCCGTTCTTGCGAAAATTAAACTCGTCGGGGAAAAAGTGGGTCATCATCGTCGACCCTTCCGGTCGGCCATCATTCGTGCTGGATGCGCACCATTTTCTGCGCGATCTGCTCTTTGATACAATGTCCGCTGGCGCCGAATTCTACTGGCATCGCCCGATTATCGTCACTGACATGCTCACCCCGTTAGGCGACGTGATCGGCCGTATGCAGGTCAAACCAGAACATCCCGACGATGATGTCATCGACAACGATCTAATCCTGGTCTGGGGTGATGAAAAACGCATCATAACCGGCGCGGATCTATTGGGGCGGCTCTTGCGTGGAATCGTGACGCTGGATGGAAAGAAAAATTAGGTTAGCTATTTCAGGCAATCCAAGACGGAATTCAGATTTTCTTTGATTCGGTCTCGGCCAGCGTCCGGATCAGGGTTCCAACTTCAGAGTTGCATCGCCCTCACATATTCATGGCAGCGGCAAACAAATGGCAAAGTTCCAAATGATACTGAGCGCTTCCAATGAAACACGAGGGAGACAATCATGGCAGCGAAACCCATTCCGGAAGGCTATCATTCAGTGACGCCTTATCTCACCGTGCGCGGCGCGACAAAAGTCATCGACTTTCTCAAGCAGGCCTTCGGCGCCAAGCTGTCGCATGAGGCGATCAAGCGGCCTGACGGATCGATCATGCATGCGCAGGTGCTTATCGGCGATTCCCGCATCATGATTGCCGAAGAAAACGAAATGGCGAAGGCCACCACCTCCACGCTTTATCTCTATGTTCCCGACGTGGACAGCGTGTTCCGGCAGGCGGTGAAAGCCGGCGGGAAAGCCATCATGGAGCCTTCGGACATGTTTTACGGCGACCGCAGCGGCGGCGTGAAGGACCCGTCCGGCAACAGCTGGTTCATCGCCACCCACAAGGAAGACGTTGGTGCCCAGGAACTGCAGAAACGGGCCGAGGCTTTCATCAAACAGCAGAAAAATCGGGCGGCCTGAGCAAAACCGTTTTCGCCGAATTCAATCTGTAGCCGCCTAACCGCGATGTCCGCTTCATTCCCATTAGCGGACATCACTATTCCTTCCGCACCAGCCGTTTTGCCGCGCGCGCGGCGGCTTGCGCATAGCTGCGATCGCCGTGGATCAGAATCAAGGCCATAGCGCCTTCGGTCAGCAGCATAATCTCGCGCGCACGCTCGCGCTGCGAGGAGACGCCGCCGTTAGCAAGTCCGTCGGCCAACCACTGCTCAACGGCGGTTTTATGGTTGCGTGCGATGGCGCGCGCCGGGTGCCCGCGCAAATCAGCAAGTTCCACCACAACGCGCGTGAAGCCGCCGCCCGACCATTTTGGCTTCGCCGCCCATTCCGAGAGGTCCGCGAAGAACGCGTCGATGAATGCGCCGGGCTCGCCAGCGCGTGGAAATGCACGCAACCGGTCAATTGCCAGCTTGCTGGAATGCGCGAGGGTCATCGCCATCAGATCATCCTTGCTGGGGAAGTGCTGATAGAGTGCGCGCTTGGTGATGCCGGCCCTCGCTGCGATTTCGTCCATCGACACCCGCAGAAAACCCTGGCGCCAAAACAAACCGAACGCGGCATCGAGGATGCGCAGCCGAGTCTGCTGTTTCGACCGTTTCACAGTTTTGCTCGGGGCCTGAACACGAATGTCCAAGTATACCGACGAGTGTATTTACATGGCAACGGAACTCGCGTTCTGATCACCACGCCATGCCCGAACGATTAACGTTCAAATCCGCTAGGGTCAGGAGCGTGTCGGTGCCGCTGCGCCGACCTGTCGTGTCGAAAGTCGGACTGTTCACAGAATGGCCCTTGATACTAATCGATCTTTACACCAAAGAAGGCGTAGTCGGTCACAGCTATCTTGAGCCCTATCTCAAACATTCGTCCCGGTACATCATCCCCGCAATTGAAGATCTGGTGGCAGCGCAGGTCGGCAAACGACTGGCGCCACTCGATACCTTTCAGGCCGGTCGGCGCTCGCTAAATCTCGTGGGCTACGACGGTATCACGATGATCGCGGTCGCCGGTATTGATATGGCGATCTGGGACGCGTTGGCAAAGGCTGCGAGCATGCCGCTTGCGGTCATGCTGGGCGGGTCGCTCGGCGGCGTACCGGCCTACAACAGCAATGGGCTCTGGTTGACCGACGTCTCGACATTAGCGAAGGAAGCAAAAGAATTGCTGGCCGAAGGGCAGTTCAAAGGGCTCAAGCTTCGCCTCGGGCGGGACCGGCTGGCCGACGATCTTGCGGCCCTCCGCGCAGTTCGTGAGGGTTCAGGCGACGAGATCAAGCTGATGGTGGATTTCAACCAAGGTCTATCGCTCGGCGATGCGCTGGCGCGCTGCCACGCGCTCGACGATGCGGGGCTTTATTGGTTCGAGGAGCCAATTGTCTACAACAACTTGTCGGGGTACGCGCAGCTCGCGCGCGAGCTACAGACGCCCGTGCAGATTGGCGAAAATTTCTACGGGCCGCGCGCCATCCATGATGCGCTTGCTGCCGAAGCTTGTGACTATGTGATGCCGGACTTGATGCGGATCGGTGGCGTCAGCGGATGGCTACGAGCAGCACCGGTGGCTGCGGCTGCAGGGATTCAGGTTTCCACCCATCTATATCCAGAAGTTGCGGCGCATCTGATGCGCGTGACCGAAACCGCACACTGGCTGGAGTGGCAGGATTGGGCCGATCCGATTTTGAAAGAACCATTTGCTGTTAAGGACAGCTGCCTCGAAATTCCCGACCTTCCGGGCATCGGGATTGAATGGGATGAAGCTGCGGTCGCGCGATACAGTTACTAAGAACTCCCGCACGAACACCTGATTTAGCCCTATCTCGCGCGGATGTCCGCTTCGGGTCATTAGCGGACATTCAGATGAGCCAGCATGATGTCCGCTTTGCCCCCGAAAGCGGATCAGCCTCCCTATCCAACCAAGCTTTGGCGCGGGGGAAGAGAAGCAAACTCTCATATGAAAATTTGTGAAGCGACGGGCGGGCCCGGCTGCGCCCAGAACACCCTATGACAAACGACGTCTGAGTTCAGGCGCCGCGCGGATTCACAATGGTGTAGCCGCTGATCGACACCACGTGTTCGCGGGTCAGGCCGCCACCGGAATTGCCGTCGTGCACCAGCCAGTTGTTGCCTTCGACATGGCTCATCAGCACCATCACATGGTGATTGCGCACAGCCGCCATGCCTGGCGCCGGTGAAGTGTGCGGAAATTTCCTGGCCCAGTTCGACGCCAGATTGAGATCGGCGCGGATGGCGCCGAACAGATAAAGCGATGCTTCGCAACCGCAGAAGGCGTGCGGGCAGCCGTCTGGCCGGTGGCTGATGACCGCGGGCCCCGGATTGCCGTTGGCATCCATCGCAAATGCAGCCGTCGCAACGCCCGCCTGCGCAGCATGGTCCGAGCAACCGCGCTCGTCACAGACAACCGGGCTATGCCCGCGAAGATGTGCATGCCGCGGCTTCGCATCCGCCGTTGCAGCAACGATGGTCGAAAGAAGAAGCGCCCCGAGAATGATCGTTAGCTATTCTCAACACTGATACTCCGTAAGTCAAAGCGGTGCGGCCGAACGATCGGTTTTTCCGCTTGTGGTCCATTCTGTGGATGGGGGCTTCTAACGGCGCGCGTTTCGCGAGGCGAGCAAATCTGGCCGGTAAGCTCACCAAGTAAGGTTAAAGAGCCGCAGAAATGCGCCTAAGACGACGAGTTCCGCGAAAATTGCGACAGTGCGTCGCACCAGACAAAACAATTAATGGCGACGCGCTCGGCTAAGCCGCAGCCGCGACGACGTCACGCGCGCAATAAAGATGTATTCGCTAGCGCGCCTTCTGATCGGGCTCGACCTGGATGATGCGGGCGAACATGCCCGAGCCGGTCAGCGGAAAAATCTGCCCGAGATACATCACCGTCTGTTCGCGGTTCCGACCACGCCCACAGCGCGCCGTTGCGCTTGTCGAGAATGATCACCTCTGTCGCGTCGCAATGACCGGGAGATTGCGGTGGCGTCCGGTGCTCGTTCCGAACGAAGCGTTTTCGTATTCGTGCGTGGTGACCATCTCATAGGCGCCCTGATCGCGCATTTGCGCGGATGCCGGCGCCGCAAAGGCCGCAAGCAATCCGGCAGAACCAGCCCGGACATTTTTTTCATAAAACGTTCCCCTGTCCCCGAGTCGTCACGAACCGCCACCTCGATAGGCAAGCTCAATTCAGCCCCCGGTGCAAGCACCCTTGACCCAAATCAAGGCCCCGCCGCCGGATTGCGCGTTTGATGACACTCAGTTTTGGCATTTTTTAATCGGGAGGCCGTCATGGCCATTGCTCATGCACATTCCCGGCTCAGCATCAGCGGATTGGGCTGGGGCTTTTCCGCGGCGCTCGTCGTGCTGTTTGCGCTCTGCATGCTGGCCGCGTTGTTCTTGCCAGTACGCCTTGCGCACGGATGGGTGTCGATGCTGTCCGATGCGCCGCTCAACTCGAGCAAAGTGTGGGTCGAAGGATTGATCTGGAGCGTCGTCCTGGGTTGGCTGATCGCGGTGGTGTTCGGCACGATCTACAACTGGATTGTCGGGCGCCGCGCCGTGCAATTGATCCAAGGCTGACGAAGTGCGGCACGGCCACTGACCCTTTGACCCAGATCAATGCTGTCGGTGTTCATCGAGGATTTGCTATTTGCGAACGGTGGAGAGCGCTTTTATTGGGGCGCGTTGTGGTCAGTCGCTTTTTCACCGCGCGACGTTTTCGGGCGAGCCCCATGCCCGGGAACGTCCCTTAGCCAGAAAGGCGGAACACGTCCCCCCGTCCCCTCACGCCTTTTGGCTTTTACCTTCGACGGCGTATGCGCCCCACAATTACGCCGCCGTTTTTTTTCGCAACGCGGTGAAAAATAAACGGTGATCTTGTGACTCACATCACAGCCCGATTGCGAATGGCGCGTTAGCGTAATTATGTTTTTCGAAGCATAAGCCACAGCTTCGAAAAAAGGGGCCGCACGTCCACAGACGGCGGCCCCAAGATGAGGCCACCGGCGGGTGATAACGCCGGTGGCCGACTCATTACCAAAAAAGCATTGCCTCGTTCTTTTTATGGCGAAATTGCAGATGTCCCCAACATTGCGCATGCGGCGACGCGCGTGAGGTATCATGGTCCCATTCATCGCGGTGTGTTCGTCAATCAGGCGTTTTTTGGTGGAACCGCCTGCACGCCACACGTGCGGGACTCGCGCGATTAATTCAGTGCCAATTTAGTCAGCGCCTTGTGCAGTTGCGCACGTACTGGCGGCGCTTGAAATAACTTAGTTTCTGCGCGCGCGCTTCGCGCTGGCAGGCCGCGCGTTTCTCTGCCTTGTCCTTGTCGATCGCGGCTATCTCGCCCGGACTTGTCGGCTTCGGCGCCGGATATTGTGCGAACGCGGGAAACGCAACGAACGACAACAGCACCGCACACGCAGAGATACGCAAGAGTCGTGGCATTGGATCAAACCCCTATCCTAAAAAAAGAACGACGAACCTAACGCGCCCCGCTTGCCATTCCAACCGGTGTATCTCCGGCCGCTACGCTTTTTGCCGATCGTTGTCGATCGGGATCACCTGGCCCGAGATTGACTTCGCCGCATCCGAGGCGAGGAACACCGCAAGCTGCGCGATGTCTTTCGGATCGATCATGGCCTTGATCGATGATGCCGCCAGCGCATCCGCCTTCACCTCCTCGAGCGAGCGGCCGCTGATCTGGGCCCGCCCCTGGAATACCCGCACGATACGATCGCCCTCCACCGCGCCGGGCGCGATCGCGTTGGCGCGAATGCCCCACTCGCCCAACTCCATCGCCAAGGTCTTGGTCAGCCCGATCACGCCCCATTTGGTCGCGGCATACGGGCTGCGGTTGGGGAAACCATAACGCCCCGCGATCGATGACATATTTATGACACAGCCGGCCTTCGACTTTTTGAGATGCGGAATAGCAAGCCGCGACACGTCGAACATCGCGGTGAGGTTGACGGCGATGACCTTGTCCCAGTCGTCCGGCGGGTAGTCGGCGATCGGCAAGGTCAGGCCGGCGATGCCGGCATTGTTGATGAGCACGTCGAGCCCGCCCAGCGCCGCAACCGCCTCCGGCACCATGCGCTCGATCTCGGCGCGGCTCGCCATGTCGCAGCGTCGCGCGATCAATCCCGGGATTTCTTTGGCGATGGCTGCGAGCGCCTTGTCGTCGATATCGCAGACAAAGACCTTGGCCCCATTCGCCGTGAAGGCGCGCGCAAATTCGCGGCCGATGCCGGATGCGCCGGCGGTGATCAGCACACGTTGCGGCATTGTTTTCTCCCTTTTCCCGTTTTTACTTGCATTTAGGTCGCTCAGGCGCGTCTCAGTTTTACCACGAAATAAGGCGGCCAACTCGCGCGCCGCGCCCTGACTGCGAAAGGTCCTCAATGCCGCGCACAATGCCAGGCCTCATCGCCGTCGCTGCGTGTCTGCTGCTGGTGTCGGCTGCCACCGCCGCGCCCGAGCAGACGGCGCCGGCCCCCAAAAAGCGGCACGTCTACCCGCCACTGGCACGGCTACGGCTTCCTGCCGGGCTACCGCCCGCCAGAGGTGATCGAGCGCGAACGCGCGGCAGCAATATTACCGGACGCACGGGCCGCAATATTACGGTCCGGCCTGGCCCGGCTTTTATCGCGGCCGCTGGAATGGCGGCGGGTTCGGCCCCTGCTACACGCAGACCCCGATCGGGCCGATGTGGAATTGCGGCCGCTGACGACGGTGACCGGCGCCGCGCCGGATTCACCCATCGCAGGCGCGAATCGGCTAATGTCCATGCAGTGATTCGGTCGTCGATATTGCGCGCCGGGGCGGTTCGGTTCCGGGGCTGGTTTGTTTTGAAATCAGTGCTTCCGGAATAAGTGAATTGCGGTGCAGTGCCATGAGTAGGCCACACCATCGAGGGAGCTCCACGACATGGCGAAGAAGCGAAAGGCTGCGGCCAGGAAACGCGCGACACGCAAGCCGGCCGCGCGCCGACGGCGCGCCAACAACCCGGATGCGACCATCAACGCGCTGGTCATCCTGGTAGTGATCGTGATGGTGCTCGGGGGACTGTATCTCTACGTGCAGAACAAGAAGCAGGCCGCACTGTTGCCCGCATTGGGCCACGCGGTCGCGACCCTCGTCGCACCCGTGCTGGCACCCGTGTCAGCGGTGATCACGCCACCGCCGCCCGCGGTCATCGCGCAGGCGCCGCAGGCCACCGCACAGACGCTTGAGCCAGCGGCGGGCGCAGATGCGCCCCGGCCGGTGGCAGCGGCCGAGCCTCAGTGAGGCGACGCACGCAAGCCTGACGCGCCCGCCGGCGCGTCACGATCAGACGCGAGAGACAATCAGCAAAGTGCGCGCAGCCGCGCGCGCTTTGCATGTCTGCATTTCAGAAATCGCTGACAATACCGCCGCCGCGCCTGTCGACTCAGGTAACGCTGGCTTTTGCAAAACCACTCGCAATCTAGGTGCAGTATTCGTTTTCTCGTAACAATGAACCGAGAATAGTCGGCGCAAAATAAACACTTAAATACCATTCACGGTACTCCGGTACGACTTTCGGTGACTAGGTAACGTTCCTTAAGGACATGTCTTTTATTTACTGCACGGCAAATAGAGCGCACGGTTTGCGTCGAATAACGGAACGGGGAGATATCATCATGCGCCGAACAGCAACCGTAATACTGACAGCGACCTTGCTCGCGATCGGTGCCAGCCAGATCGCATCGGCGGCTGACTTGCCGCGCAGGCAGCCCGCCTACCTGCCACCGCCGCTTCCGGCCTACACGTGGACCGGTTGCTACATCGGCGCCAACATTGGTGGAGCGTGGGGAAGTATTGATGCGACCGACGTCAACACGGGCGCAACGGTTTCGCCGAACAATGGCGGCTTTGCAGGTGGTGGTCAGATCGGCTGCGACTACCAAATGAGCCAGTGGGTGATTGGTATTCGCAACGTGTTCGACGGGACAAGCATCAACAACGGTGCGACGATTTCGGACCCATTGTTCGCCGGCACCATCAATAGTCATGTGCACTGGTTCGATGCCTTGACCGCGCGCGGCGGCTACCTCGTGCAGCCAAACATCTTGCTCTATGCACAAGGTGGTGCGGCGTGGACATCATGGGATGTAACCGCGTTCAATACGGCCGGTGCGCAAGTTGGCCAAATATCGGGCGGCAACCGGACCGGATGGACCGCTGGCGGCGGCGTTGAATGGATGTTCGTGCCGCACTGGTCGGCCTTTCTCGAGTATAACTTCATGGGCTTCGGGACACGAAGTGCCGCCACCACAGCTTGCGTCGGTGCGACTTGCGCAAACATCAGCGCCAAAGCTGATCTGCAGAACGTTCTGGTCGGCGTGAACTACAGGTTCTAGGACCGACGTCATAAAAGCAAAGGGCGCTGTCAATGACGGCGCCCTTTTTCTTTTGCAGCGTCCGCTGTGCGGATTTTGAATTCGCCGACGCGCGTCAGCTTTACTGACAGCGTGTCACCGTGACCTGCCGCGTCCCGCCCTCTTCCGAAGGGACGGTCATGGCCTCCTGCACCTTGTGGCAACTCGCCACGCGCACCGGCACATACATCACCGGCACCGAAGACGTCACGTCACCATCAGCCGGAAACATCCGGCGGCAATGTGTAATAGCCGCCGTACCAGGGCCACTGGTTCTGGTTATGGCGCGCGAAATGCCCGCGACCGTTACGGTGGAACGCGCGGAAATGGCCGCTGACATGCATCGCATGCCCGCCCATGCCGCCGCCGCGCGCATTGGCCGCGAAGTCCGGCTGCGCAAGGACCAGCACCGCGAAGGCACAGTAACGCCGCGAGGACGCTTTTCAGGAGCTTTTTCATGCGGCCATCATTCAATAAAGGCCGCATGAGATCAAGCGACGCCGCCCACTATCCGGATGCAGTAATGGCCGGCCCTTTCGGACCTGGCCACAACCCGCATGTTTCTAGCGATTATCGCGCCGGCCGGCGGCCCCACAGCTTCGCATCGAGGCTCCACGGGCCGCCGCCGGCGAAGGCGAAATAGAGGAAGATGAAGCAATACAAAATTGCCGCATCGCCGCGATTGAGGATCGGGAAGAAGCTGTGCGGCGCGTGGCTTAGGAAATAGCCGATCGCCATCTCGCCGGACATGATGAATGCGGCGGCGCGCGAAAACAGACCGATGGCCAGAAGACCACCGCCCACGAACTCGATCGCACCCGAAAACCAGGCCAGCGAAAACAATGCGGGCGGCGGCACCGGCTGAGGAAAACCGAACAATTTCGACGAGGCCGTGCTCGAAGAAAAGAAGCGCCACGACAATGCGCACGATGCTCAGGATGTAAGGCGACCAGTGCGACCAGGCTGTCGACTGTTGCGTATGTGATGTCAGTTCGGATTGGGTCATGTCGTGCTCTCGAGTCGCCCCTGATGATGTGATCGGATCGGTGATGGAGTTCCGGGATGGAACAACTTGCACACTGCCGCCAATTTTGGCGTCAATATGAAACGAACACCGGAATTGGCTCGGACGTTCTCGCCTCGCGATCACAACGCCGTGTGCGATTTGTCGCGTGCGACAGACTGCCGCGCGCGATAAGCAAAATATGCATGGTGGTATTGCGCTCAGCGCAGGCAATGCGCCGCGCCGTACGTCGCGTCTCAGTTACAAACGACGCGACAAAATCCGAAGCCATTGCACGCGAGATGCGTGCCGCGGCCGCCGCAGAATCCACGGCGGTTAAACCCGACGTAGTAATGATTGTAAGGGCTACGGCCAGCGCCGGCATAATTGCCGTCATAGACCGTTTCGCATCCGTCAAACGGCCCACGATGCACGCCAAGTCCGCATCCGCTTGCAGACGGAAATGCTCACGGGCGGAACAGCGATCGGCGCGAGCGGCATAGCTTGCGTTTGAGCAGGCACCCATCGTCACGCAGACGACGAGCGGAAGAAAACAATACCGTTTCATTGCTCCTCCCTACTCTTCCTTTTCGGTCGTGAAATAGAGCGGATAGCCTTTCGAGCGGCCCATGTCGGTCGCCTCTTTCGCCTTGGTCTCGGCGACATCGCGGGTATAGACGGCGATCACGCAGGCGCCTTTCTGGTGCGCGGTCATCATGACCTTGTAGGCGTGGCTCTCGTTCATGCGGAAGACGGCCTTGAGCACGAGCACGACGAATTCGCGTGGCGTGAAATCGTCGTTGAGCAAGATGACTTTCCACAGCGGCGGCCGCTGTGTTTTCGGCTTCACCTTGGTACGCGGTTTCTCGAGGGTCTTCTGGCTCATGGAAGCCCAACGCCGTGATGCGTGCCGGTATTTCAACGCTCCCCGGCCGAGTTGTCTACCGGGGGCTGAACTTCGTCACGACCGGCGTCAGCAACCGAGGGGCCTACTGGCACCCTTTCGACTGCATGGTTGTTGGTCGCGCGACCATGTAACCTCCGGACCTTAATACTGAAGTCATTCCATCCACCCGGAGCGCACCATGCTCTATCTCACCATCAAAGCCGCGTTGTCGGGCGTCATTATCGCGGTCGTATCGGAGGTCGCGCGCCGGTCGCCTACCCTCGGCGCGCTCATCGTCTCGCTGCCGTTGGTCTCGATTCTCGGAATTCTCTGGCTGTGGCACGACACCAGCGACGCGGAGCGCATCGCCGCGCACGCGCAATCGACATTCTGGTACGTGCTCCCTACCTTGCCGATGTTCCTGGTCATGCCGGCCATGCTGCGTCAGGGAGCCGGCTTCTGGACGACGCTTGCCGCCTGCTGCGTGCTTACGTTCGTGCTCTATCTCGGCACGATCTGGCTGCTCGGAAAATTCGGCGTAACGCTGTGATGCGGCTCGAAAACTTTTCGGACGGGTAAAACAACATAAAGTTTTCGGTACTGCCGCGAAAACTTTTGAATCCATCTTGATCGTTCTGACGCAAAAATTTCACGCGCCGCTGATAGGTTATGTCAGTGCTGCTGCTTTATTCGCGCGTAGCCCCTGCACTAAAGTTAAAGGCGACGGACAGCCCGAGGGAACGGGGCCAAAGCAATAGTGTCGGGAGGAGCCCCATGGAACTATCGCCCGAGGTCACAAGGTTTGCGCGCTCACGTCCCGTGATTGAATGTGCGCAGTGTGGCGAGCGCATTTACATTCCTGAGTGGTCGGAATGTCTCGACGGTTGCCGCGTGCGGCACCTGTGGCAATGCGACGCGTGCGGTACGTCCTTTGAGACGACGGTGCGCTTCGCGGCCTAGTTTCCGGCTCCCCGGGTCTTCCATCGGCAAATTTACGCTCGCGCAAGTGTGCGCGGGCGCTGTCTTTCACGTAATTTTGCGCAGCCCGTGGCCAGCGGCCGGGCTATAGTACCGGCCATGATCGAACCGCCGATATTTCATGATTCTGGGCGCTACAATGCTGTCCGGCCTCGCCCCCCGATTGGCAAAAGCAGCCGCCATGAGCCGAATTACGGCCTATGCGTTCACCTTCAAGGGCCTGGACGGCGGGGAAATCCTGCTGTCGTCCTATGCCGGCCATCCACTGCTGGTGGTCAATACGGCGTCGCTCTGCGGCTATACCCCGCAATATGCCGGCCTCCAGGAGCTGTGGACGCGCTATCGCGACAAGGGGCTGGTCGTGCTCGGCGTGCCATCCAATGACTTCGGTGGACAGGAGCCGGGCGGCGTGACCGATATTCACGCGACCGCACAGGGTGAGTACCACGTCACCTTCCCGATCACCGAAAAAGTCACGGTGAAAGGCCGCGATGCTCATCCATTCTACCGATGGGCGGCAGCGGAGCGGCCGCTGGAGGCGCCCCGCTGGAATTTCCACAAATATCTGATCGGGCGCGATGGGTACCTGAAGGCGGGCTTCACCTCGGCAATCGAGCCAACAGATCCGCGCATAATCGCCGCCATCGAGACAGAGCTGGCCGCGGAATAGCAGCACGCGGCGCAGATATTTGCCGGCCCTGTCACACCACTGAAAAATTTGATTGACAAATCAGCGGGCACATGACGGATTGTGCCCAAGATACAGTCACGTGGGCCGGCGATGTTTACCAGCCGACCCGTTATGAGGTTCCTCCCGCGTGGCGTTTAGACTGGGCGGCCGCGAGGCCGCCCATTTTCATTGCCGCCAGCGGCACCTTTTCAATAGCAATAGCGGCGCGACACGCGGTGATAGCTGCCGTCGCCATAACGCACCCAGCAGCGGTCATCGTACCAATAATAGCCGCCCGGGCGCGGCTCCAGCTGCGAGCCGATCATCGCGCCGGCTGCGGCGCCAATAATCCCGCCCGCCACGGCTCCCCCGGCCCTGCCGGTCGCTGCGCCGCCGATAATGGCGCCGGCAGCACCGCCGAGAATCGCGCCGCCCATCGTGTTGTCCTGTGCCGCCACCTGCCGCTCCGGGACGAGCCCGAACACAACAAGCGCAATCGCCACTGTCGCGAATCGAATCATGCGCAATCCCTCCGTCTCCCCGTTCTCAGGCTTTTTAGGGGAATTGCCGGCGTCAATCAAATTGGCCGGCCGCCGCGGCTCAGGCGGACACGGCGCGCAAGCGCTCGTCGGCGGCAGGCGCAGCCGTATCGGTTGCCGGCTGTTGCAACGGTGCGATGGCCTCGACCAGTTGCAGGAAGGAACTGCCGGGCAGCGCCGGGGCAAAAACGTAGCCTTGCGCCAGCCGCACGCCGAGCGCGCGCAAATGCATCACCTGCTCGAAATTCTCCACGCCTTCCGCCACGACGTCCATGCGCATGTTGCGTGCCAGATCGACCAGCGTTTCAACGATTGTGGTCGAGTTGCGGTCGGTGCCGATCGCATCGACGAACATCTTGTCGATCTTGATGATGTCGACGCCGAGCTTGAGCATGTACGAAAGCCCGCTGTGGCCGGTGCCAACATCATCGATGGCGATGCGCACGCCGAGCCCCTGCAAGGCGGCAATGATCTGGCGGGTTTCGGTGAAATTCTCGATCGGATCGCGCTCCGTCACTTCCAGCACGACCTGCGAGAATTTGATCGGCGAGTTGGAGAAGATATTTTGTACGTCCTTCACGATCGTCGGTTCGCTGAAGAGCTTGCCGGCAAAATTGAACGAGATCTTCAGGTCCGGCCGGCGGCCGAGGGTCGGGCCGGCCTCGACACAGACCTTCTGCATCAGGTTGCGCGTGAGCTTGTGAATGAGACCACCGGATTCCATCAGCGGGATAAACGCGCCCGGCGATACCAGCGTGCCGTCCGGCTTGCGCCAGCGCACCAACACTTCGGCGCCACACAGCTGGCCGGAGCGGATATCGACGATGGGCTGATAGTAAGGGACGAATTCGCCGGCATCGAGCGCGTGCTCGATTTCAGCCAATGGATTGCGCGGCGAACGGCGCGGGATCAGCGCGACGAAGCCGGCAAAGGCAATCATGATGATGCCGGCGCCGATAAATCCGATCCATTTGAGGTCGGCATGTTCGGCGGCAATGCGCGCGCGCGCCGTCAGAATTTCAACGTCAAAACCGAATTTGTCCGATTTGACGTTGGCGACGAAATTCGGCCCGGCCTCCCCGCGTGAGCGATCGCCAAATTCCCCGATGACTGCGCCCTGCCGGGTCATGATGCGCGCATAGGCGCTGAAGGGACCGCCTTGCGTGGACACCTGCGGAAGAAACAGCGTCGCCGGCACCAACGCGGCAACACCATTGGGGCCGGTGCCAACCTGACGGCGGAGCCGGACCATGCGCTCGCCACTCGGCAATACAATAATGTCGAACCAGTAGCCGCTCGCGCCGACCAGCAGCTCCGAGGACAGCGTCGAGCGCTGTCCCACCGGAAGACCGAGATCGGTGCATAATGTCTCGCCGTCGGGACCGACGATGGCAACTTCCTTGACCGGAATTGTGCTGAAGGTCGCGCGGCGCATCGCTTCGATCTGGTTTGGCTCGCAGGCATCTATGCCGCGCGCGGCCAGGCCATCCAGCGTACCCACCGTATCCCTGACGCGCGTTTCGGCGAGCGCGAGCGCGCGCCGCGCGGAGGTGCCGACCTCCGCCTCGCCCTGCCGGTCAATCAATCCATCAAGCCAGAAATTAAATGCGACCAGTGGAACGCCGGCCAAAATGGCGCCGACGATGACCGCAAAAACATTCCGGCGCGTGAATGCGCGCACTAACGACCTCATTCCGACCCCGACCAGGGCCACCCATCCTGGTGCCGGGGTAGTGAGCCATGGCGCCGTAAAGACCACCTTAAGCTTAAGGCCGCGTATGCCCAACCAGCGGGCGAGCCTTGCCATGCAGGCGGCTATGGTTAGCAATGAGTTAATCGTCGCGGGCCCGGTGGCTCTCGTACTAAGGTGCGCAAGGGCGCGGCACAGGAGCAGCGTGATGAGTTTCTTCCCCGGCAAGGACCCGGCCGCAGGCGATAGCTATCAGTGCGACGCAATCGATCAGGTGATCGTGCCGCGGACGGTTGATCTTGGCGATTTCGCCGTGCGGCGCGCGCTGCCCTCGGCGCGCACGCGGATGGTCGGGCCTTTCATTTTCTTCGACCATTTCGGCCCGGCCGAATTTCGCGCGGGAAACGGGCTCGATGTCCGACCGCATCCGCATATCGGCCTCGCGACCGTCACCTATCTGTTCGACGGCGAGATCATGCATCGCGACAGCCTCGGTACCGCGGTCGCGATCAGACCCGGCGAAGTCAACTGGATGACGGCCGGCCGCGGCATCGTCCATTCCGAACGCACGCGGCCCGAGCGGCGCGTCGACGGCGAGCCGATCCACGGTTTGCAGATGTGGGTGGCGCTACCGGCCGCCAAGGAAGAAATGGATGCCGGTTTCGCCCACCACGCGACCGCCGAATTTCCCGTGGTCAAGGACAACGGAAAAAATGTGCGCGTGGTGGTCGGCTCGCTTTATGGAGCCGCTTCGCCGGTGCCGACCGTGCACGAGACCATCTTCGGTGACGTGCGTCTGAAAACCGGCGCAACGCTGCCGCTCGATGCCGGCCACGAGGAACGTGCCGTCTATATCATCGACGGCGTACTCGACATTTCCGGAGACCAATTCGAGGCGGGACGGCTGTTGGTGTTTCGCCCCGGCGACACGGTGACTATCACCGCCGCGACCGATACGCACTTCGTCATCGTCGGCGGCGCGCCGATGGATGGCCCACGCCACATCTGGTGGAATTTCGTCTCGTCGCGCAAGGAGCGCATCGAGCAGGCCAAGGCCGAATGGAAGGCCGGCCATTTCGGCAAGGTGCCCGGCGACGAGATTGAATTCATCCCGCTGCCGGAGAAGTGACAGCTCACGCGGCACTGTCCGCTCGTACCCGCGTGCGCGGGAATGAGCGGAATGGGCTAGCCCGCGACAGTGCCCCACTTCGACACGAGCTGCTCGGCACCGCGCTGCGACACCGCGAAGATCGTGTAAGTCGGGTTCGACGCGCCTTCTGTCGGAAACAGTCCCGGACCCGCGACCCATAGATTCGGAATTTCGTGGGTTTGTCCGAAGCTGTCGGTTACCGAGTTGCCGGTGTCGGCGCCCATGATCGTGCCGCCAAACAAATGGATGGTCGGCTGGTTGCCGCGCGCCGACCAGAATTCCTTGGCGCCGGTGGCCTTGGCGATGGTCAGCCCCTCCTCGAAATTGGCGTTCCAGAGTGCCACCGCATCCTGATCGAAGCTGTGCACGATCTTGGCGAGCGGCATGCCGAACTCATCCTTGCTGTCGGCAAGCTCGATGCGGTTCTCGATGTTCGGCATTTCCTCGCCGAAGGCCGTAAGCCGGGTGACGCCGCGCTTCGCGCGCTGCATGAAGTCGGCCAGCTGCGGGCCGAACAGATCGAGCCGCGCATTGGCAAAACCGCCGAGATCGCTGGTCTTAAGGGCGGTGCCGGCAACGATATAGGTGCTGCCGAACGCCCCCTTCTTGCTGGTCTTGTCATAGCGGTCGTAAGACATGTACTGCGCGCCGACCGTACCCATGTGCGGCTCGATGTCGTCATCGAACATCGCCCAAGTGCCCGAGGCGTAATGCGCCATCATGTATTTGCCCAAGAGCCCGCTTGAATTCGCAAGGCCCTTCGGGTGCTTGTCGGTCGCAGAGATCATCATCAGGCGCGGATTTTGCGCAGCCCAGGCGGCAAGAATGACAACGCTCGCCTCCTGCACCTGCTTTTCTTTTTTCGAGTCGTAATATTCAACGCCGGTGACCTTGTCGCCGGCCTCATTGGTCAGCACTTTTGTCACCGTCGACAGCGCGCGCACTTCGGCCCCGGCTTTGCGCGCGTCGGCAAGATAAGTCACCACCGGATTGGCGAGCGCGCCGATCGGGCAACCGACATGGCACCAGCCGTCATAGATACAGGGCGGCCGGCCCTTAAAGTCGGTCGAGTTCATGCCAACCGCCGCCGGCACCATACGGATGCCGACTGATTCCAGGCCTTTCAGCCAGACCTGGCCATTACGGAAGGTCTTCATCGGCGGCATCGGATAGGGCTCGCCTTTCGGCCGCCAGATTTCCTCCGACTTGGCGTCGCCAGACACGCCGATCTCCTGCGCGACCTTGTCGTAATAAGGCGCGATGTCGGAATAGTTGATTGGCCAGTCGAGCCCGCGATTGTGCTCGCTCTTGACCTTGAAGTCGTTCGCCAGATAGCGCGGGAAGTTTGCGAAATAATGCAGCGCGGCGCCGCCGACGCCCCAGCCCGCCTGATAGGCGTAACCGTATGGATTTTTCCCTTCCAGCAGGAACGGAATGCCGGCAGGCTTCACGCGCCGGCCCCAGAAATCCGAGCTGATCAGATCGCTGAGCTGCCAATCCGGCCCTGACTCCAGCAGCACGACTTTCTTGCCGGCTTTCGACAGGACCGAAGCGTAAAGCGAACCCGAAGCGCCAGCGCCGACGATGACAACATCGACTTTTTCATGTGTTGCCATGTCACCACCTCTTCGTCGGCGCAATATGGGGCATGTAAGGGATACCGAGCGCGGCATAGCCTTCCATGGTGCCGTAGACCACGTCGACGGCGTCGCTGCGCAGGACCAGATACACGAACGGACCCGGTGGACCCTGCCAGCCGGCGACCTTGTTCTGCCGCATCTGGTCAACGAATTCGCGGCGTTCACTCATGCTGAGCTGAGCAAAACCGCGATCGTTGTTGGTGGCGCGGCTGGCGCGATCGACGGCACCAAGGGCTGCGCGATAGAAATTCGCATATGGCGGACGAATATTGAGAATGCGCGCTTCCAGCAGCGCTTCCTCAGGCGGGCCGGATATCTGCTGATCGACGAAATGCGCGATGCCGCCGGCTTGCGCGCCGGGCACCAGCGTTTCGCCCAGGGCCTCAAGCGTCTCGGCCTGCGGCGGCGCCAGCGTCTTGAAAGGAACATTTTGCGCGCGTGCTGCGCGCGGCGTGAGGAAAACGTCGGCACCGCCGACGCTAAAGGCGAGCGCTCCCAAGGCTGCGCCCTTGATCAGGGCGCGCCGTTCGATCTCGGACATTAATTCCTCCCCGAGTGCTTTGCAGCTTTTTAGAATTGGCGTTCTTGCGGCTTTGCGTGCGAACGTCGCCGTCTCTGGAACGAGACCAAATCCAATCGCAATTCGAAACACGAATCAAGCAACCCCGCCCGGCATACGGGCGGCGCAAGAATTACCTCACGATAACAAGGTTATTTCTTCGGCAAATCGAGGCGAATGTGCAGCTCCTTGAGCTGCTTCGGCGTCGCCTCCGACGGCGCGCCCATCATCAAGTCCTCGGCGCGCTGGTTCATCGGGAACAGCACAACCTCGCGCAGGTTTTCCTCGCCGGCGAGCAACATGACGATACGGTCGATGCCGGGCGCAATGCCACCGTGCGGCGGCGCGCCTAGCGAAAGCGCGTGCAGCATGCCGCCGAATTTCTGCTCCAGCACCGTTTCATCGTATCCGGCGATGGCGAAGGCTTTTTTCATCACCTCGGGACGGTGGTTCCGGATCGCGCCCGATGACAATTCCACGCCGTTGCAGACGATGTCGTATTGAATCGCCTTGATCGACAGCAGCTTCTCATTGTTCTTCGGGTCGAGCGCGAGAAATTCCTCGACCGGCATGTTCGGCATCGAGAACGGGTTGTGCGAGAAGTCGATCTTCTTCTCTTCCTCGTTCCATTCGTACATCGGGAAATCGACGATCCAGCAGAACTCGAAGCCACCTTTGGCGATCAGGCTGAGCTCTTCCCCGACCTTCGTGCGCGCGGGACCCGCAAATTTCACGAAATCCTTCGGCTTGCCGGCAACGAAGAAACAGGCGTCGCCGACGCCGATCTTGAGTTGATCGGCAATCTGCTTGGTCCGCTCGGGCCCGATGTTCTTGGCAAGCGGCCCAGCGCCACTTTCTTCGCCCTCGCGCCAGAAGATGTAACCCAGACCCGGCTGGCCTTCGCCTTGCGCCCAGGAGTTCATGCGGTCGCAGAAGGCGCGATTGCCGCCTTTCGGCGCCGGGATAGCCCACACTTGCGCGGCCGGGTCATTCGCCAGAATATTGGCGAATATCTTGAAGCCGGAGCCGCGGAACGCATCGCTCACATCCTGCATCACGATCGGATTGCGCAGGTCCGGCTTGTCGCTGCCGTATTTGCGCAGAGCTTCCGCGTAAGGGATCATCGGAAACTTTTTTGTCACCGGTTTGCCGTTGGCGAACTCCTCGAACACGCCGCGGATCACCGGCTCGACCGCATCGAACACGTCCTGCTGCGTGACGAAGCTCATTTCCAGGTCGAGCTGATAGAACTCGCCGGGCGAGCGGTCTGCGCGCGCGTCCTCGTCGCGGAAGCAAGGCGCGATCTGGAAATAGCGGTCGAACCCCGCGATCATGATCAGCTGTTTGAATTGCTGTGGTGCTTGCGGCAGCGCGTAGAATTTTCCGGGATGGATGCGCGAGGGTACCAGATAATCGCGCGCGCCTTCCGGCGACGACGCGGTGAGGATCGGCGTCTGGAATTCGAAGAAGCCGCCTTCCTTCATGCGGCGGCGGATCGAGTCGATCACCTTGCCGCGCAGCATGATGTTCGCATGCAGATGATCGCGACGCAGGTCGAGAAACCGATATTTAAGACGGATCTCTTCCGGATAGTCCTGTTCGCCGAACACCGGCATCGGCAGTTCGCCGGCGGGCCCGAGCACCTCGATCTCGTCGATATAAACTTCGACCTGACCGGTCGGCAGGTCCGGGTTCTCGGTGCCGGCCGGACGCTGGCGGACCTTTCCGTCAATGCGGATCACCCACTCCGCGCGCAGCGTCTCGGCGAGCTTGAACGCCTTGCTGTCGGGATCGGCCACCACCTGCGTGAGCCCATAGTGATCGCGCAGATCGATGAACAGTACCCCGCCATGATCGCGGATGCGATGGCACCAGCCCGATAGCCGGACGGCGGTGCCGATATCGCTGTCGCGAAGTGCGCCGCAGGTATGTGAGCGATAGCGATGCATAAGTGATTCTTTGGGTGTTTCCGGGACAATTCAGCGTCTGGATGTGAGGCGGCGAAAAGCGCATGGGGTGCCGGCTTTGTCAAGCATCGACGGGATCACCCAGCCTCGTGTCCGGCGTACGGCGAAGCATGATACGATCCCCGTCCGCGCAACCAACATTATGGCCAATGGCGAACCTCGCATTTCCAACCCTATGCACGATGCTGGTCGCGGCCGCGTTCCTGCTGCTCGAACGCTTAGTGCCGGGTCGCGAACTGCCGCATGCGCCGGGCTGGTACGCGCGCGCGATCCTGATCAACCTGGTGCAGGCCGTCATTACCTTCGGCACCAATCGCCTTTGGATTGATCTGCTGTCCGGTGTCTCGCTGTTTCATTTGGGCGCGCTTCCCCATCCCGTGCTGCAAGGTTTCATCGGCTGGTTCACCGGCACGTTCTTTTTTTACTGGTGGCATCGAATACGTCACGTCCAGGGTTTCTGGGTAGTCTTTCACCAGGTCCACCATTCGCCCGCACGCATCGAGGCGATCACCGCCTTCTACAAGCATCCGATTGAAATCCTTGCGGACAGCGCGCTTGCGGCGATTATTCTCTACCCGTTGCTCGGCTGCACGCTCGAAGGCGCGCTCTGGTTCAATTTTTTCGCCGCATCGGGCGAGCTGTTTTATCATTCCAATATCAAGACACCGCGCTGGATGAGATATTTTATCCAGACGCCCGAACTACATTCGATTCATCACGAGCTCGACGTGCATCGCTATAATTTCGCGGACCTGCCGGTCTGGGACCGTCTGTTCGGCACCTATCGCGACACTGCGGCGTTTGCTGCGCGCTGTGGATTTCCGCGCCACAATGAGCGCAAGCTTGGTCGCATGCTGCTGTTCCGAGATGTCTACAAAGACTAGCGCGCGGAATTGTGCTGCCCTCGACAGGACGCCGGCAATCTGCACATTGGACGCCTCATAGCCGGAAACTGCCATGCGCAAGACCCAACCCAAGGCCAAATTCAAGAAAGGGCCGAACAAAAAACCCGGGTTCCTCGCGACAAACATGACCACCGGCGAGGCCGCCGTTGCCACTTTGCTCGCGCATGGGCTCGACACTGTCTACGCGCTGCCGGGTGTCCACAACGACCACCTATTCGATGCCTTCCAGCGTGCGGGTGACAATCTAAGCGTCATTCATGCTCGCCATGAACAAGGCGCGGCTTACATGGCGCTTGGAGCGGCGCTGGCGACCGCCAAACCGCAGGCCTACGCCGTCGTGCCCGGACCAGGCCTGCTCAATTCCGGCGCCGCATTGCTCACCGCCTACGGAATGAATGCGCCTGTGCTCGCGATTATCGGGCAGATCCCGGCGGCTGCCATCGGCAAAAGCCAGGGGCATTTGCACGAGATCCGCGATCAGGCCGGCATCATCGCGCGGCTGGTCGATCATTATTCGCACATCAAGGGACCGGCTGACGCATCGACGAAAGTCGCCAAGGCAATTCAATCAATGCACCAGCGCCGTCCCGGTCCCGCCGCGCTCGAATGTGCAATTGATGTGTGGGGCAAACGTGGTCCGGTCGAGGCAATCGTACCTCCCTCGCCCGCACGGGCCCCAAACATCAACAGCGACAAAGTGCGCGCGGCCGCAAAGCTTCTCGGCAAAGCCAAACGCGTCATGATCGTGGCGGGTGGCGGCGCGCAAGATGCATCGCTCGAAGTGACGCGGCTCTCAAGCATGTTGCAGGCGCCCGTGCTCGGTTATCGCCGCGGCCGCGGCGTGCTCGACTCACGCGATCCGCTTAGCGTAACGCTGCCGCTCGGCCGCGACCTGTGGGCCGAAGCCGATGCCGTCCTCGCGGTGGGGACGCGGCTGCTCACGCCATTGACCGCATGGGGCGTCGACAAAAATCTGCAGATCGTGCGCGTCGATGCCGATCCGGAACAGCCTGCGCGCCTGCACAAGCCCAAGGTGGCCCTGACTGGAGATGCCGCGCCAATACTGAGATCGCTCATCGATGAACTCGCCAAATTCAACATGCGGCGGGCGTCGCGACGAGACGAGATGCTGGAGCGGCAGGCGAAACTCCAGCAGCGGCTCAACAAGATCGCGCCGCAGCTCGCATTTCTCGACGCGATCCGCGCCGAGTTGCCGGAGGATGGCATTTATGTCGACGAAGTCACACAAATCGGCTTTGCCGCCCGCCTCGCCTTCCCTGTCTACAAGCCACGCACCTTTCTCTCTCCGGGCTATCAGGACAATCTGGGCTGGGGCTATGCCACCGCGCTCGGCGCGCAGCATGCAAGGCCGGACGTACCAGTGCTCTCCATCAATGGCGATGGAGGTTTCCTCTATACCGGCAATGAACTCGCCACCGCCATGCGGCACCGTATACCGCTTGTCGCCGTGGTCTTCGTCGATGGCGCTTTCGGAAACGTACGCCGCATCCAGCAGGAACAATTCGGCAACCGCCTGATTGCCTGTGACCTTGCGAATCCCGATTTCGTGAAATACGCCGAAAGCTTCGGCGCGGCTGGCCGGCGCGCAAGCGGACCCGACGAGCTGCGTCTGGCGTTGCGCGAAGCTTTCGCGCGGCGTGAGCCAACGCTGATCGAGGTGCCCGTTCCGGCTATGCCAAGCCCCTGGGAATTCATCCACATGCCACGCGTCCGAGGCCTCTGAACATGGCGCATGATCCGTTGCCGACCCTTTGGGATCATGCGCAAGACGAGTTGCCATGACAGACCCGGATCGGGTTAGGCTCGCCCCCGCAATGGACCTGATCAGCACCACCGAGGAGCTTGCCGCGGTTTGCTCGCGCATGGCGCGGCATCCGTTCGTGACCGTCGATACCGAGTTTTTGCGCGAGACGACCTACTATCCCCTGCTGTGTGTGGCGCAGATGGCGTCGCCAGACGAAGCGGTCGTTATTGACGCGCTGGCAACCGGCATCGATCTCGCACCGTTTTTCGCGCTGATGGAAAACGAAAGCGTTACCAAGGTGTTTCACGCCGCCCGCCAGGACATCGAAATTGTGTGGAATATGGCCCAGACGATTCCCCATCCGATCGTCGACACCCAGGTCGCCGCCATGGTGCTCGGCTACGGTGATTCCATTTCTTACGATCAACTGGTCCAGCGCATCACCGGCGACACGCTCGACAAGTCGCACCGTTTCACCGACTGGACGCGGCGGCCACTGAGCGATGCGCAGGTCACCTACGCGTTGTCGGACGTGACGCATCTGCGTGACGTTTATCTGGCGCTCGCCGCAGATCTTGAAAAGCGCGGGCGCAGCAACTGGGTCGAGGCCGAGATGGATATCCTGACCTCGCCCGAGACCTATCGGGCCGACCCGGAGCGTGCATGGGAGCGGCTCAAGAGCCGCGTGCGCAAGCCGAAGGAATTGGCGGTGCTGATTGAAGTTGCCGCCTGGCGGGAACGCGAAGCCCAGACGCGCGACGTACCGCGCGGCCGCGTGATCAAGGACGAAGTGATCGGCGACATTGCGGTGCAGGCCCCCACCACGATCGAGCGTCTTGGCCACTTACGCTCACTCCCGAAAGGCTTCGAGCGCTCGCGCTGGGGCGACCAGATCATCGAAGCTGTCAAACGCGGACTCGATCGCGACCAGAAGACATTGCCACGGCTGGAGCGCTTCCGGCCCGCGCCGAACGGTGCCGCTACGGTCGAACTGCTCAAAGTGTTGCTGCGGATGACCGCCGAGCGGCACGGCGTTGCCGCGAAAGTCATCGCGACGGTCGACGATCTCGATCGCATCGCTGCGGACGACGAAGCCGATATCCCGGCGTTGAAAGGCTGGCGCCGCGAATTGTTCGGTGAAAAGGCGCTGGCGCTCAAGCACGGACGTCTGGCGCTTGCGGTCGACAAAGGCCGCGTGGTGACGGTCGAAAAGAACTAGCTCTCGATCAAGGGGTCGCGACCAATGAGCCGTGCGAGCTGGCGGAGCCGGCCGGCCAGGCGATCGCTGGTGAGCTTGCGGTAGGCACCAGGCAGCTTGAGTATCAGCTTGCCGCGTTTGACCTGCATCGGTGTTTTCGGCAGCACGCCACTTTGCCCGGCGGTAAGGATATATGCGACTCGCATCGCCGCCCCGAGCACGCGCGCGCGATCCAGCATTCGCGTGGTGGCAAGCTCGCGTAAACGCGGTGAAAGATCCTCTTCGCTCAACCCGGCATGACGGAAATAGACCGACAATGCGAGATAGGCACGACCCGGATGATCGATGGCGACGAAGGCGCCGTGCGCAATGATGTTCATCGACTGCTCGCCGCGGTAATCCGGGTGTGCGCGCCAACCAATATCTCCGAGCAGACAGGCCGCGTGACGCAGGCGACGCTCGTCGGCCGTCTCTTCCAGCCCGGACGACGTCATTAAACGGTCGGTCCAGGCAATCAGCTCCTCTCCGTGGTGTGGTGATCGCGAGCGCAACACGTTGAGGTCGGCCGCCGCCGAGATCAAGGGATCGCGCGCCCGCTCACGCGAATTGAGCAGCGAATAAAGCAGCCCTTCGCGCACGCCGAGCACCGAAATGACGACCTGCCTGGGCTTGATCGTGCGCACCAGGTTTTCCATGACGAGTGCGGCATAAGCCAGCAAAGGCCGGCGAGCCGCGTTCACCACCTCGATTTTGGACAGCGTCTCGGTATCGACGTGATGCACGAGCCGGGAGAATTCCTGCGCTTCGCGCGCGGAGATCCGGTAATTGTGCATGACGTGAAACGGATACCCGGTCTGCCACATGTGCAGCCGCGCCAGCGCGCGCCAGGTGCCGCCGACCGCATAGAACGTGCGGTCCTCACCGTCATGCAACATATCCAGCTCTTCGAACGCCTCCTCGACGAACTTCTCCGCCCTCTTGAGTGATTTTCCGGTGATGTCCTGCAGGGCCAGACCGCCGAGCGGCAACGTCACGCCGCCGCGCACGCGCGAACCATGCACGTCGACAAGTTCGAGCGAGCCGCCGCCGAGATCGCCGACGATGCCGTCCGGCTTGTGGATTCCGGAGACGATCCCGAGTGCCGTCAGATGGGCTTCGCGCTTGCCCGAAAGAATCGTGATGCTGGTTCGGCAAATGCGTTCGGCCTCAGCGATAAACGCGCGGCCATTGCGCGCATCGCGGCAGGCAGCGGTCGCAATCGCCCAGATACGGCGAACATGCAGGATATCGCACAGGGCACGAAAGCGGCGCAGGGCATCGAGCGCGGTGTCGATAGCATCGGCCGGCAGTAGCCCGGTCGATTGCACTTGCCGTCCGAGGCCGGCCAATACCTTTTCGTTGAAGATCGGCGTCGGGGAACGTGTAAGCCCCTCGTAAATTACGAGGCGAATCGAGTTGGAACCGATGTCGATGACTGCAACGGGCGGCCCGTGGTCGAGACGGCCTTTGGCGGACGGGGTAATCGCAGGCGAGCGTTTACGCGCCTTCGATGAGGCGGCGTATAAGGCTGCGCGGCGACGATTCCTTGAGCGATTTTCCACGGCCCGACAGGCTCGGATTGGTCATGAAATACTTGTGGGCGTTGAAGGGTTCCTCGCCCGGGGCGGCCTTTATGCGCGTGGAACTTCCATCCGGCAAGAGCTTCCAGCTTTGCTCGTTATCCTTGAAGTTCGCGACCATAATCTGGCCCAGAACCTGCTCATGCACCGTTGCATTGAGAATCGGGCACAGAACCTCGACCCTGCGGTCGAGATTGCGCGGCATCATGTCGGCTGATGAAATGTAGATGGCCGCTTTCGGATGCGGCAGCGGATGACCCGCCCCAAAGCAGTAAATGCGGCCGTGCTCGAGGAAACGACCCACGATCGATTTAACGCGAATATTTTCCGAAAGACCCGGCACGCCTGGCCGCAGGCAACAGATGCCGCGCACCACGAGATCGACAGAAACGCCGGCAGCCGAGGCGTCATAGAGCGCGTCGATAATTCCCGGATCGACGAGCGAATTCATCTTCATCCAGATGGACGCAGGTTTTCCGGCCTTGGCGTGCGCAATTTCCTGCGCAACGTGATCGAGGATTCGTTTTCGCAGGTTGATGGGCGAAATCGCCATGCGCTCAAGCTCGGCGGGCTCTGCGTAGCCGGTGATGTAATTGAAGATGCGCGCAACGTCGCGTCCGATGACCGGCTCGGCGGTAAAAAACGACAGATCGGTATAGCTGCGCGCGGTCACCGGATGATAGTTGCCGGTTCCGACATGCACGTAAGTCGCAAGTTCCCCGGCCTCGCGGCGCACGACCAGTGAAAGCTTGGCGTGCGTTTTCAGCTCGATGAATCCATAGACGACCTGGGCGCCTGCGCGCTCGAGATCGCGGGCCCAGCGGATATTGGCTTCCTCGTCGAAACGCGCCTTGAGCTCGACCAGCGCCGTTACCGACTTGCCGGCCTCGGCCGCCTCGACCAGCTGCTTCACGATCGGTGATTCCGCCGACGTGCGATAGAGCGTCTGCTTGATCGCCACGACGTTGGGATCGCGGGCGGCCTGTTGCAGGAACTGCACCACCACGTCGAAGGACTCGTAAGGATGGTGGACGATCAGATCCTTCTGGCGGATCGCCGCGAAACAGTCGCCACCATGATCACGGATGCGCTCGGGATAGCGCGGATTGTAGGGCACGAATTCGAGATCAGGGCGGTCGAGCCTGGTGAGCTGCGATAGATCGTTGAGCGCCAGCACACCGTCAACCAGAAAGACTTCGTCATCGGCGACCGCCAGCGCGCGCTGCACGAAGCTGCGCAGCTCAACCGGCATGGTGGCATTGAGCTCGAGCCGGATCACCGAACCGCGGCGGCGTTGCTTGAGCGCGGTCTCGTAGAGCCGCACGAGATCTTCCGCCTCTTCCTCGATTTCAACTTCCGAGTCACGGATGGCGCGGAAGGCGCCCTGCCCCTTCACTGTGTAGCCGGGGAAAAGCCGGCCAATGATACAACGCAGTCGCTTCCTCGAGCGTAATCAGGCGAACAGCGTGATCGCCGCCGCTTGGCAGCCGGATGAAACGTTCGATCTTCTGCGGCATGCGGATGAGTGCGTTCATCGCCTTGCCGTCTTTCACACGCGCGAGCTGCAACGCGATGGAGAAGCCGAGATTGGGAATGAACGGAAACGGATGCGCGGGATCGATGGCCAACGGCGTCAGCAATGGGAAATACGTGGGTGAGGAAGTGCTCCTCCAGCCAGTTGCGTTCCGGCTTCTTGAGGTCGCTTCCTTCGACCAGCACAACATTGGCCGCCGCGAGCGCCGGACGAAGCTCGAGCCAGCGCTTCTGCTGGTCGCTGGCGAGCTGGGAAACCGCTTCCCCGATCCGCGTCAGTTGTTCAGAGGGCGTGAGCCCGTCCGGGCTCTAGCGTCGTGATGCCCTGGCGCTGCTGGCCCTTGAGACCGGCCACGCGCACCATGAAAAATTCGTCGAGGTTGTTGGCCGAAATCGACAGGAAGCGGACACGCTCTAGCAAAGGGTGCTGTTCGTTGGCCGCCTCTTCCAGCACGCGCCGGTTAAAGTGAAGCCAGGATAATTCACGATTGATGAACCGTTCCGGGCTCGAGCTTAGGCTTTGAATAGGGGTCACGGCGGCCCCGGGCCGGTCTACGGCGGGGACAATTTCTTCAACTTGGGCAATAGCTTGTGCGCGATCCGCCATTGGAAAGAATGCCTGAAAGATTGAAGCCTTTAGCCGACAAAAATGGCCGGTGGATGACAGTTCGCGCCAGAACTGCCGCTCCCGTCAAGGATGATGGCACAGCTGCGTTAAGGAGTGCGAAACAGCTCTGCGGCCAGCGCCCGCGTCACCGGCCTATGCTGGCGCATGGCTTCCTCGTCCAGCCGATGGACTGCGGCCCGCGCGGCCGCAAATGACCGTTCAATACGGTTGGCGAGGTAATTGACCAGCGTTTCGTCCAACACAATTTGCCGGTCGGCCGCGAGCTTGACCATCAATGCGCGCAGCAAAGTGTCGTCCGGGGATGTCAGCGTAACGCTCGGTAGCACGCGAATCCGCGAAGCGAGGTCTCGGATCGCCACAGGAAATGTCGACAGCGGTGAGCGCGACGTGATGAGAACGAAGGCGCGCTGTTCGCGCGCGAGATTGAGAAAATGAAACAACGCGCGTTCGTCCAGCCCCGCGAATTCCAGGTCTTCAAGCACCAGCGCGCCGGTGACGAAAGCCGCGGGCAGATCGGTGACCGGCAATAATTTCGCCGACAATATGCGCGCGCCGGTGACGTCCGCCCAGATCGAAGCAAGATGACTCTTGCCCGAGCCCTCGGGGCCGATCATGGCAACGATCCGATCCGGCCAATCCGGCCAGCGCTCGATGAGAGTCAGCGCCGCCGCGTTCGAAGGACCCTGCAGAAAATCCTCAGGCGCGAAACTGACGGAATGATCAAGCGCGAGCACAAGCTGACGCGGAGCCAATGAGCTGTCCATGTCGCTCAACTCGATTTCCTCGCCGGTGTAAAATGAACTTTGCAGATAGCGGCGCAGTGCGAACCGGCAAAGCACGCCGATCGTGGCAGCGAGCGGGACCGCGACCAACAGGCCGACGAAACCAAACAGATATCCGAAAGCGAGCAGCGCGAAGATCAGCCACACCGGATGCAGACCTACACTTTCGCCCACCAGCTTCGGGGACAGCACATTGCCTTCGACAAACTGGCCGACCAGGAAAATGCCGAGCACGATCAGGATCGATCCATAATTCGGCCAGAATTGCGCAATCGCCACGCCAAGGGACAACACAAGCCCGGTCATGGAACCCACATAGGGGATGAAAGTGATCAGGCCGGAAATCAGGCCGATCAGCAGACCCGAAATTGAGGCCGCTCAGCGTCAGTGCGACTGCGTAGAATGAGCCGAGGATCAGGCAGACTCCGGTTTGTCCGCGCACAAAGCCTGAAATCGCCGCATCAATCTCGTGCGCAAGGCCGCGCGCGGTGTCGCGACGCTGCGCAAGCGGAATCCAGCCATCGACCGTGCGGATCATGCGATGCCAGTCATAGATCAGATAAAAGGCAACGACCGGCGTGACAACGACCAGCGAAAACACAGAGACCAACGCGCGTCCGCCAGACCACAGCGAGTGTATGAAAGGAGGTAAGCCAGCCGACGCCTTGGGTCACCAGATCGCCGATCGATTTGTCCGCGCTGAAGCCGGCGCCCAAAAGTTTTTGGATCCAGGGGCGACTTGGATCGCTCAGCAGCGCCTGCAATTTCGTCACGTTGCCGGGCACGCTCTCGATAAAGGACGACAATTGCCCGCCAAGGATCGGCGCAACGAGCAAGATAAGATAGACCAACAGCAGCACGACAAACGTTATGATGAGCAGCGCCGCAGCGAGCCGGTTAACTCCGAGGCGTTCAAGACGATCGGTGAGCGGCGTGAGCAAATAGGCGATCGCAAGACCTGCGATGAACGGCAACAGGATCTCGCTGAGCAGCCAAAGGGCCAGCACCACCACGATGAGCGCGCCCAGCCAGAAGATCAGCTGGCGCTGGAAGACCGCTCCGCCATTGGTGGCAAGTCTCGCGGCGCTGACGCGATGTTGCGCGCAGGCTCATGGTTTGGCGACGGTGGAATTCATGTGGCGCACCCATTCAGCCACGTAGGCAGCCACCGACAACAGCGTGAGGGCGGCGACCAACACCATGAGCGCGAGCGTGAGCCTTGGAAGTTCATAGTCAAAGCCAAGCGTGCCCAGCACCACGCAGGCAAATACGATCTGTGCCGCGGTATTGAGCTTGGAAACGACCAACGGTTTGACCTTGAGCGGGCTGCCGATCAGCCAGGACAGCATGAACGCACCGACGATCATGATATCGCGCGACACCACCAGAATGACGAGCCAGCGCGGGATATCCCCGTTGATCCCAAGCGTCAGATAGATCGAGACGATCAGCGCCTTGTCGGCCAGCGGATCGAGATAGGCGCCGAGTTCGGTGGTCATGGCGAAACGCTTGGCCAGGAAGCCGTCGACTGCGTCGCTGACCCCGGCCGCCACGAACAGCACGAAGGCAATCCACATGGCGCCGGGCGTCGAGATCGCCCAGACCACGATCGGCACCAGCAGAATGCGCCCCAGCGTAATGAGGTTCGGAATACTCAAGGCAATCCCGGCTCGTGGACGCCGCCCAGCCCAACGGACCGGAACTGCGCCTATCCCATCGGCGGAGTATAACGATCGTCGGACCATTGCGCGACTTGCGATTCCAACGTACGACCCGGCGCGGACGAGGACAAATAATGGCAGAAAAACCGCGCGGTCTCACTTACGCGCAGGCCGGGGTTGACATCGACGCCGGCAACCGGATGGTCGATCTGATCAAGCCACTGGTGCGCGCAACTGCCCGACCCGGCGCCGACGCTGAAATTGGCGGCTTCGGCGGACTCTTCGACCTCAAACGGGTGGGCTACCGCGACCCGATCCTCGTCGCGGCAACCGACGGCGTTGGTACCAAGCTCAAGATCGCAATAGACACCGGCCGTCACGACACCATCGGCATCGACCTCGTGGCGATGAGCGTGAATGACCTGGTAGTGCAAGGCGCTGAGCCGCTCTTCTTCCTGGATTATTATGCCTGCGGCAAGCTCGAGCCCGAGGTTGGCGCCGCCGTGGTCGCCGGCATCAGTCTCGGCTGTCGCGAAGCCGGTTGCGCGCTGATCGGCGGCGAGACTGCCGAGATGCCGGGCGTCTATCAAGGCGACGACTATGACCTCGCTGGGTTTGCCGTCGGCGTTGTCGAGCGCGATGGCGTGCTGCCACGCGACGACATCGCGGAAGGCGATGTCATCCTTGGGCTTGCTTCAACCGGTGTACACTCCAACGGCTATTCGCTGGTGCGCAAGGTCGTCGAAAAAACCGGCCTCTCGTGGAGCGCGCCGGCACCTTTTCACGTCCGGGCAAAGTCTCGGCGAAGCGATCCTCACGCCGACGCGGATTTACGTGAAGTCATGCCTTGCAGCGATCCGCGACACGAAGGCCGTCAAAGGCCTCGCCCACATCACCGGCGGCGGCTTTCCCGACAATATCCCTCGCGTGTTACCCAACGGACTTGGCGCGCGCATCAATCTCGCCGCGGTGCCGGTCCACCCGGTGTTTCGGTGGCTCGCCAGCGAAGGCGGCATCGCCGAAAATGAAATGCTGCGGACCTTCAATTGCGGCATCGGAATGATCGTTATCGTATCGCCGAAGGACGCAGACGCTGTCGCGCAAGCTTTTACGCGCGGCGGAGAAACAACCGTCACGCTTGGAAAGATAATCAAGGCCTCCGGCGATGCACGCGTCGTTTACGACGGCAAACTCAAACTAGGGTGACGAATGAGCCGCAAGCGCGTCGCCGTCCTCATTTCCGGCCGCGGCTCCAACATGGCGGCGCTCATCGAAGCCGCAAAAGACAGCAGCTACCCCGCGGAGATCGCGCTAGTGCTTTCGAACCGCGCGGATGCGGGTGGGCTTCTCGTGGCACACGCGGCGGGCATTACCACCGAGGTCGTCGAACACACGCAATTCGGCAAGGATCGCGCAGGTTTCGAGCGTGCGATGCAGGCAGCGCTCGAAAAACACCGCATCGATATCGTGTGTCTTGCCGGTTTCATGCGTCTGCTCACCGCCGAGTTCGTCGGCCGTTGGCAGGGTCGCATGTTGAATATCCATCCTGCCCTGTTGCCCGCCTTCAAAGGCCTCGACACGCATAAACGCGCACTTGAAGCGGGCGCGAAGGTGCACGGCGCCACCGTGCATTTCGTGGTGCCGGAAATGGATTCCGGACCGATTATTGCGCGGGGCGCAGTCAACGTGCAGGCCGGCGATACCGAAGAGGCGCTCGCCGTGCGAGTGCTCAAAGTTGAGCACCGAATTTATCCGTTGGCCCTCAAACTGGTTGCGGAAGGCCGGGTCCGCATCGAAAAAGACCATTGTCTGATCGACGGCAAGCCGGTTCCGGACGCCGGTTCACTGACCGCCTCGCCCTGAATTTTCTTCTCAATACAACGTGAATTCACCCGCCGGGTGCGATGTTTATAGTTGGGATGCCACCGATCAGAGCGGCCACATAGAAAATTGGGGGAGAAACGCTATGAATGGACGAGCAGGCAGTGAGCCGCGGCCAATCATTCCGGCGCTGGGACAACACTACGCTTTCACATCTGATCTTGCCTATCTCATAATCCGGGTCGTCGCCGGCCTGACGATCTTCCAGCATGGCTGGATCAAAGTGACCGCGATGAATCACGCCGGCCTCGCAGGCTATTTTGCCAAATTGGGCCTCGAGCCTTCCGGGCTATGGGCGTATGTCGTTCCACTCAATGAGACGGTTGGCGCTTTGTTGATCACAATCGGACTCCTCACGCGGCCTGCAGCTTTGATAATGATCATCGAATTCCTTGTACTAATATTTGTCGTCCACATCCCGCGGGGCTACGGAGCAGCCGTGAACGGCGTCGAAGGACCCATATTGTGGATGGCGATGCTTGTCGCAGTGCTGTTGCGCGGCGGCGGACCTTGGTCGATTGACCGCAAGATCGGCAAGGAATTTTAGTTATTTGGCTGACGGCCTATTCGATGTAAATCTCTGGGGCACTCATGACCGATACAATCCAGCTTCTCGCGCGCGCTTTGATATCGACAGTCTTTATCGTCTTCGGCTTTCAGCAGTTCACCAATATCGCGGGCTACACCGCTAACCCGAACATCGTAAAATTCTCTGGCATGATTGCCGGAATTCTCGCGCCCGTTGTAATCGCGTACCTGGTCGCCGCGATCGATCTATTCGGTGGTTTGTGCATTCTCGTCGGTTTCAAGACTCGTTGCGCGTCAATCGCGTTGATTATTTTTGTGATTCTGACGCTTTTCATCGCGCATAATTTCTGGGTCATGGAAGGCGCCCCCCGGACAGGCAACCAGGTGAATTTCTACAAAAACCTCGCCATCATCGGGGGGCTTCTCCTGCTTTACGCGCACGGACCGGGGCGCTATTCGCTGGACAATCGCTTTGCAAGGAGTTGACCGACGGTTGCGAGGCAAGCAACAATTGTCCACAAAAATAACCTGAACTGGGGGGATACTTATGGCTAAAGGATCATCACATCCGCTGCTGTCTCATAGTGATGGCATCGCGACCGGCATGGCCGACAGTTTGCTGCTTGTCGGACGCGTCCTGATCGCCGCGATGTTTTTTTTCACTGTCTGGTTCGGATCGCCAAATGTCGGCTATCTCACATCCATCAACTACGTGAATCCGGAATTGATGAGCTTGCTGGCCCGCACGGCCGAGTGGGTTATCATTATTTCGCTCGTGCTCGGTCTCGGCACGCGGTACGGCGCGCTGCTTGGGCTTCTCTTCGTCATCATCGCGACGGTGACGGCACATCGTTACTGGGGCTACCCGCAGGCGGTCCAGTTGATTCAGTACACCTTCGGCGTAAAGAATCTCGCCGCGGCCGGCGGACTCATCGTGCTGTTCGTGACCGGTGCCGGCCGTTTCAGCATCGACGAGAAATTGAGAGGCTAAATGGGCTGCGGCGCCAGCCGCCGCACCCACACCTTGTTGTCGTGGACGGCCGCCCCGCCATAGGGCGCGATTGAATCGGCACCGACGAGTGTATTGATACCGCACCCGTCGGCATATGCCGAATTCGGCCAGATCGATTCCGCGATCAGTACACCTTGCCTGACGCCATCGTATACCTTCGCGTGCAGGCGCACTTCGCCGCGCGTGTTGCCAAGCACCACATAATCGCCGTCGGCGATGTCGCTCGCCTTAGCGTCGTCAGGGTGGATCATCACCGTCGGCCTCTGCTCTTGGGTCAGTGAGGTCGGAGTTTCATTGAATGTCGAATTGAGGAAGCCCCGCGCCGGCGATGTCGCAAGGCGGAATGGATGTTCTTCATCCGCCTGTTCGATCGAAACCCAATGATCGGGCAACGGCGGCATGTCATCCACCGGCCCACTCTTGTAAGGGCTGCGGAACGGCACATTGGGCCAATCCGCCTTGAAGCGAAATTTCCCGTCCGGCCACGGGAAGCCGTCGAGATAATGCGACTGCCGGAACGGCGGTTGGCAATCAATCCACCGGTTGGCTTCGATCTCAGCGAGCGTTCCGCGCTTTGATACCTGCAGCATCTGATCGATCAGCTCGCGCGGGCTCATTGTAAACCCGCGATGTTTCGCTCCCAATCGCGCCGCAAGCGCACAAATCACCTCGTGGTTGTTGCGACATTCGCCCGGCGGCTCGACCAGCTTTGGGCCCAGTATGAGATATTGGTGCCCGCCGCCACGATAAATATCGTCATGTTCAAGAAACGTCGTGGCCGGAAGCACAACATCGGCCATGCGCGCGGTTTCGGTCATGAATTGCTCGTGCACGCAGACGAACAGGTTTTCGCGTGCAAAACCGCGTTTCACCTGCGTCTGATCAGGGCAAACCGAAACCGGATTGGTATTTTGAATGATCATCGCATTGACCGGCGGCCCACCGTGCAATGCCTCGTTGTCGCCGGTCAGAATAGCACCGATGCGTGACTGGTCGAGCATGCGCACGGACCGATCCCAAACATCGAGCCCCTCGATCAACGTCTTGTCGAGCCTGAAAATATCGGCGCTGATATGGAACGCACCGCCGCCTTCCAATTGCCAGGCACCGGTGACCGCCGGAATGCAGCTTGCGGCATGCATGTTGGCGGGACCATTGCGCGAGCGAGAGAACCCGTAACCCAGCCGGAAAAAGGCGCGTTTGCGCTCACCGATCAGCCGCGCAAACGCCTCAATCGTTTCGACCGGTGCGCCGGTTATTGCCGAGGCCCAGACCGGATTACGCGTGCGCAAGTGCGCTTCCAGCTCACGCGGCGCATCGGTGTATTTCTCGAGATAGTCCCAGTCGGCTTTCCCATCACGAAACAGGCAATGCATGACTGCGCAGGCCAACGCACCGTCGGTACCAGGTTTCACCAGCACTGGCAGATCAGCCTGTTTCATGGTGCCGTTCATATAGATATCGACCGCCGCGATCTTGGCGCCGCGCTCTTTCCGCGCGCGCACCGCGTGCGTCATCACGTTAACCTGGGTGTTCACCGCATTGGTGCCCCAGATCACCACCAGATCGGATTTTGCCATTTCGCGCGGATCAACGCCGGCGATCCGCCCCACCCCGGCCGCATAGCCGGCATAGGCGGGATTGACGCATATCGTCGAATGGAAGCCTGAGTATTTTTTGACGTGGCGCAGGCGATTGATGCCGTCGCGCATTACCAGGCCCATGGTGCCCGCGTAGTAATAGGGCCAGACGCTTTCAGCGCCGAAGCGCTGCTCGGCCCGCAGAAAATTCTCGGCGACGAGATCGAGCGCGTCGTCCCAGGAAATTCGCTCGAATTCGCCCGCGCCTTTGCCGCCTTTGCGCCGCAACGGATGCAGCAGCCGCTCGGCGTGGTGTTCCCGCTCGGCGTAGCGGGCAACTTTGGCGCAGATCACACCGGCCGTGTAATCGTTATCCTTCGAGCCACGCACACGGCCAATGGTGCGCTCGTCAAGAAGTTCAACTTCCAGCGCACAGGTTGACGGGCAGTCGTGCGGGCAAGCGGTTGCCCCGATGCGAACCGCCGAACCGACGCCCCGCACCGCTTTGTTCATCGCGCAACCGCCTTTTCGGCTTTTGAGGGGCCGCCTATACCGGCTCTTCCCGCAGGCGTCGTGATTTGACCAGGTACAGACCCATCAGCACGACGAAGATGGCGCCGGCAATTCCGCACACGATGTCCAGCGTTTCCGCCGTCGCCTCTGAAAAGTACTGTGCAACAACCGGGTCCTCGGGCAGCAATCCACCGGCAATCCAACCGAGCAATGCGCCACCGCCCCACACGACGATCGGAAAGCGTTCGATGATCGCGAGGAACAAGGCGCTGCCCGCAATGACGACCGGGATGCTGACCGCAAGACCGAGCCCGAGCAACACGTAGTTGCCTTTCGCCGCGGCCGCGACGGCGATCACGTTGTCGAGACTCATCACGATGTTAGCGACAACAACGACGCGGACGGCGCGCCACAAATCATCGACTGCTTCCGGCGTATCTTCGGCATCGTGCGCCTGCGGCGTCACGAGCTTGACGGCGACCCAGAACAGCGCAAGCCCGCCGGCGAGCTTGAGATAGGGCAGTTGCATCAGTGTCGCGACGATGCCGGTAAACAGAATCAGCAGCACAGCTGCCGCGCCAGCACCGAGGACCATGCCCCAAAACCGTTCCTTCGGCGGAAGCGCACGGACTGCGAGCGCAATCACGACCGCATTGTCGCCGGACAGGAGAATATTGATTCCCATGATTTGCACCGCGGCGAGCCAGAATGCCGGGCGCATCATTTCGGATATCAAAGCATCCACGTTCCGTCCCCCTGGTTCCGTCGTCAATTTTCGCCGCCAATCGGCGGCAGCAACGACGTGTTTTATCGGTTTGTTATCAGCCTATAAAGCCAAAAGGGAGGTACCAATAGCGAATGTGCGGCGCAATGCCGCCGGATACCCTAACCGACGAGCTCGTTTTCGGAGAAAAATTGGGCAATTTCCCGCACCGCGGTCTCTGGCGCATCGGAACCATGGACCGAGTTTTCGCCAATCGACTTGGCGTGGGTCTTCCGGATCGTGCCGGCGGCGGCCTTGGCCGGGTCAGTTGCGCCCATCACTTCCCGATATTTCGTGATCGCGTTGTCGCCTTCAAGCACCTGCACCACGACCGGTCCAGAAATCATGAAATCGACCAACTCGCGAAAGAACGGCCGCTCGCGATGCACTGCGTAAAACTTTTCCGCCTGCTCACGGGAAATGCGAACGCGCTTCTGCGCGACAATACGCAGTCCGGCCTTCTCGATGATGGCATTGATCGCGCCGGTAATATTGCGCTCGGTCGCGTCAGGTTTGAGGATCGAAAAAGTGCGCTCGAGCGCCATCGGATATTCCTTCACTGGGACTGATCTGAGAGTTTACGCAGTTTCATTGGAGAAGCGGAGCCGCGCGGCTTATACCGGGGTGCTTTTCGGGCGGCAAGGTCACCTGCCTGAAGGCTCGAAACTACTTGCAGGAGCGCAACATGCTGGCCCGCTACCTGATGTTTGCCGGCTACAATACCTGGTGCAATGAGCGCCTCTACGATGCCGCCGCGCGGGTCCCCGATTCCGACTATCGCGCCAACCGCGGCGCCTTCTTCAAATCGCTCCACGGCACCCTCAATCATCTCCTGGTTGGCGACCGCATCTGGATGCGGCGATTTACCGGCCGAGGCGACGTACCGCCAAGTCTCGATGCAATCCTCTACGACGATTTTGCGCAGTTGCGCGCAGCGCGACGCGCCGAAGATAAATTCATCAGCGCATACGTTGGCAGCTTGCGGGAGGACGATCTCACCAAGGCGATCCGCTACCGGACCGTCGTGAATCCGCAGGACATCGAGCAGATGCTCGCGCCCGCCCTCGACCATTTTTTCAATCATCAGACGCATCATCGCGGCCAAGCTCATGCGCTGCTTTCGACCGCAATCGGCAACGACCGGACGCCCAGCTTGGATTTGATCATCTATCAACGCGAGACCGGGCAAGGCGGGCTGCGTAAGATCGGCTAAACACCATGACCGTCATTCCGGGGCGCGGGCTTTCGCCCGCGAACCCGGAATCCAGAAACAGGCTCGGAGATTGCTGCTGGATTCCGGATCGACGCTCCACGTCGTCCGGAATGACAGGATGGAAGGGGTTGCTTCGCACCGCGCTGTCGGCCAAAAGGCGCGGGCCATGCTCATCATTGATGATCTCACTATCCGCATTGCCGGTCGCGTGCTGCTGGAAGGCGCCTCCGCGCGCATTCCGACCGGCGCGCGCGTCGGACTGGTGGGCCGCAATGGCACCGGCAAGTCGACTTTGTTCGGCGTCATGGCCGGCGATATCTCCGCCGAGCAAGGCAATATCGAGATCCCACCGCGCTGGCGGATCGGACGGCTGGCGCAGGAAGCGCCGAATGGGCCGGAAAGCCTGCTCGACGTCGTGCTGAGGGCTCATCGCGAGCGCGACGCGTTGCTGGCAGAAGCCGAGACCGCTCAGGATCCGCACCGCATCGCCGAAATCCAGACCCGGCTCGCCGATATCGGCGCACACGCGGCCCCTGCCCGCGCGGCATCGATCCTCGCCGGCCTCGGTTTTTCCGCCGCCGATCAGCAGCGTCCTTGTGCGGAATTTTCCGGCGGCTGGCGTATGCGCGTGGCACTCGCCGCAACGCTGTTTGCGGAACCGGATCTGTTGCTGCTCGACGAGCCGACCAACTATCTCGACCTCGAGGGAACACTCTGGCTACAAGATCATCTGGCGCGTTATCCGGCGACACTGATCGTCATCAGCCACGACCGTGATCTGCTCGACAACGCCGTCGACCAGATTTTGTCGCTGGAAAGTCGCAAGCTCACGCTCTATCGTGGCGGCTACACCGACTTCGAACGCCTGCGCAGCGAGCGGATGGTGCTCGACCAGAAGATGATCAAGAAACAAGACGCGCAGCGCAAGCATTTGCAGGCCTTCGTCGACCGCTTCCGTGCCAAAGCAAGCAAGGCACGGCAGGCGCAATCGCGCATCAAGATGCTGGCCAAAATGCAGCCGATCAATGCGCTGGTATTGGACGAGGTGCGGCCGATCCACTTTCCGGCGCCGGACAAACTCTTATCGCCGCCAATCATCGCCACCGATGACGTCGATATCGGCTACGAGCCCGGCCATCCGGTGCTATCGGGCCTGTCGCTGCGCATCGACAATGACGACCGCATCGCGCTCCTCGGCTCCAATGGCAATGGCAAGTCCACGCTGGTCAAGCTACTTGCCGGGCGGCTCGCGCCCGAACACGGCACGGTGACACGCGCGGCAACGCTCAAGGTCGGTTATTTCGCCCAGCATCAGCTCGATGAGCTCGACGAGGATCGAAGCCCCTACGATCATGTGCGCGATCTGATGCCGGATCAGCCTGAAGCGAAAGTGCGCGGTAAAGTCGGCGCGATCGGATTTTCCGGCCTTGCCGCCAACAACGCCGTCAAGACGCTATCGGGCGGCGAGAAGGCGCGGCTGCTGCTTGGCCTTGCAACATTTAACGCCCCGCACCTTGTCATCCTTGACGAGCCGACCAACCATCTCGACATCGACAGCCGCGCGGCGTTGATCGAGGCGATCAACGATTATCCCGGAGCAGTGATCGTCGTCTCGCATGACCGCTATCTGCTGGAAGCCTGCGCCGATCGGCTTTGGCTCGTACAGGGCGGCAAGGTGAACCCGTTCGACGGCGATCTCGACGACTACCGGCGCCAGGTGCTGTCCGGGGAGAGCCAGGGAATTACGGTCGGAGCAAAATCACCGTCGCGGGACCCGGTACAGGCCCGTCGCGCCGCGGCCGAAAAGCGCGCGGAGACTGCGCCGTTGCGCAAGCGCATCTCGCAGGCCGAAGTTGCGATCGTCCAGCTCACCCGACAGCTTCAGAAACTTGATACGACGCTTGCCGATGGAGATCTGTTCGCACGCGAGCCAGCGCGGGCAGCGGAGCTATCGAAGACCCGCGCCAATGTCGTTACTGCGCTTGCCAAGGCGGAAGAAGAATGGCTCGCAGCCAGTGCGGCGCTGGAAACGGCGTGACCAACTAGCGCACGACCGCGCGTTCGATTTCGTGGCTGGCGGTCTTCGGTTTCGCGGGTTTCTTCTTTGGCGCCGCTTTCGCCGGCTTCGGCTGCTCAGGTGCGCGCTCAATGACTTTGAGACGCCCATCGTTGAAGGTGTAAATGCCGGGCCAGGGCCCGCTCAGATAAGTCAGCACCACTTTGCGCTCGCCCCGGTCACCAGCGCTGATCGCCACGTTGTTGGGTGCGCCCGCACGCTGCGCGGTCTGGCACTCGGTCATGCCAAGGGCGATACCGCCGGACACCACTGGACCGGACGTGGCCGGCTCCAATCGCTGCAGCCCGGGATCGGCGGACGCTTTTGTTGCAGCCGGCATCGGTGCGCCGGCGAGATCGCCCGCGACTGAGCCGACTGGGCGATCGGCAGGCGCCGGCGGCTGGGCAGGAACCGGTTCGGGCGCTTGCGCGAGGGCCGCCGTCGGCGTTGCGCAGCGTCCGTCGGCGCTGATCATGTCTTCGGGTGCGACCGGACCTTGTGGGCCGAGGTTGACGCTGTTGTTTGTCGGCCGCGCCCAATCGGGCTTGGCCAGCATATTGACCGGCTTGGCAAACCAGCCGCCCTCGTTCTGGTCCTCAAACACCTGCGCCGAATTCTTGCAGCCGGCTGCCGCGAGCGCGATGACACAGGCAATCGCAATACCGACGATGGCGCGATGGCGCGGCAAAATGGCTGTCCCCGACCGGTTTATCTGTTTGTCCCTTAAACCGTATTTTGCGTCATCACCATGGCAGGCGGCAAGTCTTGCTCGCCCAAAGGGTTACCGGGCGCATCGGCCATTGGCTGGTCGTCCATTGGACTAGTCGGTCAGCCGATTTCGGGCAGCCACATCACGCCTTCTTCGCCCAACGCCCCTGCTCGTCCGTCTGCCAATAGGTCGCGTCGAGACCCTTTTCCTTGACCGCGGACCAGTGCTCGCGGGCCGCAGCCACCGCATCTTCATCCTCGCCGTCGAACAGCAGGACGATGCGCTGATAGCTCTGCGGGTCGGGCGGCATCGGTGCGCCGTCAATCAGAAAGCGAACCGTCGCGGCATTTGGGTTGCTGTCGGTGAGCGTCAGCAGCACCGGCTGTTGCGCAGCCTCCGCCTCACGCCAGGTGCCATGCGGCAGAAATCCGTCGTCGCGGTAGGTCCACAAATGCGCATCGAGCGCATCGATGCGCTCCTCGGACGATCCTTGCACGGCGACTTTCCAGCCCCGCTCGAGAGATTTCTCGAGCAGTGCGGGCAACACGTTTTCGAGCTTCTGCCTTTGCAGGTGATAGAAAAGAACCTCGGTCATGTGCGAGCCCCTGCCGCCAAGTCCGCAACTACTTCTCGTAGTGATCCGCCACCAACTTGTCGAGCAAACGAACGCCCCAGCCAGAGCCCCAGCTCCTGTTGATATCGGTCTGACGCGAGTCAAATCCGGTACCCGGCAATATCAAGATGCGCCCAGGGCGTCTTGTCGTCCACGAACCTCTTGATGAATTGCGCCGCGGTGATCGCGCCGCCCCAGCGGCTGCCACCGGTATTTTTCATGTCCGCAAATTTGGAATCGATCATCTTGTCGTATTCCGGCGCGAGCGGCATGCGCCAGACCAACTCGCCGGTCTCGGTGCCCGCCTTGGTCAAACGTTCGGCAAGCTGATCGTTGTTGCAGAACATGCCGGCGTATTCCTGACCGAGCGCAACGATGATGGCCCCGGTCAGCGTCGCCAAATCCACCATGAATTTCGGCTTGAAACGCTGGGCCGTGTACCAGATGACGTCGGCGAGCACGAGCCGGCCTTCGGCGTCGGTATTGATGATTTCGATCGTTTGACCAGACATCGATTTGACGATATCGCCGGGGCGCTGCGCATTGCCGTCCGGCATATTCTCGACGACGCCAATGACGCCGACGGCATTTACCCGTGCCTTGCGCGCAGCGAGCGCATGCATCAGGCCGACGACACACGCCGCGCCGGCCATATCGCCCTTCATGTCCTCCATGCCGGCAGCCGGCTTGATTGAAATGCCGCCGGTGTCGAAACACACGCCTTTGCCAATGAACGCAACCGGTGCATCGCCCGCTTTGCCGCCATTCCAACGCATCACCACAACGCGGCTGTCCCGCGCCGAACCCTGGCCGACGCCAAGCAGCGCATTCATGCCGAGCTTCCTCATGGCCTTGATGTCGAGCACCTCGACCGAAACACGGAGCTTCTTGAGCGCACTCGCGCGGCGCGCGAATTCCTCGGGATAGAGAACATTGGCCGGTTCGTTGACCAGATCGCGCGCCAACAAGACCCCGTCCGAGATCGCGGCTCGTGGATCGTAGGCCTTGCGCGCGGCCGCAATGTCGCCCGTTGCGATAGTGACGCTACGCGTCGCCGGCAGCTTCTCTTCGTCCTTGCGCTTGGTCTTGTAACGGTCGAATGAATAAGCGCGAAGGCGTACGCCTTGCGCAAGATCCGCGACCTGATCGGATTTCATGGCGCCGCCCGGCAGTTCAGCAAAGATCGTCGCATCGCTTGCGGCGTTCGGCAGCTTGCCCATGCGCGAGACCGCCAAGCCTGAGGACATCCTTCGGCTTCAGCTCGCCGGCCTTGCCAACGCCAATAACGACTAGCCGCGCGACCTTGAGCCCCTCGGGGACAACCAGCTCAAGCGCCGTGTTTTTCTTGCCGGTGAAACGTTCAGCCTTGGCAGCGCGAGCGACCAGTTCAGCGGCCGAGCCCAACGCCTTGCGGGTGGCGGGGCCAAATTTGAGGGCATCGTCGCAGAACACCACCAGGACGCCCGATGGGCCGGCTTTGGCCGGGGCAGCAAAGTTGCCAAATCCGAGCTTGAGGGCGTCGGTCATCGATTAGGTCCTTTTTCCTGATGGGCTGGCCACGGAAGGCTTTCGGGAGCCCATATGGCCCGACCGCCTGGGCCTCTGCAAAGGCCCGATTGGCTCGAATTTAAGGCTTTTCCAAGCGTCCGGCACAAGAATTTGCGAAAAACCCCTCGATTTGACGGTATCTGGATGCCATAGGCCGGCGGCCTAAACCGCGAACCGCGGGCATGTCCCAGGCCCGCCACATTTACATTTTGTTGTGCATGTTCAACGGCTTTGCCTTTGCCCGGCCACTTTGTCAGGCGATCAAGGTAAATCTGACGGGGGTTGGGTTTTAAGCTGGAAACGCTTCGCGTCCGGTGGGGAAGCCGCACGCGGGGTCCGGCTTGTGCCGGATCAGGGGACGATGCTGCGGATGGGGTCTATCAACCGATACATCTTCCGCGCCACGTTGGGCGCGTTCCTGGTCGTGCTGGTCAGCCTGACCGCGGTGATCTGGGTCACCCAGGCGCTGCGTGACATCGACATCATGACCAGCCAGGGCCAGACCATTCTCGTCTTCGTCGGCATCACCGGGCTGATCATACCGCTGCTCGTCCTTGTGATCGCGCCGATCGCGCTGCTGATCGCGGCCGCGCACGTGCTCAACAAGATGTCCAACAATTCCGAGATCATCGTGATGAACGCGGCCGGCATGTCGCCGTGGATTCTGTTCCGCGCATTCGTGGCCGCGGCGCTCGTGGTGTCACTGCTGGTCGGCGCGATCAGCGCCTATTTCGCGCCCAAGGGACTGCGCATGCTGCGCGACTGGCTGACCGAAGTGCGTGCCAACGTCGTGAGCAGCATCGTTCAACCCGGGCGCTTCACTGCGATCGAGAGCGGTGTCACCATCCACATTCGCGAGCGGCGCCCGAATGGGCAGCTTGGCGGCATTTTCCTCGACGACCGGCGCAACCCGAACGAACGCATCACCGTTCTCTCCGAGATCGGCGAACTGCTCGACAACAACAGCGGAACGTTCCTGGTTCTTCAGAAAGGCGTCGTGCAGCGGCACGAAACCGGACAGCGCGATCCGGCCATGGTTGCTTTCGACCGGTATGCGTTCGATCTCTCGCAGTTCGCTGGTGGCGCACAAGCCGTGAAATATTCGATCCGTGAGCGTTACCTCTGGCAATTGCTGTTTCCCGACCCGAAAGATCAATTTTACGTCGAGCAGCCCGATCAGTTTCGCGCCGAATTGCACGACCGTCTGATGGCGCCGTTTTATCCGCTCGCCTTCGTGATAATCGCCTATGCCTATCTCGGCGCCCCGCGGACGACGCGGCAAAGCCGCACACTCTCGATGCTCGGAGCCGTTGGCGGCGTCGCACTATTGCGGTTGATCGGCTTTGCCTCAACCGTATTCGGCGCCACTGTGCCATGGCTGTTGTCGCTGCAATATCTGGCGATGGCCGCCGCGTTCGGCCTCGGATTGTACGTTATTCGCCGCGGCATGATCCTGGAGCCGCCCGCCTTCATTACCGACTGGCTGACCGCGCTCACCGAGCGCATCAGCCGGCGTTTCGTCACGCCATGATGTGACGCCATGCCGATCTTTTTTGGGACATTGGCGAGATATTTCGGACTGCGCTTCCTGGCCGCGGTGCTGGTGGTGTTTGCCGGCATCTTCGCGCTGGTCGCGTTGATCGATTACATCGAGCTGATGCGCCGTGCCGGTGACATCCCGAATGTGTCGGCGGTATTGGTGGCAAAGACCTCGATCTACCGCGTGCCGCAGGTAGTCGAGCGCATTCTGCCGTTCTGTGTCCTGATCGGCGCCATGTCGTGCTATCTCAATCTGTCGCGGCGTCTGGAACTGGTGGTCGCCCGCTCTGCCGGCCTGTCGGCATGGCAATTCGTGACGCCGGCTCTGTTGGTGGCCTTCGCATTCGGCATCCTGGCGACCGCTATCTACAACCCGATCTCCGCGGTGCTCCAGGAACGTTCCAAGCGTTTCGAGGCTGAACTGTTTGGGCAAACCGCAAACGCCCCCAACCGGAGTAGCGGCACCTCCTGGGTCAGTCAACGCACAGACGACGGCCAGGCGATCATCAACGCTGTCAGCAGCCGGGACCAGGGCATCAACCTCAATGGCGTGTCGGTCTTTACCTTCGACACCGAAGGCCGCTTCAAGCAGCGCATTGAGGCGCGTGCGGCGGTCCTCGAGCCCGGCGTGTGGCGGCTGCGCGACGCCAGGGTCTATGCGGTTGGCGTTTTGCCGGCCAATCAGAAAGAATACCTGCTCAAGACGAGTCTGACGCCCGAGCAGGTCCGAGAAAGCTTTGCTACGCCAGAAACTGTCCCTTTCTGGGAACTTCCGACGTATATCCAGATCGCGGAACACGCAGGTCTGGTTGCCTCAGGCTATAGATTACAGTTCCAGAAGCTTTTAGCGCGTCCATTTTTGCTGGCCGCAATGGTTCTTCTTGCGGCAGCGGTCAGTCTACGGTTCTTCCGCTTTGGCGGGGTCCAAAAAATGGTTTTAAGTGGCGTGGCCGCCGGGTTTCTGCTTTACGTTTTATCGAAAGTAACTGAGGATTTGAGCAAGGCTGAGCTGATGCACCCTGTGGCAGCGGCTTGGCTGCCTGTGCTCGTCGGCGGCGTGACGGGGTTTATTGCGTTGTTGTACCAGGAGGACGGGTGATGGCGGGGCTGGTTAGCGCTCGTCCATCAGCGCCGCGGCCGAAGTGTCGTGGCGCCGCAATACTTGCGGCCGTCCTCAGCCTGCTGGCTTGCGGCGGACTGATCGCGCCTGTCTCGGCGCCCGCCCAGGAATTGCAATTCCCGCAGCGCCCGCCACCGCCGAAAAAATCCAAGATCGCCATCGACCGTGAGAAGTCCGGTCAGAAGCAAATGCTCGTGCAGGCGACCGAGATCAACTACGACTACGCCAATAATCGCGTGGCCGCCGTGGGCAACGTCCAGATTTATTACGGCGACTCCACGCTCGAGGCCGACCGGGTCATCTACGATCAGAAGACCAAGCGCTTGCACGCCGAGGGCAATGTCCGCCTGACCGAACAGGACGGCAAGGTGACCTACGGCGAGATCATGGATCTGTCCGACGACTATCGTGACGGGTTTGTCGATTCCCTGCGGCTCGATGCCCCCGATCAGACCCGCATGGCGGCGACGCGCGCCGAGCGTTCGAGCGGCAACTTCACTGTGCTTCATAACGGTGTCTACACCGCCTGCGCGCCTTGCAAGGACGACCCGCGAAAGCCGCCGCTGTGGCAGGTCAAGGCCGCGCGTATTATTCACGACCAGGGCGAGAAGATGATGTACTTCGAGGACGCGCGCCTCGAATTTTTTGGCCAGCCACTTGCCTGGCTACCGTACTTCTCGGCGCCGGATCCGACCGTCAAGCGCAAGACCGGCGTATTAACGCCGGCGATATCGTCGAGTTCAATCTATGGCGCCGCATTCGAAGTACCGTATTATTGGGCACTGGCGCCCGACTATGACGCCACCTTCGCGCCGATGATCACGACCAAGCAGGGCCTGTTACTGGAAGGTGAATTCCGCCAGCGCCTGATCAACGGCGCCTATTCGATCCGCGCCGCCGGCATACGCCAGCTCGACAAGGATTATTTCATACGCAGCGACGGTACGACAACGCCCGGCTATCGCGATTTCCGCGGCAGCCTGGAAAGCTCAGGTCTGTTCGCGCTCAACAACAACTGGGTCGCGGGCTGGGACGGCACACTGCTCTCCGACCGCACCTTCCTGCAGGACTACAACCCGCGTCTGTCGCGGTACCGTACCTACGACGCGTTCCAAAATCCGGCAAGCGAAGCCGTCTCCCAGCTCTACCTCACAGGCAAAGGCAATCGCAGCTATTTCGATGCGCGCACCATCTACTATCTCGGTTTCTCGGAAGCGGATGCGCAAAGCCAGATCCCGGTCATCCACCCGGTCGTCGATTACAACTATGTCTTCGACCATCCGATCCTGGGCGGCGAGCTTGGCTACAAAATCAACTTCACCAGCCTGACGCGTAACGAAGCAAACTTCGACCCGATCACCCAGAGCGCACTTAACAACGGCTCCTGTACCCAAACCGCCAACCCCGCGATCATAAATTCGGCGAGCTGTCTGCTCCGCGGCGTCCCGGGCACATACAGTCGCTTTTCGGTCCAAGCGGATTGGCGCCGCAGCATCACCGACCAGTTCGGCCAGGTCTTCACGCCGTTCGCTTCAGTCCGCGCCGATGCCGCCTCCATGCAGATCAAAAGCGATCCCGCCGTGGCGAATTTCATGGATACCGGCGACAGCAACCTGGTGCGCGGCATGCCGACAATTGGTTTGGAGTACCGTTATCCCTTCATCAACGTGCAATCATGGGGCACGCAAACAATCGAACCGATTGCGCAGATTATCGTACGACCGAACGAGACCCAGATCGGACGTTTTGCGAACGAGGACGCGCAGAGCCTTACCTTCGACGACAGCAACCTGTTCCGGGTTGACAAATTCTCCGGTTGGGACCGAGTCGAAGGCGGCAGCCGCGCCAATTACGGCCTGCAATATACCGCGCAGATCAATCAGGGCGGATTCGTCAACGCACTGTTCGGCCAATCCTACAGCCTGTTTGGACAGAATTCTTTCGCGATCGGCGGGCCCACCAATACCGGTCCCGACACCGGCCTCGACACCACCGCATCCGATTATGTGGCGCGGGTGTCGTATCAGCCAAACAGCACATACATGTTCACGTCGCGATTCCGCTTTGACAATGACACCTTCAATGTAAAACGGACCGAACTCGAAGCCCGCACCACCTTCGACCGTTGGAGCGGCAGCGTGCTCTATGGCGACTATGCTGCGCAGCCTGAATTGGGCATTCTTGATCGGCAACAAGGCATATTGGGAACCGGGCAGGTCAAGCTCGATGCAAACTGGGTGCTGATTGGCGCCGCGCGCTATGACATCAATGCCGGCAAGTTCGATCAAACCCGCGTCGGAGTGGGCTATGTCGACGATTGTGTCATTTTAGGCCTGAACTACATTACGAACTATACCTATAGCGGAAACGTCGCCGCCAACCATACAATTATGCTGCAGTTGAGCTTGCGCACGTTGGGTGGCACGTCGGTAAGCCAGGGCGTTGGCCGGCCGTCGTCACAATAGCCGCGCCACCCTCCGGGAAACTCGTGAGACAGTGGACACTGCGATGCCGGGAATAAGCGTAGAATGCCGTCGATGGTTGGCGGGCGCTGTTGTCGCCTTCGCCCTCGCCGCGCCGTCGATCGCGCAGGCACAGGTCGTCGTCATAGCAAATGGTTCGCCGATCACCGAATATGACATCCAGCAGCGCACGAAGCTTGTGACCATTTCCACTCACAAGCCGCCAACACGCCAGGAAATCATCAACGACTTGATTGATGACCGCCTCAAAATCACGCGTGCGAAGGTTTACGGGCTAGAGGTAACCGATGCCGAGGTCAACGGCGCCTTTGAGGGCATGGCAACCCGACAGCACATCACGCCGGAGCAATTTGGCCAGGTTCTGGAACGCGCCGGCGTATCTCCGAATACTGTCAAGGCGCGAATCCGCGCCGAACTGACCTGGCAGCAACTCATCCGGGGAAAATACGGCGCGTCGCTCCAGGTTGGCGATAGCGACATCGCCAGCGCGCTTAAGGACCGCAATGAAAGTGAGGCCGCAGCGGTCGGCTACGTTTACACACTGTATCCGGTCATGATCGTCGTCGCGCGTGGATCGAACGAAGCCACGATGGCGACCAAACGCAGCGAGGCCGAAAACCTGCGCGGCCGTTTCGTCTCCTGCAACGAAGGCCTTGCGATGGCGCGCGGCCTGCGTGACGTCGCGGTGCGCGAGCCGGTTACGCGCAGTTCAGCCGACCTGTCCCCCCAGTTGCGGGACCTGCTTGGCAACATGCAGGTCGGCCGTTTGACGACGCCAGAAGTGACAGCGCAGGGCCTGCAGATGTTCGCAGTTTGCAACAAAAAGGAAAGCACGACTGAAGTCTCCGCTCAAGCGCGAACTGCGAGAACAGATTTTCACCAAACGCTTCGAGTCCGAAATCCAAGAAGTATCTCGACGAAGTCCGAAAATCGGCAATGATCGAATACAAGAATAAGCAATGAGCGAACCCGCCGTCCTTCCTCTCGCTCTGACACTGGGCGAACCTGCGGGAATTGGCCCCGACCTGACAATCCATCTCTGGCGCCGCCGCGCCGAACTCCGATTGCCGCCATTTTATCTCATTGGGCAGCCAGAATTCATCAAACACCGCGCGCACCTGCTCGGCGTCGATATTGCGGTAAGCGTCATCACGCCGTCGCAAGCCATCGAATGCTTTCAGCGCGCGCTGCCGATAGTGCCGCTCGGTGCGGCCGTCACCGCAATCCCCGGCAAGCCGGACGCCTCGAGTGCACCCGCCGCCATCGAGTCGATCCGCCGTGCGGTGGCCGATGTTTTGGCAGGACGCGCCGCCGCGATCGTCACAAACCCGGTGGCCAAGAATGTGCTTTATCGCTCCGGCTTTGCCGAACCTGGCCACACCGAATTCCTGGCCAAGCTGGCGCAAGAGGCCACCGGCAATGCCACACGACCAGTCATGATGCTGTGGTCTCCCGAACTCGCCGTCGTGCCGGTGACAATCCATCTGGCGCTCAAGGACGTCGCAACGCAGCTCACATCCGAATTGATAACGGAGACGGGACGGATTGCCGCGCGTGATCTGACCCGCCGCTTCGGGATTTCCCGCCCACGCCTTGCGATTGCCGGCCTCAATCCACACGCAGGAGAAGAAGGCGCGCTTGGCACCGAGGATGCTGCGATCGTAGCGCCAGCCGTGAAACGCCTGCAGGACGAGGGCATCGATGCCGTGGGACCGGTGCCAGCCGACACCATGTTCCATGCGCGGGCGCGGGCGGCCTATGATGTCGCACTATGCATGTATCATGACCAGGCACTGATCCCGATCAAGACGCTGGCTTTCGATCACGCCGTAAACGTGACACTCGGCTTGCCGTTCGTGCGCACATCCCCCGACCACGGTACCGCGTTCGACATCGCCGGCAAAGGCACGGCCGACCCCTCTAGCCTGATTGCAGCTCTCACACTTGCCGCACGCTTATCGGCGACCGCACCGGCACTCGTGCCTGCGAAATAGATGGCGCAGATCGATGACTTGCCGCCGCTGCGCGACGTCATCCGCCGCCATGGCCTCACGCCCAAAAAATCCCTCGGCCAGAATTTTCTGTTCGATCTCAATTTGACTGCACGCATCGCGCGCGCTGCCGAGCCGCTCGAGAACATCACCGTCGTTGAGATCGGGCCCGGTCCGGGCGGCCTCACGCGTGCATTGCTCGCACTCGGCGCCCGCCGCGTTATCGCCATCGAGCGAGACCAACGCGCAATAGCCGCGCTGGAGGAAATCGCCGTGCGTTATCCGGGCCGGCTCGATATTGTGGCCGGCGACGCTCTTGCCGTCGATCTAGGCGAACAACTTGGTCCGGAGCGGGCCCGCATCGTGGCAAACCTGCCTTACAACATCGCGACTGCTCTCCTTGTGGGCTGGCTTACGGTCGAGCCGTGGCCGCCCTGGTATGATTCAATGCTACTGATGTTCCAGCGTGAGGTGGCGGAACGAATCGTCGCCGCGCCCGGTAGTAAAACTTACGGACGGTTGTCGGTGCTTGCAGGCTGGCGAACGGAAGCAAGAATCTTGTTCGACGTGGCGCCATCCGCCTTCGTGCCTCCACCCAAAGTGACGTCGTCAGTGGTGAGGCTTACGCCCCGGCCGGTGCCGCTTGCCTGCAATGCGGCCGCTTTGCAGCGCGTCACCGAGGCCGCTTTTGGCCAGCGCCGCAAAATGTTGCGACAAAGCCTGAAGACGCTTGGCATGGATCCCGCAGCCTTGCTCGCCGAAACGGGCATCAACCCCACCGCGCGCGCGGAGGAGATTCCGGTCGACGGTTTCGTCGCGCTCGCGCGAATTTTCGCCGAGCACGCAAAATCCCGCGTGTGATAGGCTGCACACAATGAAAATGCACCGCCAATCATTGACGGCTTACGGCGCGCCCTTATGCGAGACGGTGATCGACGCGCCTCGCCCGCAAGGCAGCGAGGTACTGGTGCGGATCGCGCGATGCGGCGTATGTCATTCCGATCTCCACATGCAGGACGGCTTTTTCAGGTTGGGCGACGGTAAGATACTCGACGTTCGTGCAGGCCGCACTTTGCCCTTTACGCTTGGGCACGAAATCGCCGGCGTGATTGAGAGACTCCGGGCCGGATGCGGACGCCAAAACCGGCGCACAGGTTGCTGTCTATCCCTGGATCGGTTGCGGACAATGCGCCGCCTGCAAGGCGGGCGATGAGAATATCTGCACGGCGCCGCGCCATCTCGGCACTACGGTTGACGGCGGCTTTGCGACACATGTGCTCGTGCCTCATCCGCGCTATCTGATCGATTACGCGCCACTCTCCCCATCCTATGCCGGCGCATTGATGTGCTCGGGGCTGACCGCCTACGCCGCGCTCAAACGCCTTTCAGATCGTGCAGCGCGCGCCCCGCTTCTGCTGGTCGGACTTGGCGGCGTCGGGCTGATGGGTCTGGCACTCGCGCGTGCCATGTATGGCGAGGCACCCTTCGTGGCCGATATTGACGTCAAAAAACGGGTAGCGGCGCTTGCAGCCGGCGCGCGTGCGTCCTTCGATCCCTCCGATCCCAATGCGCGCAAAGCGCTATTGAAGGCCAGTGGTGGCATTTACGCCGCCTGCGATTTCGCAGGTTCCGAAGCGTCGTTGAACTATGCGACCGGCGTGCTGGCGAAAGGCGGCAAGGTCGTGGTCACCGGCCTGATTGGCGGCGGCTATTCGACTGCGGTCGCCATGTTTCCGCTCAAAGCGATGACAATCGAAGGCACCATGACCGGAACGCTCGCGGAGGCGCGTGAATTGGTGAACCTGGTGCGAGCCCGGAAAATTGAACCGCCGCCAATCGCCGAGCGGCCGCTCGATCAGGCGTCAAAGACCCTCGACGATTTACGCGCCGGGGAAATTTTGGGCCGGGTCGTGTTGACGGCTTAAAGCTTTGCCTGGAGTCCGCGGACAAAGTCGGAGAGGCCAACCTGCCGCTCACGCTTAACGCGCTCCGCTGCAAGGATCGCCAGCACGTCGGCGAAGGTTTGGTCGAGATCATGATTGATCACAACATAGTCGTATTCCTGCCAATGACTCATCTCGTCGGCGGCTTTCGCCATGCGCCGATGGATGGTCTCGTAGTCGTCCTGTGCGCGCTTGTGCAGTCGCCGCTCGAGTTCGGGGATAGACGGCGGCAGGACGAATATACTGACAAGATCATTGGGTGCTTTGTCCCGTAACTGCTGTGTGCCCTGCCAGTCGACGTCGAACAAAACGTCGCGGCCGGCAGCAAGCGCATCCATCACCGCCTTCTTCGGCGTGCCATAATAATTGTCAAACACCTCCGCCCATTCAAGCAGTTCGTTTTTCTCGACCATCGCATCGAATTGCCTACGATCGACGAAATGATAGTCACGACCATCTTTTTCGCCGGGGCGCATTTTACGCGTTGTTACCGAAACCGACAGCGCGACACGTTTGTCCTCGTCGAGCAGTTTGCGGGTCAGCGTGGTCTTGCCGGCGCCGGAGGGCGACGACAGAACCAACATCAGGCCGCGCCTTGTCACGGCAGTGTCCGGTTGCCGCTTTTGCGCCATCTCACATCACTCCAGGTTTTGCACCTGCTCGCGGAATTGTTCGACCACGCTCTTGAGCTCAAGACCTATATTGGTCAACTCCACGTCGTTCGCTTTGGCGGTCAGCGTATTCGATTCGCGATGCAGTTCCTGCGCCAGAAAATCAAGTTTACGGCCGATTGAGCCGCCCTCGGCGAGTAGCTTTTTGGCCTGTGTCACGTGCGAGGCAAGTCGATCAAGTTCCTCTCGGATATCGGCCTTGGCGGCGAGCATGATCGCCTCCTGGTGCAGCCGGTCGGAATCGAAGCGTTCGGAGGCCGACAGCAGCGTCGCCACTTGATCTGCCAGCCGCGCCTTGATCGCTTCCGGCTTGCGTCCCGGCGCAGCCTCCGCGCGCGCGGCAAGCGCGGCAACTTCGTCAAGCTTGGCCGACAGCAGACGTCCGAGCGTATCGCCCTCCGCACGGCGCATGGCAATTAACGCGGCCAGTGACTGTTCGAAGCCCGCAATGATTGCGCTTTCACCGGCGCGATGGGCGTCCTCGCGTTCATCTTCCTCGGTGATTTCGATCACGCCTTTCAGCGCGAGAATCCCGTCAAGACTCGGTGGCGCAGCGTCAACTTTTCCGGCAAGGCCTTTGAGAGTTGAAAGGACTGCGTCGAGCACCGGCTCGTTGACCTTCACTGTCGGCAATACGCCTTTGCGCTCGACGGTAAGATTGGCATAGACGGTGCCACGCGAAAGCTTTTCGGTGGCGCGGGTGCGCGCCGGTACCTCGATTGCGTCCCAGCCCTGCGGCAGGCGAAAGCGCAAGTCGAGCCCCTTCGCATTCACCGATTTGATTTCCCAGCTCCAGGCGTAAGCATCCACGACGCCGTGGCCGCGAGCAAACCCGGTCATGCTCGACAGAGCCATGGAATTGATCTCGCGTTGCTGCCTGTCCGAAAGCGCGGCGACCTTAACCGCGAGAACGTAACGTCACAAGTCTGGAGCCCGTTCAAGGCTTGGCGCCGCTCGGGACGCCATTTTGACCACCGATGGCCGGCACGGCGGGCGTAGGCGGCGCACCGTTGCCGTGCTCGATGCCGCGCAGGCGCGCAACGTTCTTCTGGTGCTCAGCGTAATTGTCCGAGAATACGTGGCCGCCCGTCCCGTCGGCAACGAAGTAGAGTTCCTTGGTGCGCGCGGGATTGGCCGCGGCCTCCAACGACGCACGGCCAGGATTCGCGATCGGCCCCGGCGGCAGGCCGTCAATCACATAAGTATTGTAGGGTGTCGGCTGATCGATCTCGCTCTTGAGGATCGGCCGGCCCAGCGACCCCTTGCCGCCGGTCAACCCATAAATGATCGTCGGGTCCGACTGCAGCCGCATCTTGCTCTTGAGTCGATTGACGAATACCGCGGCGACGCGGGTGCGCTCGTCCGGCCGGCCGGTCTCTTTCTCGATGATCGAGGCCAGTATGACCAGTTGCTCGGGAGTCTTGACCGGCAAGTCGGCCACCCGGCGCTCCCAGACTTCCTGCAATACGTGGCGGTGTGACTGCTGCATGCGCTGGATGATCTGCTCGCGCGTCATGCCGCGCGTGAATTTGTAGGTCTCCGGCAGCAGCGTCCCTTCTCGCGGAATTTCCTTGATCTGGCCGGCAAGCGCATCGTTGTCCAAAAGCCGCGCGACAATCTGTTCTGACGTCAAGCCCTCGGGCACGGTGAAGGTGTGCTGGACGACCTTGTTTTCGACGATGGTGTCGACGACATCGGCAAGGCTCGCGCGCTTGGTGAACTGGTATTCGCCGGATTTAAGGTCGCCGCGGGCCTTGAGCACAATCACGCCGCCCATGAAGACATAGGGTTGATCGATCACGCCCTCGCGCTGCAGCAGATCGGCTATGTCGCGGATGCCCGCGCCGCGCGGGATATTCACCACTTTATCCGCGGCCAGCGGACCCGGCGCCTCAAAGCGCTGCTTTCCGAAGAACAATGCGGCGCCCACTGCGATCGAAACCACGACCAGCAGCGTGAAGACGGCGTTTCCAATGATCACGAGCGGATGCCGCACGCGCCGCGAACGCCAATTCGGGACCGGCACCCGCTCCGGTTCGAGCGCTGCACGCGGGCTGCGCGGCACTGGTGGCTTGCTGGCCGGCGGACCGTTGGCGTCACTGCCCGACGGTAGATTGGAATTCACGAAAGTTCGCTCCCGCTGTCTGTATCGGCACCCGGCCTGCTTCGTCTCATCGTCCCGCCGCGCGGGAGAAACATCAGCCGCTTGCGCACGTTAGAAAAAATTATGGCGAAAGCTTGGGGACCGCCGCCGTGACCTCCTAGGCCGCGTACCGACGGAAGATCAACGAGGCATTGGTTCCGCCAAAACCGAAGGAATTGGACAGCACGGTGTCGACATCACGCTTGCGTGCGTGATGCGGAACCAGGTCGATTGGCGTATCGACCGACGGATTGTCGAGATTGATTGTCGGCGGGACCACCCCGTCACGGATCGCCAAGATCGAGAATATGGCCTCGATTGCGCCGGCCGCGCCGAGCAAATGTCCGACGCAAGACTTTGTCGATGACATAGATATATGGCCGGCGGCATTGCCTACAAGCTTCTGTACGGCGCCGAGCTCGATCTCGTCGCCAAGCGGCGTCGATGTGCCGTGCGCGTTGATGTAATCGATATTGCCAGCCGATATTCCGGCGCGGCGGATGGCTGCGTTCATGCAGCGCAGCGCACCATCCCCGTCCGGCGCCGGTGCGGTAATGTGATAGGCGTCGCCCGACAGACCGTAGCCGATCAATTCGGCATAGATCCTGGCACCGCGCGCCTTCGCGTGTTCGATCGCTTCCAAGACCACCACCCCGGCGCCCTCGCCCATCACGAAACCATCGCGGTTTTTATCGTAAGGGCGGGAAGCGCGCGTTGGATCGTCGTTGAAATTGGTCGACAGCGCGCGTAGCGCCGCGAACCCTGCAAGCGAAATACGGTTGACCGGCGATTCGGCTCCCCCGGCCACCATCACGTCGGCGTCGCCCAACGCCACCAGCCGGGCTGCGTCACCGATCGCATGCGCGCCGGTCGAACACGCGGTGACCACCGCATGGTTCGGTCCTTTCAGTCCGTGTGCGATCGACACAAAACCCGAGGCGAGATTGATGATGCGGCCCGGAATGAAGAAAGGCGAAACCCGACGGGGGCCTTTCTCATGCAGTTGCATCGCGGTTTCGGCAATGCCCTCAATGCCGCCGATACCAGAGCCGATCAGCACCCCGGTGGTGGTTTGCTCGTCATAACTTTTTGGATGCCACCCTGCATCATCGAGAGCCTGGCGTGCGGCACACATCGCGAAGACGATGAATTCGTCAACCTTGCGCTGCTCTTTCGGCTCCATCCACTGATCGGGATTGTAGGTGGCGTTTGAACCGTCGCCGCGCGGAATTATGCATGCAATCCTGCAGGCAATATCCGCCACTTCGAAACGGTCGATTTTTTTTGCCCCGCTCTCGCCCTTGAGCAGCCGCGCCCACGTTGGCTCAACACCGCAGCCAAGCGGCGTTAGCATTCCCATCCCGGTGACGACAACACGTCTCATGGCCGGCTCCGAGCGAAATTACTCGCACACGCAGTCAGGCCCGCGCAAACTGCGTGAACGTGTCTGCCGCCGTACTGCGCACAGCTCATTGGCCAATGACAAGCGAAACGAGAGCAGCAGCGTATGGCGCTTGCTCAGCTTTTTGCGTTCTTTTCGAGAAACTTGACCGCGTCGCCCACGGTCAGGATGGTTTCGGCGGCATCGTCGGGAATTTCGCAGCCGAACTCCTCTTCAAAGGCCATCACGAGTTCGACGGTGTCCAGGCTGTCGGCGCCAAGATCGTCAATAAAGCTTGCCTGATCGGTCACCTTGTCGGGCTCTACGCCAAGGTGTTCCACGACGATCTTTTTCACCCGCTCGCCAATGTCACTCATCGTTCCAACCTCGTGCTTTTTAAATTGGGCTGCGATCCAAATTTAGAACGCAACCATCGCGGTATGGCCTCGTCGTGGTTGACGGTGATGAGACGATCCCCAATCGCGAAACACCGCTTTTGACGTCTGCTATTGGCCGCCCCAGCCGGGCCGAAGCTCGGTTACCATACTTCAAATACGTTGACTAGCGCGTGGAGGCGGGGCGAGCAAGCCCTGAAAAACCGTCATTTCTACCTCCTATTTGCGCGCGATCCTTCCCGAAAACCGACCGCCACTTTTCGAGCCACACGCGAGATCATGGCCATTAGATCATGGCCATTCCGCCATTCACGTGAATGGTCTGTCCGTTGACGTAAGCGGCTTCATTCGATGCCAGATATACCGCCGCAGCCGCTACATCCTCAGGGGTACCGAGTTTCGCGGCGGGGATGCGCGCGAGAATCGTCTCCCGCTGCTTGTCATTGAGTTTGTCGGTCATGGCCGAGGCGATAAGACCGGGCGCGATACAGTTGGCCGTAATATTGCGCTTGGCATATTCAGCAGCCACTGACTTGATCATGCCGACCATGCCGGCCTTGGAGGCTGTGTAGTTGCCTTGTCCAGGATTGCCGGTAAAGCCAACCACAGACGAAATGCCGATCACACGGCCCCAGCGGCGACGCATCATGCGAGAGACGGCCGCGCGGGCGAGCCGAAACGTCGCGGTCAGATTAACCGCGATCACCCTGTCCCAGTCCTCGTCCCGCAATTGGACAAAAAGGTTGTCTCGATTGAGACCCGCGTTGGCGACCAAAATATCGAGTTTTTCCATTTTTTCTTCCGCAGCCGGCACAAGCGCTTCAACGGAGTCTTTATCGGCAAGGTCGCAGAGCAAAACGTGCACGCGACTGCCGAGCACAGCGGCCACCGCATCGAGGGCATCCTTGCGGGTACCCGAGATCGCGACGGTTGCGCCCTGCGCGTGCAAAGCGCGCGCGATCGCACCGCCGATCGCACCGCTCGCGCCGGTCACAAGCGCGGTCTTGCCGTTCAAGTCGAACATCATGGGTTCCTCCCCGCCTTGAAGGCGGCGATATCTTCAGGGCTGCCGATCGCGCTGGCCGAAGCGCCTTCCGCAAGTCGCTTGATGAGGCCGCTCAAAACTTTGCCGGCGCCTACCTCATAAAACTTCGTGACGCCTGCCCCTGCCATAAAATCAACCAACTCGCGCCAGCGCACTGTACCAGTGACTTGAGCGACCAGCGCCCGCACAATTTCAGCTGGCTCGCTGATCGGCTTGGCCAATACGTTGGCGACCACTGGCACAACGGGCCGCTGCACCGAAACTTTTGCCAGCGCCTCAGCCATTGCATCGGCGGCGGGCTGCATCAATGCACAATGGAAGGGCGCAGACACTGGCAAAAGCATTGCACGTTTTGCACCTTTCGTTTTGGCGATCTCGACGGCGCGCTCGACTGCCGATTTGTTGCCGGAGACAACCACCTGGCCGGCGCCATTATCGTTAGCTGCCTGGCAAACCTCACCTTGCGCGGCTTCAGCCGCAATTGCAGATGCCGCGTCGAATTCGAGGCCGATCAACGCCGCCATCGCGCCCACGCCGACTGGAACAGCCTTTTGCATGGCCTGCCCCCGCGTGCGCAGGAGCCGCGCTGCGTCGGCCACCATAAAAGCACCGGCCGCAGCCAGCGCTGAGTATTCTCCAAGTGAATGACCAGCGACGAATTGCGCCTCGCGAGCAAGATCGAGGCCCGCCTCGGCTTGCAGCACGCGCGTGGCCGCAAGTGAAACCGCCATCAATGCCGGCTGCGCATTTTCAGTCAGCGTAAGTGTATCGGCTGGCCCTTCGAAGATGGTGGTGCTGAGCTTTCCACCGAGGGCGGAATCCACTTCATCGAACACCTGCCGTGCGGCGGCGAAATTCGCCGCCAACGTCTTGCCCATTCCAACCGTCTGACTGCCCTGCCCCGGAAAAACGAACGCAACCGTCATGTCTTGCCCGCTAATTTTAAGTCCCACACCGAAATCGGGCCGAAAGACACCCCGCTATCGCATCTGTCAAGTTTCGCCGCTGACAGTAACTGGGCAACAACGCTCTCCATTGTATAGTTGGTGCTGGCCTTTCACGGACCAGACGATGAGCACTTTGGCCACCGAGGACGATATCGCGCGGGCGCGCAGTGATCCGGCGTTTCGCCAGCAATTTCTTGCACAAAACCTCGACCGGTTGCTCGAAGCGCTCGAAATGATGCGACGCGCAAGCAATCAGGATGCCGATACCGCCCGATTGATCAAAGAAGGCGCCGATCTTGCGGTCAAACTCGCGGATCGTCTGCAAGGCGGCGGTCCGGGGGCCCAGGGCGCCTGAATCAATGCGCGGTCGCGCCTAACGCCCGCGTTTTGCCTTGCATTTCCGCAAAAAGCCCCTATAAACCGCGCGTTCCGTCGATCCTGGTTGGGAGCTGAACGGACGGCCAGATGTTCATGACGTTCCGTACGAACGTCATATTCCGCATGAACATCCGGTAGGGCCGATGTGCCCGGCGTCCCGTGCTTCCGCCTTCTGAGCATTCGAGCCTTTCCCGAAGGGCTCGAGGGGCTAGGCGCCAGGGTCACGGCCATGGGCTAACAAGGGAAAGGCATTTCATGCCGTTGTACGAACACGTCTACCTCGCGCGCCAGGACCTGAGCGCGCAGCAGGTCGAGGAATTGACCACGCAGTTGTCCGGGGTAATCGGGCAGCTCGGCGGTAAGGTCACGAAGAATGAATATTGGGGCCTGAAGTCCCTCACGTATCGCATTCGCAAAAACCGCAAGGCACACATGACGCTGCTCAATGTTGACGCGCCGGCGGCTGCGCTCAACGAGATCGAGCGTCAGGAACGCCTCAACGAAGATGTCCTGCGCTATCTCACCATCCGCGTCGAAGCGCTCGAGGAAGGTCCTTCAGCGATGATGCGCAAATCTGATCGGGACCGCGATGATCGCGGCGATCGTGGAGATCGTGGCGGTCGCCGCCCGCGCCGCGAAGAAGGCGGCGAAGACATCGACGTCGGTGATGTCGTCGCGGCAGTGGAGGAATAGGCCATGGCATTCGGTTCACAAGCCGGTGGCGCCCGCCGTCCGTTCTTCCGCCGTCGCAAGACCTGCCCTTTCTCTGGCGCAAATGCGCCGAAGATCGACTACAAGGACGTCAAACTGTTGCAGCGCTACGTGTCAGAGCGCGGCAAGATCGTGCCAAGCCGTATCACTGCGGTGTCGGCGAAGAAACAACGCGAACTCGCACAGGCAATCAAACGCGCGAGGTTTCTGGGGTTGCTGCCTTACGTGATCCAGTAATTCAACAACGAGGCTTCCGGAGCCATCCGGGAGCTGATGGTTGGGGCGGGTTCTCATTCCGTCTCTAACCGCTCGATGAGGAGCGGGACAGCTTGTGATGATACAGTTTGCAATCGTTGGGATTGGTGCCGGCGTCGCGGCAGCTTTGCTGTTTGCTTCGGTCACGTCGGGCATATGGCTGTCCATCCCCCTATTCTATCTCGCCCCGCTGCCGATCATGATCGCCGGCCTTGGCTGGAGCCATTGGGCTGCACTCATCGCGTCGCTGACGGGCGCACTCACCTTGGGTACCGTCTTCGGCGTCGTTTTCCTGTTTGCATTTCTTGCCGGCGCGGGCATTCCCGCGTGGTGGCTCGGCTACCTGGCAATGCTCGCTCGCCCGCCCGCGGCCAACAGCGCCGGTGGTCAGCAAGCAGCCGCGCTCGAATGGTATCCACCCGGGCGCCTCGTGATGTGGGCCGCGCTTCTCGCCACGCTGGTGGTGATAATCGCCATTCCCAATTTCGGAATGGACGCTGAAAGCTTTCGTGCCGGGTTGCGCGGCGCGCTCAACACGATCTTGCGCGCAGAGATTGCCATGCCGGCCGATGCGCCATCGGGCATGCCCGCCAGAGTCGACCGACTGATTGAGTTTCTGGTGAGCGCGATACCATTGGCGGCAGCCGTCCTTGCGACCATCACCAATCTGTTCAACCTTTGGCTCGCTGCGCGGATTGTAAAATTTTCCGGCCGGCTGGCACGGCCCTGGCCGCGGCTTTCGGACCTGAAATTTCCGCCTCTGCTGACAGCGGCCCTGGCCCTCGCCGTCGCCTTCAGTTTCGTCGATGGATTACTTGGCATCGTGGCCGGTATCGCGTCAGCAAGTCTGCTGCTGGCCTACGGCGTGCTCGGCTTTGCGGTGCTGCACGCGATTACGCAAGGCTTGCAAATACGCCCCTTCTTGCTCGGCCTTGCCTATGCCGCCGTATTTCTCATCGGTTGGCCGATGCTGGCGCTCTGCTTGCTCGGCCTCGTCGACACAGCATTTGATTTGCGCGGACGCGTTGCACGCAAGCGTGGGCCGCCTGCCCTTTCGTGACATCAACTCAACCACAATCGAAGTTCAGATCAAGGAGTAAGACAATGGAAGTGATCCTGTTAGAGCGCATCGGCAAGCTCGGCCAGATGGGTGAAATCGTGCGGGTGAAAGACGGCTTTGCCCGAAATTTCCTGCTGCCGCGCGGCAAAGCGTTGCGCGCGACTGCCGACAATAAGAAACGTTTCGAGGGGATGAAGGCCGAACTGCAGGCCAAGAATCTCGAATTGAAGGGCGAAGCGGGCAAGCTCGCCAGCACGCTCAATGGCAAGACCTATGTTGTCCTGCGGCAAGCGAGCGAGACCGGACAATTGTTCGGATCGGTGTCGACCCGCGACATCGCCAGCCTGGTTAAAGCCGGCGGCGCCGATGTTGGCCGTTCGCAAATTGTGCTCAATGCCCCGATCAAGACGATCGGTCAGTACAAAGTACCGCTGGCCCTCCATTCGGAGGTCGAAATATCGATCACCGTGACGGTCGCTCGCAGCGAAGATGAAGCGGCGCGCATTGCCCGCGGCGAGGATGTCACCGTGCGCCGGACTGAGGCGGAAGAGGAAGCCGCTGCTGCGGCAGCAACCGCCGAAGCGATGTTCGATCCAGAAGCGAAAGCGCTCAAGGACCGCGAGCAAGCGGAAGCTGATGCGTCCACCAAGACGGACGGTGCTGAGTCCGCTGAGCCCACGCCGAAGCCCGCAAAAGGCAAAAAGAAGAAGCCGGCAGAAGAGTAAGCCGTCTTCAGTTGCTAGTCCGATTTCTCGGATTTACCGCCCTCTGCCGGTTTTGTTTCACCGGCGGTGGGCGGGGTTGATTTCGTTTCCCCGGATTTTGGCTCCGGCGCCACAATATCAGCGGGCCTTCCATCGGAAGGCTTGGCCTCGGAAGGCTTGGCCTCGGAAGGCTTGGCCTCGGCAGGTTTTGACTCGGACGTATTGGGTTCCGCGCCGGTTTCCGGCTTCTTCTCCGTCCCCTTCTGTTCGCTCCCCTTGGCGCCTGATTTTTTCTTCTCATCGGGCTTGGCCTTTTCGTCGCCCTTGGGACCGCGCTTGGCGGCGCGGGCCGGCGCAGCAGGACCTGTATCCATCGATTTGAGATAGGCGGCGAGCGCGCCAGCCAATTCCTTGCTCGCCGTGTAGTGTTCACGCAGGAAACTATCGAGCCCGAGTATTCCGCCGGCCTTGGCCAGCCCCTGCGGCGATTTGTGGCAAATGGAGCAATTCGCTGCGAATAGCTGGGCGGCGCTTTTGCCCTGATCCAGGTTTTCCTGCGCACCCGCCGCGCCGGCAATGCATAGCACCGCAATGCCAATCGCCGCGCCGAGGCCGCAACGTAACGCTTTCATGGTCCGCCAACCCTTTCGCCCCGCACCTTGCCCAACCGGGCCCAACAATGCAGCGCCTTGATAGCGCATTATTCCGCGATTGTGACCCGTGACCCGACGAATGGCGAAACTGCGCTTTTGCGGGATTGCTGGCGCCACGGAACTTTGATTATATACCTAGGTCTGAAACATTGTTGCGCGCTTTGCGTTGATAGGGCGGCAAGGGGAATCCATAACTGGTAGCGCGTTGACCAATGAGTGATGGAGGCGGCCGATGGATCGGTTGCTTCAGTTCCTGCTTAAGACGTTTATCCGGCGGGGCACATTTCGAGTTACGACCTCGCGCGGCACAGTTTTCACGTTCGGCGATGGGACCGGCCAGCCGGTTTCGGTTCGTTTTGCCTCACGCAGCGCCGAATGGGGCATTCTCCTCGATCCTGAGCTTAAGTTCGGCAAATCCTACATGGACGGCTCGTTTGTGGTCGAGGAAGGCACGATCGCCGACGTGCTCGCCATCGCTCTCGGTCAAAAGTCGGAAGTTCCTTACTGGGCAAGGCCGCAAGCGCTGTTGCGCTACCTGCGTCGCCGCCTCAGCCAATTCAATCCACGCCCGCGGGCACGCCGCAACGTCGCCCATCACTACGATCTCGATGGTCGTCTCTACTCTTTATTCCTGGACGCGGACCGACAATATAGTTGCGCATATTTCGAGAATCCCGATCAATCACTCGACGACGCCCAGCTTGCCAAGAAGCGGCATCTGGCTGCCAAGCTGAGGCTCGAGCCGAATAAAGGCGCACAGGATTTGCGCGTGCTCGACATCGGATGCGGCTGGGGCGGACTCGGACTCTATCTTGCCGAAGTTGGCGGCGCCGACGTCACCGGCATCACGCTCTCACAAGAGCAACATGCGATCGCCAATGAACGGGCGGCCGAAAAAAGGCTTAGCGAGCGCGCCGGCTTCTGGTTGGAAGACTATCGCGACGTCACCGGCCCGTTTGACCGTATCGTGTCGGTCGGAATGTTCGAGCATGTCGGGGTGAATCATTTCGACAGCTTCTTCCAGAAGAGTGCGCAATTGCTCGCCGCCGACGGCGTGATGGTGCTGCATTCGATCGGTCGCTCGGAAGGGCCCGGCGCCACCAATCCCTGGATTGCAAAATATATCTTCCCCGGAGGCTACATCCCCGCGCTGTCGGAGGTCGTTGCGAGTATTGAGAGAGCCGGCCTGCTCGTCACGGATATTGAAATTCTCCGGCTCCACTATGCCGAAACGCTCCGGCATTGGCGCGAACGCTTTCTGGCACATCGCGAGGAGGCCGAGCGCATTTACGACCAGCGCTTCGTGAGGATGTGGGAATTCTATCTTGCCGCCTCGGAGATGTCGTTCCGCGAACAGAACATGATGGTAATGCAGATCCAGCTCACCAAGCGGCAGGGCGTCGTGCCGATCACGCGAGACTATATTACCCACGAAGAGCACCGCCTCGCCGCAGCCGAGGGCGCACGACGGCCGCCGCTGCGTCTGGCCGGAGAATAATCAGGAGTTCGTTCGCGCGCGCACGAACGGGGTCAAGAAGAAACCGGCCTTTCCCACTGATCAATACAGCTTGTGAATTGCGGGATAACCGCGCGCGATGCGCGCTTCCGCCACAAAACGCGTGCTATGCCACAATTTCCGGGTAAGCACCGACATCCATGGCCCTCGCTGATTCGACAGCCCGCAAGCAGGTCGCAGAACCTGCCCCGCTCTATCGTTCCGCTCCGCACAACATCGAGGCGGAACAGGCGCTGTTGGGCGCTATCCTCGTTAACAACGAAGCCTTCTACCGGGTTTCAGATTTCCTCAATCCCGAGCATTTCTTCGAGCCGATCCACCAGAAGGTTTATCAATTGGCGCGCGACCTGATCCGCGCCGGCAAGCTAGCCACACCTGTCACGCTCAAGACGTTTCTCGATGCCAATGTCGATATCGGCGGGCTCACAGTCAGCCAGTACCTCGCCCGGCTTGCAGCCGAAGCGACCACGATCATCAATGCCGAGGACTACGGCCATACGGTCTATGATCTGTCGATCCGCCGCGCGTTGATCCAGGTCGGCGAGGACATGGTCAACGTCGCTTTCGACGCGCCGGTCGATTTTTCCCCGCGCAATCAGATCGAGGACGCCGAGCGGCGGCTTTATGAATTGGCCGAGACCGGTCGCTACGACGGTGGCTTCCAGCGCTTTGCCCAGGCGCTCACCACCGCGATCGACATGGCAGCGCATGCTTTCCAGCGCGACGGGAAATTGTCCGGAATCGCCACCGGCCTCGACGATCTCGACCGCATGATGGGCGGGTTGCAGCAATCGGACTTGATTATCCTCGCCGGCCGCCCCGGCATGGGCAAAACCGCCCTCGCCACCAACATCGGCTACAATATTGCCAAGGCATGGCGCGGTGAGGTCAAGCCGGACGGTCACACCGTCACCGTCAACGGCGGCATCGTCGGCTTCTTCTCGCTGGAAATGTCGGCAGAACAGCTCGCCACGCGCATCATCGCCGAGCAAACCGGAATTCCGTCCAACCAGATCCGGCGCGGCGGTATCACCGAGAGCGACTTCGAGAAGATCAAAGACTACTCGATCGAGTTGCAGCACATCCCGCTTTACGTGGATGAGACCGGCGGCCTGTCGGTCGCACAGCTCGCCGCCCGCGCTCGCAGGCTCAAACGCCAGCGCGGCCTCGACCTGCTGGTGATCGACTATCTGCAATTGTTGCAAGGCTCGACCCGCCGCAGCCAGGAAAACCGCGTCCAGGAAATCACGGAAATCACCACCAAGCTCAAGGCGTTGGCAAAAGAGCTCAACGTTCCGATCCTGGCCTTGTCCCAATTGTCTCGTCAGGTGGAAAGCCGCGACGACAAGCGGCCGCAACTCTCGGACTTGCGTGAATCCGGCTCGATCGAACAGGACGCCGACGTGGTGCTATTCGTCTATCGCGAGGAATACTACCACCAGATGCGCAAGCCTCTGGAATCCAACCGCGAGAAGTTTGCCGAATGGCTCGCCGAAGCCGACAAGGTCCATGGCAAGGCGGAAATCATCATCGGCAAGCAGCGTCACGGCCCGACCGGGACCGTGGAAATGCAATTCGACGCCGCAGTCACCCGCTTCTCCTCACTGGCGCGCGAAAACCATCTGCCCGAGCGCATTTAAGCCGGCCGCAGGGCGTGCATAGACGGCCGGCACCGGGGCGGCTAAACCCACACGTCATGTCCGAAACCGCTTTACAGCCTGACTTGCATCCAGAGGCCACGCCGGCAGGGGCCGCGGCCGAGACAGGTCCATCTGCGGCCGAGGCCGGCGGAATCCTGACCATCAACCTGCCTGCCATCGAAGCCAATTGGAAAGAACTTGGCCGTCGCGCCATGCCGTCCGAGTGCGCGGCCGTGATCAAGGCCGACGGCTACGGCTGCGGCCTCGAGCCGGTCGCCCGCACGCTCGCCGGCGCGGGCTGCAAGACGTTCTTCGTCGCCGATCTTGGCGAGGCCCGCCGCCTGCGCAGCGTTGCACAGGAGCCGGCGATTTACGCGCTCAACGGTCTTTTACCCGGTACGGCATCAGCCTACGCCGACATCAATGCACGGCCGGTGATTGGGAGCCTCGTCGAGCTCGCGGAATGGGACGCGTTCTGTTCCGCTAACCAATGGCATGGTGGAGCTGCGTTGCACGTCGACACCGGCATGAACCGTCTCGGCATATCAGCCGATGAGGCGGTGGCGCTGGCGCCGCGCATTCGAGCAGAAAATCACGGCATTACCCTGCTGATGAGCCATCTGGTTTGTTCCGAACAGCCGGAGCATCCGCTTAACGAAAAGCAGATCCAGCTCTTCCGCGACGTACGTCTGCTTTACCGCGGCATTCCCGGCTCGCTTGCGAATTCATCGGGCATCTTCCTCGGTAGCGGCGCTCATTGCGACGTGGTGCGACCTGGCGCTGCGCTTTTCGGCGTCAATCCGACGCCCGGCCGCAGCAATCCGATGCGCCCAGCCGTCGAATTGCACGCACATGTCGTACAGGTGCGCACCGTTCCGAAGGGCGAAACAATCGGATACGACGCCACCTGGACTGCGAAACACGCAACCCGCGTTGCCGTTGTTACAGTCGGCTATGCCGACGGCTATCCGCGGGCGGCGAGCGCCACCGACGCCGCGCCGGGCGCCGACGCAATCGTTGCCGGAACGCGCTGCCCGCTCGCCGGACGCGTCTCCATGGATCTTCTGGCGATCGACATCACTGCTCTGCCCGACCACACTGTCCGGCGTGGCGACCTGGTGACGCTCATCGGCGGTGGTATTGGCGTCGACGACCTGGCGGCGGCGGCGGGGACGATCGGCTACGAGGTGCTCACGAGCCTCGGCAACCGCTACCACCGGATCTACCGGACGGACTGACCAGCCGACGGCCAATCCCCTGAAAATTAGTGACTTTTTAAAAAATGTTCTTGTATTGTTCTTCTGGGCGAACTAACGTCCATATGCATCTTTTCAGGCGATTCCGTTATGTCCAGGCGCAGCTTGACCTTCATTTGCCAGAACTGCGGTGCCGCCTTCAGCCGCTGGCAGGGCAAATGCGAGGCTTGCGGCGAATGGAACACGCTGAGCGAGGAAGGCGCCGACCGGCCCACTGGTCCGGGCCGTAAGCCCGGCAAAGGCCGTCTATTTGCCCTCGAGCCCCTCGCCGGCGACGCGCATGACGCACCCCGCTTGCCCTCCGGCATCGCCGAATTCGACCGGGTAACGGGCGGCGGCTTTGTGCGGGGCTCCGTCCTGCTGGTGGGCGGCGATCCCGGCATCGGCAAATCGACCCTCCTCATTCAGGCCACCGCGGCACTGGCCCGCGCCGGCCATCGCACGGTCTATATCTCGGGTGAAGAAGCCGTGGCGCAGGTGCGCCTGCGCGCCGAACGGCTGGGTTTGCGCGACAGCGCCGTCGAGCTCGCAGCGGAAACCTCCGTCGAGGACATCATCGCAACGCTGTCGGAAGGCAAGACACCGCGGCTGATCGTTATCGATTCGATCCAGACCATGTGGACCGACATGGTCGAATCCGCACCCGGCACGGTGACCCAGGTGCGCGGCAGTGCACAGGCACTGATCCGCTTTGCCAAAAAATCCGGGGCCGCGATCATTCTGGTTGGCCATGTCACCAAGGATGGTCAGATCGCCGGACCGCGTGTTGTCGAACATATGGTGGATGCCGTGCTCTCGTTTGAGGGCGAAGGTTCGCACCAGTTCCGCATCCTGCGCGCAGTCAAAAACCGCTTCGGTCCCACGGATGAAATCGGCGTATTCGAAATGACCGGATCGGGCTTGCGCGAAATTGCCAACCCTTCCGAACTATTTTTATCCGAACGTGATCTTGGTCAGCCCGGCACGGCGGTTTTTGCCGGCATCGAGGGCACGCGGCCGTTGCTCGTCGAAATTCAGGCGTTGGTTGCGCCGACCTCGCTGGGCACACCGAGGCGGGCCGTCGTCGGCTGGGACCCTAGCCGTCTATCGATGGTTCTGGCGGTGCTCGAAGCGCATTGCGGAGTGCGGCTCGGCGGTCACGATGTTTACCTTAATGTCGCGGGCGGCATGCGTATTCAGGAGCCGGCGGGCGATCTTGCCGCGGCCGCCGCGCTGGTATCGTCGCTTGCCAATGCGCCATTGCCGGCAGACGCGGTCTACTTCGGCGAAGTGTCTCTTTCCGGCGCCGTTCGGCCTGTCGCGCAGAGCGCATCCCGCCTCAAGGAGGCCGCTAAACTCGGCTTTACGCGCGCCGTGGTGCCGGAAACTGCACGCTCGGAGACGGCCGAACCAGGACTTAAGGTTACCGACGTCGGAAGCCTCGCCAGCCTGGTAGCCGACATCGCCGCTCGCGGAAAAGCAGGCAAGTTTGCCAAAAGTGGTGGACAAGACCCGTGACGGCAAGGTGACCTCCCGCTATATACGGGGCGCGTCAAACCGCCTTCCGCGGCCTCATCGAGCGCACGGCCACTAGCGCAGAAATGGGCTTAAAATTAAGCACTTAAGGTCGACATTGCCGCGCTGGTCCGAAGCCGCTATGGCTGGCCCGGAATCGTCGCGCCGGCCAGCTGCCACGCGCACCATGGATCGCCGAAACTTGCGGAGTGCATGAGCCCCGATGCCGATCACGTTGCTCGACATCATCCTGTTAGCGGTCATGCTGATTTCGGGGTTGCTCGCCCTGATACGGGGCTTCATGCGCGAGATCCTGTCGATCGGCGCCTGGGGCATCGCTGCCGTTGTCACGCTCTACTCGTACAGTCGCGTGCTGCCCATGGCGAAGCAATACTTCAATAGCGACATGGTCGCCGCCGGCGTCTCGGCGGGCGGCATATTTCTCGGCACCCTGCTCATCGTGTCGATCATCACAGCGCGCGTCTCCGATATGGTGCTCGACAGCCGCGTTGGTGCCCTCGACCGCACGCTTGGCTTCCTGTTCGGGCTGGGTCGCGGCCTGATCATTGTGGTTGTGGCCTTTCTGTTCTTTGCATGGCTGGTACCCGATCGCAGCCAACCGGAATGGGTCCGTAGCGCCAAGTCAAAGGTGGTCCTGCAAAATACCGGGCAATGGTTGATGTCGATGTTGCCGGATGACCCCGAAAGCACCATCTTGAAGAGGCTGAAGAAGCCGAAGCCGGAAGATCAGGATGCACCGGATTCGGGTCCGGACCAACGTTCAGAATTGCCGTTGACGCAACCCAAGGCGAGTGGAACGCGATAGCAATGCATAAACATCCTCAGGATCTCGTGCCAACGGCCGACGTGGAGTTCGATCCAGACGCCGACCGCCTGCGCGAGGAATGCGGAGTGTTTGGCATTTTCGGCCACCCTGATGCCGCCGCAATCACGGCACTCGGCCTGCACGCTCTCCAGCATCGCGGTCAGGAAGCAGCCGGCATCGTATCCTTTGACGGCAAGCGCTTTCATTCCGAGCGCCGCCTCGGACTCGTCGGCGATGCCTTTGCACGTCGCGAGGTGATCGACCGCCTGCCCGGCACATCTGCCATTGGTCACGTGCGCTATTCGACCACCGGCGAAACTATTCTTCGCAACGTACAGCCGCTGTTCGCTGAGCTCGAAGGCGGCGGCTTCGCCATCGGCCACAATGGCAATCTCACCAACGGCATCAAGCTGCGGCGCGATCTCGTGCATGAGGGCGCCATGATGCAATCGACCACCGACACGGAGGTGATCCTCCATCTGGTCGCGCGTGCACGTCGCAACCGTTTTGTCGATCGTTTCATTGAGGGTCTGCGCCAACTTGAGGGCGCCTATGCTTTCGTCGGCCTGACCAATAAGAAGCTTGTCGGTGCGCGCGATCCGCTCGGCATCCGTCCGCTGGTGATCGGTAAACTTGATGGCTGTCCGATCCTCGCTTCCGAGACCTGCGCACTCGACATCATCGGTGCCCAATATGTGCGCGACGTCGAAAACGGCGAGGTCGTGATCTTTGATGAAGACGGCGCGCAGTCGCATAAGCCGTTCCCGCCAATGCCGGCACGCCCCTGCATCTTCGAATACATATATTTTTCGCGGCCTAACTCCATCGTCGGCGGCCGTCACGTCTACAACGTGCGCAAAACCATGGGCGCAGAGCTGGCGCGCGAGGCGCCGGCCAACGCCGACGTCATCGTACCGGTGCCGGATTCCGGCGTGCCGGCAGCGATCGGATTCGCACAGGAGGCCGGCGTTCCTTATGAACTTGGCATTATCCGCAACCACTATGTCGGCCGCACCTTCATCCAGCCGACGCAACAAATCCGCGACCAGGGCGTACGGCTCAAGCATTCCGCCAACCGCGCCGTGGTCGCAGGCAAACGCATTGTGCTGGTGGATGATTCAATCGTGCGCGGCACGACGTCGCGCAAGATTGTGCAAATGATGCGCGATGCCGGCGCCAAGGAAGTGCATTTCCGCATCGCCTCGCCGCCTATTACCCATCCCGACTACTACGAAATCGACACGCCCGAGCGCGACAAGCTACTTGCCGCAACTCACGACCTCGAGGGCATGCGCAAATTTATCGGCGCCGATTCCCTGGCCTTCCTGTCGGTCGATGGCATCTATCGCGCCATGGGCTTGCCGGGTCGCGATCCGGCGCGGCCGCAATTCACCGACCATTGCTTCACCGGTGACTATCCGACCACGCTCACGGATCTCGGCGCGCAAGAAGCGAGCCCGCGGCAATTGTCATTGCTGGCGGAAGCCATATAGCTGGCCGACAGCCGGCATTCGCGGATGGCCAAACCCCTCTCCGATCGTATTGCGCTGGTCACCGGCGCCTCGCGCGGCATTGGTGCAGCCCTGGCGATCGAGCTGGCGCAGGCCGGCGCGCACGTCGTCGCCGTTGCGCGCACCGTCGGCGGGCTTGAGGAGCTCGACGACAAGATCAAGTCGGCCGGAGGCTCGGCGACGCTGGTGCCGCTGGACGTAAAGGACAGTGATGGCATTGCGCGTCTGGCGCTTGCGCTCAACGAGCGCTACCAGCGGCTCGACGTGCTCGTCGGCAATGCCGGCATCCTGGGCCCGCTGTCGCCGCTTTCCCACGTCGAGCCGAAGGATTGGGACAATCTGATAGCGGTCAATATCACAGCCAACTGGCAGCTCATCCGCTGCATGGACGCATTGCTCCAGCGGTCTGCGGCCGGGCGCGCCGTGTTCCTCACGTCCGGCGTTGCGCACGTGGGACGGGCCTATTGGGGCCCCTACGCTGCCTCGAAAGCCGCGCTAGAGGTGCTTGTTCGCACATACGCGGCGGAATGCGTCACCACTCCGGTGCGCGCCAATCTGTTCGCGCCCGGCCCGACGCGAACCCGCATGTACGCTGGCGCTTTCCCCGGCATCGATCCACTGACACTGCCGACGCCCGAGGAAGTCGCCAAGGCGATTGTGCCATTGTGCCTGCCGTCCTGCGTGGAGACCGGGAAAATCTATAATTTCCGCGAGAAAAAGTTTTTGGATTTCCGAGCGCCTGCCTGAGAGGGCAGCCGTCAGTGTTTTCGCTTCGCCCGCCCTTTGAATGGGTTGTCCTTCTCCCGTAGCGCTAGCCGGATTGGCGTACCGGGCAAATCAAACGTCTCTCGCAGCGAATTCAGCAAATATCGCTTGTAGGCGTCGGGAACCGCGTCAGCACGCGTGCAAAAAACGACAAAGCTCGGTGGCCGGCTCTTGGCCTGAGTAATGTAATTAAGCCGCAATGACCGGCCCGACACCGCCGGCGGCGGATGCGCGCTGGTTGCGTGCTCGAACCAGCGATTGAGTGCACTGGTGGGGATACGCTTGTTCCATACCTCGTAGGCGTCCACGATTGCTTGCATCAACCGCTCAAGACCCTCGCCGGTGAGGCCAGAGACCGCCACCAGCGGCACACCCTTGAGCTGAGTGAGCTTCTCGTCTGCTTGCGCGCGCAGCTTGCCGATGGCGCCTGCCGTTTTTTCTTTCAAGTCCCATTTGTTGATCGCGATAACGATGGCACGGCCCTCCTGCTCGACCAGATCGGCAATGCGCTGGTCCTGCTCCTCGAAGGCATTGTCTACGTCGAGCAGAACCACAACAACTTCGGCGAAACGCACCGCATTGAGCGCGTCGGCGACCGACAACTTTTCCAGCTTCTCCTCAACGCGCGAGCGACGGCGGATTCCCGCGGTGTCGTAAAGCCTGAACTTGCGATCATGCCAACCGTATTCGACCGCAATGGCGTCACGTGTAATGCCGGCTTCCGGACCTGTGAGCAGCCTGTCCTCACCAATCAGCCGATTGATCAGCGTGGACTTGCCGGCATTGGGACGGCCGACAATGGCCACGCGGATCGGACGCGCCTGGTCCGGCAGGTCTTCCGTCACTTGCTGCGCTGTTCTTTCGGGCAATGCAGCACGCAACGCGTCGTAGAGGTCGGATAGACCCTCATCGTGCTCCGCCGAAATCGCCACGGGTTCGCCAAGGCCGAGCGAATAGGCGTCGAGCCGTCCTGCTTCGCCGGCCGTGCCTTCGCTCTTGTTTGCCACGAGCACGATCGGCTTGCCGGATTTGCGCGCAACGTCGGCAAAGGCGTGGTCAGCCGGAATTGCCCCGGCGCGCGCGTCGATCATGAAGAAAATGGCGTCAGCCTGATCAATGGCCGCCTCGGTCTGTGCGCGCATCCGGCCGGATAGGCTTTCCGGTGCCGACTCCTCGAATCCGGCCGTGTCGATCACCGTGAATTCTATGTCGCCGAGCCGGCCCTCGCCCTCCCGGCGATCGCGCGTGACGCCTGGCCGGTCATCAACCAAAGCCAGGCGGCGGCCCACCAACCGGTTAAACAAGGTCGATTTGCCAACATTGGGCCGGCCGACAATGGCAATCGTGAAGCTCATCAGCTGTCATTGCCGGGCTAAAGCCGGCAATCCATCAAGAGAATTCAAAGATGTGTTTGCCAGATAGATGCGCGGGTCATAGGCGGGCGAAAGCACGCCGTCCTTCGGACGTCTATGCCCGCACATGACACGTCCAATCAGCGCGCAACGGTGCTGGGCGGCGACGATGGCCATGGGTCGCCTGCATTGCCCTGACCCTGCGCCTGCCCCGGCCAGGGTGCCTGGGCCTGCTGCGGCGCCTGCTGCTGGTTCTGCTGCGGCCATGGAGCCGGTTGCTGTTGCGCGGCGCTTTGCGGCGCGCTCTGCGCCGGCGGCTGCGCAACGGTCCGCGGCTTCGGCTTGCGCTTTGGTTTTGGCTGGGGCTCCGGTTCAACCGCGGCCGTTTTCTTGTCCGGTTCCGCAGCGGCGGCCGCTGGGTTAGCCGGTTCGGTTGCCGGCGCTTGCGCTGCATCCGGCGGCGGCTGGTAGCCCTTCATGAATTCGGGCGGAATGCCTTGCGACACGCCTGGTACTCCACCGGGGAACAGCTCCTTGCGCTCACCCGGAAGCTTTTTTTTCTCATTAAGCCCGAAGACGTCGAGTTTATCGGGGTCGAAATCCGAGCACGCCGTCAGCGCAGAAGCAAAGGCTGCGAACGCGGCTAGCAGGACAACACGATGCATCGCTCGCATTTCTCGATCCTCAGCTTTTGCTGTCAGCGGCGATCAGCCCCGACAATACTTCCGCGCGCGCGCGTGTGCCCGCCGGCGTTTCAACATCAGTCGCAATCATGTCGAGATACCGTCGTGCTGCGGCGAGGTCATGATTGCGCCATGCGGACAAGGCCAGAAGTTCACGCGCGGTGTGACGGAAACTGCGCGAGGGCTCTGCGAGAGCCGCAAGCCGCCGCTGCATTTCAGCCAACGACGTTGTATCGACCAAAAGCATGCCCGCGCGCACGGCAGCGAGATCCTGCCAAGTCGTGCCAATCGAAGCATCCGCTGAAAGTTCATCATAAGCTTTTATCGCGTCGGCTGGCTTCACTTGCGCAAGCGCGCCCGCTACGCGCATGCGCGCAAGCACGCGATAGCCGGCCGGTGCTTCGATCGCCACTTTCGCGAAAGCCGCTTCCGCCTCAGCGTACTTGCCTTGCTCGCTCAAAGCCGCAGCCGCTTCGAAAGCAGCACCCGCAGCCGCGGCCTTCTTGGCCACCCAATATTCGTAGCCGCGCCAGCCGGACACGCCGGCGACGATCAATACTGCAAGTGCGATCAGATAGATGCTGTAGCGATCCCACAGCTTCTTGAGCTGCTCGCGCCGGACTTCCTCATCTACTTCGTGAAAAATATCAGCCACAAATGGCTCCAGACCCGCCCATTGGCCCACCCCGGGCCGAATTGCGCCGTAACCTATCGATGTGGCGTGCCTAAGGCAAAGCCAAAGCCCGCAATCGTTAATATTTCAGGGCCTTAGCCCTTCTTGCTCTTCATTGGATAGACGTGGTCGGAGCCGGGGAAAGCGCGCGATCGCACTTCGGCGGCATAGCTGGCTATGGCTTTCTCTATCCCGGGGCCGAGTTCGCCATAGCGCTTCACAAATTTCGGCACACGCGGCGACAGGCCGAGCATATCCTCGAGTACGAGAATCTGCCCGTCACAGGCAGCGCTTGCCCCAATCCCGATGGTGGGGATTGGAACCGCAGCGGTGAGCTTGCGCGCAAGCGGTTCCGCTACCGCCTCGATCACGACCGAAAAGGCTCCCGCCTGAGACACTGCAATCGCATCGTCCTCGATGCGCGCCCAATCGCTTTCGTCGCGTCCTTGCGCTCTAAAGGATCCGATTGTGTTGATCGCCTGTGGCGTCAATCCCACATGGGCCATGACCGGCACGCCACGTTCGGCAAGAAAGCGAATAGTTTCCGCCATGCGCTTTCCGCCTTCGACCTTGATCGCGCCGCAACCGGTTTCCTTCAACACACGCGCTGCATTCATGAAGGCCTGCTCTTTCGAGGCCTCGTAAGACCCAAATGGCATATCGACGATCACCAGCGCGCGCCTGGAACCGCGCATCACGGCATGTCCCTGCAGGATCATCATGTCGAGCGTCACCGGAACGGTCGTCTCGAGTCCGTGCATCACCATGCCGAGGGAATCGCCGACCAGAATGACATCACAATGTTTGTCGACGATGCGCGCGGTATGGGCGTGATACGACGTCAGGCAGACGATCGGGTCTCCACCCTTGCGCGCGTGAATGTCAGGGGCGGTCAGCCGCCGAATTTCGTCCTGGATCGACATCGTTATTGTCCGAACACCGGTACGCCGATCACCACGGGGTGGAAGGCGTAACCGAGCGCGAGATAGACCACGACACCGAGTGCAATAACCAGGACATCATTGAACCAACCCGCGGGCGCACTCTTCGGCCCCAGATCCCCGCGCCGCTTGGCGGCGATGCGGGCATAGACACCCCAGGCAAGGAACCCGCCGAACAGCAGGATCGACCCGAGATCGCCATTCGACAGCAGATGGGCCAGGGCCCAGGTCTTGATGCTGGCGAGCATCGGATGTTTCAGGCGAGTCTTGATATGACTTGGGATAAAGGCCGCAACGGCGAAAATCACCGCAAACAGCATCAAGCCAACGGTGATGTGCCGCATGAACGCGGGCGGCGACCACACCTGGATCAAATCATGCGCACGGTACTGACCGTAGCCCCACACGATCAATGCGAGGCCAGTGAGCGATACCAGTCCAAACAGCACGCGGTACGGATGCAGACCTAACCGCGCGATGGCATCGGCGCGCGCGCCACGGAACGACACAAATACATGCGTCCCAAGAAAAACGGCCAAGCCGAGAACGAGAATACCTAAGCCCATGTTACACTCGCGCTATTCTGTCGCCGCAGTAGAGGATAGCGGCCATCAATGCAAGCCGCGTCCCACGTCGGAGCATAGCCTGGATGGACATCGCCACGACAAACCGGTTGCTCAAATGCGCCATCGTCGCACATTCGCTGCTGCTGGGAGCGGCTACGCCTGTATTAGCGCAGGCATTAGCGCAGACTTGGCCTGCGAAAACTGTCCGGATCGTGGTCCCCTTCGGCCCTGGGTCGACGCCGGATATCGTGGCGCGCCTGATTGCCGACGGGCTGCAACAGAAATATCCCACCAGTGCATTTGTCATCGAGAACAAGCCCGGCGCCAGTGGCAATATCGGGACCGACGTCGTCGCAAAGGCCGCACCTGATGGCTCGACTCTCGGCGTGAGCATCGGAGGCCCGCTCGCCATTAACACCTTGCTGTTTGCAAACCTTCCGTACGACCCCCGCAAGGACATCGCGCCCGTCGCCCAGCTCGTCACCCAGCCGAGCGTGCTTGCGGTCAATCCAGACCTTGGGGTCAATTCTGTCGCCGAATTGGTCGCGCTGTTGAAGAAAAATCCGGGAAAATACAATTTTGCATCGATCGGCACCGGATCGCTGTCACAGCTTGCTATGGAGGCTATTGCAATCAAGGCTGGCGTCAAACTCGTGCACGTGCCCTATACGAGCTCGCCACAAGCGATCACGGCCGTAATCCGCAATGATACCCAGATAGCCTGCCTTCCAGCGATATCAGTGGTGCCCCAGGCCGTCGCCGGCAAAGTGAAAATTATCGCGGTCTCCACAGCCCGACGTTCGCCCTATTTGCCAGACGTACCGACCTTGAAGGAGGCCGGCATCGACGTTGAAGCCGACGCATGGAATGGCCTGATCGCGCCCGGAGCTACGCCCAAATCAATCATCGACAAAATCAGCAAGGATGTTGCCGACATCATCATGCAGCCGGGGGTGCGCGAAAAACTGGCAACGCAGCTGATGGAGCCGATTGGTTCGACCCCGGAGGAACTGCGCGCCCGTATGGACGGTGAGACCGCACGCTGGGCGCCGGTGATCAGAGCCGCAAATGTGAAGGTGAACTAAGCCGCCTTGTCCTTCACGTCCTTGATGTCGGTGAAATCGACCCCCGGTGCGCGCTCTCGCGTGTAGTCGAGAATGAATTGGTTGCGCGCCATGAAGACCTTGTCATTGTCGAGATCTTCCGCGCAGCTCGAATAATTCGTCTGCACGAACTCATCCAGCTTCTTGGTATCGCCGGATGCGATCCAGCGCGCGAGCTGGAATTCCGGCTGTTCGAAGCCAATATCGAGGCCGTATTCCTCGGCGAGCCGCACTTTCAGCACATCGAGTTGCAACGGGCCGACAACGCCGACCAGCGCAGGCGCGCCGTCGAGCGGACGAAACACCTGCACGACCCCCTCTTCCGCCATCTGCTGCAGCGCTTCCTTCAGCTTCTTTGCCTTCATCGGATCGCCCAGTTTCACGCGCCTGAGAATTTCCGGTGCGAAATTCGGAACCCCCATAAAAGCGATCTCCTCGCCTTCGGTCAGGCTGTCGCCGATGCGTAACGTCCCGTGGTTGGGAATACCGACCACATCGCCGGCATAAGCTTCGTCAGCGACCGAACGATCTTGTGCGAAGAAAAATTGCGGTGCGGATAACGTCATCGGCTTGCCCGTGCGCACAAGCTTTGCCTTCATTCCGCGGCGCAACTTGCCCGAACAGAGCCGCGCGAACGCGATGCGGTCGCGATGGTTCGGATCCATATTGGCCTGGATTTTAAAGACGAAGGCTGTCATGGAGTTTTCATGCGCATCGACAGTACGCACGTTGGACACGTGCGCCCGTGGCGCCGGCGCAAATGAAGCCAGCGCGTCGAGCAAGTCCTTTACGCCAAAGTTTTTCAACGCCGAACCGAAGAACACCGGTGTGAGATGGCCTTCGCGGAACGAAGCAAAATCAAACGGCTTGCAGGCATCCTTGACGAGCGCCAACTCCTCGGCAACCGCTTTGACGTCCAGCATCGCGTTTTTTGCACCGAGCGCGGCGAGGTCAAGCGGCTGCCGCTCAATGGTCTTGCCATCGTCGCTGATCAATCGCATTTCGCCGGAGGCCAGGTCGTAAGTCCCCGCGAAATCGCGCCCCCGACCGATTGGCCAAGTCATCGGCGCGGTATCGAGCGCCAGTGTCTTTTCAATCTCATCGAGCAGCTCAAATGGATCGCGGCTTTCCCGATCCATTTTGTTGATGAAGGTGACGATGGGGATATCGCGCAAACGGCAGACCTCGAAAAGCTTGCGTGTGCGCGCTTCGATGCCCTTGGCGGCATCAATGACCATGACTGCAGAATCAACCGCCGTCAGCGTGCGATAGGTATCTTCGGAAAAATCCTCGTGGCCCGGCGTGTCCAGCAGATTGAAGACGCGGCCGTCGTAATCGAACGTCATCACCGAGGTGACGACAGAAATGCCGCGCTCCCGCTCGATTGCCATCCAATCTGAGCGCGTCGAACGGCGGTCACGCTTGGCCTTCACCTGGCCGGCGAGATTGATCGCGCCGCCAAACAGCAAAAGCTTTTCGGTCAGCGTGGTCTTGCCGGCATCCGGGTGGGAAATAATCGCGAATGTGCGTCGTCGCTCGACTTCCGCGGCAATCGGCGTGACGGGGATCGAATCGGAGGTAACCAGAGGCCTGTTCATCGCCTGCATGTGGCTGCAAATGCCCACAAAATCAAGCCAATTTACATTGTTCCCGGAGAATGGGTCGCGTCGTAAATCGATTCTGAGCCTTCTCGTACCCACGCGGTATCCGCACAGCTCCGTAACAATACCTAGGAAAAATACGGAGCAGATACCGCCGATTTTTCCAGAACTGCACAGGCAAAAATAAATGTTTGGATTTTAACAATGCTCGCGCACGCCCGCAGATTGTCCAACGCGGGAAATCGACGAGTCACAAATGTTTCGCTTTGTGGTGCGCGCTGCTGTCACCTTGTTCGTGCTGCTGCCGTACATCACCGCGGCCGAACCAATCACACTCAAGCTGTCGTTCTTCAGCTCGAACCGGTCGATGAGCTATCTCGCCGCGGTGAAGCCGTTCGTTGACGCCGTTAACGCCGAAGCGAAGGGCTTGGTCGAAATCAAAGTCTACTTCAGCGGCGCACTTGGCAAAGATATCGCTCAACAACCGCAACTTGTGCTCGACGGCGCGTTTGATATTGCGTTCGTCGTCCCTGGATATACACCAGATCAATTCCCCGACGATACCGTCGTTGAACTGCCTGGCCTGTTTCGCGATATGCGAGACGGCACCCTTGTCTATACTCAATTGATCGCGCTCAACGCCCTGCGCGGATACAAAGATTTCTTCGTGATCGGTGCTTACGTCACCGACCCGGAAACCATTCATGGCAAGGTCGTAATCAATTCAATCGACGACCTGAAAGGCAAGAGAATTCGTGTCAACAATCAAAGCGAGACGGTCGCATTCGAAAAGCTTGGTGCCATCCCGATCCCGGTGCCGATCAATCAGATCTCCGAAGCCATCAGCAGCAATAAGATCGACGCCGCCGCGGTCGCGCTGACGCCGCTGTCGGACTACGGCATCAAACGCGTCGCCACTCACCACTATTTCCTGGGAATCAACGGGGCGCCACTCGCGCTGTTGATGAGCCGAAAGAGCTTCGAAGCCCTGCCGAGGGCTGCTCAGGACATCATCCGCAAGCACAGCGGAGAATGGGCGGCCAAGCGCTTCATTGAGGCCTATGCGATCTCCGACCGAACTGTATTGGAGATGCTGAAATCCGACCCCCAGCGAACGATCGTCATCCCATCGCAGCGGGACCGCGACATTGCGCACAGCGCATTCACGGCCCTCATCGCGGAATGGGAAGCGTCGAGCACCCGCAACCGCGAACTTCTGACGCTGGTCAATGCAGAACTTGCGAAGCTTCATACAGCCGATTGAGGTACCGCATTGAATACGAAAATGCCGACATTTATCCGCACGACCACGCACGCGCTTGTCGGCGTCGCAATGCGGACTGCGTCGTTGCTTATTGCTCTGCTACTGCCGCTTTCAGCAACCGCCGAACCGATCACGCTTAAATTCTCTTTTTTCACGTCCGACCGCTCATACATCTATCAGAACTCGATCAAGCCGTTTGTGGACGCCGTCAACAAGGAAGGGAAAGGCCTCGTCGAAATCGAGATGTATTTCAGCGGCACCATCAGCAGCGTGCAGGCCGACCAGCCGCAACTGGTCACCGATGGCACCGCTGATCTGGCACTTATCGTTCCAGGACGAACGCCACAAGAATTCAGCGACACAGCCGTCATGGAACTGCCGGAACTTTATCGCGATCAACGCGAGGCCAGTCTTGTCTTCACCCGGCTAACCGAAGCCGGGGCACTCAAAGGATACGGAAATTTCTTAGTCCTAGGCGCTTTCGTGGCGGACACTGAAAGCATTCACACCCGCAAGCCAGTCGCGTCGAACAAAGATCTAAAGGGCCTCACCATTCGCGTGAACAATCAAACGCAGGCGACGGTCCTCGAAAAGCTCGGCGCTATTCCAACGCTTCTCGCCATCAACCAAACAACCGAAGCCATCAGTAGCGACAAGATCGACGGCGCTACCTCCCCGACCTCGATGCTGTTTGAATTCGGCGTCGGACGCGTGACCACCAATCACTACATGATCCAGCTCGGCGGCGCCCCGACCGCGCTGGTAATGAATCGGAAGAAATTTGAAACGTTGCCGCCAGCCGTCCAGACCATCATTCGCAATTACAGCGGCCCATGGTTGGCCGAACGCTCCGCGGCGAGCTTTGAGGCGCGGGACAAACTGACGCTTGAACAACTGAAGGCGGACCCAAGACGAAAAGTTATTTTCCCGTCACCCGCGGACGCGGCAAGCATGCAGCACATTTCCGAGTCTGTAGCTGAGGATTGGGCTGCCATGAGCCCACACAGTAATGAGCTTCTGACCCTCGTCAGGGCTGAAATCAAAAACCTGCGTTCATCCGACTGAGGTACACCAATGACATTGATTACAAAACGTTCTGTCCTTGCAAATTTGTCGACGCGTTCGTCGGCCATTGCCGTGGCGCAGATCGCAGCCGTGGCAACCGCGCTGCTTCTGCCACTTGCGGCGACCGCCGAGCCGGTCACGTTGAAGCTCTCGTTTTTCACGTCCGACCGCTCGGTTGCCTATCAAACCGCGGTCAAGCCATTCGTCGACGCCATCAACAGTGAGGGCGAGGGCCTGCTCAAAATCGATGTTTATCTCAGCGGAGCGCTTGGCAAAGTGCAAAAAGACTTGCCGAAACAAGTGCTCGATGGCACCACCGACATCGCGTTCATCGTCCCTGGACAAAATCCCGAACTATTTCCGGACAACGCCGTTGTCGAACTGCCTGGGCTGTTTCGCAACACGTATGAAGCAAGCCTGACGTATACGCGGCTGGTAGCGACAAACGCACTTGCCGGCTACCGAGACTTTTTCGTGATCGGCGCCTTTGCCACCCAGCCGGAAACAATCCACAGCCGCAAACCGATCCGTTCTCTCGCCGATCTCAAAGACCAGAAGATTCGGGCGAACAATCCAACCGAAGCAATCGCCCTGGCTAAGCTCGGTGCGCTACCGGTCGTCCTTGCGTTCAATGAAACGGCCCCAGCTATCAGCACCGGCGCGCTCGATGGTGCCACCGTCCCGATGACCCAATTGTTCGATGTCGGCATCGGACGGCTCACGAGCAATCACTATCTTCTCGGTACCAGCGTGGCACCGCTCACGCTCATGATGAACCGGAAGGTATTCGAAAAACTCCCTGAGAACGCGAAGACATTGATCCGCAAATATAGCGGCGAATGGGCCGCCATTCAGTTCAGCACGGCCTACGAGATGATCGGCAAGAAGATTGTCGATGACATCAAGGCGGACACCCGGCGCAGCATCGTTGTTCCATCGGCGCAAGATCAATCGAACGCGCAGCGCGCTTTCAAATCGATCGCACAGGACTGGGCGGCCGCGAGCGTCCACAACGGTGACCTCCTCAAGTTGACCGAAGCCAACCTGGCAAAAGTTCGTGACGCTGAAATTGCCAAAGCCCGGGCTGAAGCTCCCAAGGAGTAGCGATGCCAATTCTTTCGAACATTTCGTTCCGGCGCGCCATCGGCATCCTGGTTGCGGTACTGGCAATTCTTTCCGGGGGAACCTGGGTTACCGTAAAGGTGACCACCGATCATCTGCTCGACACCGACGCGACGACCAACGCGCGCGATTGGGCGAAATTCATTGCCGCCAATGTCACCGACCTCGAGCAAATCGCCAATGGCGAACAGCCGTCCAGCGCCAGCCTGGCCTTCTTCGTGGCGACACGCAAAGCCGGACAGGTCTACCGCTACCTGATCTTTAACCGCGAGGGCTATTCACAGCTCGTGTCCGACCATGATCGGATCGCGCCGGTCGATCTCTCCGAATTCAACGACGCGGCCGCACGCGCCGGTCAGCTCGGCTTGCCCGTCGTCGATATCAAGAAGGGCACCCACCCCGCGCAACCTGCGCATTTTGCCGAAGCCTATGTGCCGGTCATGGTCGACGGCCGTTCAGTTGCGGTCGTCGCCGCTTTCGTCGACGAAACGGAGCAGCGCGACAATCTTTTCTACGACTTCATGGTCGCAGCGATCTCACTTTGCCTCCTGACCGGCGCCGCATTCGGCATTCCGGCTGTCGCGTGGTACTTCCGCACCAAGGAGAAGCAGCAAGCCGACCGCCGTATCCGTTACCTGGCTCACCACGACGCACTCACGGGTCTTGCTAACCGCCCACGGCTGATCGAGCGGCTTGACGGCGTATTGGCGGTACTGTCATCACGTGGCGGCCAAATCGCCGTACACTTTATTGACGTCGATCACTTCAAGGAGGTGAACGATTCTCTCGGTCACGACGGCGGTGATTTTCTTCTCAATACAATTGGCCAGCGTCTGAGCGCATTGACGCGAATGGAAGATCTCGTTGCCCGGCTGGGCGGCGATGAATTCGTCGTCGTCCAGACCGGTGTTGGCAGCAAAGTCGAAGCCGAGGAATTCGCGCAACGGATCGCTTCGATATTGAACGAACCAATGTACTTCAAAGAGCAGGAGATCAAATCCAACGTGACCATTGGTGTGGCCCTCGCCCCATCTGATGGCAAAACATCGGAACGCCTGCTCAAGAGCGCCGATCTCGCGCTTTACAGTGGCAAAGCTGCCGGCCGCAATTGCATCCGATTTTTCACCCCGGACATGGACGAGGCACTACGGGCGCGTCTCATGCTCGAAAAACTCCTGCGCGAAGCGGTCGCGCTGAACCAGTTTGAGCTGCATTACCAGCCCATGTACGAAATCAGTGGAAAAAAGCTGATAGGATTCGAGGCGCTGGTTCGGCTTCCCGGTCCGGACGGCGCACTGATCCCGCCCGCAACATTTATACCGATCGCCGAAGAGATGCGCCTCATTGACCGGATCGGGAAATGGGTCCTGCGCGAAGCATGTCAAACCGCAACGACATGGCCAACCAATTTGACTGTGGCCGTGAATCTTTCACCGGCGGAATTCGAATCCGGCGTCATCGTCGAAAGTGTCGCGGCGGCACTCAAGGAAACCGGACTGGACCCGCATCGGCTCGAACTGGAGATAACTGAAACGCTCCTGCTCGGCAACAGTGAGAGGACCATGGTCGATCTCAAGAGGCTCAAGGCCATGGGAATCTCGATCGTGATGGACGACTTTGGCACGGGGTATTCAAGCTTGAGCTACCTTTGGAAATTCCCCTTCGACAAGATCAAGATCGATCGCAGCTTTATGGAGAGCTTTGAAAAATCCGGCGGAAACGTTGAAACCGTTGTGAAGTCGATCATTGCGCTAGGACGCGAAATGCACATGCGTGTCACCGTCGAGGGCGTTGAAACTCTCGATCAGGTTGACTTCCTCTACAGCGCCGACGCCGATCAGGTGCAGGGATTCTATTTCGGCAAGCCGGTGTCGGCATCCGCTGTCAGCGCCGATATTCTGGCCGACTTCCGTAGGTCGGCGTCGGTAAAGCCGCCGGCGCCACACGCCAAGCCGCAAATCGTGGCCAGATCGTCGAGCGGCTAGCCCTGCGGAGTCGGTTAGCTAAAACGCGGCCTTGTAGGATTCCGGTGCGAACCCAACCAGCAGTTTGCCGGCGCCGACCTCGATCACCGGCCGCTTGATCATCGATGGCTGCTTCAACATCAGCGCAATAGCCTTCTTCTCGGTCAGTCCTTCTCTGTCTTTATCCGGCAGTTTCCTGAAGGTCGTTCCGGCACGGTTAAGCAGAACTTCCCAGCCCGCTTTGCCCACCCAGCGCTCCAGTTTATCCCGTTCGATTCCGTCGACCTTATAGTCATGGAAGACGTACCCGACGCCGTGCTTGTCGAGCCAGGCGCGCGCCTTCTTCATGGTGTCGCAGTTCTTGATGCCATAGATGACGATCGCCACGGTCACTCCCACTCGATCGTCCCAGGCGGCTTGCTCGTCACGTCATAGACGACGCGGTTGACGCCGTTCACCTCGTTGATAATGCGCGTCGCCACGGCGCCCAGGAATTTCATGTCAAAGGGATAGAAGTCGGCCGTCATGCCGTCGGTCGAGGTCACCGCGCGCAAGCCCACCACATAGTCGTAAGTGCGAGCCGTCGCCCATGACCCCGACGGTCTTGACCGGCAATAATACTGCGAAAGCCTGCCAGATATCGTCGTATTGCCCGCTGCGGCGGATTTCCTCGATATAGATTTCATCGGCGAGCCGCAGGATGTCGAGTTTATCGCGCGTGATCGCGCCCGGACAGCGGATCGCTAGACCCGGCCCTGGGAATGGATGGCGGCCCACGAATGCCTCTGGCAAGCCGAGTTCGCGTCCGAGTGCCCTCACCTCGTCCTTGAACAGTTCGCGCAGCGGCTCAACCAGCTTCATATGCATGCGCTCAGGCAAGCCACCGACATTGTGGTGCGACTTGATGGTCACCGAAGGACCACCGGTGAACGAAACGCTTTCGATCACGTCGGGATAAAGCGTGCCTTGCGCGAGGAACTCGGCACCGCCGATTTTCTTCGCTTCCGCTTCGAAGACGTCGATAAATAGTTTTCCGATCGTCTTGCGTTTCTGCTCGGGATCCTCGACCCCGGCGAGCGATTTCAAAAATGTTTCGGAAGCATCCACATGCACCAGCGGGATGTTGTAGCTGTCGCGGAACATCGCCATGACTTTCTGCGCTTCGGCGAGCCGCATAAGCCCGTGATCGACGAGCACGCAGGTCAGCTGATCGCCGACCGCTTCATGGATGAGAACGGCGGCGACTGCGGAATCGACACCACCCGACAACCCGCATATCACGCGGCCCTTGCCGACCTGTTTGCGGATTTTCTCGATCGCCTCATCTTTAAAGGCGCGCATGGTCCAGTCGCCGGTCAGGCCGGCGATCTTGCGTACGAAATTGCGCAACAGCGCAGCTCCGTTCGGCGTATGCATCACTTCAAGATGAAATTGAGTAGCGTAGAATTTGCGTTTGTCATCGCCGATGATTGCGATCGGCGCGTTGGGAGACGTCCCCAGCACCTTGAAGCCCTGCGGCAGCACGGTGACGCGGTCGCCGTGACTCATCCAGACCGGATATTTCTCACCTTTGCGCCACACGCCTTCGAACAGTGGTGTGTCTTCCGTGACCGTCACCTCAGCACGGCCGAATTCCCGATGGTGTCCGCCTTCGACCTTGCCGCCCAGCTGTTGCGCCATTGCCTGCTCGCCGTAACATATCCCGAGCACAGGCACGCCGGAGTCATAGATTGCTTTGGGCGCCAGAGGCGCGTCCTTGTCGAGAACCGAGGCAGGTCCGCCGGAGAGGATCACCGCTTTCGGCTTCATCTCGCGAAAGGCAGCCTCGGCCTTCTGGTAAGGCACGATCTCGCTATAGACCTTTTCCTCCCGGACCCGGCGCGCAATGAGCTGGGTGACCTGGGAACCGAAATCGACGATCAGAATTTTGTCGTGCATGGACGGCGATGTGTCCCGAACGTGTCCGGAATCGGGCGCGCAAAGGCCGTTCGGGGCCGCTTTTTGCGGGCTTTGCGCCGCCGGGTCAAGCCTTTAGGCGTTCGCAGTAACGCAATGTTAGCCCCGAACGTGCTTAGAAAACTCTCCCCATCCGGCTTGTTCACAGCCGGAAGCGTGGGAGCCGCCAATGGTCTTCGAAACCGAACGCATGAGACTGCCGGTAGCGGCCAGCGGCCGCGCATCGCGCCGGGCTGCGCTGTTTCGGGAGAGCCTCCCCGACATGGTGGCGCGCCTCGCGCTCGGCTTTGCCTGGGCGTTGAGCCCCAAGCGCATCCGCGGCGTGCCGAACCTGCTGCGCCTCTGCTTCGACGAGTTTCTAGCGCCGGACTACACAATACCGGACCCTCAAAGTGCCGCCGACGAGCCACCCGGGCTGGCCGGAATCGTCCACGACCTGAGCTTGCCAACCCTGCTGGCCGCATACCGACGCGGGCTTTACCCGTTTGCGCATGTTGCGCCGCTGAAGTGGTGGTCGCCGCCGAAGCGATCGGTCTTGTTCTTCAACGAGTTCCACATTGCCAAGCGGCTGCGCCGGCAAATGCGGCACGACAACTACACTGTCACTTTCGACCAGGCCTTCGATGACGTCATCGTTGCTTGCGCAGGCCTTCGCCAGGATCGCTGGCACCTGACATGGATTACGCCGCGCATCATGCGCACCTATGCCGACTTGTTTGATGCCGGCTATGCGCACTCATTCGAAGTCTGGAACGAACGCGGTGATCTTGCCGGAGGCGGTTATGGCGTTGCGATCGGCAGCGCCTTCGTCACGGAATCGCAGTTTTCGCGCGAGGCGAATACGTCAAAGATCGGCTTTACAGTGCTCAATTGGCATCTCGCACATTGGGGGTTTGCCTTCAACGACGGCAAGCTGATGACACCGACCTGCCACGACATGGGGTTCCGGGAAATCTCCCGCGGCGACTATCTCGATCGTCTCGCTCAAGCAGTGCACCGATCGGATAAGATGGGCCGTTGGCAAACTGAAGCCAGCGTCGTGACCGTTGCCGATTGGCAGCCTGCTTGAACGGCTATTGCCGCCCGTTTTCGACCACTGAACCCAACAGCGGAATTTCCGAAATCCATTTTCTGACGCGGGAATGGCCATGCTCGTCGGGCTTGGCGGCATCGGCCTTTTCGGGTGGTGGCACCGAGTCAGGGATCACCCCCGGCGGCACAGGGTGATCGGCATCGACCTGTTGCGACGGCGGAGGCGGCGCAATTGAAATGGGGGCGGGTAGCGCGGGTGCCACCGGCGCCACTGGCGTCACGACCGGTGCTGAAGGAGCCGCCGCAGGTGTGGGCAATGCGGCCTCGTGCGGCATTGGTTTTGGGGCCGACTCGGTTGCGGTTGGTGCCTTGGTGGGCTCTGGACCGTGAATTTCTTGCTTATGCGTTACAAGCGCCTGACGGACCGCATCCAGCCACTGCGCGTCCGATACAGTCGGATCGCGATGAAGCGGCTCAGCTTCAACAGTTGCAGCACTTGCCGCCGGTTGTTTTGCGACGGTTTGCGGACGCGGCTCGACCTTGCGAATTGTCTCTTTGGGTGACGTTTCGAGGTGCTGCACCTTCGGAGCAGTTGGCGCAGTCGCGACGGCGGCTGCGCGCGATGCCTTCTCGTCGTTGAGCAGCGTTTTGAACGCGGCGGTCGCATCGGGATCGACCGTCCCGCATGTCTTTTCAAACGCCTCAACGTCACGTCGGACGAGAATGCGCCGGGTCGCCGCGTCCACGCTCTTGTCGAGCATTGCGACAATGCCGCTTCGCAAATTCTGGCAGGTCGTCTCGGGGGAGAAATTAGCGCGATAGAACGAATAGGCGCTGGCGATGCCGATCGGAACGGCCAACAGCGAGCCCACCAGCTGGATAGCGGTCACAAACCGGGCAAGCCTCGACGCTTTTGCGGCTGGGTAGATGCTCGGATTGACCGGTCCCGAGTTGTGCGGATCCGCATGGAAAGGCGGCTCGCGCCTGGCCACCAGCATTGGAAATACCCCAAATCAAAGACTTTCCCGGTTCCACAAACACGCGATCATCGAGGATAAATTTGGCCCGGATTGGGGCGCAATAGAGGAATTCCGTTTGCGCTTTATTACCAGGCGCCGCCCGATGGCCTTAGTGACCGCTCCTGAGGAGCGAGACGAAAAAGCCGTCAGTGTCGGTCGTGCGCGGAGTCATCAATATACCCTCGGCGGAGAGCCTTGCCGCCTTGCCAAACATAAAGGCACGCTCGCCAAGCGTCTGCGTTACCTCGGCCGGCGGCTGCACTGAAAAGCCCGGATGCCGGGCAAGAAACCCCTGAACCTGGACGCCATTCTCGTCGTCCAGCACCGAGCAGGTTACGTATGCGATGCGCCCGCCGGGCTTGAGCAGCGGCACGGCGCGGTCGAGGATCTCCGCCTGTTCTTTCATCCGTTGTTCAAGGGCGCCGGGCCGCATACGCCATTTTGCGTCCGGATTGCGCCGCCAGGCACCTGTTCCGCTGCATGGCGCGTCGATCAGGACCAGATCCATGCGGCCGGTCAGGTCGGCGATTTCGCCGCCGATCGATTTCGGTGTCCGCACTTGCACATTGCGCGCGCCCGAGCGTTTGAGACGGTCGTGAATGGGGGCAAGCCGCCGCTTGTCGTCGTCCGTTGCAAAAATCTGGCCTTTGTTCTGCATCATGGCAGCAAGCGCCAAGGTCTTGCCGCCAGCGCCGGCGCAGAAATCGATAACCTGCTCACCGGGTTTCGCGCCGGATAACAGCGCCGCGAGTTGGGACCCCTCGTCCTGCACTTCGATGAAGCCTTTCAGGAATGCCGGCTCGGCATGGATCGCAGGGCTCTTGGCATCGGCCGGCAGACGTATGCGCAGGCCGCTGGGCGACCACCGCGTCGGCTCAGGCTTGAGATCCGACAGCATAGCGGCCACAGCATCGCGTTCGCTCTTCAGCGTGTTGATCCGCAGGTCGAGCGGAGCGCGCGAAGCCAACGCAGCTCCTTCCTCCGCGCGGGCCTCGCCGAAAGCGCGCGAAAGATGCCCGTCGAGCCATTCCGGGTAGTCACCCGCCACGTATGGCGGCGCGGCGCTGATGCCGTCACCATCGAGTTGCTTGCGCTCATCGGCAGTCAATTCTGCGGGGGCGTATTGTCCGCCATCGGCCAGTTTGGCGATCGCTTCGGTATCAAGGCCACGCTCACGCTTGAGCATGCCCAAAAGAATCGCGCGGGGCGTGTCCGCTCCCATCAGGAACGCGCTCGAAGCGCGCCGACGCAACCCGTCGTACACAAGCCCCGCGATGCCAGCGCGATCGCCGGAGCCCGCAAAGCGATGTGTGAGCCCCCACGCCTTAAGCGCATCCGCAGCCGGACGACGTTCGCTTTCGATCGTGGCAAACACTTCTATGGCGGCGGCAAGCCGTGCGGCTGGTGTCATGGCAATGCGAGCAGGATACGGACGATGTAAATCATCCACATGATGAACAAAACAATCGCCCCCACGCCATAGAACGCGCCGCGGAAACGAACATTATTGTTCGTGACATGTATCCCTGCCTGCAACACGCGCATGATGACGAAAATCCAGGCCAGCATGACGAACAGCAAGTCAGCATGGTGAGTGATGATCTCCAGGATCGTCAGCACATAGAACAGTACTGGCAATTCAAATTGATTGGCGAATGCATAGGCGAATTGCGTGGCCCGCGTTGGCCAATTCGGCTCACGCAAGGCGATGTCGGAAAGGCGCGTCTCGCCGCGCTGAAGCGACGACGTCCGGTAATACATCATGCCGAACATCACGCCGAAAGTGAGCAGAACTTCAACAAACAATGGCAATAGAACGAACTGAATAGGCATGTCACAACCTCATCCCTTCCCAATCAGGAAAGGTATAACTAGACGCGGCTCGGATAGTTCGGGCTTTCGCGCGTGATCGTTACGTCGTGAACATGGCTTTCACGCAGCCCGGCCCCCGTTATCCGGACAAACTCCGCCTTGGCGTGCAATTCGTCGAGATTTTTCGCGCCAACATAGCCCATGGCGGCACGCAAGCCGCCGGTGAGCTGATGCAAGACAGTTGCTGCCGCACCTTTGTAAGGCACCTGTCCCTCAACACCTTCGGGCACCAACTTAAGCGTATCTTTGATGTCCTGCTGGAAATACCGATCAGCCGAACCGCGCGACATGGCACCGACCGAGCCCATACCGCGGTAGGTCTTGTATGAGCGGCCTTGATAAAGAAAAACCTCGCCCGGCGTCTCATCTGTGCCGGCAAGCAGCGAACCGACCATCGCGCAGTCGGCGCCGGCGGAAATCGCTTTCGCAAGATCGCCAGAATATTTGATCCCGCCGTCGGCGATCACCGGGGTGCCGGTCGCTTTCGCAGCATCGACACAATCCATGATCGCCGTCAGTTGCGGTACGCCCACGCCGGCGACAATACGCGTCGTGCAAATCGAACCGGGGCCAATGCCAACCTTGATCGCATCGGCGCCGCAATCGATCAGCGCTTTGGCACCATCCGCGGTCGCTACGTTGCCGGCGACGACCTGAACTTTGTTCGACTGCCGTTTAATACGACTGACTGCGTCGAGAACATATTTGGAATGTCCATGCGCGGTATCGACCACGACCAGATCGACGCCGGCCGCGATCAACGCCTCGGTTCGCGCGAATCCTTTGTCGCCGACAGTCGTGGCGGCGGCGACGCGGAGCCGACCCTGCTCGTCCTTGCAGGCATTCGGATTGGCAACCGCTTTTTCGATATCCTTCACGGTGATCAAGCCGACGCAGCGATACTGCGCATCGACCACCAACAGTTTCTCGATGCGATGTTGGTGCAGTAGACGCTTGGCCTCATCCTGACTCACGCCTTCGCGCACAGTGATGAGCTTTTTTGTCATCAAATCGGAAATTTTCTGCCGCGGATCAGTGGCGAAACGAACGTCGCGGTTGGTCAGGATCCCAACCAGCTTGCCAGGTTGGCCGTTCCCGGCCGCTTCGACCACCGGAATTCCGGAAATGTGATTGTCCTTCATCAGATCAAGCGCCCGCTGAAGGCTAGCACCGGGCTCGATCGTGAGCGGGTTCACCACCATGCCGGATTCAAATTTCTTCACCTGGCGGACCTGCGCCGCCTGCTCGTCGGGCTCCATGTTGCGGTGGAGCACCCCGATGCCACCGGCCTGCGCCATGGCGATCGCCATTTGCGCCTCGGTCACGGTGTCCATCGCCGAAGCGATGATCGGGATATTGACGGCGATCGTGCGGGTGACATGAGACCGAATATCGACGTCCGAGGGCAACACTTCCGACAGGCCAGGCCTGATCAGCACGTCGTCGAATGTGAGGCCCTCGCGCGGGCTTGAATTGTTTTTTGCGGCCATCGCCAACTCCGTATCGCCCGAAAAAGCATCGGATCGGCCGCCAAGGGGTTAAAAAAACCCGTCGCGAGGGGGTCCCTCGCCTGGCGTCACGGCCCGCTTTTGGGTTGGCGTGGGTCGATAGCACGGGATGACGCTGATTCCTAGGGCATTCGCGGATGGCTGTTATGAACTCGTAAACGTGAAGGAGCCTTCCTTCCGCCACCGCTTTAAGCTTGAAGAAAGTGACCTCGACTGTGCCTTCGCCCGCCGGATGACCCCCGCATGCCCCGCGACCGCATCGTTCCGCTGATAATCGCGGTTGCACTGTTTATGGAGAATATGGATTCGACGGTGATCGCCACGTCGTTGCCGGCAATCGCAGCCGATATCGGCACCAATCCACTAGCGCTCAAGCTTGCTGTCACCTCGTATCTTTTGTCGCTGGCGATCTTCATCCCGGCCAGCGGCTGGACCGCCGACCGCTTCGGCGCCCGTACGGTTTTTCGCGCGGCCATCGCCGTGTTCGTCATCGGTTCGATCGGCTGCGCCTTCTCGAGTTCGCTCACGGATTTTGTCATCGCCCGTATCGTGCAGGGTATGGGCGGCGCGATGATGACACCCGTGGGGCGCATGGTGCTCGTGCGCACCATCAGCAAACGCGAGCTTGTTGGTGCGATGGCCTGGGTGACAACACCCGCTCTGATCGGACCGGTTCTTGGCCCGCCGGTCGGAGGGTTTATCACCACCTACGCGACTTGGCACTGGATCTTCATCATCAACGTCCCGATCGGCCTGCTCGGTATCGTGCTTGCAACGCGCTACATCCCGGATGTGCGCGCGGAAGAACACGAGCGTTTCGATGTCGTGGGTATGGTGCTCGCCGGCCTCGGCATCGGCGGCATGGCGTTCGGGCTCTCGGTGCTCGGGTTGAATTTCCTTCCGTGGTTCGTCGTCGCCGGGCTGGTTTTTGGCGGGGCCTGCTTCATCGCGGCCTATCTCGCGCACGCACGGCACACAGACAATCCGGCGCTCGACCTAACGCTATTCCGGGTACCGACGTTTTTTGCCAGCGTCGTCGGCGGCTTTATCTTCCGCCTCGGGCTCGGCGCCCTGCCCTTTCTGCTCCCGTTGATGTTGCAGATCGGCTTCGGCATGACGCCGTTTCAGTCCGGCATGATCACGTTCGCGACCGCCCTTGGCGCAATGGGAATGAAATGGGCGACAGCAACGATCCTCCGCCGCTTCGGCTTCCGCACAATCCTGGTTGTCAATTCGGTCGATCAGCTCCGCGTTCCTCGCCGTATGCGCCGGATTTACAGCCACGACACCAATTGCGCTGATGGTGATCCCGCTGTTGGTCGGCGGCTTTTTCCGATCGTTGCAATTCACCAGCATCAACACCATCGCCTATGCCGACATCGACACGCGCCGTATCGGCCGGGCCACCGCGCTGGTCAGCGTCGCACAGCAATTGGCTGTCTCATCCGGCGTCGCCATCGGAGCAATGGCAGTCGAACTGACGGTCTACTTCAAGGGCAGTGGCCCGTTGCAGGCCTCTGACTTTCCACCGGCATTTCTGGCGGTTGCCGCGATTTCTGCGCTTTCGATATTCATTTTTGCTCGGCTGACGCCAGAGGCTGGAGCGGAAATGGCCGACAGGCTGCCGACGCCCGCGGAGACTTCGGACCAACGGGCTAGCTAAGCTTTGATCCCAGCGAAACCCAGTCGCGAGCAGATAGAGTTCCGCCGAATCCGCGCGGCTGGCAGACGGCTTTACGTGCTTGACGCTCACATAGTCACGTTTGAGTGCCGCCAGCAGCGCCGCTTCGGTGCCGCCTTGCAGCACTTTCGCTAGAAAGATGCCCCCTGGCGCAAGCACCTCACGCGCAAATGCCGCGGCCGATTCCACAAGTGCCATGATCTTCAGGTGGTCGGTGCGAGCGTGGCCAGTGGCGTTAGCGGCCATGTCGGACAGCACCACGTTGGCGGGTCCGCCGATCATTGCCTTAAGTTGCTCGGGCGCGGCGTGGTCGAGAAAATCGAGCTGCAAGAAATCGACGCCCCGCACTTGCTCCATCGGTAAAACATCGATTGCAATCACCCGCCCCGATTCAGGCGCACCCACGCGCTTGGCTGCGATCTGGCTCCAGCCGCCGGGGGCCGCGCCAAGATCGACCACACGCGCACCTTTTTTGAGGAATCGTGCCTTGTCGTCGATCTCCATCAATTTATAGGCGGCACGCGAGCGCATGCCTTCGCGCTTGGCGCGGGCTACATAAGGGTCATTCAGCTGACGCTCGAGCCACTGGCGGGATGATTGCGATCGGTTACGGCTTCTGACGCGAACTTTTTCGCGCGAGCCGCTGCCGCTCTTGCCGCGTACTGTCACGGCACCGCCTGGCTGCTGCCGTCCCACGCGCCATCTTCGCGCATCATTTGAACCAGCATGCCTTCGCGCAGGCCACGATCGGCGACGCGCAGTCGCGGACAGGGGAATGCACGCCGGATCGCTTCGAGGATCGCGCAGCCTGCGAGTACCAGGTCGGCGCGCTCGGCGCCAATGCAGGGGCTCGCTACTCTTTCATCGTAGGACATCGCCAAGAGCCGCTCAACGACGGAGCTGATTTCCTCTGCGCTCATCCAGCAGCCATCGACGCGATTACGATCGTAACGTTTGAGATTGAGATGCACACCTGCAATCGTCGTGACGGTTCCCGACGTCCCAAGCATGTGGATCGAGTTTGTCATCTGTCCACCATGCTCACGCACAAATGGCGCGATCAGACCTGCTACCTCTTGCACCATTGCTTCGTAGCTTTCTCGTGTGACCGTAATTCCTCCAAAGCGTTCGGCCAGCGTTACAACGCCGTGCGGCACCGAAATCCATCCGCATATCTGCGGCAACGGTGGCCCTCCGTTTGCCTTGTGGGAGCGAGAAAGTCGTACGAGTTCTGACGAACCACCTCCGATGTCGAAAAGGATCACGCCTTCCGCCTCCGGGTCGACCAATGGGGTACACCCGGTCGCGGCAAGGCAGGCCTCGGTCTCACGATCGATCACTTCCAACACGAGGCCCAGTTCTTCGGAAACGCGTGCGAGAAATTCCGTGCCGTTTTGCGCGGCCCGGCAGGCTTCAGTCGCGATCAGCCGGGCCCGCGTCACACCTTTATTCTTCATCTTGCTGCGGCAAATCGCGAGGGCGGCAATCGCGCGGTCAATTGCAGCGGCGCCGAGGCGACCGGACAGCGACACCCCCTCACCCAACCGCACGATTCGGGAAAAAGCATCAACCACACGGAACCCGTCACCTGACGGACGCGCCACGAGCAATCGGCAATTGTTGGTGCCGAGATCGAGTGCAGCATAGGTAGCGCCGCCCCGGTCATTGCCGAAGCCAGCATCTGGCCGTCCAGGCGACCGCCGACCCCACCGGGCCCGCGCCGACGGTGCCCGATTGATAGCGGGGTCGAGGCCCGGGATGTCCCCGGCCTCGCCGCTCATGCTGTCTAAACCTTCCTGCCACCCCCGTAAGCCGCCACTCCCTAGGGCGCGTCACGGTTGCGGCAATGTTCTTTCGATCACGAAAAGTGTAACAGCGCCTGTGCGTCGCGCAACCCTCCGTCCCAAAAGCTATTCTTGTCGAAGCATCCGGGCTGCTCTATTTGACAGCACGCCAGCCAACAAACCCCAGACCCTGCGATGGATGACCGAACCACAGAAGCCTCGCTTTCGCTGACCAAATTCGGTGTCGGCCAACCGGTCCGTCGCAGCGAAGACCCCAAGCTGGTTCGTGGCGATGGTTCATATACTGACGACGTCAGCCGCCCTGGTCAGGCTTATGCCGTGATGGTGCGCAGCCGCGAGGCCCACGGAGTCATCCGGTCCATCGATACTGCCGCGGCCAAAGCCATGCCCGGCGTGCTCGCAATTTATACGGCGGGCGATCTGACGGACTATGGGCCGCTCAAATGCAACATGCCGCTGAAGAGCCGGGATGGATCACCAATCCGTTACACGCCTCGACCCGCGCTTGCGGCTGACAAAGTACGCTTCGTCGGGGATCCGGTCGCCTGCGTCGTCGCGAAAACGGTCGCACAGGCGAAGGACGCAGCCGAGGCGGTGACGATCAACATCGAGCCACTGCCCGTTGTGCTCAAGCCGGCGGACGCAGTGAAGCCAGGCGCGCCGCTGGTGTTCGACGCCGTGCCGAACAATATCGCACTCGACTATCACTTTGGCGATGCCGCCAAGGTGGCCGAAGCATTTGCCAAGGCAAAACACGTCACGCGTCTCGAAACGTCCAATCAGCGCATGGTCGTCAACGCCATGGAGCCGCGCTCGGCCATCGGAGAATACGATGCGGCGGGCAACAAATGGACGCTCTATTCATCGAGTCAGGGCGTGCACGGCGTGAAGAGCACGCTGATGGATATCCTGGGCGCGGCTGCCGACAAGGTGCGCGTGGTCACCGGCCAGGTCGGCGGCTCATTTGGCATGAAGGCGGCAGTCTACCCGGAATATATCTGCATCCTGCATGGCGCGCGTCAGCTGGGGCGCCCGGTGAAATGGACCGACGAGCGCTCCGGCAGCTTCGTGTCGGATCATCATGGTCGCGCGCAGGACATGGTGATCGAGATGGCGTTCGACGAGGATGCTCGCATCCTCGCACTCCGCCAGACCGGCTATGGCGATATGGGCGGCTATCTCGCGCAGTTCGGCCCATTATTGCCGACGGGCAATCAGGTCAAGAATCTCGCGAGCATCTACCGCACGCCGCTGATGGAAGTCGCGACCAAGTGCGTGTTCACCAACACGACTTTCGTTTCCGCCTATCGAGGTGCCGGCCGGCCGGAAGGAAATTACTACGTCGAACGCGTGCTCGATCTTGCTGCTGCCGAGATGGGGATTGACCGCATTGAGTTGCGTAAGCGCAATATGATCCGCAAGAGCGATCTGCCGTTCAAGGCAGCCTCGGACATGACCTACGACTGCGGCGATTTTCTCGGCGTGCTTAAGCAGGCACTGGAAGCAGCCGACTATGCCGGTTTCAAGAAGCGCAAGCGCGAAAGCAAGAAGCGCGGACTTCTGCGCGGTCTTGGCGTCGGGTGCTACCTCGAAGTGACGGCCGCGCCAGGCAAGGAATTGGGCGCAATTCATTTCGAAGCCGATGGCACGGTGACCATCATCACCGGCACCATGGATTTCGGCATGGGTCATGCCACCACCTACGCGCAGATATTAAGCGACCAACTCGGAATTCCATTCGAGTGTATTCGCATGGTTGAAGGCGACAGCGACCGCGTGAGCTTCGGTGGCGGCAGCGGTGGCTCACGCTCGGTGATGTTCGTCGGCGCTGCGCTCTCTGAATCGTCGAAGATTGTGATTGAACGTGGCAAGCAGATCGCCTCACACGTCTTGGAGGCCTCGGCGAGCGACATCGAATACAAGGCGGGGCGCTTTGTCATTGCAGGAACCGACCGTTCGATCGGCCTGTTGGAGCTGGCAGCGCGCTTGCGCAGCGGCCCCAAGCTGCCCGAGGGCGTTCCGGGCTCGCTTGACGTCGATCACGTCGTGACGGACCCCGTCCCCTCCGCTTTCCCCAATGGTTGCCATATCGCCGAGGTGGAGGTGGATCCGGAAACCGGCGCAACGCATGTGGTGCGTTATTCCGCGGTCAATGACCTCGGCACCATCGTCAACCCGCTTTTGGTCGAGGGCCAGATCCAGGGCGGCGTGGTGCAGGGCCTTGGGCAGGTGCTGCTGGAACAAGCAGTCTACGACTCCGACGGCCAACTGGTGACGGGGTCGTTCATGGACTACGCCATGCCGCGCGCGCATGACGCGCCGATGATCACTGTTGCCAGCCATCCTGTGCCAACCAAGAGCAACCCCCTCGGCGCCAAAGGTTGCGGCGAAGCCGGCACATCAGGCGGTTTGCCGTCCGTCGCCAACGCGGTCATCGACGCGTTGTCGGATTACGGAATTCGCCACCTGGAAATGCCGATGACACCCGCGCGCGTCTGGCACGCCATCCAGAACGCCAAGGCCAAACAAGCATTCTGAAAATGCGGCGGGGCAATCGTTCCCGATGCCCCGTCGATATTTGCCGGCTACGGTCAGACAGGACCGGCGAGTTTGGCGTTCTTCAGCGGCATCGAGCGCACCCGGATGCCGGTAGCCGCGAATACCGCGTTGGCGACTGCGGGCGCGGTCGCAGCCGTTCCAGGCTCGCCGATGCCGCCCCATTTCTTGCCGCCGGAGAGCGCAAGGTAGACCTCGATCTTCGGTGTATCGGCTAGGCGCACCACTTCGTAACTGTCGAAGTTGCTCTGCTCGACCTGGCCGTCCTTGATCGTTATTTCGCCATACAGCGCGGCCGAAAGCCCATAGATCACGCCACCCTGAATTTGCGCCTCCACGATGCCGGGATTGACCACATGGCCGCAATCGACACCCGCAACAACGCGATCGACGCGCACCTGCCCCTTTTGGCTGACGGTTACTTCGGCGACCTGGCCGATGATGGTGTCATAGCATTCGAAAATTGCGATGCCGCGGCCACGTCCTGCCGGGAGCGGTTTTCCCCAATCGCTCTTCTCGGCGATTTTATCCAGCACACCGAGGAAATCGGGGCGATGCGCCAACAGCGCTCGTCGGAACTTGTAAGCATCTTGTCCGGCCGCGTGCGCCAATTCATCGACGTAGCCCTCCATAAAGAAGGCGTTCTGCGAGGAGCCAACCGAGCGCCAGAACATGACCGGCACATGTGTGTTCTTGAGCATGCAGCCGACGCGTAGATTGGGAATCTTGTAGGAGGTGTTGGCAAAGCCTTCCACTGCCTGGGCCTCGACGCCGCTTTCAACCTTGTTGATGCCGGTCGACCGCAGAATCGACCCGACCGCGATTTTTGCGTCGAACGCAGTCGGCATGCCGTCAGGCCCAAGAGCGGCCTTCATCCGTATCGCAGCCTGTGGCCGGTAGCGGTCGTGCGTCATGTCTTCTTCGCGCGTCCACACCAGCTTCACCGGCTTGCCAACCTGCTTGGCGACAAGAATCGCCTGCCGCATTTCGTCGTTGATCGACCGACGTCCGAAGCCTCCACCTAGGAAGCAGTTGTGGATTGCGATCTGCTCGGGCTTAAGGCCTGAAGCGGCCGCGGCCTGGCGAATAGTGCCCATTGGCGTCTGCGAGCCGAGCCAGACATCTAGCTTGTCGGCCTGTAGGTGCACCGTGGCGTTAAGTGGCTCCATGGTGGCGTGGGCGAGATGCGGTGCTTCGTAGATTGCTTCAACGATCTTTCCACCCTTGGCGAAAGCATCGTCGACATTGCCGTCATTGCGCGCAGTCACCATGGGGCCGTCGAGAGTCTCGCGATAAAGCTTGGCGAACTGCGCGCTGTCAGTCTTACCAGCTTCGCCCGCATCCCATTCCGGTTTAAGCAGTGCAAGCGCTTCCTTGGCGCGCCAAAAGCGATCAGCGATAACCGCAACCGCATTGTCGAGCTTGACCACTTGCTGCACACCACGCCGACCTTTGACAGGCGTTTCGTCGACGCTCTTGAGGCGTCCGCCGAACACCGGACAGGAGGCGATTGCCGCATAGACCATGTCTGGAAGTTGCGTATCGATCGCGAATTTGGCGGAGCCATTTATCTTCAGCGGCGTGTCCAAGCGGGCGACTGACTTGCCGATGAATTTGAACTGATCCGGCGTCCGGATTGCCGGCTCGCTATCGAGCTTGACCTTTGCGGCATCCGCGGCGAGCGCACCGTAATCGAGGCTACGTCCAGACGGCTTGTGAGTAATCTTGCTATTGGCCGCCTCGCATTCGCGCTCCGGCACGTTCCAGCGCTGGGCCGCCGCCGCAATCAACCGGACGCGCGCACTCGCACCTGCGTGCAGCAGCATTTGCCAGGAAGTCCGTACACCGCGGCTGCCAACCGTCGTCATCTCGCCGTAGACGTTTTTTTCCCTCATATTTCTGGCCGGCGAAGCGTGTTCAACCTTCACTTTAGACCAATCACATTCGAGCTCTTCCGCAACAATCATCGGCAGCGCAGTAATCGCCCCCTGCCCCATCTCTTGATGCGGGGAGCGAATAAGAATGGTGCCGTCGGGGTCGATCGCAAGGAATGCGTTGATTTCATTCGGTGCAATGTCCGCGCCCCAGGCTTGCGCCGGGACGCCGGCAGCGTCCGCCGAGCGTGCGAATGAAACGCTGATCATCAAGCCGCCGGCGGCTGAAGCCGACGCAATAATGAACTGGCGACGAGTAACCGATGTCTGCACGATTTGATTCATGACGCCCTCCCGCTCAGGTCTTCATCAGTGCCGCAGCGCGATGAATCGCACTGCGGATGCGGACATAAGTTCCGCAGCGGCAGATATTGGTAAGGTTGGCATCAATATCAGCGTCAGTCGGTTGCGGGTGCTCCTTCAGAAACGCCACTGCCGCCATGATCTGACCGGATTGGCAGTACCCGCACTGCGGGACATCCTCTGCAAGCCAGGCCTGCTGCACGGGATGCTTGCTGTCGGGCGAAAGGCCTTCGATGGTGGTGATATTCTTATTGACGACATCGCCGACCTGAACACCGCATGAGCGGACGGCCTCCCCATCCAGGTGCACGGTGCATGCGCCGCATTGTGCAATGCCACAGCCAAATTTTGTGCCGGTCATTCCGAGTTCATCGCGAATGACCCAGAGAAGCGGCGTTTCCGGCTCGATATCCAGCGAATACGCCTTTCCGTTCACGGTAAGTGCAATCATGGAGCCCTCGCTCGTCCCTGCATGACCGGGAACTCATCGGCTTCCGGTCTAATGATCGATGGAAGGCTAACACCGCGGATAGCACCTTCAATAGTCCTCGTGGGATTTTTCATGCGCTTTTAAGACCGTGCCCATATACCTCACAGACATGGGCAACCCACTGGAAACGCATTGGCTTGAATCTGTCCGCCAGGCGATAGTGCGCGCCCTTGCCGGAGCATCTACGCCATGAGCCAAGCGGCTGACGTCTTGAGCACAAGCCGCGCGCCCTACTTCCGCGTAGTCGGTGCCGTCAGCGCGGCGCACTTCGTTTCGCACTACTACATTATCCTGCTCGCACCGCTGCTGCCCCTCGTGCGCGCGGAATATGGCGTTACCTACACGAAAATCGGATTGGCCTTTGCGGCATTTAATATCGTCACGGCAGCGCTGCAGACGCCCGCAGGTTTTCTCGTCGATCGGTTGGGTGCGCGGGCGCTGCTGGTCGCCGGTCTCGTGACCGGAGCGAGCGCCTTTGTGATTGCCGGTCTCGTCAATTCATTCTGGGTGTTGGTCGCAATGTTTGCGCTCGCCGGTGTCGGCAACACGGTCTATCACCCGGCCGACTATGCGCTGCTGTCGCATCATGTGCCGTCGGATCGTATTGGTCAGGCGTTTTCGTTCCACACATTTGCGGGCATGCTCGGTTCAGCCGTCGCGCCGGTAACGTTGCTCATGATGCAAAGCCTTTGGGGCTGGCGCGGCGCCTTCATCGGAGCGGGCGCGCTCGGCTTTGCTGTCGCTGCAATCCTTCTCGCGATACGCGATCAGGGTACTGCTGCGGCAACTCCGGCCCCCGCGCGAGCCGCATCTGATAAAACCGCTACCAGTTGGCAACTTCTGCTATCGGCGCCGATCCTGCTTAATCTCATATTTTTCGTGCTGCTCGCGATGATCAGCACCGGTCTCTACAATTATTCGGTTGTTGCACTAGGCGCGCTCTATGGAACTCCGGCGGGCACGGCCAACACTGCGCTGTCCGGCAATCTCCTTTGGTCGGCGATCGGCGTACTGATCGGCGGCGTGCTTGTCAGCCGCACCACGCGCCATGGCGGGGTTGCAGCCGTCGGTCTTGCAGCAATAGCCCTCTTCACTGCCATGATCGCCGAAATCGACTTCAGCTCATTGCCCCTGATCGCGGTCATGTCGTTGAGCGGTTTTTTCTCGGGGGTAATCATGCCCTCGCGCGACATGATCGTGCGCGAGGTCACGCCGGCCGGTTCATTCGGCAAGGTGTTCGGTTTCGTGACCACGGGCTTTAATATTGGCGGCATCATTTCCCCGCTGATTTTTGGTGCCATCATGGACCACAACAGCCCGCGCATGGTGTTCCTGTCGGTGGCGGCATTCAGCCTGGTCGCCATCATGACGGTTGCAACACGCCCTCGCCACGCGGCGTAATCGACGCGAGCGGGCTTATGGACTTGTCAAATCAGCCGAATTGCCCCATGTCAGGGACCTCCGGCGAATGGCAGCGGGCCTTTACGGCCGCGATCTTGTTGGGGGATCGTCCAACGGTAGGACTCCAGACTCTGACTCTGGCTATCTAGGTTCGAATCCTAGTCCCCCAGCCAATCCTGCCGTTTTCACTTATCGAAACTGAAAAAGCCGATCCAAGAGGGGGTTGGCCACGTCGCGCTCAAATGGGCTGGCCAATATTCAATTTGTAGATCATCCTGATGTTGGCTGTAGGGTACTCAATTAAAAACGGAAATTAGGGAGGCAATAGCCGTGGCTCAAACCATAGAGGGATTCGTCGGTACCGCACTGGACGACGCGAAAATTTCGCCACTCCACGTCAAGGTGGTCGCATTGATCGCCGCCGGTTACTTCTTCGACGTCATTGATCTGATTGTGCTCGGGTCACTGATCCCCGACATGATTCAATCCAAATTCGCCACCGGCCCCGAGGCCGGCCTGGTTGGCAGCGCGACCGTGTTCGGAATGTTTATCGGCGCCGCTGGCCAAGGTGAATTCAGCGACCGCTGGGGACGAAAGACCGTCTACCAATTCAATCTGTTGCTGTTCGGCGTCTTCACAATTCTTGGCGCACTCGCGCCGTCCGTGTTTTGGCTCATGGTTTGCCGCTTCATTGCGGGCCTTGGCCTCGGCGGCGAACAACCGCTCGCCTTCGCTTATGCCGGCGAATACTCGCCGAAGGCGATCCGCGGTCGCATTCTCGCACTTGTGCACTTCATCGGTGGCGCATGTGTGTGGCCGATCGCATCGCTGTTCACCTTGTTCTTCCGCGATTCGATCGGCTGGCGCGGGGTATGGGTGGTGATCGGCATCGGCGCGCTCATCGTCTGGGTATTCCGCTTCGCATTGCCTGAAGTCGCCGCGCTTTCTGGCGACGCACGGTCGCGGCAAGGAGGCGCTCGACGTGCTCGCTCGCCTGGGCATCGCCGGACCGAAGGAGCAACTGACGACCAGCGCCGCCAGCGACAGCAAGACGGATCCGTTTGCACTCGTCTTCAAGTCGTTTCCGGGCCGCGTCATCGCCGGCATGATCTGCTTCTCGGCGTTCTTCGGCGTCGCAATCGGCCTTGGCACGTGGCTGCCCAATATCATGACCGCCAAAGGCTTCACGATTACGAAGTCGCTCACTTATACCTTCGGCATGACGCTGGCGGTGCCATGCGCAAGCTTGTTCATGATGTATGCACTCGACAAGTTTGGACGGAAGATCACTTCTGTCTGCGCCTTCATCGCGGCGGGCTTGATGGCGATCGTGTTTGCGAACGCGGCAACCGACACCCAGCTTTTGGTCGCCGGGTTCGTGATGATCTTCTTCATCCAGGTCGCCGGCAACTCGATGCAAATCTTCGCGTCGGAAGTCTTCCCCACCAACGCGCGGGCATCGGGCTTTGGCTGGGCAGCGGGTGTCGGCCGTCTCGCCACCGCCTTTATCGTGCCTACGATCTTGTGGATCCAGAACAGTTACGGCCTCACGACGGTTTTCGCGTGCCTGGCTGTGGTCCTTTTGATCGCCGCGTTCTCGGTAACCCAAATGGGTCCAGAGGCGAGGCAAAAGGGTCTCGACGAGGTCGCTCCACCGACTGGTTAGCGGTCACGGAAATCAGTTAATACGGGGCCCGGTTCGGCATCACGCCGGCCGGGCCTCACCGCTTCAATTTGGTAGCTACTTCGTTGACCGGTCAGCAGATGAGTTCGGCAGCGTCCGCCAAGAACGTCCGCTTTATCTCGCGTTGTGATCAGGGCGGCAGGCCCGATGGCGTGCAGGTCATCCTGCATAAAGGCCACGCATTTATCGGTCACATGTTCAGCGACGGGTATTCGGTCGTCGACGTACGGGACCCGCGCAATCCCAAAACAGTGGCATTCGTCGCCGCCCCAAAAAATACCCGCTCACACCATTTACAAATTCACGGCGACATCCTGCTCGCCGTCAACGGCCCAAATATCTGGGCTATGCAACAATATGCGAGCCAAGCCGACTACTACGGCAAATCGCTCGCGGATTCCGTCCAGACCGAACAGCCGTTCGGCGCTGGACTACGCGTATTTGACGTCTCGCAACCCGCCAAGCCGCGCGAAATCGGGTTTCTGAACACCGCCGGCCTCGGAGCCCATCGAATTTGGTGGGTCGGCGGCCGCTATGCCTATGTGTCCGTGCATTTCGAAGGATTTATCGACCACGTGCTGGCGGTGGTCGATGTGTCAAATCCGGAGAAGCCGACGCTCGCCGGACGCTGGTGGCTACCCGGCATGAACCGTGCCGGCGGCGAAAAACCACCGGCGTCTTTTGGCAAGCGAACCGCGCTGCATCATCTCATCAGCGCGGGAAATATCGGCTATGCGGCATGGCGCGATGGCGGCTACACGATCCACGATCTGACCGATCCGGCGAACCCGAAGCTCCTCAGCCACCGAAACTACGCGCCACCCTTCGGCGGCGGCGCGCACACACCGCTGCCTCTGCCGAACCGGAACCTGCTGCTGCTTGCCGACGAGGCAACGTCGTCAAATTGTGCAAACGGTCTCGCCTACACTTGGCTGATCGACGTCCGCGAACCGTCAAATCCGGTTTCTATTGCAACCCTGCCGACGCCAGCCGAGGAGGACTTTTGCGCCAAAGGCGCGAAATTTGGACCCCATAATTTGCACGAGAACCGGCCAGGTTCGTTGCAAAGCGACAATCTGGTTTTCGCAACGTACCACAATGCGGGCCTGCGGATTTTCGACATTCGCGACGCCTTCCAGCCAAAGGAAGTCGGGTATTTTGTGCCGCCAGACCCTGAAAAAATCGTCGACCAGCGACCCAATCCCGCAAAGGTCATCCAGTCCTGCGACGTGTTTGTCGACAACAACGGTCTGATGTATCTCACCGACACAAACGCCGGCCTCTATATCCTGCAATACGAAGGCAAATAGCGAAATACGGAGCGCTCAACGAATGTCGCAAAAGTTTGGGCGCCTCGCCCTGCATATGTGGACGATCGACACCACGCCGCTTGAAACCGCGCTCGACGCGGCCAAACAGGCCGGCTACGACGCGGTCGAATTGCGCCGCACCGATTTCAAGCGCTGCTTCGAAGCCGGCATGAGCAATGCGCAGGTCCTTGGTCTCATCAAGAAAAGCGGCATTCCCTGCGGCGTTCTCGGTGTCGAGTATGGTTGGCTATTTGCGACTGGCGAAGAGAGCAAACGTCTCTTTAAAGTCTTCCGCGAGAGTTGCGAGAATGCGGTCGCGCTCGGTTGCGACACGCTGATGAGTGCGCCGGGACAGGTGCAAGGTCCGATCAGGGACGCGATTAAATATCTGAAAGATGCTGGTGATATCGCAGCCGAGTACAAGCTCAAGCTCGCCATCGAATTCAATTCGCAACACGACGTGCTCAATAATCTTGGCGTGCTTACCGAACTGATTGAGGGTGCCAACAAACCGAATTGTGGCTACCTGATCGACGCCTATCATTTTACGCGTAGCGGCGCGGGCGGCCGCGGCTTCGAGAGCGTGCCGGCAGACAAGATCTATTGCTTCCAGTACAGCGACTTGTCGCCCAACCCGGTCACCGGCGTGCGGCGGCCGACCGACCGGCTTCCGCCGGGTAAAGGCGTCGTCAAATGGCGCGAGATGCTCGGGCTGTTGGCCGAAAAAGGCTATACCGGTTACCTGAGCTACGAAGCGCCCAACCCCGACCAATGGGCGCGCTCGCCCTATGACGTCGCGCGCGAGGGCGTCGAGCTCACGCGTAAATTGTTGCGAGACGCCGTCCCCACTTATGTAAGTTGAGGTCCATCATGGCTGAAGAACTTCCGCTCTTTCTCGGTCTGAACGACAAGACCGTCACTGACATCCCCAAGACAGTCGAGAAGCAGCGCTATATGACCAGCGTCGCGCCGATGGCCGCCAATCCCGGCAAATGGGTACAGCAGCCGCGAATGCCGATTCCGACCGGCGAACACGCCGTAATCGAATGCCAGGGAAAAATTCATTCAATCGCTGGCTATGCGAAACATCGTGTCGATCAGAATTTCCATCAGGTTTTCGATCCGAAGTCCGGTACCTGGGCGCTGAAGGCGCCCTTCCCGCACCCGTGCAACCACGTTGCCGGCGTGTCGATCGGCACGAAAATTTATACTTTCGGCGGATTCGTGGAGCAGAACCGCTGCCCGCACTCAAAGTGCTTCGTCTATGACACGACGACCGACCAATGGGCATCGATCGCGCCAATCTCGCGGCCGCGCGGCGCCGTGTCGGCGATTGTGCTCGACGGCAAGGTCAACCTGCTCGGCGGGCGCGACGTACGCTCGGTCGAATGGCACGAGGTCTACGATCCGGTGACCGACAAATATTCCGACCGCACGAGCATGCGCGGCTCGACCGGCACGCAGCCTTTCGTCGGCCAGCGCGACCACATGGGCGTCGCCGTCGTCGACGGAAAAATCCATGCCATCGCCGGCCGCATGGATAGCTACGACTTCAATACGTCTTTGAACGCCGTCTACGATCCCAAGACCGACGGCTGGTCGTTCCGCGCCCCGCTGCCGACCGCGCGCAGCGGCCCATCCTGCGTCTACATCAACGGGAAGATCGTGGTGTTTGGCGGCGAAGCAACCGGCAAGGTGTTCGGCACGAACGAGGCCTACGATCCGAAGACTGATACGTGGGAACAACTCACGCCGATGGCGATCCCGCGTCACGGCCTGCATGGGGCAACATGCGCCGTGATCGGCAATATGGTGCACGTGCCCGGCGGTGGTCCTGTGCCTGGCGGACAGGTGCAAGGCGCCTATCACGACGCCTTCACCTTCGGCTAAACAGCAAGCGTTTAAACGATCCGGCCGCCCCCCCTGTGGGCGGCCGTATATTTTTTGATTCGCAATCCAAAGACCGGACTAGCGCGCCGGACGTAGTGTGAGTTCCGCGACGCCGGCCGCAACGTTCAGGCCGGCCTGCCCTTGCACCGAAAGCGGCTGCAGGGCGACGGTCCGATCCGAGCCACCGACCAATACATTCGCACCGAGACCGGCACCGACAGTCGCCTCGGCACTCGCGCCGCTATAATTGCCAGCGAGCGCGCCGAAGCGTCTGGTCGTCGGCGCATAGACCGACCACACCATCTCGCCACCAGCGGTCGCGCCCAGATCGAGGCCGAATTTATTGATACCGCCGACGTAGACTTCACGGGGCCCTGGTTGAGCAGGAGTAAACATGCACGTCACATCCTTATGCGACGTGATGATCAACCCGATACCGCCGGAAATATCGCAGGTTAGCGTCCCGACTTTTGTCCGCTCGCGCTGCGCCATCGCTGGTATAGGCGACGCTATCGCCGCGGCGACCACGAGAGCAGCGAGAGCGCTCAATGGCCTATACATGTGAAACTCCCTTTTTCAATTGAATGACGCCTAATAACGTCCGCTGAAACAACAAGTTCCCCCGCCCGGAAACTTGTCGATATCGCATTCAAATCCGGATCGTCAGGCGACACAGCGGCCGGCAAAATTCGCACTTGCGCCTGATGACAGCGCGCTAAACACCGGTTCGCAGCCGGTCAGCATCGCTGGCTTGCCAGATGGTGTGTGCCGCCGGTCGTTCGCGGTCGGAAATTGTAATCTGTCGCCTTTGTGCGTGCGATCGACAATTTGTGGCCTCGCGTTTCCGCCAACGGAAGGCCACGCACCCACCGCAAGGCCGAATCCGGCCGGGGGCGCGATGACGTCCATCACCAGCACAACCAATGCGGCCGCCAAAATATATGAAATGACACTACGCACCACCGCTCTCCCTCGCCCAGGGACGCGTCGAACTCGCAAGCGCGTCGATGAGCGTGACAGAAAACGGCGGAAGTCGACTTATGTTCCAGCATTTGCGCCCGCCAGTATCTGACTGGCGGGGATGATAATGTGACAGTGCAATCCGTTCGGATCAAATTCCAGATTCACTTTGGCATCGAGCGCACGCGCCAGGTTACGCTCAATAACCATGCTTCCAAACCCCTTCTTACGCCTGATCTTTACCCTAGGTCCGAGTTGCTCGCGCCAATCAAATTCGACCGAGCCCCCCTCAGGGTTTTCGCTTCGGCTCCAGGTAATGGACACACGTCCCCCAGGGACTGACAAGGCACCAAACTTTCCCGCATTCACCGCCAGCTCATGCAGTGCAAGCCCCAGATTTTGGGCCGCTTCGGGCTTGATCGCGATCGCTGGTCCTTCCATCGAAACCTGGCCTGAGCCATCGAGGTACGCACCCAGCTGCGAGCGGACGAGTTCGCTCAGTGATGCTCCGTACCAGCTCTCCCGCACGAGAAGGTCATGCGATGCGGCGAGCGCTTGTAGGCGCGCGCCAAATTGCGCGAGGAATCCTTCGACCGAGCCGGTGTGGCGCGCCGTCTGCCGCGCCATTGCTTGAATTACCGCCAGCAGATTTTTTGAGCGATGGGTTAATTCACGCAATAATAGTCTTAAATGTGCCTCACCTTCTTTGCGCTCGGTCACGTCAACCGACGCACAGGTCAAGCCGATAACATCACCAGCCTCATTACGAAGGGGTTCTATGTGGAGATCGTGCCAGCGCACCCCGGCAGCCTCTTCAACGGGGATTTCCACGCGTTTGGCTTCGCCGTTGTCGAGCACTTCGCGTTTTACGGCAATCATTGCCGCAGCGCCGTCCAACGGGAGCACCTCCATATCGGTACGTCCGAGAATATCCTCAACTGAGCGACCGAGCATCGAATTACTAAGAGACGTGTACCGAAGATCGCGATCCTGCGTGTAAACGGTCACCTTAGAGCCACGGAGCGCCGTCTCATAGCGAGCAAAACGAACCCGTAATTGGCTTAACTCCCAGGCTTGCGCGCTGACCTGATCCTGCAGCTGCCGATATTCTGCCTGAAGCTTAGCCAGCTCAGGATTTTGCGCCGTAGACATATTGCGCACCATGGCGGTCGTTTCGTTAAATCCCAGCGCGCATCCCCATTGGGTGCAGACGCTGAACTCGACGGCATTTGGACCGACTATTCCTATGAATACGTTCATGGCTTAGCCTGTCAACGAATGAGCTCATTTTTTGTACATTCTGTTCTTTCGATGAGGGTGCTTGTATTTTAACGCGTTGAGAGCTCCCTCGGCTGCAAACGAACTTAACTCTGCTATGTGCAAACTGTTGCGTCCCTGACGCCTGCGGAATTGACCAGACGCGTGCCAATTGATCCGAAGGAACCTCGTACACTACGTGTAAAATAATCACGAAGACAACGACGCCCCGCACAGACCATAGACGGCCAGCGCGCTTTGAAAGCTGTCATTGTCCGAGAAGCCGTAACGCTCGTTTATAATTAGTTGTAAAGGCTACCGAGGCGACTAGCTCGCTCGACGTTCCCGCCGTTTGGCGTTTCGCTCAAAGAACAAAGCCTGGCTCAGCACCGCCGACACCGTTGAGGGCTGAAACGGCTTGGCAATGAGGAAGGCCGGTTCCGGCCGTTCGCCGGTGAGAAAGCGCTCCGGGTATGCCGTGATGAAGATGACCGGCACCTCAAACGTCCGCAGCATTTCGTTCACCGCATCGAGGCCAGAGCTCCCGTCGGCAAGTTGGATATCCGCAAGGATAATCCCCGGACGCTTGACCTTGGCGAGTGCAATAGCCTCGGCATGAGTGCGCGCAACGCCAAGCACGTGATGGCCGAGACTTTCCACGAGCCCTTCCAGGTCGAGCGCGATGAAGGTCTCGTCTTCGATGATCAGGACATCGGTGGCAATCTCTGCGGCAAGCTCGCGGCCGGATTCTTCGACGAGATCACGCAGCGTGGGCGCATCGATGTCCAGAACCTTGGCCGCATCATCTTCCGAAAGGCCTTCAAGAGCGACAAGCAGAAATGCCTGCCGTGGCTTCGGCGGAATTTGCGCAAGATGGCGCTCGACCGGCTGGCTTGCTGCGGCGGCCGCAGGCTTTCCGTTGATCCCTATCGAATTCCATATCTTCGTAAACAGCCGATAGAGTGCGATCCTGGTTGAAATGTCGGTGTCGAGCACTTTCGGGTCCTGAACCAGGGCCTCCAGGGTCGCTGCCACATAGGCATCGCCGGAAGCCTGGCTACCAGAAAGAGCCCGCGCGTAGCGGCGGAGATAAGGCAAATGCTGCGCAACTGCTTGAGATGTCGGCAAAAATCCCTCCCGAATCATGTCGTCTCACGGCCAATCGGGGTTAAGCCCCCCACACGCCTATCAGCCTGTAGCGCGCCAACGCCAGTGCCGTAAAAAAGTTCCGTTCGGGAGGAACCATCTGCCCGGTCACGGGTTTTGACTGACACCAAGGGGGCAACCGACGCCCAACCCAGGGCCTCGGAAGTTGGGGTTGAACAATGAACGAACGAAAGCCCGTGGGACAGCAAAATCCAATGGAAACCGCGGCAGCCCGTAACAAAAAACCTAACGCGAAACCGGCCAAATTGGGCCGAGACGTACAAGCTCGTCTCGGTCAGCAATTGCGCGCCATGTACGACGACGTCGTCAACCAAGGCGTCCCTGACCGGTTCAACGAACTGATTAATCGCCTCGAAAGTGATGAGAAAAAGGATAGGCAGTGATGCCGATGGACGAGTCGGTCCGCAAAGCCGTTCTCGCAGCAGTACCAAGCCTCCGCGCATTTGCGATTTCCCTTTGCGGGAACGTAGATCGTGCGGACGACTTGGTGCAGGAGACACTTCTGCGCGCGCTCGCCAACATCGACTCCTTTCAGCCCGGCACCAATATGTCGGCGTGGCTATTCACCATCCTGCGCAATCATTTCCGCTCCGAATATCGCAAACGCCGCCGCGAGGTCGAAGACAGCGATGGCCATCACGCGGAGTCTCTGAAATCGCAACCTGAACAATATGGCCATGTGGAATTTCGTGAGTTCCGTGAAGCTCTCGCGCAACTCCCGTCCGATCAGCGCGAAGCGTTGATCCTCGTCGGTGCGTCAGGGTTTTCCTATGAAGAAGCGGCCGGGATCTGCGGCTGTGCCGTCGGCACCATCAAATCGCGCGTCAACCGGGCTCGAACGCGCTTGGCCGAGTTATTGCACGTTAACAGCGCCGAGGATTTCGGTCCCGACGAAACCACGCGTGCCGTGCTCGCGAGCGGCGGAGAATAACGGTTACTTCGATCACGCCGTCGGCTGACATCGGACGGACTTTTCATAAACAAACCCCGCGCGACGGAAGCCGCGCGGGGTTTTTCGATCGTACGACGAATTAAGGTACTGTCGGCCGGCCACCGCGCACGAGGCCGGCAATGGCCGAGACCGCAAACAGAACGATCGCGACGAAGAACACGATCTTCGCGGCTTCAATTGCAACACCGGCGATCATGCCGAAGCCAAGCAATGCGGCAATCAGCGCGATGACAAGAAATGTAACAGCCCAACCCAACATGGCGGTCCCTTTCCTGAGTTGATGGCAAAAGTGCCAATTGCGAGAGCAACGTCAGCGTGGGGCATTGGTTCCGGCTGCGGTGCGCAGCGCAATCGGTAACCATTGAAAACAATCGGATTTCAGCCCCTTGTCATAGATCAATGTTACTGACCTACGGAACCGGTTCGATGATAGAGTTGTTCACGGATTGGCTTTGTAAAAGGAGTAGCGTCCATGGCACCGCGTCCGAATTGGAAGGGCTTCCTGAAACTGTCTTTGGTGTCATGCCCAGTCGCGCTTTATCCGGCAACCACCACAAGCGAGCGTATTCGCTTCAACATCATCAACAGGAATACGGGCAATCGTATTCGAAACGAGGTCGTCGATGCCGACACCGGCGAACCGGTAGAGCCCGAAGATCGCGTCAAGGGTTACCAGTTTGAGAAGGGCCAATACGTATTGGTCGAGGAAGACGAGCTCGACAACGTCGCGCTGGAAAGCACGCATACCATCGAGATCGAAGAATTCGTCCCGATGTCGGACGTGGACCGCATATTTCTCGACGAGTCCTTCTATCTCGTTCCGCAGGACGAGGTGGCTCAGGAAGCTTTTGCCGTGATCCGCGAGGCCATGCGCAAGGAAGAGCTGGCGGGCCTAGCCCGTGTCGTGATCTATCGGCGCGAACATTTGCTGTTACTGCAACCGCGCGGCAAAGGACTATTAGCGACGGCACTCCGCTACAAAAACGAGGTGCGCGACGAGAAAGACTACTTCGATGATATCGAGAACATCAAAGTGCCGGCGGACATGCTCAAGCTCGCGGTCCATATCCTTGAGACCAAGAAGGGGCATTTCAATCCGGGCAAGTTCGAGGATCGTTACGAGAACGCATTGCAGGATCTGATCAAGGCCAAACGTGCCGGCAAGGCTCCGCCTGTGGTGTCCGAGCCGCGACCAAGCAACGTGATCAATTTGATGGACGCGCTGCGCCGCAGCGCGCAAGGCGAGCGCCACCGATCGCCAGCAACGCGTCGAAATGGTTCGCGCAGCAAACGGTCGACGACGCGCCGGAGGGTGCGGCGGGCGAGTTAGCGCACGATCCCGGAGCGCCGGACAACCAGGATCATGCGCGGTCGAAAAAAATCAGGGCTAAAGACCTATCGGGCAAAGCGCCGCTTCGGCGTCACGGCCGAACCAAAGGGCAAAGTGGCGCGCAAGCGCGGCCATGCTTTTGTCATTCAAAAACACGCTGCTCGGCGGCTGCATTACGACCTTCGGCTCGAGCTTGACGGTGTCATGAAGAGCTGGGCGGTGACACGTGGCCCGAGTCTCGTTCCCGGTGAGAAGCGGCTGGCCGTTCAGGTCGAAGACCATCCGATTGCCTACAACAAATTTGAAGGCACCATTCCGGAGGGTGAATACGGCGGTGGTACGGTCATGATCTGGGATCGTGGACGCTGGGAACCGGAAAATGACCCACACAAAGGTTTGGCCAAGGGCCATTTGTCATTTCGACTGGACGGCGAAAAGCTCAGCGGCGGTTGGCATCTGGTCCGTATGCACCGGCGGCGCGGCGAGACGCGAGACAATTGGCTGCTGATCAAGCAGCACGACGCAGCCGAGCGCTCGGCAAAAGACAAGGACATCCTCGAGGCGAAGCCACTTTCGGTCGCATCCGGGCGCTCCATGGACGAGATAGCCAAAGGACCAAAAAAAGAATGGCACAGCGATCGCACTCGAACAGCGAAAGCAAAGAAATCTCCACGCACACGCGTGCGTGCAGCTTCAATGCGCCCGATCCGCAAGATTGCGAAAGGCATTAACGACGATCTGCGCGCGGCGCCGAAGGCCGTGCTCCCCGCTTTTGTCGCGCCGTGCCTTGCGACGCTCGCCGACAAGGCGCCCGACGGCAGCAATTGGGTGCATGAAATCAAGTTCGACGGTTACCGCATCCAGGCACGTTTAGAACGCGGCAAGGTAAAATTACTCACCCGCAAGGGTCTCGACTGGACAAAAAGGTTTCCGACCATCGCCGCAGCGATCGCAAAGTTGCCGGCCAATACCGCACTGATCGACGGCGAATTGGTCGCGGAAGGACGCGACGGCCTTTCCAGTTTCTCGTTGCTACAACAGGATCTCAAGGCAAGCCGGCATGACCGCATGGCCTTCTATGCGTTCGACCTCATGCACCTCGACGGCGCCGATCTGAGACAATTGCCGCTAGTCACCCGTAAAGACGCGCTCGCGGCGTTGGTGAATGGTCACAGCGGCCGTGAGACCTTGCGCCTAAGTGAGTCTTTGACCGAACCGGGAACAATTCTTCTCCGTCACGCTTGCAAGATGGGATTAGAGGGCATTGTTTCCAAACTGGTCGACGCACCATACCGATCGGGGCGTGGCCGCGACTGGATCAAGACCAAATGCTCCGACAGACAAGAGCTGGTGGTGGCTGGGTTCGTTCCTTCAAGCGCAGACGCGCATGCGGTCGGAGCCTTGGTGCTTGGTTTCTATCAACGCAACAAGCTCCACTATGCCGGACGCACCGGCACCGGTTTTACCCATGAAACGGCACGCGCGCTGTATCGTAAGCTCAAGGCAATCGCGGTCGACCGGACCCCTTTCGAAGCAGTGCCGGCAGAGGAACGCGGCGTTCGCAAACCGGTCTGGGTTACGCCGAAGCTGGTGGCCGAAGTCGATTTCCACGGCTGGACCCATGGCGACCGCGTGCGGCAGGCCTCTTTTCAGGGCCTGCGTGAAGACAAATCAGCAAAGGACGTGGTGCGCGAGGTGAAGAAAAGCGTAAGTGCGGTCAATACCACTGCCGCGGCCAGGCGACGCAGCGCGCCGGTCGTCAAGCGGAAAGAATTGCCAAAGGTCGGGTCGGTGACGCTCACTCATCCCGACCGCGTCTATTGGGACGATGCCGGCATCACCAAGCACGACCTTGCGGAGTACTACAGCAAGGTCTGGAAATGGATGCGACCGCACGTCATAGGCCGGCCGATTGCACTTTTGCGCTGCCCTGAAGGCGCGTCGGGCCAATGCTTCTTCCAGAAACATGCCACCATGGGCATTGCGACCGAGCATCTACACCTTGTGCCCGAAAAGGGCGACAAGATCATTTCGATCGACGATCTCGATGGGTTGATCTCGCTGGTTCAGGCGGGCGTGCTTGAAATTCATACCCGCGGCACAACCATCAACGACCGTGAACGCGCCGACCGGCTGGTATTCGATCTTGATCCGGGTCCGGGCACCGGCTGGCAAGACGTTGTCGCCGCAGCACGCGAGGTGCGCGAACGGCTGACCGCGTTGAAGCTCAGGAGCTTCCTGAAAACGTCGGGTGGCAAGGGCTTGCACATCGTACTGCCGATCAATCCTGTCCCATGGGCTACTGCAAAAGATTTTACGCATGCTATCGCGGCGTCGATGGCGGAAGATGCACCCGACCGCTACGTGGCGACGGCAACAAAAAACCGCCGCTCAAAACGAATTTTCGTCGACTACCTGCGCAATAGCAGGGAAGCCACGGCGGTCGCACCCTACTCTACCCGTGCGCGCGCCGGCGCGCCGGTGTCGGTTCCCATTGATTGGTCCGAACTGGGCAGCCTAAAGGCCGCCAATCAATACACCGTCGAAAACGTGGTGCAGCGGCTTTCGCGCGTTCGGTCGGACCCTTGGGCTGCAATTGCCCGCATTAAACAATCGCTGCCGAGCCTCAAATAACCGGCTCGTCATCCTCCCTTCGAATGGAACTTCGAAACGCGCCAGCGCGTTGGCGCTCGCGGCCAACACTTCTGGCCGGACAGACAAACTCCAGATGAAAAATGAACAACGTAATGACCGCGCACCCGCGTCCCGCTCGTCGGCGCTCGCGCACCAGTTTTCCGAGTTTGCGCGTGCCATCTCGCTATGGACAGGCAATCCGACGGCGTTCCTTCTCGCGATGGCTGTCGTTCTTGTATGGGTGATCACCGGACCGTTGTTCAACTACAGCGACACGTGGCAATTGGTCATCAATACCGGCACCACCATCGTTACATTCCTGATGGTATTTCTGATTCAAAATACGCAAAACCGTGACACTTTGGCGATCCAGCTCAAGCTTTCCGAACTGGTGCTAGCCATGAAGGGCGCCGAGAACAAATTCGCCGCGATCGAGGATCTCACTGATGAGGAACTCGAAAATTTGCACGAGGATTCCCGCAGCCGCGCCGAATTAGCCCTCAAGCACATCCAGACCAGAAAATCGACTTCACGGAACAGCAAACGCAAATCGCAATCCGCGGCGCAGCGATCTAAAGCTCCTGCCCGAGTCTCTTCATAATTTCTGAATCTATTCGTGGAACTCTTGCTGCCGAACATGGTTCGCGAAAAAGGTGCTCGGTCACTATTCCGCCAGAACTTCGCCATAGCCCGCTGCTTGAAATCGTGTATGGGACGGAGGGCCTGATGAGAGTCTACGCGTCAACGGTTGCCGGAGCGGCGCTGCTGTTTTGTTTGCTGCCCGATGCCGTGTCTGCGCAGTATGCGAGGCAATTTTCCGGGGTCGCCGCCTATTACAGCACCGACTACTCAGGCCGTACCGCGGGTGGCCAAAAATACGACCCAAATAAATTTACTGCGGCCCACCGTACTCTTCCGTTCGGAACACGCCTTCGCGTAACCGACCCACGATCGCGCCGGAGCGTGGTTGTTGTCGTCAATGACCGGGGTCCGTTCACGAAGGGCCGCGTTCTCGACCTGTCGCTGGCCGCAGCCAAGGCCCTGCGTATGACCGGCCGCGGCCTGATGAAAGTGACGGCGGCAGTTGAACCGGCGGCGGCATTTACGACAGCTACGGTACCGGCAAAGCCCTAGTCGCTGATAGCCGGCGCAGCGCCTCGCCCGAGCGTTTTGCGGTGCCTCTGAGAAAAGCTCCTCCGGCCCCAGGCCAGGGTGCAGCAGCACTTCTCGCTCGATTTGTGGGCTCAATTGTTTCAATTCGCGGCTTTGCGGCCGGGCGGAGCCCTTTCCGAGGACCGGCCCTGTGTAATATCTAGAAGTCAATCAATCTCTATTCTCGCCTCCACCGCCCTTAAGGACACCCATCACATGCCTGCCAAGCGCCCGGCGCCACGCCTCGCCGTTATCGACGAGCCACGGATGAACGATGCCCAACGCGCCTTGCTCAACAGCCTACGCGCCGGGCCACGGGGCTCCACAATCACGCCTCGCGGTCCTTTCGCAGTCTGGATGCACGCCCCGGAATTCGGAGAACTCGCGCAGAAACTTGGCGCGCACTGTCGCTACGGGACCGCTTTGCCACCAAGACTGTCGGAGTTCGCCATACTCTGCACGGCCCGGCTGTGGCGCGCCCAATACGAGTGGTTCGCGCACGCGCCCATGGCCGAAAAAGGCGGTGTCAAACCAAAAACAATTGAAGACCTGCGCCGCGGGCGCCCACCAAAATCAGCGCCAAAAGACGAACGCGCGATCTATGATTTTATCCAGGAGCTTTATAAGACGAAGCGGGTGAGCGACCGTAATTACAAGCGCGTGCAATCTTTGCTCGGCGATACGGCCATCGTCGAGTTGGTAGGCATACTCGGCTATTACTCGCTGATTTCGATGACCCTCAACGTCTTTCGCATGTTGCCGCCCGAAAGCGAAAAGCTTGCGTTTCCCGAGTAGCAACGCAATTGCAGTTAGTCCCGGCGCCTGGCGCCGGGACTTTCAATCTCGGTCAACGTTTCGCTGAAATCAGCCGACTTAGCAGCTGCGGCGGGTTTTGACGACCACGTTGCCGTTCGGCAACTGGGTGCGCACACGTACTGTACGGCACTCCGCGTGGTGTCGCCACCAGCCGTGGTGATGATCGCCGTCGACGTGTTCGCGAACCACAACATCGTCGCGATCGCGGACGACAACTTGCGCGGACACCGGAACGGCGCTCGCAAGCATTCCGCCAACGGCCGCGCATAGAACGACCATTCTCATATCAGCCTCCTTTGTTTCCCCCGGGATCAAGGAACGTTGGAGGTGTGTAATAGTTTCAGAGAGAATTTATTTTGAAACTAAGCGACGCGTTCTGCGTTGTCGCTTGCCGGTTGGTGCGGCACGCCCGGTCTGTTCATGTGCTGACGCAACGCGTCAAGAAAGCGATCCTTTGGCATTGCCGGTGCAACCAGCGCGCCCTGCCCAAAATCGCAACCCATCACCATCAACGCCTGAAGGTCGGCAATAGTGTCGATGCCTTTGCCGACCGCCAAGCTGCCAAACCGATGCGCCAGATCAATTGCCGTCTGGCAGATCGCGGCGTTGGTCACATCTGCTGCGCAGTTCTTGATGAACGATCTGTGTATTTTTAATTCAGCAAATGGCAGACCTCGAAGACTGGAAAACGAGGAATAGCCGGCGCCAAAATCATCGATCGCGACAGCCACGCCGCAGATCTTCAGGTCTTCGGCAATCTTCCGCGTCAATTCGATATCGCGTACGAGCTGGTCTTCCGTTACATCGAGAACAAGACCTGGCCAGTTGTCCGATGCGGGGCGATGGGCGGCAACGAGCGAGCTGATCGGCAGCTGGGGTAGCAAAGCAGCCGGCACGTTGACGGCGAGACGCAAGTTGAAACCTGCGTCGGCGAAAACTGTCCAATGACGCAAAGTCGTCAGCATTGTGTGCTCGACGAGCTTTGTCAGACCATCGTCATCGAGCAGATTGATGTAGTCCTCCGGCCAGAGGAACCCAGCCTGCGGATGTTGCATTCGCACGAGTGCCTCGGCGCCTGCGAGGCATTTGCGGCGAAGATCGATCTTTGGCTGGTACCAGATATCCAGCCAATTTTGCTCCAGCGCCTCGTCGATCGAAATCCGGGTCAAAGCGGATTCGTGAGGACCGGAAAATCGTGCTTGATCGTCGCCTTGGTATTGGGCCGCCATTCGTTCACCTCGCCCGCAACAGCAAGCGACGAACGATAGCCGCGCAGCCTTAACTATTTGTATGAACCAGCAATGTCCTTATTTTACGCAGAAATCAGGCTAGCGATCGGTCAATGACCGTGCTGCATCTGCATTCCACCGGTTTCCGCCCCAATTCCTTCGACCGTAAAATCAACGGGGACGTCACCAGCTTTCTCAAATTTCAGGGTCGCCTTGACGTGACCGCCCTGCTCAAAAGATTTCTTCAAACCGACGAACATGACGTGATAGCCGCCAGGCTTTAGTTCGACGGTTTGCCCCGGTTTGATTTCAATGCCGGATTCAACTGGCCTCATCTTCATCACACCATTGTCCATGCTCATGTCATGGATCTCGAAGCGTGCTGCCGTGTCGGACGAACCGCCTATCAAACGATCAGGGGCGGTGCCGTTATTGGTGATCTTCAAGTAACCGCCGCCAACAGGAGCACCTTTTGGGGTGGCGCGCGCCCAAGCGGCGGAAATTTTCAAGCCGCCCGCAGTGACGTCTTCAGCGCGGCTCCATGTGCCGGCGCTTGCAAAGATTACCACCGCAACGACCAATGCTGGGCGAACAATCATGGTAAAAACTATTTTGGACTTCATAACCTTCAATACAATGACAAACCAGCGAATTCAAAGCCTGACATCTGAGGTTCCGTATCGGGAAATTTTCAGAATTACACAATGTTTATGCGTTTATGCGCTAATCGTCGCTGCCCGGCGTAAGTCGAAAGAAAACAGCAGGCGTGTTAGGGTAGCTAATGGCTGAACGGAAACAGTTTTCATCCGATAGCGACGCGCGCGTCGTCAATTTCCGATCCGGCAACGCGCATACGCGGCCGCCGTTGACGCCTCCGCTCGAGGACCTGGCTAAATATGAGCGGGGCGATGAATCTGACGACTATCGTCACCGCATGATCGTCAACGTCGCGGCATTTCTGGCTGTTGCCGCGCTGATCGGCGTTGGAATTTGGCTCGCTGATACGATGGCGACAATGCGTAAAAATCAGGATTGCGTGCTATCCGGGCGCCGTGGCTGCACGCCGGTCGAAGTGACCAAAGACCGCTGGTAGGCCCCTCGCCTTGCGGTTCCAGAGGCCTGGAAAGGCGCAGAGGGCCGATTTCGCTCTAAGTGGCCGTCACCATTGAACTTGTCGCGATGCTTCGCTATACGGGCAGCCAATCGCTTGCCACGGAAAATGCTGATGGAGGGGGCTACGGCGCGGGCCTTGGGCGCGTTGGCCGCCTGCTTGCCAGAATCCCAGATCAACCAGAGAGTTACCGATGTCTTCGACGTTCGACACCATCGCCAATATCATCGCTGAAACCTGTGATATTCCGCGCAACTCCATCACACCGGAAAGCCACGCCATTAATGACCTCGGCATCGATAGTCTGGATTTTTTGGATATCGCATTCGCCATCGACAAGGCCTTCGGTATCAAGCTTCCGCTCGAGCAGTGGACGCAGGAAGTCAACGACGGCAAGGCCACGACCGACCAATATTTCGTGCTTAAGAATTTGAGCGCCCGCATCGACGAACTCGTCGCTGCCAAGGGAGCTTAAAGCGCGGATCACATGCGTCTTGAGTACTTCCAGCTGATCGACCGCATCGTCGACCTCAGGCTTGCCGAGCGCAAGATCAGCACCGAGGCGACCGTCCCCACGACAAACACAATTTTCGAGGGACACTTCCCCGGATTCCCGCTCATGCCCGGCGTGCTACTGATCGAGGCCATGGCGCAAACCTCGGGGTGGCTGGTTGTGGCGGTCAACAACTTTGAACGCATGGCATTCCTCGCCGCCGTCAAGGATGCAAAATTCCGCATGTTCGTCAGGCCAGGCCAGCGATTGGCCGTTAGCGCCACGCTCGCACACGAAGGGTCGGGTTATGCGATCACCGAGACCAATATTGCGCTTGACGGCAAGTCCATCTGCGATGCCACATTGACGCTACGCGTCCTCGATTTTCCTAACGACGAAATGAAGCTGCGAATGCGTGAGACCGCTGCGCGAGTCGGCTTCCCGTCCGTGGTGCCAGCCGATGGCTGAGGGCACCCGGGAAGTCTGGGTCACCGGCATTGGAATTGTATCGTGTCTCGGTGAAGGCCCCGACGCGCATTGGCAAAAATTGACGGAAGCAAAACCAGTCGCCGACACGACGACTTTCGCACCATTTGTCGTACATCCGCTGGCACCAATCAATTTCGATGCGCAGATCCCGAAAAAAGGCGATCAGCGCCAAATGGAGAACTGGCAGCGCATCGGTACCTATGCCGCGGGGCTCGCACTTGATTCCGCCGGGGTGAAAGGCAAGACCGATATCCTCTCGCATATGGATATGATTGTCGCCGCGGGGGGCGGTGAACGCGACCTGACCGTGGATTCAAACATTCTCAGCGGCATCGCGCGCGCCGCAAATCCGGCGGCATTTCTCAACGAGCGGCTGATGAGCGATCTGCGCCCGACTTTGTTCCTGGCGCAGCTTTCCAATTTGCTCGCCGGCAATATTTCAATCGTGCATGGTGTCACCGGATCCTCGCGCACATTTATGGGCGAGGAATCTGCCGGCTTCGATTCGGTGCGTATCGCGCATTCGCGCATTGGCGCGGGCCAAAGCGAAATTGCGTTGGTCGGTGGCTCTCATAACGGCGAGCGTCCCGATATGTTGATGCTCTATGAATTTGGCGGGCTGACGCTGAAGAGCAAATTTTTACCTGTATGGGAGCGTGGCGCCGATAATGGTGGCTTCGCGCTGGGCTCGCTTGGCGCATTCCTCGTCATCGAAGCACGCGATCACGCAGAAAAGCGGGGCGCAAAACCCCTGGGCCGCCTTGCCGCCGTGGTGTCCGACCGCGCAAATCGGCAGAAGCCTGGCACAATCACGCAGACGCTGTCGGGCCTTTGGGATCGCCTGAAGGAGCAAATAAATACCAGCCATACCGCCGTATTGTCTGGCGCGACCGGCGCCACCCCGGCGACCGGCGAAGAGCGCGCATTTTTCGAGGCGCATTCCGACCTTGCCGTTCGCGCCACCGGCTCATATCTCGGCCATGGGATGGAGCCGCAATTTGCCATGAACATCGCGCTGGCCACGGTCGCATTGGACCATGGTAGTCTGTTTCCGCCCTGTGACTCATCGGGGTTGGAACGGCCGATGGCTGGAAAATTGGACCAAGTTCTGGTGACCGGCGTCGGGCACTGGCGGGGCGAAGGTCTTGCGTTGGTCGAACGCGTCGGCTGAGGAGTAGTGAGCGATGGCAGCGGGCATAGACAAGTTGGGGCGGCCAGTCGTCGTTGTGACGGGCCTCGGCGTGGTCACTTCACTTGGCGCGGGTAAGACCGACAATTGGGCAAAGCTCACCGCCGGTGAATCCGGCATCAAGACCATTACTCGTTTCCCAACCGACGGCCTCAAAACCCGGATCGCCGGCACGATCGACTATCTGCCGCCACAGCCTTGCGCCGCCGCACTGACAGAGTCCTTTGCCGCGCTCGCCGCCGAGGAGGCGATCGCACAGTCCGGGCTCGGCGGACCCGGCCGATTCCCCGGTCCGCTCTTTCTGGCGGTGCCCCCGATCGAGATGGAATGGCCGCAACGGCTCGAGATCGGCGCAAAATCCGGCGCCAACGACAAAGTCACCTACGCCGATATGCTCCGGGTCAGCGCGCAATTTCCCGAATATCATCGGCGCTTCTTGTTCGGTTCCGCCGCCGATAATTTGGCCGAGAAGTTCGGCACCCAGGGCTCGCCGATTTCGCTATCCACCGCCTGCGCCTCCGGTGCCACAGCGATCCAGTTAGGCGTTGAGGCAATTCGACGCGGCGAGACGAACGCCGCCCTTTGCATCGGAACCGATGGTTCGATCAATCCCGAGGCGGTGATCCGGTTTTCATTGCTGTCCGCGCTATCCACCAGCAATGACGTTCCGCAGACTGCTGCAAAACCTTTCTCAAAGAACCGCGACGGATTCGTTATGGCGGAAGGCGGCGGCGCGCTGGTGCTTGAGAGCTACGACTCCGCAAAGGCTCGCGGTGCCAAGATCCTCGGTGTCCTCGAGGGCTGCGGAGAGATGACCGACGCTTTCCACCGAACGCGTTCGAGCCCCGACGGAAAACCGATTATCGGATGCATCGCAAACGCCATCAGCGACGCAGGCCTCACGCCGAACGACATCGATTACGTCAATGCGCACGGCACCAGCACGCCCGAAAATGACAAGATGGAGTATCTCGGTTGCGCGACCGTGTTCGGCGACCGCATGCGAAATCTGCCGATTTCCTCGAACAAATCCATGATAGGCCACACGTTATCGGCGGCCGGCGCGGTGGAAGCGGTGTTCACTCTGCTCACTTTGCAGCATCAACTGATTCCACCCACCATTAACTACACAGTTCCGGATCCCGCGATTCCGCTCGACGTTGTGCCCAACAAGGCGCGCGAGGCGAGCTTGCGCCACGCCATTTCGAATTCATTCGGCTTTGGCGGCCAAAACGTGTCGCTGGTGATGGGGCTCGAGCCGGCCTGACGGTCACGCGAGCCAATCATCATGCGTGCGCTCAGACTTATCGCCGACCGCAAGCTTGAACTTGCCGACGTGCCCCCTCCTCCGCCTCCCGGCGAAGGCGAAGTGCAAATCCGCATTAGAGCAGTGGCCCTCAACCATCTTGATTTATGGGGCTTCCGCGGCATGGCTTTCGCCAAGCGGCAATTGCCGCTCGTGGTCGGCGCTGAAGCCTCGGGCGAAATCGCAGCGGTGGGAGGCGGAGTTACGGAGTTTAGGCCCGGCGACAAGGTCGTGATGTACGGCGCCAAGACATGCGGCCACTGCCCTGCCTGCAAAGAAGGCCGCGACAATCTCTGTGAGAACGTGGCCGGCATCATGGGCTTTCACATTGATGGCTTCGCACGCGACTTGATCAATCTCCCGGCGCGATTGGTCATTCCGGTCCCGGCTGGCGTTTCGCTGCGCGATGCCGCTTGCGCGCCGATCGCCTTCGGTACCACCGAACACATGCTGTTCGATAATGCGAAGCTCAAGCCCGGCGAAACCATTTTGGTGCACGCCGGTGGCTCCGGTATCGGCTCTGTCGCCATCAAGATGGCGAAGGCGCTCGGCTGCACCGTCATCACCACGGTTGGTGACGATGCCAAGGCCGAAAAGGCTAAAGCGCTCGGTGCGGACCATGTCATCAACTACAAGACCGAACGCTTCGAGGGCGTAACCCGCAAACTCACCTCGAAAAAGGGCGTCGACGTGGTTTTTGAACACGTCGGGGGCGAGGGATTCAACGCCTCCCTGCTCTGCCTCAAACGCGGCGGACGGCTCGTCACCTGCGGTTCGACGGCGGGGCCGACGGTGACGATCAATTTGATGCAGCTGTTCCAGCAGCAATACAAGATCCTCGCGTCATTTGGCGCGTCCATGCGCAACATCCGGGACAGCCTGTCGAAGATCGCAGCGGGCATGGCGCCGATCATCGATTCCGAATTCGCCCTCGCCGACTTCGAACGCGGCTTGGCGCGGATCGAAAGCCGGCAGGTTTTTGGTAAAGTCATCGTAACGTTTTGAGGCGCCAGCCATGGCACGGATGATGCGGCGCCTGAGCCGCGGCACGAAGCGCGCCGGCAATGCGGTCGTCGGGACGATAGCAATCGGGCTGATCCAGCTTCTCCGCCTTATCAATCCAGACGTCATGGCAAACGTCGCCGGCTCATTCATGCGGCGCATCGGCCCGCTATTGCCGGAACACCGGATCGGTCGCGACAATCTGACGGCCGCCTTCCCGGAGAAATTGCCCGCTGAAATAGACACCATCTTGCGTGGCGTCTGGGACAATGTCGGGCGCGTGGCGGCAGAATTCGCTCACCTCGACCACCTATCTGATTTCGACCCATGGCACCCCGAACGGCCGGCACGCATCGAAGCGCCGGCCGCTGACATCGAGCGTTTTCTCGGTCTGATCGAAGACGGAAAGCCAGCACTCGTTTTCGGCGCACACTATGCCAATTGGGAATTGCCCGCCGTTTGTGCCGCTGCCTGTAACGTCGATACCGCGGTGCTCTACCGACGCCCGAATATTCCCGCCATCGACAAATGGCTCCGCACCACGCGTGCAGCCAGCATGGGAAAGCTGATATCCACAGGGCTCGATGCGCCGGTCAAAATTGCCGAAGCGCTCGAAGCGGGCACGCACATCGGCATGTTGGTTGACCAGTATTACGTACGCGGCGTTGACGTCACTTTTTTCGGCCGGCCTACCAAAGCCAATCCGCTGTTGGCGCGTCTTGCGCGTCACTTCGACTGCCCGATCCACGGCACCCGAGTTGTGCGCTTACCAAACCATCGATTCCGCGCGGAGTTGACGGAGGAAATACGACCGGTGCGCGATGCCGAAGGCAAGATCGATATTGCCGGGACCATGCAGATCATTATGTCGGTCATCGAAGGCTGGATTCGCGAACATCCCGAGCAATGGCTCTGGCTGCACCGCCGCTGGCGTCCGGAAGATCAACAACGGGTCAGCGGCCGGTCTTGACCTTGGTCCACAGCCGGTTGAGGAGCCGCTGAGATTTCTGATCGCGTGCGCTGACCGTATAAAGTCGGCTCATGGTTGCCGCGTCGGGGTAAACGCTTTTGTCGTCAAGCACCGACTTATCGATAAGCTTCTGGCTTGCCAGATTGCCGTTGGCATAGGCGACCAGATCACTGTTCCTCGCAGCAACATCCGGACGCAACAAGTAGTCAATGAAGGCGTGCGCCTCGACGACGTGACTTGCGTCCTTAGGAATGGCGAGATTGTCAAAAAACATCTGCGCGCCTTCCTTCGGGATCGAATAGCCGATTTCAACTCCGTTTTTGGTCTCGCTTGCGCGCTTTTGCGCTTGCTTGATGTCGCCTGACCATCCGACGATCAGGCAGATTTCCCCGCCGGCAAGTGCGTTCAGATACTCCGACGAATGGAATTTTCGTACTGACGTTCTGATTTTCATCAGCAACTCGGCTGCCTTGTCCAGTTCGCCTGTATCGGTCGAATTTGGATTGAAGCCGAGATAGTGGAGTGCTGCCGGCATGATATCGTCGGCGGAATCAAGCATGTGGACGCCGCAATCTTTGAACTTGGCCAGATTTTCAGGCTTGAACACGATGTCCCAGCTATCGATCTTGCCATTCGCGCCGAGCCGCTCACGCATCGCCTTGACATTGTAACCGATACCGGTTGTACCCCACATATAATTGACGGCGTACTGATTGCCCGGATCGTATACCGCGAGCCGCTTCGCAATATCCGGCCAGACGTTGTCGAGATTTTTGAGTTTGGTTTTGTCGAGCTTTTGGAAGACGCCGGCCTTGATTTGCCGCTCCAGGAAATATGCGGTCGGCACGACGACGTCGTAACCCGATTTTCCGGCGAGCAGTTTGGTCTCAAGCGTCTCATTGGCATCAAACGTGTCGTACTGGACCTTGATGCCGGTGTCTTTTGTAAAGTCTTCGAGGGCTTTCGGATCGATATAGTCCGACCAGTTGTAGACATTCACCACACGCCCGCTTTGGGCCGTCGCGGTATTAACGAAGGCTGCGCAAAGGCTGAGCGCCAACGCGACGATCTTCAAAGGGCGGTACATGGAGCGCCTCAGGCCGGACTTGTTCAAGCTTTGGTCGGAAGACCAGCGGCCTTCCACGCGATAATGCCGCCGGCAAGGTGAGCGCTGTACGGATACCCGGCATCCTGCGCGGCAACCGAAGCCGTGATGGATCGTCTACCGGAGCGGCAGGCGAACACCACTTGCTTTCCTTGCGGATCAGGGATTGCAGCGGGGTCGAAGTTCGACAACGGGACGATGACCGCCTCAGGGTAACTTTCAACCGATGTTTCGTTAGGCTCGCGCACGTCAACCAGCAGAATACGCCCCTCGCGCAGCCCTGTAGCGACTTGTTCGGGCGTAAGGTTCGTTACCTCGTCCGCACGCGGCATTTCTTCGGCCATACCGAAACTCCGTTACTCATCGAAATCGTATTTTAGCCGGGATCCCGGTATGCCGCACCAATCTTTTGATTTGAATGGCAGGCCCTAGATCGTCACTTGGGTGCCGACCTCAACCACCCGTCCGGTAGGGATCTGGAAATAATCGGTCGCGTCGTTGGCCACGCGCGTGAGGCCAATAAACAAGCGATCCTGCCAGCGCGGCATGCCCGAATGTGCGGCGGGCTTGAGCGAACGACGCGACAGGAAAAATGAAGTCGACATAATATCGAACTGCCAGCCGAGCTTCCGTGCGATCGCCAGCGCCCTCGGCACGTTTGGCGTTTCCATGAAACCGAAGCGCAGCACGACCCGCGAAAACGTTTTTCCAACCGGCTCGATGCGAACGCGCTCGGCGGGATCAACGCGCGGTGCGTCTGCGGTTTCGATGGTGAGGATCACGTTGTGCTCATGCAGTACCTTGTAGTGCTTGAGACTGTGCAGCAACGCGGTTGGCGCGCTGACCGGGTCGCTGGTGAGAAAAACCGCCGTGCCGGGCACGCGGGCCGGTGGCTTTTTCTCGAGGCTTTTGACGAGGGATTCGAGCGGTGTTTCCTGTCGTCGGGTTTTCTCAAACAAAAGACGAGTGCCGCGCCGCCACGTGTACATAATGATCATAATCATGGCACCGAGCGCCAGCGGCATCCAGCCGCCTTCGACCACCTTGAGCAGGTTGGCGGTAAGAAAAGTGAGGTCGATGAAAAGGAACGGCACAATCAGAGCAGCAGCCGCAAGCATAGACCAATGCCAAACTCGCCAGACTACGACGAAGGCCATCATAGCCGTCACCACCATCGTGCCGGTCACCGCTATTCCGTACGCAGATGCAAGCGCACCCGAGGAACGAAACAACGCAACCAAAAGCAAGACACCGACCAGAAGTAGCGTGTTGACCCGCGGCATATAGATTTGGCCAAATAGCGCTTCCGATGTATGGCGGATTTCCAGGCGCGGCAGCAGGCCGAGTTGGATCGCTTGCCGGGTGAGCGAATAAGCGCCGGTGATCACCGCTTGGCTCGCAATCACGGTCGCCGCTGTAGCGAGCAAAACCATCGGCAACAGTGCCCACTCGGGATAAAGCAAAAAGAACGGATTTTCGACTGATTTCGGATTGGCGAGTACCAGCGCGCCCTGTCCGAGATAGTTTATGGTGAGCGCCGGCAACACGACGGTGAGCCAAGCGAAACGGATGGGTCCGCGCCCGAAGTGACCAAGATCGGCGTAGAGCGCCTCCGCTCCCGTCATCACCAGAAAGACTGCGCCGAGCGTGTAAAAGCCAACAATGCCGTGGTGGAGCAGAAAGTTAATTCCGTACCACGGATTGAAGGCCAACAGCACCGTCGGATTTTGTGTGATGTGCCAAACGCCGGGAACGGCGATCGCAACGAACCACAGCAGCATGACTGGGCCAAAAAAAGCGGCAACCCTAGCTGTTCCACGCGACTGGACGGAAAAAAGCGCGATCAGGATCAATGCCGTTATTGGCACAATGTACGCATCGAAAGTCGGTGTCGCGACCTTTAGGCCCTCGATAGCCGAGAGCACCGAAAGCGCCGGCGTGATTATCGCATCGCCAAAAAAAAGCGCGCCACTGATAATGCCGAGAAGGATTATAATTCCGCCGCGTCCGATCGCCCGGGAGGCTAGCGCCATGAGCGCGAGCGTACCGCCTTCACCATTGTTGTCGGCGCGCAGCAGGATCAATACGTATTTTACGGTTACCACCAACAGCAGCGCCCAGATAATGAGCGACAGGATGCCGAGCACCACCGGCTCGGTTACCGGCTTGTCTCCTCCCACGGCCGCCAGCACCGCCTCACGCAACGCATAGAGCGGGCTGGTGCCAATATCACCGTAAACGACGCCAATGCTGCCGACGGTGAGACCCCAATAACTGGTCCCAAACGAGGCATTAGTGCCGTCATGGACGGTACCGGTGCCGGCGTGGGCATCCACGTTGCTACGAGACATGGCTCTGGGGCATGACGTTTGTGGCGGCGCGATAAACTAGGGTCGCGGCTTATAGCGCGCCCTTATAGACAGGCATAGTCGATACAGTGCCGCCAGCTATGCACTAATCGTGGCCGGCCTCGTTTTCGGAACCGAATATTTAGGAGTTCAGGGGGTCAAATCGGCGGGCAAAGGTGGTTCTTCCCGCATAAGAGTAATCGTGACCCGCCGGTTTGGCGACATATAGGGATCGTCAGGGAAAAGCGGCTCCGTGTCGGACTTGCCGGCCACCATAAAGACATTGCCGGATGGCACACCTTCGGCTTCCAGAATCTGGCGCACCGCATTGGCGCGGTCTGCGGACAACTCCCATGGCCCGTAGCCAGGCTTCGGCGGTACTTTGCTTGAAGCGGTGTGGCCAACGATGGAGAGCCGGTAAGGCATCGCTTTGAGCTGGGGCGCAATTTTCTGAAGGATCTTGCGCGTGCGTTCGTTCGGGTCTTTCGCGCCATCCTGGAACATCGAGCGTCCGTCCTGGTCAACAATCTCGATGTTGAGACCCTGCTTGGTTTCCTCAAGCATGATGTGCTTCGACGCTTCGGTAATTTCCGGCATTTCCTGCAGAGCTTGACGCAGCGAGGCGGATGCTAGCGAAAATTTTCGATCTTCTTTGAAAGCGGGCGCCATAGGCGCGCTGACGATCGTTTTCTTCTGGCGATGGTGTCGCAGAAGCTTCTGATGGATCGATGTGGGCCGAATTTTTCAGTCTGGGACGTGTTGGCAAGCCGAGAATTTCGATAATGCCGGAATAGCGTACGCGATCCTGAACGCCAAAGGCGTCGCGCATGGAGCCGGCAACAACCTGAAGTTTGGCTTGGTCCTGCGTGGAAAAAGCGACCAGCATCACGAAGAAGCTGACCAGCAACCCCATCAGATCAGCGAAGGTGACGAACCACCCGTGACCGCCGCCGTGAGCTTCCTTGCGTCTGGCCATTTTTTATGGCTCGAAATCGAACGGCATCACGCGGCCACCGGCTCCGCCTCTTCCTCTTCTTCCTCTGCCTCGGTGTGGCGATGCTTTTCGGGCAGGTAGGCGAGCAACATCTCGCGCACTAAGGTCGGGCTTTTTGCTTCGCGGATCATCAAGATGCCGTCGATGATCAGCGTGCGATTGATTTCCTCGTCGACCAGCTTGAGATGAAGCTTGTCGGCGATCGGCAGACAGAACATGTTGGCAAGGGCGGCACCGTAGAAGGTCGCCAGAAGTGCGCCGGCCATGAACGGACCGAGCTTGGACGGATCGGTCATGTTGGCGAACATCTGCACCATGCCGATCAATGTGCCGATCATGCCGAAGGCCGGCGCGCAATCGCCCACCGCGCGGTAGATCTTCTGGCCTTCATCAAGATGGGTGAGGAAGTTGTCGCGGTCGCGTTCGAGGTTGTCGCGGATGAAGTTGCCGTCGTAACCGTCGGCGACGAACCGTACGCCTTTGGCCAGGAAAGGATCTTCGATCTCGACCTTTTCCAGACCGATCGGCCCCGACTTGCGCGCAACCTCGGCCAAGCCTGCAATTTCATCGACCAGTTCGCGTTGGCTCATGCGCCGTAGGGTGAAGGCGAACTTGGCGCCAAGAGGCAAACCGTGGAATATCGAGCTTAGCGGGAAGCGGATCAGTGTTGCGGCAAAGGATCCACCGAAAATGACGATGAACGCATGTTCGCTGACGAACATGTGCAGATCGCCGCCCATCAGGATCACGAGGGTAACGACGCCAACGCCGCTCAGCAGGCCTAAACTGGTCGCAATATCCATAACGTACCCACCCAACGCGCACTGACGACGCCAACACGGTTCCCGTGACGACCCTAGACTGGCCCTGTTAAGGAGCGGTAAAGGCTAACCGTTGGTGAAAGAAAAACGCCCGAAAAGGACCGCCAACTCGTGACCGCTCGCAGAAAAACTGCAAAAATCATGAAAAAACAACGCCAAACAGCCAGGCGGCCGACCCGGAAGCCCTTAGCCAACTGGAGGAAAGTGACACATGCGTGAGATCGGACATTTCATCGGCGGCAAAGCCGTCAAAGGGACCTCCGGCCGGTTCGGCGACGTTTTTGATCCCAACACCGGCGAGGTGCAGGCCAAGGTCGCTCTCGCCAAGCACGCGGAGGTCGAGCACGCCATTGCCAATGCCCAAGCGGCGCAACCGGGCTGGGCGGCAACCAATCCCCAGCGGCGCGCGCGCGTTATGTTCAAGTTTCTCGAGCTCGTGCAGAAGGAATACGACAGCCTCGCCAAACTGCTTTCTTCCGAGCATGGCAAGACCGTTCCGGACGCGCGCGGCGACATTCAGCGCGGTCTCGAAGTGGTGGAATTTGCCTGCGGAATTCCGAATTTACTGAAAGGCGAATACACGGAGGGTGCCGGCCCCGGCATCGATCTTTATTCAATGCGCCAACCGCTTGGCGTGGTCGCGGGTATCACACCGTTTAATTTCCCGGCGATGATCCCGCTTTGGAAGGCCGCGCCCGCGATCGCCTGCGGCAATGCCTTCATTCTCAAGCCGTCGGAGCGCGATCCGTCCGTACCCATGCGGATTGCCGAACTTTTTATCGAAGCCGGCTTGCCGGAAGGCGTCCTTAACGTCGTCAACGGCGATAAGGAAGCGGTCGACACGTTGCTGACCGATCCACGCGTTATGGCGATCGGCTTCGTCGGCTCATCGGCAATCGCGGAATATATTTATTCAACTGGCTGCGCCAACGGAAAACGAGTGCAGTGCTTCGGCGGCGCCAAGAACCACATGATTGTAATGCCCGACGCCGATATGGATCAGGCGGTCGATGCGCTGGTCGGAGCCGGTTATGGTTCCGCTGGCGAGCGCTGCATGGCGGTGTCGGTCGCGGTGCCGGTCGGCAAGAAGACCGCCGATATTCTGGTCGAGAAGCTGATCCCGCGCGTAGAAAATCTTAAGATCGGGCCATCCTCCGACCCGCAAGCCGATTACGGACCGCTTGTGACGAAGTCGGCGCTCAACCGGGTGAAGGACTACGTTGAACTCGGCGTCAAGGAAGGCGCCAAGCTCGTAGTCGACGGCCGCGGCTTCAAACTTCAGGGTTACGAGAACGGCAACTTCATGGGCGGCTGCCTATTTGACGACGTGAAGCCGGACATGCGTATCTATAAGGAAGAAATCTTCGGCCCTGTGCTGTCGGTTGTGCGCGCGCACGACTATGAAGAAGCAGTGCGACTCCCTTCCGAGCACGAATACGGCAACGGTGTTGCCATCTTTACGCGCGATGGCGACACCGCGCGCGACTTCGTCAACCGCGTGCAGGTCGGCATGGTTGGCGTGAATTTCGCCATTCCGGTGCCGCTCGCCTATCACACATTCGGCGGATGGAAGCGATCTGGCTTTGGCGACCTCAATCAGCACGGACCGGACTCCATCCGTTTCTATACGAAAACAAAAACCGTGACGTCACGCTGGCCAACAGGGACCAAAGAAGGCGCGGAATTCGTCATTCCGACGATGAAGTGAGGCGCGCCAAAGAATGACCGCCGTCAGGGTCGCGGCAGGAGTCCTTGTCGTCTTCACGCTGACGGGCTGTGCCGGGGATCAAATTTCTGCAGGGTCATCGGCACCAGCGGCCGCACCGATTGACGCATCTATGACCGGTCGTTGGATCTTGGCCGCTCCGAATTCACCCTCTTGCGGTCTGGAATTCGGCGGCGCTGCGGGCGCCCGTAACGGCGCCGTCGCACCCGATGGTGGCTGTCCTGGCAATTTTTATTTGAGCCGCCACTGGGCAATGGAAGGAAGCGTTCTTACAATTGCCGACGATACAAACCAGCCGCTGGCGCAGCTCCGGCCTGGCGGTACACGCTTTGAGGGTCAGTCAGCCAACGGCGTCCCTGTCACCCTGGAACGCTAGAACAAACTCAAGATCGAGGGTCCCATGGCCGAATTTCAACTTTATTGTTTTGCGCAATCTGGCAATGCCTACCGTGCCGCGCTGATGCTCAACTTGATTGGCGCCGATTGGGAGCCGGTTTGGGTTGATTTCTTCAGTGCGATGGTCCAACGCACGCCCGAATTTCGAAATGACGTGAACGAAATGGGAGAAGCACCGGTCCTCGTGCACGGCAATAAAAAGTTCACGCAGTCTGGCGTGATCCTGACCTACCTGGCCAGGCGCACGGGAAAGTTCAAACCTGAGGGCGAAGACGAAGAACTCGAAGCCTTACGCTGGATCATTTTCGACAATCAGAAAGTCAACGGTTTCCTGGGTCCATTTCGTTTCCTCAAGAACTTTGCCAAGCCCCCCGGCGACCCCGCCGTCCTCGCATTCCTCAAGGGCCGAGCTGAGGGAAATCTCGCGATTGTCAACAAGCGCCTGACGGGGCGGAAATTCCTCGTCAGCGACAGGCCGACGATCGCCGATATTTCGATGACCGCCTATTTCTATTATCCAGCGGAAGAATTCGGCTTCGACATCGCCAAGGAGCATCCGGCGATCGGCGCCTGGCTCGAGCGCATGAAAGCGCTGCCGGGCTGGAAGCATCCTTACGAATTAATGCCGGGCTACCCGCTGAAACAGAGCTGAAATCAGTTCAGCCGCGCCGGACGCTCGTGGTCAGGCTCGCCGTCGGCTGGGCTGGCGGGGAATGCCGCGCCGCCCGCACTTGCTGCTGCGTTTGCAGCAGCAGCGGCCGCGGCCACGTCCTTGCGCTGATATTCCTGATAGGACAGCCAGCCAAGCGGCAGACAGGCGAGATAAGCAAGCGTACCGATGGTGAGCACTTGCCATGGGTAGCTGACCAACAATGCAAAGAACAACACGACAAAAACGAAAACCGGCAACACCATTTCCGGCGGCACGCGCTTGCCGACACGCTTGCCCGAGAACACTGGCAGGCGCGACACCATCAATAGTGCGATGATCAGCGTGTAGATGAAGGTCAGCCACACGGTGACCAGGCCAGCGGACACACCCAGGAAATTCAGATAAATCGGCAGCAGCACGGTAATAGCGCCGGCAGGCGCCGGAATGCCGGTAAAGAAATTTCCGGCCCAGACCGGCTTGTTGGGGTCGTCGATCATCACGTTGAAGCGTGCGAGACGAAGACCGGCGCAGATCGCAAAGACCAGGGCGGCAATCCATCCGGCCGATTTGAGTTCGTGCAGACCCCAGAAATATAAAATCAGCGCCGGCGCCACACCGAAATTCACGAAATCGGCGAGGCTGTCGAGCTCAGCACCGAAACGCGACGTGCCCTTGAGCATCCGCGCGATCCGGCCATCGATGCCGTCGAGCAATGCGGCAAACACGATCGCCGCCAGTGCCCAATCGAGCTTGTCTTCTATCGACAACCGGATGGCAGTGAGACCGGCACATAGCGCGAGCAGAGTGATCAGGTTCGGTAGCAACGTGCGCACCGGAATCGCCTTGAAACGGCGCCGGAACGGCGGTGGAGCAGGGTCAAACGGTGGAAACACCATGGCCTAGATATATACGTTTTGCCGGCTGCCCGGCACCAATGCCCGCCAACATAGTAAGCGGATTTTCGCGCCGAAATTATGGGCAACCGCTACGGCATCGGGCACCATTGGCGTGGCCGTATGTAATCTTCAAATTTTCCACCATAAATTCAATAACATCGCTCCCTGCTTTGGTTTGGTCCGCATCTTGCCTGGGATGACCCAATCAGATGCAATTGACCGTTCAGGGACAGGGAGCCAAAAAATGACCGCGATTTCGCAGCCGGTGGCAGCACCGGCGACCGCATCAACACGCTGGGTCCAGTTGGTGCTGGGCATCATTGCAATGATGTCGATATCCAGCCCTCAATACGTCTGGACGCTTTTCACGAAATCGTTTCAGGACGGTCTCGGAGCGACGCTGGCCGATATTCAATGGACGTTTTCGATTTTGATCATTCTGCAAACGTGGCTGTCGCCACTGCAGGGCTATCTGGCGGGAAAATAACGGCGGCGGGCAATCCGGGCGGGGTCAGCCCGCCCGGTAAGCCCGGGCTTCACCCGCGCCGCGCAAATCAGCGAGCACGGTTTCGCCCGCGATCGAGGTCTGTCCCACCGCCACCAATGGCGGTGTGCCCTCGGGCAAATAAATGTCGAGCCGAGATCCAAATCGGATCATACCGAAGCGTTCACCGGTGTTTATGGCTTGCCCGATCTGCACAAAGCAGACAATGCGTCTGGCAATGAGACCAGCAATTTGCACAACAGCGACACGCGCGCCGGCAGTCGCGATCACCAGTGAATTGCGCTCGTTGTCGGCACTGGCCTTGTCGAGGTCAGCGTTGAGGAACTTGCCGGGCTGATAGATGATTTTCTCGATCTTGCCGGCCACGGGACTGCGATTCACATGGCAGTCAAACACGCTCATGAAGATTGAGATGCGCGGCAGTGGCTTGTTGCCGATGCTCAGTTCCTGTGGCGGTACCGCGCTGGTGACTTGACTCACCCGTCCGTCGGCAGGCGCAATCACCAAGCCATCGCGCACCGGCGTTACTCTTGGCGGATCGCGGAAGAAATAGGCGCACCAGATCGTCGCCAGAGTGCCGAGCCACCCTAGCGGCGCCCAGAGCCAAAACAGGATGATACTGACGAACGCAAAGGCGCCAATGAACGGGTAGCCCTCCGGCGTAACCGGGACAAATTGCGAGCGAATCGAATCGTAGATCGACATGGGCTATCTTACTCTGCCGCGTCGGCAGGTGCTTCGATCGACGCGGCTGCCGCCGCGCTGATGACATCGTCCACCGGTGGCGGGTTGCGGTTGGGAGCGCCGTCTTCTTCTCCCGCGCGGGCCAGCTTTTCGCGCGCCTCTTCGGCCTCGCGTTGACGGTTCCACATGCTGGCATAAAGACCATTTTTGGCGAGCAGCGCATAGTGCGTACCGCGCTCGACGATCTCACCCTGATCGAGCACGATGATCTCGTCAGCGCCGACAATGGTCGAGAGCCTATGCGCAATCACAAGCGTGGTGCGATTGCGGGAGACGCGTTCGAGCGCGTCCTGGATTTCCTTTTCGGTATGGCTGTCGAGCGCCGACGTCGCCTCATCGAGCACTAAAATTGGCGGGCCCTTCAGGATCGTGCGGGCAATCGCAACACGCTGCTTTTCGCCACCGGAGAGTTTCAGGCCGCGTTCCCCTACTTCGGTCTCGTAGCCCTTGGGCGCGATACGAATCAGCGGGTCGATCTGCGCCAGCCGGGCCGCTTCTTCCACCTCGGCATCGGTCGCCTCCCAACGGCCATAACGGATGTTGTAGCGGATCGTGTCGTTGAACAGCACGGTGTCCTGCGGAACCATGCCAATCACTTGCCGCAGCGACTTTTGCGTCACCTTCGCAATGTCCTGCCCGTCAATCGAAATCCGCCCACCCAGAAGATCGTAGAAGCGGAATAGCAGCCGGGAAATCGTCGACTTGCCGGCACCGGATGGTCCCACCACGGCCACTGTCTTGCCGGCCGGCACCTCGAAGCTGATGCCTTTCAGGATACGGCGCGACGGCTCATAGGCGAAACTGACGTTCTCGAAGCGAATTGTGCCAGTGCCCACGTTCAACGGCGGGGCATTTGCCACGTCCTTGATTTCCGGTTCACGCGCCAGGATCGAGAACATAAGTTCGATATCGGTAATTGCCTGCTTGATCTCGCGGTACACCATGCCCATGAAATTGAGCGGCTGGTAGAGTTAAATCATCATGGCGTTGATCAGCACAAAATCGCCGACCGTTTTACTGCCGGCGCGGATTTCGAATGCGCACATCACCATGACGGCGGCGAGTCCGCAGGTGAAAATGACCGCCTGACCGGCATTGAGAACCGCGAGCGAGGTATAGGCTCGGACGCTGGCGTCCTCGTAGCGCTCCATAGCGCGATCGTAGCGCGCTGCCTCACGTTCCTCGGCGGAAAAATATTTGACGGTCTCGTAGTTGAGCAGCGAGTTCGATCGCCTTGATATTGGCGTCGGTATCGCTGTCATTCATTTTTCGGCGAATGCCGATGCGCCACTCGGTGGCGTGATAGGTATATGTCATATAAACGGCGACAGTCGCCATAATCACCGCGACATAACGCCAGTCAAACTGCCACATCAGCACCACGACGATGAAGGCGAGTTCGACGATCGTCGGGGACAATTGCAGGATCACCATCCGCACAATCGTCTCAATGGCATTGCGGCCGCGTTCGAGCACGCGCGTCAGACCGCCAGTCTTGCGCTCGAGGTGGAAGCGCAGCGACAACTCATGCATGTGAATGAAAGTGCGGTACGCAAGTCGCCGCACAGCGTGCATCGCGACTTTTGCGAACAGGCCGTCGCGCAACTGGGTCAGCGCCGCCATCAGGATACGCATGCCGCCGTAGGCAATGGTCATGGCTATCGGAGCGGCCACCGCCCAAAGCAACCAGTCTGATGCGGCGACCGGCGCTGTGCCGTGGCCGGCGAGCGCATCGGTTGCCCACTTGAACGTGAATGGCACCGCAATGGTCGCAAGCTTGGCGGCCAGCAGCAACACCATGGAGCCAATCACCCGCAGTTTCAGATCGCGGCGATCGGCCGGCCAGATATAGGGCCACAAATGAATGATGGTCGCGAACAGCGCACCGCGATTGGCGGATACGCTTGCAGGCTGGCTAGACGTTCGATGGTGGTGGTCGCTCATTCAAGGCCCGAAAGGACGGGCCGTAAGGCTCCGTCAATGCCTCCATATAGGGGGATTCTTCGCACTAATCACCCCGTCCACGCGGAACGCCGGTGGTTATTGCGAATTATCAGGCGCGCCTTGACGCTGCCGCAAGCCGGATGCACATGCATGCTTATGAACAGAATCGAAAAAACCAATAAAATCCGCAAAATCTGCGTCTATTGCGGCTCTGGGCCGGGCACGGACCCGGCCTTCGTGGAAAGCGCCCGCGCTTTCGGCGCGATCCTCGCCAAGAACAGGATCGGCCTGGTCTTCGGGGGCGGCTCCGTCGGCATGATGGGCGCGATTGCGAAGTCGGTGCTCGAGCATGGCGGCCACGCGACGGGCATCATTCCTGAGTTTCTGGTCGCGCGCGAACTGGCATTGAAGGGCGTCAACGACCTTGTCGTGACCCATGACATGCACGAGCGCAAACGCAAGATGTTCGAGATGGCCGACGCCTTTGTGGCGATGCCGGGTGGAATAGGAACGCTGGAAGAGCTGGTCGAGCAGATTACCTGGGTTCAGCTCGGCCGCCACCGCAAACCGATCCTGCTTGCCAATATCAAGAATTTCTGGGATCCGCTTTGCGCGCTCATTGAGCACATGAAGAAGCTCGAATTCATCCGCGGTGATCTTAATTTCGAACTTCTGGTCGCCGACAAGGTGACAGAGATCCTGCCGATGCTGCAAAAGGCTGCAGCCGCCGTGCCGAAAGGCGAGGAAGAAATGCCGACGGTTATTGCCGAACGGCTGTAAACGCTATTTCGCCTCGACAAATGTCACAGCTTCGATGCGGTTGCCATCCGGATCGCAGATGAAAGCGGCGTAGTAGCGATCGTTATATTCTGGACGAAGACCTGGCTCACCATCGGACGTCCCGCCACCCGCAAGCGCGGCGGCATGGAACGCGTCGACCGCCTTTGTTGATGAAGCACGCAGGCAAATGTGCACGCCGCCGTCGGCTTCGACAGGTCTCATGCCGGTGCGGCTGTTGATCCAGAACTCGGGATATGTTTTTCCGTAGCCGACGGCGGCATGCGCCCACTCACGCAATTTGCTGAGTCCGAGCGGCGCCAGCAGCGCGGTGTAGAAGGCCTCCGCCGCCTTGATGTCGCGCACCGCGATAGAAATGTGATCGATCATCGTATTCAACATCCTATAACGTCATGGCCGGGCTTGTCCCGGCCATCCACGTCTTCACGTGCAGCCAAGACGTGGATGCCCGGCACAGGGCCGGGCATGACGGACGAGAGCGTAGACCAGTATCACGCCGGGGCGTCCGATTTCACCAACTTAAAAATGATGGAATCCATCAGCGCCTGGAATGAAGCGTCGATGATATTGGGCGATACACCCACCGTGGTCCAGCGCTCGCCGGCCTCATCCTCGCTTTCGATCAGGACGCGGGTTACGGCCTCCGTGCCGGCATTGAGGATACGCACCCGATAGTCAGTCAGTTTGAGCCCGGCGATATATTTCTGATATTTGCCGAGATCCTTGCGCAACGCCAGGTCGAGCGCATTGACCGGACCGTTGCCTTCTGCGGCAGAAATCATGTTGTCGTTTCCGACCTTGACCTTCACCACCGCCATGGTGACTGTGACACGATCACCTTTGGCGTTATTGCGTTGTTCGACATTGACGTCGAACTGAGTGACGTCGAAATAATCCGGCACCTTGCCCAGCGTGCGCCGCGCCAGCAATTCGAACGATGCGTCCGCGGCCTCGTAAGCATAGCCAATCGCCTCGCGCTCCTTCACGGTTTCCAGCAGACGGCCAATACGCGGATCATCTTTGTCCGCCTTGATGCCGATGCGCTCCAGCTCCGCCAGCACGTTGGATTTACCCGCCTGTTCCGACACCAGCACCTTGCGCCGGTTACCGATTGTTTCGGGCGCGACGTGCTCATAGGTCGCCGGATCTTTCATAATCGCGGAGGCGTGAATACCCGCTTTCGTCGCAAAGGCGCTCTCACCCACGTAAGGCGCGTGCCTGTTGGACGCGCGATTAAGCCGCTCATCGAGCGCGTGCGAAACATGCGCGAGCTTCTTGAGCGCGGCGTCGGTGACGCCGATGTCGAATTGCTGGGCAAATTCCGGTTTGAGCTTGAGCGTCGGGATGATGGAGACAAGATTGGCGTTGCCACATCGCTCGCCCAGTCCGTTGAGCGTGCCCTGGATCTGGCGTGCGCCGGCACGTACGGCCGCGAAGGAATTGGCGACCGCCTGATCGGTATCGTTATGGGCATGGATGCCGACATGATCACCGGGGATCGTCTTCACGACTTCGCCGACGATCTTTTCAACCTCATCGGGCAACGTGCCCCCGTTGGTATCGCACAGCACGACCCAGCGCGCGCCTTCGTCGTAAGCCGCCTTGGCGCAGGCTAGTGCATATTTCGGATTGGCTTTGTAGCCGTCAAAGAAATGTTCGCAATCGAGCAGCACTTCCCTGCCCTTGGCTTTTGCGGCTTTCACGCTGTCGCGGATCGAGGCGAGGTTTTCTTCGTTGGTCGTCTCTAGCGCGACCTTGACGTGATAGTCCCAGGCCTTGGCGACGAAGCAGATGGCGTCAGCCTTTGCATCAAGCAGAGCCGCAAGGCCGGGATCGTTGGATGTCGAGCGGCCCGGCCGCCGCGTCATGCCGAAGGCCGTAAAGGTCGTGTCGAATTTACGATCTGTTGCGAACAGCTCAGTGTCGGCCGGATTAGCGCCGGGGTAACCGCCCTCGACATAATCGATTCCGAGCTCGTCGAGCATGCCGGCAATCGCCAGCTTGTCGGCGAGGGTGAAATCAACGCCGTTCGTCTGCGCGCCGTCGCGCAGCGTTGTGTCGAAGAGATAGAGGCGCTCCTTCGGCATGGTGGTTCTCACCAAAGGTAATAGTTCGAGAGCAATGCGATAGCGATCACAATTGCGATGGCGCCCATGATGACATGGTGGCGTTTCATGGGTGTCCCTAGGTCAGCCGGTAGACGACGTAGAGGGCGATCAGCACGGCTAAAGCGAGCACGCCATATTTGAGCACGATGTAGTAGAGCCAATGGCGTGGGAACGGTGTGTCGGGCTTGGTCATGAAGCCTCCCGTTTGGCGGCAAGTTGTTTTTGCATGGTGGTGTTGGCGAGCCACTCGTCGCCAACTGAAACCGTATTGCGTTGCTGCGCGACGTAGCCCCGTTTTTCGAAGAAGCCGCGGGCGCTGTCGCTGGCGTCGACGCTCAGCTTTCCTACACCGCGGCCGCCGGCGAGCTTTTCCAGCGCGTCTATCAACATGGCGCCGACGCCCTGCCCTACCGCCGCCGGATGCACATAGAGCATACCGACGACGTCTTTGCCCTCGAGTGAGGCGAAGCCAACCGGGGAGCCTTCCAAGGTGGCGATCAGCGTCAGTTGGCCGGACAATTTCCTGCCAAAATCAGCAACATCGTCGGCAACGGAGGCCCATGCCTCCTGCTGCGCCGGGGTGTAATCCTCGTCGGTCAACGCCTCGATGCTGTCGCGGAAGATCTCGCGCAGCATCGGCGCGTCGTCCGGCAGGAACGGCCGCAAGCCCAGCTTGGGATGCGCAACAGCCATCATCGTGCGATCTCCCAGGTGGTGCCTTCCTTGGAATCTTTTAGCACAACGCCCATGGCGGCGAGTTCATCGCGGATGCGGTCGGCCTCCTTGAAATTTTTAGCATTGCGGGCACTATTCCGATCTGAAATCAATTTTTCGACTGCAGCCTTGTCCGGCACTAATGTGAGCTTTGCCGTCATTATTGAACCACCAGTTAAACTGGCTTTAAGAGACAATGATCTTTTAAGATTGCTTCGTTTTCCTGAAAAGCCAAGGAGATTGAGAGTGTTTAGGAGCGTCTGAAATTCTTTATTTCGGCGCAGACCGTGCAATTCCGCGATTAGCTGCGGCGTGTTTAAATCGTCGCAAAGCCATCTAACGGCATCGATTGAAACGCGATCGTCTAATTGGAGTCCTTCGAGATCACCATACCAATCCCACAAAGTCTTATGGGATTCTTCAAGACCGTCTTTGGTCCAATCGATCGGCTGCCGATAGTGTGTACGCAACATGTTGAAGCGCAGAGCTTCACCCGGCCACCCTATCCCATGCCAATCGGTAAGCAGCTCGTGAATGGTGACAAAGTTGCCAAGGCTCTTTGACATCTTCTCGCCTTCGACCTGCAAGAAGCCGTTGTGCATCCAGTAATTTGCCATCACCGGCGTATGGAAGGCGCAGCGCGATTGCGCGATCTCGTTCTCGTGGTGCGGAAACACCAGGTCGATGCCACCGCCATGGATATCGAAGGTCTCGCCCAGATGCTTCCATGACATAGCCGAGCATTCGATGTGCCAGCCCGGCCGGCCCGGCGTCTTGATGCCCGCGGGCGAAGGCCACGCCGGTTCACCCGCCTTCGACGGCTTCCACAAGACGAAATCCTGCGGGTCTTTCTTGTAGGGCGCGACTTCAACGCGCGCGCCGGCGATCATTTCATCAAGCGGACGATTGGACAGCTTTCCATAATCCTTCATTGAGGGGACATGGAACAGCACGTTGTCTTCGGCGACATACGCGTTACTGGATTTCACCAGCCGCTCGATCAGAGCCTTCATCTCATCGATGTGTTCTGTCGCGCGCGGCTCGATGGTCGGCGGCAGGCAGCCGAGCGCCGCCACGTCCTCCTTGAAATTTTTGTAGGTTTCTTCCGTCAGGTCGCGGATGGAAATGCCGCGCTCGGCGGCACGGGCGTTGATCTTGTCATCGACGTCGGTGACATTGCGCACATAAGTGACGTGCTTCTCGCCATAGATGTGCCGCAGTAGCCGAAACAGCACGTCGAACACGATGACGGGGCGCGCATTGCCGATATGGGCGAAGTCGTAGACCGTCGGTCCGCACACATACATACGCACGCGTGCCGGATCGATCGGCGTAAACACCCGCTTCTCGCGCGTCAGCGTATCGTAGAGCTTGAGTTCCATAGCAAATGACACCCGTCGGCCCCGCTGGCCGGCGTCCTGCTATCTCAACGTTGAGAAAAGACGGCCGCAGCCAGCGTGATGCGCTAGCGAATAATCTCCGGGCAAATGCCGCAGATATGGTTAAGGCCGTTCATGGCCGCACAATGATTTGTCGCGTCCGGGCCGTCAAGGTGCTGGAGGAACCCTCGCAAAACACAGGAAAAATTTGATGACTGAGGGGCGGCCTGCACGGTTAAGCGTGCCTTAACGATTTCCCTCACATTCTCGGAATCGACGCCAGCCGGGCTGGTGCCTCCACTCCACGGATCCTTCGGAATGCGGACAGTTTTCGTCAGTCTCGTCGCGTTGTTGTGCCTCAGCCAAGCGCCTTCCGCACAAGCCGAGCGACGCATGTTCATCGTCGCCAACGATGCGGACGGCTACGGCGTCGACCGTTGTCTTGCGTCCGGGGAAAAATGCGGCGCGGCGGCGGCCAACGCCTATTGCAAGACGCAGGCTTTCGCGCAAGCCGCGACCTACCACAAGGCCGATCGTAGCGATCTCACCGGGACGATTTCAGATGCCGATGGCGGCAGCTGCCGTGATGGCACCTGCAACGTTGTCGCTATCGTCTGCACGCGCTAGCGCTTGATCGCGCGCCTAATTCGCTTTGACCGGATCATGGCAAACGGCGCAAATCTTGTTGCCGTCAAGGTCGCGCACGTAGGCACCATAATAATTCGGATGATAATGCGTGCGCAGTGCGGGCGCACCTACATCGGTGCCGCCGGCCGCAAGCGCCGCCGCATGAAAGGCATCGACTGCCGCACGTGACTTTGCGTCGAAAGCAACGGTCACGCCATTGCCGGGACTGGCCTCCCCCTTGTCGTAGGGCCGCACCAACCAGAATGGCTCGTTGACGCCGTCGAAGTCTTCCGGCGCATAGCTGGCTGCTATCTTGGAAATCTTCTTCCGCACCAGGCCGAGCGGCTTCAGCGCTTGGTCATAGAAGCGCGCAGCCCGCGGCACATTCGCAGCGCCAATGGTGAGATGGCTGTACATATGCCCCCCTATCTCGCAGGCTTCGATGAACTCTCACTACTCTTGTGCTAACCCTGCAGGGCCGCCCACATTTCGCGGTCGCGTTCGGCGGTCCAGATCACCGGCCAGTCGATACCGCGCGCCTCATCATAAGCACGCGAGACATTGAACGGCAGGCAGTGCTCATAGATTGCGAAACTCTTGAACTTTGGATCCATCGTCAGCCGCGCAAAATCGAAGGCGTCTTTCAGCGACCGACCCTTGGCGACGCTATCCTGGACCGACCCGTAAAGAGTCGAAATGAAATCGGTCGTAAGCTCAATGCCTTCCTTGACCATTTCGGGCGTCGTGAGTGCCGCACCACGGCCAGGCACTAACGCGTTGGCCTGCATCTCTGCCAGATGATCGAGTGTCGCCGGCCAGTCGGTGAAATGTGCATCGCCGCAATAACAGGCCGATTTGTACTCAACGAGATCGCCGGAAAAGACGACCCCGGCATCGGGAACGATTGCAATCACGTCGCCGGCTGTGTGGCCGCGCCCGATATGCATGATCCGTACTTCGCGCCGGCCCAGCCAAACCGAGATCTGGTCGGGAAATGTTATCGTCGGCCACGTCAACCCGGGAATGGATTCGACGGCGCGGAACAGCCGCGGAAACCGGCCGATTTCCGAATCCATGTCCTGCTTGCCGCGCTCGCCAATCAAACCGCGCGTGGTATCGGATGCCAGGATCTCGGCCCCTTTGTAGGCCGACGCTCCCAGAACCCGCACCGCATGATAGTGTGTCAGCAAGAGGTACTTAATCGGCTTGTCGGTCACTTTGGCGACGCGCGCGATCACGTCATCGGCGATCGCTGGTGTCGCCTGCGCGTCGACGACCATGACACCGTCGTCGCCGACGATGATGCCGGAGTTCGGGTCGCCCTCGGCTGTATAGGCGTAGAGTCCCGCTCCGATCTGATCGAATGAGACCTTCTTATCGGCGAGATCCTCGGTGGAAGCAAAACCGGTCACTGCTCTACGCCTCTGTCTCGATCAACGCGCCAACGACCATGCACCACCACCCGCCACCACACGAACCAACAATTCCGTGATGATAGCGCTGATGCCGAGTACGCGCATTTTCGCCGTAGCGAAATCAAATTGGGAAAATCGGTTGAGCCTCTGCGGCGTGTGACGCCCGCGCGGCAGCACGCGATGCAGAGCATGCGGTTAAAACGTTTGCAGTACTCATACATGAAGCGCGAGGTGGTGGCGCTCGACCCCAACGGCGCAGAGGATATTTAGTTTCATTTGAAACCAATGCCAAAGCGATCGCCCGCACGGAACAGCCGGCGAGGCTACGCGTTACTGCCTCGGACGGAGACCGCTGGGTCCGCTCGATGAGATGTTTGATCTTTATCCAGTTCGCCAGGTCCATTCTCGTCCTCACCTGGAGCGACGAACCCGGGCCGGGCGTCTTGTCCCGGCGCCTTGCAGCGCTGCGCTTTTGGCCGTCCTGCCAGCAGCGGCGCGGCATCCATTAATCCAGACTCGTTGCACCCGGTCGCAAGTTCAGCCAAGATTCCCGCCATGCGCGAAGGTACCTCGGACGACAACGAGGCGCCGGCGCAGGGGAACGCAGCAGCGCCGAAATGACCGACGAGACGGCCCAGAAAGCGCCAGACGCGACGATCGACCGTGCGGCGCTCAAGCTGGAGGAATTCCTGCCCTATCGTCTCAACGTCTGCGCCAGCCTGGTGTCGCAGGCACTCTCCCGCATTTATGCCGACCGCTACAAAATTGGCGTGCCGGAATGGCGGGTGCTAGTCACCCTCGGCGAATTCGGCGCGATGACCGCCAAGGCAATCGGCGCACATAGCCACATGCACAAGACCAAGGTGTCGCGCGCGGTTGCATTGCTGGAACGGCGCAAGCTGGTCACGCGCCGAGCGAACAAGGCTGATTTGCGCGAAGCTTTCCTCTCGCTCACCCCGACCGGCCGGGATATCTACACGGAGCTCGCTCCGATCGCACTCGATTTTGCGCGGCAGTTGCTTGAAACCGTCGATGCGGCCGATCGTGCCGCGCTCGATCGCGCAATCAACAAGCTCACCGAGCGTTCGGCGCAGCTCGCGCCCCGTATCGCCAACGGCCACCGTCCCGGCTAGATTGGGACGATGCAAGCCGGGGTCAAACCGTGAAACTCTATTCTTATTTTCGTTCGTCCGCCGCCTACAGGGTCCGCATCGCGCTCAATCTGAAGGGGCTTCCATATGAGACGGTGCCGATCCACCTCATCAAGGAGGGCGGACGCCAGCACACACCGGAATATCGCAGCATCAATCCGCAAGCGAGAGTGCCGGCACTAGAGTTGTCGAGCGGCGAAGTGCTCACGCAGTCGCTCGCGATTATCGAATACCTCGACGACATCCATCCCGAACCACCGCTATTGCCGGCAGACGCGCTCGGACGCGCCAAATGCCGCGCGATCGCGCAATTGATCGCCTGCGATATCCATCCGCTCAATAATACCAGCCCGCTGAAATATCTCAGACGTCAGCTCAAACATGAACAGCCGGAGATTGACGCGTGGTATCATCACTGGATCATCGAGGGCTTTACTGCGCTGGAGTCCCTGCTCACCCCGGGGCCCTACGCGTGCGGCGCGCATGTAACGGTTGCGGACATATGTCTTGTGCCGCAGGTCGCAAATGCACACCGCCTGAAGGTACCGCTCGATAAATTTCCGAAGATCGTCGCAGTGGATGCCGCCTGCCTGAAGCTTCCGGCATTCGATAAAGCGCGACCGGAAAACCAGCCCGACGCCGAGTGACGGGGACGCGGGTACCTGCTAGACCACCGCTCCGCAATATCCTTTTCCTCCCACATCGACGAACGGCCCGTGATCAACAGCAAGCTCGCACGCGTCGTCCTCTGGATGGTCGGCGCACTGCTATCGTTTTCGGTCATGGCGGTTTCAATCCGCGAACTGGCCCGCGGTGGATTGAGCATTTTCGAGATTCTCGCGATCCGCAGTGGTGTTGCGCTTGTTGTACTACTTGTCCTGCTCGCCGTGCGTCCCGATCTGCGCGTGCACGCGCTGCCTCGGCGTATGGGCCTCAACTTATTCCGAAACACCGTACACTACGCGTCGCAATTCTCCTGGGCGCTCAGTCTCACGATGCTGCCACTCGCCACGGTGTTCGCACTCGAATTCACCATGCCCGCGTGGACCGCACTGCTTGCCGTCTGGTTTCTACACGAGCGCATGACGCCGAGCCGACTGGGTGTCGTCGTGCTCGGGCTCGTCGGAGTTCTGGTCATTCTTCGGCCCGGCATCGCCGGGTTTAATCCTGCGGCGATTTTGGTGCTGCTGGCGGCGTTCGGCTACGCCATCACGATGATCACGACCAAGCAGCTGACAATGACGGAAAGCACTTTCGGCATCGTATTCTGGATGGCGGTGATCCAGTTTCCACTCTCGCTGATCGGGAGTGACCTCACGGCTTTTTTCCACTTCGAGACGCGTCACATCTTGCCCGCCATCGGCGTCGGCACAGCCGGACTCACATCACATTATTGCCTAAGCAATGCCTTCCGATCCGGTGACGCCACTTTGGTGGTCCCACTGGATTTCATGCGCATTCCGTTGATCGCCGTGGTCGGCTGGGCTTTCTATGGTGAGCGGCTCGATATTTTCGTTCTGCTTGGCGCCCTCATCATTATTTCCGGGGTGCTCTGGAACCTGCGCTCGGAAGTCGCACGCGCACACTGACACAAGGCTCGCCCCGATATGGTTTTCAGACTAAAGTGCCCCACATGAGAACATCACCCTACTGGCTCGCCGCAGCGCTTATTGCGTGCTCGGGCCTGGCAACGGCGCAAGCCCAGTCGCAGTCGTCGAATCCGGCGTGCCAGCGGCTCGAGACCCAGCTCGCAACGCTCGATCGCGGAAATGCCGATCCGGCACGCGCCGACCAGATTCGACGATCAGAAGACCTGGTCAATCGCCAGCAATTCGAGGTGGACCGCCTTGTCGCACAATCGCGCCGCATGGGCTGCGAAAGCTCCGGCTTCTTCTCGATTTTCAGCAATCCTCCCGCGCAATGCGGTCCGCTCAGTCGGCAGATCGACCAGCAGCGCAGTGGCCTTGAGCGCATGCGGAACGACCTTGAACGGCTCAATGGCGGCACCACGGAGCGCGCGGCTCAGCGTCAAGGATTGCTGATTGCGCTCGGCGACAATGGCTGTGGACCGCAATATCGATCGGCTGCGCTCGCCGGCCAACAAAATGGCTTCTTCGATCGCTTGTTCGGCGGCAATGGCAGCGGCGTGTATTCTACACCCCCCGGCCCGATGGGCGGCACGTTCCGCACCGTTTGTGTGCGCACGTGTGACGGCTTCTACTTTCCGATTTCGTACTCAACGTCGCCGGATCGTTTCCGCGACGATGAACTGACCTGTCAGCGCATGTGTCCGGCGTCGGAAGTGTCACTCTACACCTATCACAATCCTGGCGAGGAAATGACGCAGGCGGTTTCGCTGAATGGTCGGCTCTACACCGAACTGCCAACTGCGTTCCAGTATCGAAAGGCCATGAGCCCTGAGTGCAGCTGCCGCCGTCCGGGTGAAAGCTGGGCGCAAGCGCTCAAGGCCATCGGGCCCGACGATACGGTCGTCCCCGGGGACGTCGTCGTGACCGAACAGAATTCAAAGCAGCTGTCGCAGCCCCGGATTGGCGCGGATGGCAAACCGATCCGACCGGATCAACGTGCGCCGGCAGCAGCGGCGACTGCAGCGACCCCGCCATCCGCGGCGGAACCACCTCCTGAAGCCGATCCAACCAAGCGCACAGTACGCACGGTCGGGCCGACATTCATTCCCGCACACTAAGCAGCCGGTTGCCGCCAGATCAAAAATCGAATGCTTCGCTCTTCGCTGGCTTTCCGGTGACCAATGAAACATCAGGCGCCGGCATCGGCGTGCCGGGATCACGGAAACGGTTCGTAATTGGATAGCGGCGGTCGCGGCCGAAATTCTTCAGCGTCACCTTGACGCCCGGCGCCGCCTGACGCCGCTTGTATTCCGCGATGTTGATCATGCGCTCGACCCGCATGACAGTTTCGTGGTCGAAACCGGCGGCAACGATCGCCGAGACCGGCTCTTCGCGCTCGACCAATCGTTCCAGGATCGGATCGAGTACAGCGTAGGCCGGCAATGAATCCTCGTCCTTTTGGTTCTCGCGCAATTCCGCGGTCGGCGGCCGCGTGATGATGTTCTCGGGAATGACTGTGCCGCCTGGCCCCTTGGCGCCCTCCGGCCTCCAGGCATTGCGCAGTCGCGCCAGGCGAAACACCTCGGTCTTGTACAGATCCTTGATCGGATTGAATCCGCCATTCATGTCGCCATAGAGCGTCGCATAGCCAACCGACATTTCGGATTTATTGCCGGTGGTGACCACCATGAGATTGAACTTGTTGGAAATCGCCATAAGGATGGTACCGCGCGCACGCGCCTGGAGATTTTCTTCGGTAACGTCACGTGGCACTCCGGAAAATATCGGCGTAAGTGCTTTCTCGAAGCCATCGACGGCAGCCGCAATCGGCAATGTCTCGTAGCGCACCGCAAGTGCCTTGGCGCAAGCCGCCGCATCGTCCAGCAATTCCTGCGACGTGAATTTGTAAGGCAGCATGATGCAGCGAACGCGCTCCGCGCCCAGCGCATCAACGGCCATTACCGCGCACAGCGCGGAGTCGACGCCCCCGGACAGGCCGAGCACCACGCCAGGAAAACCGTTTTTGTTCACGTAGTCACGCAGGCCGAGCACACAGGCTGCATAGTCGGCATGATCGGCTTCAACGCCCGCGACCATTGGCCCGTTTTCGCAGCGCCATGTTCCGCCGCGACGCACCCACTGCGTGGTGACTATCGCTTCCTCAAAAGCGGCAAGCTGGAATGCAAGCGAGCAATCCGCATGCAGACCGAACGACACGCCGTCGAACACCAGTTCGTCCTGTCCGCCGACTTGGTTGACATAGACGGTTGGAAGCCCCTGCTCGGTGACGCGCGCCACGGCAATATTGAGCCGCACATCGCCCTTCTGCCTCCAGTAGGGCGAACCGTTCGGCACGACCAACATTTCTGCGCCGGTCTCCGCCAGACACTCGACAACCTCCGCGCCCCAGATGTCCTCGCAGATCGGAAGTCCCAACCGCACGCCGCGGAAACTGACCGGTCCGGGCATCGGCCCCGGTGCAAACACGCGCTTTTCATCAAACACCCCGTAGTTGGGGAGATCGACTTTGTAGCGCAGCGCGGCGATAACGCCGCCGTCGAGCAAGGCCAGTGCGTTGTAGAGTTTGCCTCCGTCGACCCATGGCGTGCCGACGAGCAATGCCGGGCCGCCAGACAATGTTTCGCGCGCAAGCGCTTCGATGGCCGCGCGGCAGCCTGCCTGAAAGGCGGGCTTGAGGACGAGGTCCTCGGGCGGATAGCCGGCAATAAAAAGCTCGGGGAACACGAGCAGGTCGGCGCCTTGAGCGGCCGCTTGCTCACGGGCGCGCCGCACTTTCTCGGCATTGCCGGCGATGTCGCCGACCGTCGAGTTGAGCTGGGCAACCGCGATAGCCAGCCTGTCAGCGGGACGAGCGTTCATGGGAAAGCTCTACCGCCTCGCTATCCGGTCCGGCAATGGGGGGCCTTGCATCGCAGCCCAGCGAACGGCAGCCGGCTCAGAACGGTCCAAAACGATAGCTGCCCTGCACAAAGACGCCGTAAATGTTGGTCTTGAAATCGATCGGCTGCGGGCTACCGCCGAACATCTCGAAATGCGCATTGCCGCTGCTCTCCATGTGCCAGTAGCGGCCGCCGACCCCGACGCTGATCGAGTCGTCCACCTGATAGGACAGCAGCCCCTCAAGCTGGTAGCCCCAGCCCTGACCATCCTGAGAAAAGGGCACCGGCAGATCGGGCCGCAAAAGATGATTGTCAGTCCCGGAAAACCAGACATAGGGCAGCCAGGCCGCTTCAAAATCAAACCGCCACCGATCAGCCAACGGAATGTCCGCGTTGAGGCCGACGCGCACGCCTTGCCACGTATCGTCCTCCACGATCACCGCCACGCTCGTCGGAATACCGCCCGTGCATATATCGGGATTGGATGCCGTCTGCTGGCAGCCGAACGCTTTCATCCGCTCATGCAGATAGTGATAGCCGACGAAGCCGTCAATTCGAAAATCGGAACCGCGCAGCAACGCACCGCCGAAATCAAAACTGATGTAGCCGAGCGATTGGTTCTGGAGCGTGCTGTTCGTGCTGGAATAAGGCGTCGTGTCGGGAGGGAAGTCTTCGTCCTGAAGATTGCCCTGCGTCAACAGGCCGCCGCCGGCGTAACCCTTCCAGAAGAGACCGCTGCTGTGGTCGACACGCGCAACCATTTCCAGCGAATGCGATTGCAGGCCGCTATAGGTCAATCGCGAAACCAGGTCACTGCGGGTAAAACCATAGAGGTCCTTGCTGGTACTACCGAGTCCGTACCAGTAACGCAGCGCGAATGATGACGTGAATTGAGCTGTCTCTGTCGTCAAAATAAATGGATCGGCGGCAGCCGCCGAACCCACGGCGGCACAGAGCCCCATCAAGCCAACCAACGATCCCCGCACCAGCGCTTTGATCATGACGCCCCCAGCTGTCATCGACGCGGGGGAGTTTTCAGCCCAATTGTTTTCGAGCTCGTTACAATTTTACCGAGCGCATTGAGGAACGCTTCGCATCATTAAAGAAGCAATAAACGGCGAGCGTTTACCTTTATGGTTTCTGAACCGCAAAATCATTCCAGTTCCATTGGTTCTGATTTTACTTGGAAAGACGGGCGCCCGCGCGTGCCGCGTGCGGTAACAATCGGTCAACCCACTCGCACGCTTTGGCGCGCGGCCGAATGCAAGTCGGCACATCGAAACCAATCGGGGACGAATGCTTTCCGGCTTCAGAGCCCGGCAACGGCCGGCATCGGCTTCGCTTGCCCGGACCGTTCTTTCTTCAGCAATTCGGCCAGCAGGAAGGCAAGGTCGATCGCCTGCTCGGCGTTAAGCCGCGGATCGCATGCCGTGTGATAGCGATCGTTGAGATCGGCATCGGATATCGCGCGCGCGCCGCCAGTGCATTCGGTGACGTTCTGCCCGGTCATCTCCAGGTGCACACCACCGGCATATGTGCCTTCGGCCTGGTGCACTTCAAAGAAACTGCGCACCTCTTTCAGGATCAGATCGAACGGCCTCGTCTTGTAACCGCTCGCGGACGTAATGGTGTTGCCGTGCATGGGATCGCACGACCACAGCACCACCTTGCCCTCGCGCTTTACCGCACGGATGAGCGGCGCTAGCAGGTCGCCGACCTTTTCGGCGCCGAAGCGGCCGATCAGCGTAAGGCGGCCAGCCTCGTTGTCCGGATTGAGAATATCGATCAGGCGCAGCAGATCATCGGGCTTGCTGGACGGGCCGCATTTCAGCCCAAGCGGGTTCTTGATGCCGCGCGCATATTCGATGTGGGCGTGATCATGTTGCCGCGTACGATCGCCGATCCACAGCATATGACCGGACGTCGCGTACCAGTCTCCGGTCGTTGAATCAACTCGCGTCATTGCTTCCTCAAAACCGAGAAGCAGCGCCTCGTGGCTCGTATAGAACTCAGTCGTGCGCAGTTCGGGATGGCTCTCAAGATCGAGACCACAGGCCTGCATGAAACCGAGCGCTTCGGAAATACGGTCCGACAACTCGACATAACGCCGCGACTGCGGGCTGTCCTTGACGAAGCCAAGCATCCACTGCCGTACGCTGGCGAGGTTCGCATAGCCACCTTGCGCGAAAGCGCGCAGCAGGTTGAGTGTCGCGGCAGACTGCCGATAGGCTTCAATCTGCCGACGCGGATCAGGACGCCGCGCTTCTTCGGTGAAGGCGACGTCATTGATGATGTCCCCGCGATAGCTCGGCAACTCCTTTCCGTCGCGCTTCTCGGTCGGCGAGGAGCGCGGCTTGGCGAATTGCCCGGCGATGCGGCCGACTTTCACGACCGGCGAGGCAGCCGCATAAGTCAACACGACCGCCATCTGGAGAAACATCCGGAAGAAGTCGCGGATATTGTTGGCACCATGCTCGGCGAAACTCTCGGCGCAGTCGCCGCCTTGCAGCAGGAAAGCCTCCCCCTTGGCCACCCGAGCCAATTGCTTTTTCAGACTGCGCGCTTCGCCGGCAAACACCAGCGGCGGGAAGGTCGCCAGCTGTTTTTCGACGTCAGCCAATGCTTGCCGGTCCGGGTAATCCGGGACCTGCTGAATTGGCTTCTTTCGCCAGCTATCGGGCGTCCAACGTTCGACCATCACGCACTACCGTTTTGTTTGAGCATGGTCTCTACCGAAAACCATCTTCCGCATTTCGGGATCACGCTCGAGCGTTCGGGCGGCGTTATACACGACAGCCCCCCGTAAAAGCCAGTTTTTCAAAGAAATGCGGTTAGTTTGGGCCTTATTCAGCGGCGGCGCGACCGTAGCTCATGGCCTTTTCGCGCAAGGTGACCAGTTCCTCGGCGGCCGTCGGATGGACCGCCATGGTGGCGTCAAAATCGGCCTTGGTCGCGCCCATCTTCACCGCAACTCCGATGACCTGGATCAGCTCGCCCGCATCCGGGCCGACGATATGGCAGCCGACCACGCGATCTGTATTGCCGTCGACCAGCAGCTTCATGAAGGAGCGCGTATTGCGGCCGGACAGCGTCGCCTTCATCGGCCGGAAACTGGTCTTGTAGACATCGACGATGGCGAGTTGCTCGCGCGCCTGTTGTTCGGTCAGGCCGATCACACCGACTTCCGGATCCGAGAACACCGCGGTCGGGACGTTTGTATGGTCGACCGGTGTCGGCTTGCCGCCATAGACCGTGTCGGCGAAGGCGTGACCTTCGCGGATTGCGACAGGCGTGAGATTGACGCGATTGGTGACATCACCCACGGCATAGATGTTCGGTACAGACGATCGTGAATACTCATCGACGTCGATGCCGCCGTGCTCATGGATCTTCATCTGCAGGCTTTCCAGCCCAAGACCCATGACGTTCGGGCGGCGGCCAATAGCAAACATCACCTTGTCGGCGGCAATCGTGCTGCTATCTGACAGTCGCACCCTGAATTCATCGCTGGACTTTTCAATCGCAGCGACCGTGTGACCGCACGTGACAGTAATGCCGCGTCCACGCATCTCGTTCCGCAAATGCTCTCGCACGTCATCGTCAAAGCCGCGCAGAATATTTTCGCCCCGATAGACGAGCGTCACGTTGCTGCCGAGCCCCGCAAAGATGCACGCAAATTCAACCGCAATATAGCCACCGCCTTGAACCACGATCCGTTTCGGCAGTTCCGGCAGGTGAAACGCTTCGTTCGAAGAGATTGCGTGCTCAATCCCGGGAATTTTTGGTCCCAGATGTGGCCATGCACCGGTCGAGATCAGGATCGTTTCCGCGCGCACGCGCGCACCCGTCGCCAGGCGCACCGTATGGGCATCTTCAAGTGCAGCCCAACTCTTGACTAACGCGACATTGAAACGCTCGAGCGTGCTGGTGTAGGCGGCTTCCAGACGCGCGATCTCACGATCCTTGTTGGCGATCAATGTCGGCCAATGAAATTCCGGTTCGGCGACCGTCCAGCCGTAACCAGCTGCGTCCTCAAACTCTTCGGAAAAGCGCGAGGCGTAAACCAAAAGCTTCTTCGGCACACAGCCGCGAATGACACAAGTACCGCCGACGCGATATTCCTCGGCGATCATCACGCGTGCGCCGTAACCCGACGCAATACGTGCGGCCCGCACACCGCCGGAGCCTGCGCCGATGACAAAAAGGTCGACGTCGTGGTCCGCCATCAGCCCCGCCATCAGTTTGTCAGGACCGCCGGACCAATTGCCGGCGATAGTTCATCAAAGCGCGTGGCCCCGTTTTTTAAGTTCGTCACGCATCCTTCCGATCACCTGGTCGGAAAGCTGGTTGGCCCAGTCCTGAGCAAATTTCAGGCCTTCCTCGCCAACCCTTGGCTGCTCGGTGATCAGCTTCATGCCGACCGGCGTCTTGTAAAATGCCAGCAGATCCTTCAGCTCCGCTTCAGTAAAATGGGCCGCATATAGCTTTGCCACTTCTGCCGTGAGTTCATCGAAACGGGGCGCGAGATCGGCGCGCATCTGAACAGCAATTTCGTTGAGATCTTTGCTGAGGGCCGGATTCTGCTGGAGGAACAGATTCTTTGCTTGCTCGATCACACCCGGGATCAACGGAGTGAACAGCGCGGTTGCGCCCGTCACCTTTACGATTTCCTTGGCCGTCTGGACGGCCACTGCTGATGCCTGCTGCGCGTTAGCAACGCTACTGAATCCAACCAAGGCTAGTGCGACTGCGGCCGGCCTCATTGCGCTTTTAATCACTTCAACAACGCTCATTGGAAACTCCATCTAGCTCGAGATCTCAGGACCTTTCGACGATTTTTACGCCGTCCGGGCCGCCAATAATGGCCATCTGCGCGAGGCCAATAAACAGGCCATGCTCCATTACACCGGGCACATCCGAAAGCGCATGCGCCAACGCAGCCGGATCGTCAATCCGGACGAGTGCGGCATCGAGGATCCAGTGACCGCCATCCGTGACGAAAGCATGGCCGTCTGTGCCACATCGCAGCGTCAGGCGGCCTGGTGCCTGGATGGCTCCAATGGCCTTGTCCAACGCGCGCTGCGTGGAAGCCAGGCCGAAGGAGGTCACTTCAATTGGTAGCGGAAACTGGCCAAGTTTGGCGACGTTTTTGCTCTGGTCGGCAATCACGATCATGCGCGCGGAGGCAGCCGCAACGATTTTTTCCCTCAGCAGGGCGCCACCGCCGCCCTTTATCAAGCAAAGCTCCGGACCGATCTCGTCGGCGCCGTCGACGGTCAGATCGAGCTCAGGGGTCTCGTCGAGAGTGGTGAGGGGAATGCCGCAACGTTTTGCATCGGCAAAGGTTGCCTCGGAGGTCGGAACGGCGATGATATCGAGTCCTGCGCGAACGCGTTCGCCAATCAGTTCGACGAAATGTTTGGCAGTCGATCCAGTCCCCAGGCCCAACCGCATGCCGGGCCGCACAAATTCGACCGCGCGAGCGGCAGCTGCGCGTTTTTGGGCATCGGCGTTCATCGGTACCGGCTGAGCAATCAAGCGTCGATTGACGATATGGTGCGGTGCCTATCTAGCCCTGATCGACCCGGCTGAATAGCCGTAATTTGCAAAGCTGGCAGGACTGGTAAATCGGCCTTGCAACAACAATGAACGAAGGCTAGCGATCCCATCCATGCCCTCTCCCACGATCGTTTTTGACCTCGATGGCACGCTGATCGACACGGCGCCCGACCTGATCGATACCCTCAATGTTATTTTCGCGCGCGAGGGCTTCCCCCCGGTGCCGTACGATGCCGCGCGGAATGCGATCGGTGGCGGCGCCAAGGCAATGATTGCGCGTGGGATCGAAACGGAAGGCCGCACATTTTCGACGCAAAAGCTCGAGCAAATGTTCGTCGATTTTATTGCGTACTATTCCGACCATGTCGCCGACAGGTCCCGGCCCTTTCCGGAACTCATTGATGCGCTCGATACACTTGCCGCGGACGGATGCCGGTTTGCTGTGTGCACAAACAAGCTTGAACGACTGTCGGTGCTATTGCTGGGCCAACTAAAGCTCGCTGACCGCTTTGTGGCGATCTGCGGGCAAGACACTTTCGGCATTCAAAAACCCGATCCGGAAATTCTGCGGCGGACCATCGCGGCGGCCGGCGGAACAACGCAACACGCGGTCATGATCGGTGATTCAAACACCGACATTCGTACCGCACGGGCGGCGGGCGTGCCTGTTATTGCAGTCGACTTTGGCTATAGCGAACGTCCCATTGCAGAATTTAGGCCGGACCGGATCATCAGTCATTTCGCGCAATTGCCGGCCTCAATTGCCGCAGTATTTTCGGAAATCTGACGGGGTGTGGTACGAAATTATGGTTAATGTGGTAAGGTTAACGGGGCGCAATATGTTGCACCTGCGTGACGACGCCCCTATCCTTCTGGAGGGCAAGCGGCGCTAGTTGCTCGAGTGGGACGGTTAATATGATGTACCGAGTTCTTGCGATTATCGGGGGTGCACTTGCCCTTGCGGCGTGTTCGTCGACCCCCGACTGGATAAATCTTGATGGACTTAAATCGGGTCCCTCTTTGGACACCGTGAGCTTTGAGTCCGAACCGCCCGGCGCCGAGGCAAAAGCGTCGAATGGACAAACTTGCCGGACTCCATGTTCGCTCGCGCTGCCCGTTGATGCCGCCTCATCGGTGACTTTCACGCTCAACGGCTACCTGCCCGAGACAGAAAAACTCGAAGCCATTACGGCGACCGGGGAACCTCCTCGGTTGCGGCCTAATCCCGTTGTCGTTGAGCTCACCCCGGGCGCACCGCCCGTTGCAAAGAAGCCGCCCGCCAAAAAACCGGTGGCCAAGAAGCCCGCAGCGCGACCGAAACCGGCCGCCGCGGCAGCACCGGCGCCAACGACCGCGGCCTCGCCTGCCCAGGCGGCCGCGCCGTGGCCGACAAACCCGCCGCCAGCGCGGCAATAATAGGGTCGAATTAGACAACACCGCGCGGTCTGAAACTGCGTGATTGTCTTACGCTATGGCCATTTGTGGCCAGAATTCCTATATGGAACGGGTGCGCGATCTGCAAAACGCGCGATGCAAGGTTGGACGATGGCATTGGCCGCCGGCACCTCCGCAATTGAACTCGACCGTGCAAAACCGAGCGCGTTGATCGACCCGTTCAAGCGCGCCATTACGTATCTGCGCGTTTCGGTTACAGACCGCTGCGACTTCCGCTGTGTCTATTGCATGTCGGAGCACATGACGTTTCTGCCGAAGGCCGACCTCTTGAGCCTCGAGGAACTTGACCGGCTCTGCAGCGCGTTTGTTGCAAAAGGTGTCACCAAATTGCGTTTGACCGGTGGCGAACCGCTCGTGCGGCGCGGGATCATGACTTTGGTGTCTTCGCTATCGCGACACCTCGCAAGCGGCGCGCTTCATGAATTGACGCTGACCACCAACGGTTCACAGTTGCAAAAATATGCCTCCGAACTCAAAGCCAGCGGGATCGAGCGCATCAATGTCTCGCTCGACACACTGGACGCCGACAAGTTTCGCGCCATCACGCGCTGGGGCGATCTCGGTAACGTCATGGCGGGGATCGATGCGGCGCAAGCGACGGGGCTGAAGGTCAAGATCAATGCGGTTGCACTGAAAGGTGTCAACGAAGACGAGATCGCCGGCTTGGTGGAATGGGCGCACGGCCGCGGCATGGATCTCACCGTCATCGAGGTGATGCCGCTTGGCGACGTCGATGAATCGCGTCTCGACCAATATCTGCCATTGTCGATGGTCCGCGCGCGGCTGGCCGAAAAGTACACGCTGGATGACATCGACTACACCACGGGAGGTCCCGCTCGATACGTGCGCGTGAAGGAAACCGGCGGACGGTTGGGTTTCATTACGCCCCTCACTCATAATTTCTGCAAATCCTGCAACCGTGTCCGCATTACTTGCACCGGTACGCTTTACATGTGTCTCGGACAAAATGACGCTGCGGATCTACGTAGCCCTCTGCGCGCCTCGGAAAGCGATAGCTTGCTGCACAACGCGATCGACGAGGCGATCACGCGCAAGCCCAAGGGACATGATTTCGTTATCGACCGCCGGCATAAAAAACCGGCGCTGCCGCGCCATATGAGCACGACGGGCGGCTAGGCCGCCCCAGGGCCAACGGGGAGCGTTGTCCTCGTGGGCCGGGGGAACGGTTCGCCCCACAGGCGCCAGCAGAAGCAGGACCCGCCGGAACTGGCTTTGACCGCCACTGCCCCGCCTATGGCGCCGGGCCGACCCATTTTTCGACCAAATTGTCCATTGACGCAGTATGGCGGCATCGGATTAAGGTGTTGGACTTGGCCATAGGGCCTAGCGTGGGGACGATAAAATAAAAATAAAAAGGCCGGCCGGCGACCCCGGCGAGGCGGCGGAGGGGAGCGGTCACGTGAATGCTTTGGATGCATTGCTGAAGGCATTGCTGCCGGTAACGCGCCTAATCGACGCCGCCACCATCTGGATCGGCAAGCGAGTTGCGTGGCTCATACTAGCGGCTGTCATCGTTTCCGCAGTTAACGCCAGCGTCCGCAAGATTTTCGATACCTCGTCGAACTCCTGGCTGGAATTGCAATGGGTGCTTTTCAGCATGGTGTTCCTGCTGTGCTCGCCGTGGACGCTGCTTGCCAACGAGCACATCCGTATTGACATCGTGAACAACCTGCTGCCGAAGCGCGTGCGGGACAGCATCGACGTTATCGGTCACGCGTTCTTCCTGATGCCGCTCACCATCGTCATGATCGTCACCGGCATCCCTTTTTTTCTCAGATCGGTAGAAATCAACGAGCAGTCCGGAAATGCTGGCGGCCTGCCACAATGGCCGAGCAAGGCGCTGATCATGATCGGATTTGCGATGCTGTTCGTCCAAGCCGTCTCCGAACTGATCAAACGTCTCGCAGTCATGCGCGACCTAATCCCGGATCCACATGCAGGTCAAAAGAGCTCGCTTGAAACCGAGGCCGAGGAGCTGATCGGCGCAATAGAAAAGCACTAGTTGTTTGGTGGGGTAGCCGGGGTCAAGCATGGAAGCATTTTTTATCGCCAATATGGCTCCGATCATGTTCGGCGCCTTGGTTATCTTTCTGCTCCTCGGATACCCGGCCGCATTTTCGCTTGGTGCGGTGGGACTTATCTTCGCGATCGTCGGCATCGAGCTTGGCCAGTTTGCCCCGAACTTTTTGCAAGCCTTGCCCGAACGCGTCTATGGCGTGATGAGCAATGACACGCTGCTGGCGATCCCCTTCTTCACGTTCATGGGTTTGGTGCTTGAGCGCTCAGGCATGGCCGAGGATTTGCTTGACACCATAGGACAGTTGTTCGGAACCGTACGCGGCGGCCTCGCCTATGCCGTTGTCTTTGTCGGCGCGTTGTTGGCCGCAACCACGGGCGTTGTTGCCGCCTCAGTGATTTCGATGGGACTGATCTCGCTGCCGATTATGCTGCGCTACGGCTATGACAGGCGCGTCGCCAGCGGCGTAATCGCAGCCTCGGGTACATTGGCGCAGATCATTCCGCCTTCGCTGGTGCTGATCGTGATGGCCGACCAATTGGGCCGCTCGGTCGGTGACATGTACGAAGGCGCGTTCATTCCAGGCATCGTGCTCGCCGGACTCTATGCCCTCTATATATTCTTCGTCACGGTATTGTTCCCGAAAGCGACGCCGGGACTGCCGGCGGAAGCGGTTGGTTTCCGCGAGCCATCCGGCAGCCGCGGTCTTCCCTCGCTCGCTGTTCTCACGATCATCAGCGGCGTATTTGGCTGGTTCATGATGCGCAATTCGGATACTCACGGTGCCGATTTTGTAGTGCTGAGTATGTTCTTTGGCATCACCTTCGCTTTCGGAGTGGCGGTACTCAACTGGTTGACCACCCGCTTCATTGGCTTCCGCTTTCTCTCGCATATCGCCCAGCAGACGACCTTCGTGATGGTACCTCCGCTGTTTCTTATCTTTCTGGTGCTGGGCACCATCTTCATTGGCGTGGCCACGCCAACCGAGGGCGGCGCCATGGGCGCAACCGGCGCGCTGATCCTCGGCGGGCTCAAGCGCCGACTAAATTGGGACTTGGTCCGTCAAGCCACCGAATCCACCGCCAAGCTATCGGCCTTCGTGGTGTTCATTCTCATTGGCGCGCGGGTATTCTCCCTCACATTTTACGGCGTAAGCGGGCACATTTGGGTCGAAAACTTGCTGACATCATTGCCTGGCGGGCAAGTCGGTTTCCTGATCTTCGTCAACGCTTTCGTCTTCGTGCTCGCCTTTTTCTTAGACTTCTTCGAACTCGCTTTTATCGTTATTCCCTTGCTCGGACCGGCGGCAGAGCACCTTGGCATCGACTTAATATGGTTCGGAGTCATTCTAGGCGTGAACATGCAGACATCATTCATGCATCCGCCATTCGGATTTGCGCTGTTTTATCTGCGCTCGGTTGCCCCTCGCGAAAGCTTCATCGACCGTGTGACCGGCAAACGGACGGACGGCGTCACCACCGGACAGATTTATTGGGGCGCAGTGCCATTCGTGGTGATCCAGGTGATCATGGTGCTGTTGGTCATCCTGTTCCCGGCGATGGTGATGCACTACAAAGGCGCCGCGTCAACGATTGATCCTAACAAAGTCAAGATTGAAATTCCTCAAATCGATCTGCCACCGCTCAACTTCAAATAAATCGCCGAAAAATTACTGGGGCAACAGCGGAAAGAGAACGGCCCCGGAATCTTGTTCCGGGGCCGCTTGCTTTTGAAAATCCGATTAGCTCTGCGAATGGCGGACCATGAAGCTGTCGTAGCTTAATTCCGCAACCTGGAACCATTGATAGCCGTTGCGGGTGTAATCCATGAGCGAGTTGTTCACTTTCTTAAAACTTGCGTTCTCTTTCGCGATCTCACCGTGCAGTTCCATTGCGGCCTTGTAGCTCGCCTCCATGATCGGCTGCGAGAACACATGGAGCTTCGTGCCGCCCGCTAGGAGCCGTTTGAGCGACCCCGGATTGAGCTGATCATATTTCGCCATCGTCCATGTGTTCGCATAGTGACCAGCCTGCTCAAGAACATGCTGATAAGATTTCGGTAGAGAGTTCCACTTGTCGAGATTGACAAAGGCGAACAGCATCGAACCGCCTTCCCACCAACCCGGCGAGTAATAGTGGGGAGCCACTTTGTAGAAGCCGAGCTTCTCGTCATCGTAGGGCCCAACCCACTCAGCCGCATCGATCGTGCCTTTCTCGAGCGCCGGATAGATGTCGCCGCCGGCGATCTGCTGTGGAACGCCGCCGAGCTTTTGCAACACGCGACCGGGAAATCCACCGATGCGCATCTTCAAGCCCTTGAGGTCTTCAACGGTGTTAATCTCTTTTCGGTACCAGCCGCCCATTTGACATCCGGTATTGCCGGCAAGCAGGGCCATGCAATTGTACTTTTTATAGAACTCGTTGAGCACTTCTTTGCCGCCACCGAGCGTGAACCAACCCTGGTTGAGGCGCGCGTTGGGGCCAAATGCAACGGAGGTGCCGAATGCGAAAGTCGGATCCTTCCCGAAATAGTAGTACGAGGCCGTGTGGCCGATCTCGACTGTGCCGTTCTGCACAGCGTCGACAATGGCAAGACCGGGAACGATTTCGCCGGCAGCAAATGTCTGAATTTGGAATTTATTATCAGTCGCCTCGGCAACCGCCTTTGCCATGATTTCGACGCCACCCCATAGCGTGTCGAGCGACTTGGGCCAACTGGCCGGCATACGCCATTTGATCTCTGGCATCGACTGAGCAATCGCCGGCGCAGCAACTGCGCTTGCGGCAACTCCGAGGCCAGCAGCCTTTAAAAATTGACGACGTTTCATCCCATCCCCTCCCTTGGTTATTGTCGCAGACGTTTCCAACAAGCCCTTATGTTATCCAACTTTTGGGGCTTGGTTAGAACCATGGCGGAGCCCACCAGGTAAATCCAGTCTGCCCTGCTTCAACCAAAGTTGTAAGGGGCGATGGCGCCCAAAAGCAGTCAGGGCCGGCTTTATGGGCCGGCCCTGCGCATTTTCCTTTTCCGCCCTATGAGCCTCACCCCTTGGCGCCGGTGCGGATCATGAAGCTGTCATAGCCATATTCGGCGACCTGCCACCAGAGATATTCGTCACGACGGAATGCCTCCATCGAACCCAATACCTTTTTGTAATCAGGATTGGTCGCTGAGGTTTCGGCATTCACTTCATTCGATGCCTTCAGGCAGGCTTCCATAGTTGCCTGCGTGAAAGGCCGCAGCTGAACGCCATTGGAAACCAAACGCTTGAGCGCTTGCGGGTTTTTTGCGTCATAGTCGGCTTGCTGTTGCGTATTACAGGCCGCAGCCGCCGCATCAAGGATGGACTTGTAGCTCTTCGGCAGCTCGTTCCATTTAGCGAGGTTGACGAGCATGTGGTTGGCGGTGCCGCCCTCCCACCAGCCCGGATAGTAATAGAATTTAACGACCTTGTAGAAACCGAGCTTTTCGTCGTCGTAGGGCCCGACCCATTCGGCTGCGTCGATGGTACCCTTCTCCAACGCCGGGTAGATGTCGCCACCGGCGATCTGTTGCGCGACCACGCCAAGCTTGCCGAGCGTTTTGCCCGCCCAACCGCCGATACGCATCTTGAGGCCCTTGAAGTCGCCCGGTTCTTTGATCTCCTTGTGGAACCAACCGCCCATCTGGCAGCCAGTATTGCCGGCAAGCAAGCACTTAGTATTGAACTTGGCGCCAAAGTCGTCGATCAGCTTCTGGCCATCGCCATGGTAGAACCATGCGTTCTGCTGGCGCGCATTGAGGCCGAACGGGACGGCGCAAAACAGCGCCCAGGTCGGATCCTTGCCGATATAGTAGTATTGCGCGCTGTGGCCCAGTTCGACTGTGCCGTTCTGCACCGCGTCGAGCACTTGCAAGCCAGGAACGATTTCGCCCGCGGCAAAAGTTTGGATCTGGAATTTGCCGTCGGTTGCTTCCGACACATATTTCGCGAACAGATCGCATGTGCCGAACAAAGTATCGAGCGACTTCGGCCAACTTGCCGTTAGTCGCCATTTGAGCGTCGGCGATGACTGCGCGATCGCCGGCTTGGCGATCGTAGCAGCAGCGGCGGCAACGCCCCCTGCCCCGATCGCGGTGAGAAATTTGCGGCGTTTCATCAGTGAATCCTCCCTATATCGCTCCCGGTTGACTGAACCGCTCAGGGAGCGGAAACAATTGCCCCACGCGCCTAGACAATGCGTCTACGGTAGAAGGAGTGCAAGATGCCCATTCGTCGAACGGGCAGCGGATTCGACTGTCAAAATGGGCCAGCAACCCGATATTTCGAGGCCAAAACCGTGGGTTAGGCCTCGATCACGATCTTCGGCGCAGACCGCGCCGCACCCTTGATCTGATCACGCACCCTGGCGGCAATCTCTCGATAGATTTTGGCGTGTGGGCCATCCGGTTCGGTGGCCACGACCGGAAGACCCGCGTCCGATTTCTCACGGATGGTCATATGGAGCGGCACTTCGCCGAGGAAAGGGACACCCAATCGTTCGGCTTCCTTCTGCGCACCGCCATGACTGAAAATATCGGACCGGGTGCCGCAGCTTGGACACAAAAAATAACTCATATTTTCGACCACGCCGAGCACCGGCACGTTCACGCGTTTGAACATGGCGACGCCGCGTCGTGCATCGATCAGCGCAAGGTCTTGTGGTGTCGACACGATCACCGCGCCTTTCAACGGAACCTGCTGCGCCATCGTGAGCTGCGCGTCGCCAGTTCCCGGTGGCATGTCGACCACCATGATGTCGAGTTTGCCCCACTCCACCTCACGCAGCATTTGCGTGATCGCGGACATCACCATCGGCCCACGCCAGATCATCGGCGTTTCTTCGTCGATCAGAAAACCAATCGACATCACCGTGAGACCATAACGCTCAATCGGCTTGAGACGCGTTCCGCCGACGGTCTGCGGTTTCTCCTTGATGGCGAGGAGCTTTGGCAGCGATGGACCATAAATGTCGGCGTCAAGCATACCGACTTTCATTCCAAGGTCGCGCAGTCCAAGCGCGAGATTGACTGCGGTCGTCGATTTGCCGACGCCGCCTTTGCCCGACGCGACCGCAATGATGGCATCAACACCGGGAATTCCGGGCTGCACTTTGTCGGCCGGATGTGCGTGCGCCGTCGGAGCTCCCGCAGCACGTGGCTGGGTGGCAACATGCGCTGGCTGCGGTCCACGTGCGCCTGCGCCCGCAGCACGCTCGGCCGTCAGGGCCACCAAAGCTGACTGCACCCCGGGAATGGCGCGCACGGCTTCTTCAGCTGCCTTGCGCACGGATTCCCATGATTTAACCGTGGCGGCGTCGACCGTCAGCGAGAAAAAGACCTTGCCATCGGAGACAACGATATCGGAGAGCACACGCGCGTCCGGCAAAGGCGCGCCGTCCGGCGATGGCACTTTTGCCAAAGCCGCGAGAACCTGCTCCTTGCTCACCGTCATAACTGCATATCCTCAAAAGCCTGATTTCGCCGACACCATAAGCGCGGCGGCGGAGCGGTCAATGCAGGGTGGTTGACGCACTTGCCCCCGCAATGACCTATTGGCAGATAGGCATCGGCCGCGGCCGGCCAAGAGGAAATTTCCGAGGGAGAACAGTGATGGCGAAGGTGGCGTTTCTGGGCCTAGGTGTCATGGGCTACCCGATGGCGGGGCATTTAAAGAACAAAGGCGGGCACGAAGTCACCGTTTATAACCGCACCGCGGCCAAAGCCGAGCAATGGGTCAAGCAACATGGCGGCAAATCGGCTCCTACCCCAAAGGCCGCCGCCGAAGGCCAGGACTTCGTCATGTCTTGTGTCGGCAACGACAATGACCTGCGCGAAGTGACCCTGGGGCCCAATGGCGCCTTTGCCGGCATGGGAAAGGGAAAGATTTTCGTCGACCACACGACTGCGTCCGCAGAAATCGCACGTGAACTCCACGCCGCCGCCAAGAAAAGCGGCTTCGACTTTGTCGACGCCCCCGTGTCCGGAGGCCAGGCTGGCGCCGAGAATGGTGTCCTCACCGTCATGTGCGGCGGCGATGCCGATCCGTTCGGGCGCGCCGAGAAGGTGATCGCCGCCTATGCCCGCGCGTGCAATCTGCTCGGCCCGCCGGGGTCGGGACAGCTTTCAAAGATGGTCAACCAAATCTGCATTGCGGGATTGGTGCAAGGTTTGGCGGAAGGTTTGCACTTTGCCAAGAAGTCGGGCCTCGATATCGAGAAGCTGATCGCAACGATTTCCAAAGGCGCTGCGCAATCCTGGCAAATGGAGAACCGCTACAAGACGATGGCAGCGAACAAATTCGATTTCGGATTTGCGGTCGACTGGATGCGCAAGGACTTGGGGATTTGTCTCGGCGAAGCGCGCAAAAATGGCGCGCACCTGCCGGTTACAGCGCTGGTCGACCAGTTCTACTCCGAGATCCAGGCGATGGGCGGAAAACGCTGGGACACTTCGAGCCTGATCGCCCTGCTCGACCGGTAATCACACACATAATTTTGTGCGCGATCTGATCCAAAGCTCGAACGCCGTTGTCCGGGCCTATGCTGCCGCGCTCGGCCGCGCCGACACGGCTGCGTGCCAACGTTTTACGTTGCTGGCGCCATCCGGCATTGCAAGTCGTCCCGGCTTCATGAAATCGACGGCGACCTGCATCGTAATGTCGGCGACCGTATAGCGGTCGCCGGCGATGAATTCGCGCGTGGCGAGTTCGCGGTCGAGCATTTCGAGAAACCAGGTCACGCGTGGCCTGTTGGCATCGGCCCAGGCCGCCACCTGCGGCACTTCCAGCTCCTTCATCGCCGGATGCGTATGGCGGAAGACCGCTGCCACGTTCGAGAAAAAGTTTATTTCCGCCCGTCGATTCCACATCTCCACGATGGCGGCGTCTTTCGGCCCGACGCCGAACATTGGCGGCTCCGGGTGCAGCATTTCGAAATAGCGGCAGATCGCAATCGACTCTGTGATCACGGTGCCATCGTCGAGCACCAGAGACGGCATCCGCTGTAACGGGTTGATCGCGGTGTATTCCGGCGTTTTGTGCTGCATCAACATGATGTCGACCTGCTCGGTCGGCACCGTGATGCCTTTTTCGGCTAGGAATATACGGGCACGGCGGGGGTTCGGGGCTACCTTGCTGTCGTAGAGTTTCATCCGCACCCTCCGTCCAAAGACGCTTTTTTCCTCGATGAACACCCGAACATGGCCAAAAACCGCTGTCAAAGGAAGGTAAACAATCCTTAACCAGAGATTTTAGGTCACTCTTAAGCTTGGTCTTAAGGATTTTGCGCAAGGCTCCGCCGGTGTTTTGTGTAAGTGCCAGCGTCATTTAATGCCGACTCCAGGCGAACAACCCGATCTTACTGCGCTGCCACCGGACGACTCGCCGGTGAGGCGGCGCCTTGCCGCGCAATATGTGCGCGAAGCGCGTGACCGCCTGACGTCGACCAGCGGCACGCGCCCGGCCTTCGACTACGAGCTTTTGCGCCAATACGCGCAGAACCGGATCTCGGCTTCGCTCGTGGTCCTGCTGCTCGTCACGACAGTCGGTTTCATGTCGAGCGTGTGGACCGGCGCACTCGGCGCCGGCGCATGGACCGCCGCGGTGCTGGTGATCCACGCCATTATCGTCACCAAGTGTCGGCAATTCCTAGAAAAGCCGATGCACGAGGTCTCCGCACGCGCGTGGCGGCTGCGCTTCATTACGCTCGATCTGTTCTACGGGTTGGCCTGGATGTTCATCCTGATCCACCCGATCGGGATAGATGAAAGCTCGAGCACCTTTATGCTTTTTGTAATGCTGCTGGTGGTGGCAGTGTCGAGCATGTTGGCCTCGAGTCTGCCGACCGCGGTCTTTGCCGCGACCTTTCCCGTCACCACGGCAATCGCGCTTGACTTCATCCTGCAAGGCACGCTGCGACACTATATTCTCGCTCTTATGGCGTTGACCGCGCAAGGCTACTTCGCGGCTCTCACCTATCGGCTTTATTCAAGCACGCTCGCGACGCTGGAAGCGCGCGCCGAAAAGGATGCTTTGATCGGCGAGCTGGAACAGGCGAAGGCGATTTCAGACGAAGCGCGCCGCCGCGCGGAAGCGGCCAACATCGCGAAATCGCGTTTTCTCGCGCAGATGAGTCACGAGTTGCGCACACCGCTCAATGCGATCCTTGGTTTTTCCGAAGTGATGAAGACCGAAGTGTTCGGGCAACATGAGGTGCCTGCCTACAAAGAATATTCCGCCGACATTCATAACTCCGGCGTGCATCTGCTCGGCCTGATCAACGAGATTCTCGATCTGTCGCGCATCGAGGCCGGTCGCTACGAGCTCAATGAGGAATCCGTTTCGCTCGTGGCCATCGTCGAAGACTGTCACCATCTCCTCAAATTGCGCGCGAGCAATCGCGGCATCACAATTCATGAAGTCTTCGAACCGGACATGCCACGGCTGTGGGCGGACGAACGCGCCATTCGCCAGATCTGCCTCAATTTATTGTCGAACGCGATCAAGTTTACGCCGCAAGGCGGCGAGATCTGGTTGAAGGTCGGCTGGACCGCCTCGGGCGGTCAGTACGTGAGCGTCAAGGATACCGGCGCAGGTATCCCCGAGGAGGAAATCCCCGTTGCACTGGCGTCCTTTGGCCAGGGCTCGAATTCGATCAAATCGGCCGAACAGGGCGCCGGCCTCGGGCTGCCAATTGCCAAAAGCCTCGTCGACCTGCATGGCGGGACATTTACGCTGAAGTCCAAGTTGCGTATCGGCACCGAGGTAATCGTCACATTTCCTCCCGAGCGGGTTGTGGCGGCAATGGCGCCAATGTCCGAACACGCGCCGCCAATCGTGTCGCCCGCCGACCTGGAATTGACCCCGGAGGAAAAGCGCCGCATCAGCCGCCGGCCGCTGTTCCGAGCCGGCACATAGACCCCAAGCCTTGCGACAATCACGCGATTGCCTTCCCAGATGCGATGCTTAAGGTCGCATCCAACTCGGCCCGAGCGGACCCATGATCGAGACCCCCTGCGTCAAAATCTGCACCCTCGATGCCCGCGCCGGCCTCTGCCTCGGCTGCGGCCGGACGGTCGACGAGATCACGCGCTGGAGCGGTATGAGCGCATCCGAACGTGCCCAGGTGATGGTCGAACTGCCCGCACGTCTGGCCACGCGCAGTGCCCCGAAAACAGCCACGGCAATGGGATAACGCTGTGAGCCGCCGCCTCGTCTGGTCTTTGCTGTTTGGTGTTGCTCTGTCGCTTGCAGCCTTGATCGCAAGCAGCGATCAGGACGCTATAACAAATTTACTCAAGCACGATGTCGGATCGCTCGCGATTAAGATCGTGCTGGTCGTGTTCGTCGGGGGGCTGGTGCTCGCCCTGTTCCGCGAAAGTCTATCGAAGGCAATCGAAGCGGCGGCGTTCTGGGCCGTGGTCGGTTTGCTCCTGGTGGTTGGCTATAGCTACCGATTCGAGTTACGTGAAGTCGCCGATCGCGTCGTAGCCGAACTGGTGCCCGGTCATGTCGCGGGCCATGGACGCAATGTTGAAGTCGTGCGCGGACATGGCGGGGACTTTGCGGTCGCCGCGCATATTAACGGCACACGTATTCCGATGGTGCTCGATACCGGAGCGAGCTCAGTTGTATTGACGCAGGAAGCGGCCAAGGCTGCCGGTTTGCCGATCGAGGTCCTCAACTACACGGTCAATATCGATACCGCGAACGGCCGCACCCGCGCGGCGGCGGTCACACTCGACCGCCTCGCCGTCGGCGGCCTCACCGAGCGCTCGGTGCCGGCTTTGGTGGCGCAGCCGGGCCAACTCAAAAACAATCTGCTCGGAATGAGTTTCCTCAACCGGCTGGAAAGCTGGGAGGTGCGCGGCGACAAGCTGCGCTTGCGCGGAATTCAATAAATGGTCACGGCTAGATCAGGCTCGCGGCAAATCGCAGCGCGACCAGGATCAGGAAAACGCCGAAAGCAATCTCCAGTTTTCGCCGCGGAAGCCAATGCGCTAACCGCACGCCATAGCTTGTTGTAAAGCTCGACACGGGCGCCATCAGCACGAAACCAACCAGCGATACGAAACCAATCGACAATGGCGGCAGCTGCGCCATATGCGGCCAGCCAGCCAACATGTAGCCAATCGCGCCGGCAATCGTGATCGGGACACCAACTCCGGCGGATGTTCCGACCGCCTGGTGCATGGGCCGGCCATAAAGCGTCAGCACCGCATTCGATATCGCGCCACCGCTCACTCCGACCAGCGAGGAGAATAGACCGGTGATGAGGCCATAGACGGCGAGCACGCCGCGCCCCGGCAATTCATCACCGAGCTTCCAGCGATCTCCGCCGAACAACATACGGATAGCAATGAAAGTGACAAAGAAGAGGAAGGCAATTTTGAACACCGGCGCGGGCGCGAACGACGCCGTCACTGAACCGATAGCAACACCAAAAATCGCCGGCAACGTCCAGATACGGACGACTTCGGGAAGCACAGCGCCTTTCTTTTTATGTCCCAGATAGGATCGTATCGTCGTCGGCACGATGATCGCGAGCGAAGTGCCTATACAGGTCTGAATGCGGACATCCTCGGGCACACCGATGACGCGGAATACTTCATACAGCACCGGCACGATGATGGCGCCGCCACCAATTCCGAACAGGCCGGCGAGGATCCCCACGAGAATGCCCGCCCCCGCTATCCAGAGGGCGAGCAAGGCGATCTCGCTGATCGGGTATCCCAGCAGCATGAGGCCCTGAAAAATGCGCGGCGGGGGTATGCAAGCTAAGCGGCGATGTGCGTCAAATCCGTTGCTCTGTCCAGCACCAACGCCAGGGCATCAGCCATGACGGCGGCGCTGGCATCGGGCTTGACCGCCTCGGTTGCAAGATGCCGGCGGAAGGCGCGCGCGCCCGGGACCGCACGGAACAGCCCAAGCACATGGCGCGTGATCGCGTGGATTTTTACGCCCTTCGATAATTCGCGCTCGATATAGGGAATGAGCGCAAAAGCCGCTTCTTTGGGCGACGTGAACTGCGCGGGAGCGCCAAAGATCTGAGGATCAACGTCGAGCAATCGCCAGGGCTCCTGGTAGGCAGCCCGTCCCATCATCACGCCGTCCAGCACGCCAAGCTCGCTTTGCGCCTGCTCCAACGTGGTGATGCCCCCATTCAGCACCATGTCGAGATCCGGATGCGCGGCTTTCAGCCGGCGCACGAGCGCATAGTCGAGCGGCGGTACGTCGCGATTTTCACGCGGCGACAAGCCCTTCAGCCAGGCCTTGCGCGCGTGGACAACGAGCGCGTCCACACCAGCGGCCTTGACCGCGTCAGTGAACGCAAACAGCGCTTCCTCGGGATCCTGCTCATCGATTCCAATCCGACACTTGACCGTCACGGGAATCTTGACGGCAGACTTCATGGCAGTGACGCAATCGGCGACCACCGATGGTTCCGCCATCAAGCAGGCACCAAACCGGCCTTCCTGCACGCGGTCGGACGGACAGCCGATGTTGAGGTTGATCTCATCGTAGCCAAAATCCTCGCCGATACGCGCCGACTGGGCGAGCGCTGTGGGGTCGCAACCGCCAAGCTGCAGCGCTACCGGATGTTCGGCGGGATCAAAGCCGAGCAGCCGTGCACGGTCACCGTGCAGGACTGCGCCAGAGGTGACCATTTCGGTATAGATCAACGCGCGCCGCGTCAGCAGACGGTGGAAGAACCGACAGTGCCGGTCAGTCCATTCCATCATGGGTGCAATATTAAAGCGTCTTTGCAGCACTTTTGGCGTGTTCACTTGTATCGCTCGGGGCTAAATCGGGTCTGATTCCGTCTTATTCTCACTCTTTGCCCGCTTATAGCCGCTCATTTTATTGCGCGCAAAAGTCACGATTTAACCCAAGCAAGCAAGTGAAAATAATTCCTGTTCCGCGAGCGATCAGTACTTGGCGATGCCGGTTTGGTCCAATCATCAAGTCCCAAACCAATCGAGTACGCTTAGGGTACGATAGAGGTACGACGGTCGGGCCGCGTCAGGCGCCCTGTCCTTACAAATCCGGCACCGTCGATAATGTCTGCACCATCATCAAGCGATGTCCGCTTTTACCCTGAAAGCGGACATTGCTCACGGGCGCCCGCATGTCCGCTAAGTGCCATTAGCGGACGACGGCATGATCGCATAGTGTCCACTTTACCCTCGATAGCAGACGTCAGGCAGCGCCACTCGAAGCTTCTGCCTCATATTGCATTGCAATAGTGGGATGACTCCATCACGTCAGTCCGAGATCACAAAAGAAGTGGAGAGCGGCTCGCAACGGCAGTTTTTTGATCTAAATCAATGCCAATTAGCACGTTAAAATCTCGGCTATCGTAAACTGCAAAAATTCCCGCGCTCTTCAGATGGGAAATAACAATAAAACCATGGAGGTCGTCATGACAACAATAGCGTCTTTCCGTAACTCAAAATACGAGACGACCTGCGCTAAATGTGGTGAACCGCTGATTGCTCCTGAATGGTCGGAATACGTGAGCGAACGGCTTGTCCTGAATCTTTGGTCCTGCGCGAAATGCGGCTGTCAGTTCGAAACCGAGGCGTGTATGCCTGCCGATACCGAGGCAGATGCCGAGGCGATAACCGATTTTTTCCCTTCACTATTGGTTGGATAGCTTGTTGCGTCCTTGTCCTCTTTGGGTCATTAGCGGACGTTGCTCGATGTTCACGTCACGTCCGCTAGGTGCCAATGGCCGACATTCCGTCGGCGGCAGAGACCAATTGATTTGAGTCAATGCGAGTCGCTGTGGCGATCGCCTAGCATTTACAAAAATAGGAGGGATCCATGAGATCGCTCCCTGAGGTGCGAGAAGAATCGTTGTCGCCAAGGGAAATTGTCACGGCAGGCCTTGCCGTAATTGGCTTTGTTGTCTGCTCGGTGGTCTTGGCCAAAGTGGCATATTCCGTAGTGGCTTTATTTCTCCACGGCGTGACGTACGCTGTGGTCAGCTTGTACTAGCTACGCGCTTTAACGCGGCGTCCTGCGCCATCACCTCCACACCGGCGCGTGCTTCAGGATGCTGGTCAAGGAAATGCCGCAGCGCCATGAACAGTTCTTGCGCATGCCTAATGCGGCCGGCGCAGAGCGCCTGGTGAATGTCGTCAGTAATCATGTTCCGGATGGTTTCTCCGCCACGGGGTTGCTTCAGCAGATAGGCTGCCAAGGCGGTGGCCGCAATTTCCGGAATGTGTTCGTGCTCACTAATGGCGGCGACTTCGTCTTTGTCCAATCCGCAAAAGGCGATGCAGTCCTCCAATGAGATCATGGCGTCCTCCCACGCATTTATCGGGCCGGCCCTCTATGCGCGTCTATCGAATTTTAGCTAGGCAGATCACCCCGATTGCGCAATGACACACGTCAATAGGTCAGCGGTTCTGATTACCCTCGCGGCGGTCTTTCCGAAATCCTATCAAGAAAAACCCGAGACTTTGCCTCGGATGTCCGCTTAGTGCCAAAAGCAGGCATAAGCTGCGTCGCTGCCGCTGAAGCAGAATCATTCGCGCACTTCCGAAGCGTGCGGACCTGCTTGGCTTTTGTGCGCCGCGCTGCAAGACAGACACAAACGGATAGGCTCGACCGGGCTGCTACATGCGACCCATATACGCGCGTCGCATTGAACACATTGGCAAATGAATGACCGCATAGCTGGAGTTGGCATCTCGTCGACCCGCGGGCAAGCGAGCACTTCGCGAAGCCCTAGGTCCAAGGAGGGCTGCTCAAGGGACGCTCGCTCCTCAGCAAGACGCCGTTCAACAAAGTGACGCTCTTCGTCAGTCAAATACGTCGCCAGGATCTTCTTATATCTGTCGATGTTCGCTCGGTGAGCGAATTTAAGTATCGTTTGTAGCTCCAGCGTCATTGCATCCTCCCTAACAGCCCTCGGCATAACCTGTGCCTGAAGAGCAGCGTTCGGAATTTTCCCGCTGATTATTGCAATCGATGCGGAGCGCAAAATTCTGCTCAGCAGAAAGGTCCGCCTTTAAGGCGAGCGCTCTCTAGGGCGAGCGCTTGAGGCATTTCCTAGATATTTTGCGCAACTAACCGCCCTGAGCAACTTGTGCGCTTTGGAAAACTAAACAACTTTAGTGCGAACACCTCAATACATATAATAAACGTGACAGGATAGCTGACCATTTTGATCCTGTTGACCGACGTCCGCTAATTCTCGCGATCCGCCGGTATGGGGATGGGACAATATTAATCTAATTGTCCCACCGATGTCCGCTTTGGGTCATTAGCGGACATCAGTGAATTGCCTGCGGGAAGACAGAATGGTCGCCTCGCGGCCATCTCTTCAGTTCCCCTCAGCTGATTTCATTAGGTGTCGCCGCATTTTGCCGCTTTCGCGCGCGGGCACGCGGTAACGGCGTTACAGACAGTTCTATTTGGACGTATCTCTATCCAGGCCAAATATCATATCTTGTCAGCGGGCTTCTTCCTCTGCCGGCAGCGTTGCTGTGTGCTGGCACTGCTCGCATTGATACACTGCCAATTGCGACTGGGCGTCGGACGCCGAAATCCTGCGGATAAGCTTCATTGACCCGCCACAAAGCGCGCAACGAGGCGGTGTAAAGAAAGCTGCACGAGTCGACATGTGGTCCGACATGCGATGGGTTGGTAGAACTCGACAGACTTTTTTGTACTCGTAGCGAGGAGGCAGTTTATAGGTCACTCACGGTCGAAAGTTGATCTGGCGCAAAGGCAACGACTGTAGCCTGCGCAATAATTTTAGCGGCTAATACACTAGTGCCAGAGCCTTCCAACCGACAGGTGACCCAATGCCGAAAACAAGGCAGCCCCCGTTGTCCACCGATGACCGCGCCGATCGCCTCACAATTTCGCCTGAGAAGGTCTTTTTCGTGATCGTCAAGGCGCGTGAATTCGACGCCAAGGATGAGGTGACTGACCCAGACCCGGGATCGAACCCCTCCGATGACAAAGACGCGGCGGTTCTCGAAGATCACTCAGACGACCCCGTGGTCGAGGAGTTGACGTCACTCATTAATTCGCTATCGGAAGACGAGCAGATCGATCTCGTGGCCCTCACCTGGCTGGGACGCGATGACAATTCGGCAGAAGACTGGGAGGAGGTCCGGGCAGAAGCGGCACGCGCTCACAATAAGCGAACTGCCCGCTATCTGCTCGGCATACCGCTGTTAGGTGATTTCCTGGAAGAAGGTTTGTCTCTGTTGGGCTATTCTTGCGAGGAATTCGAACTGAACCGTCTTTGAAAAACTATTCCACGAAATTCGAAATTACAAAGCACCCCAAAACGCGCCTTCAAGTTGTGGTTCTGTCTCGGCGCGTCCGCTTTGTCTGTTTACCCTCGAATGCTGACATTCGTGGCTGCGTCGGAACTTCCGCTAAGTGCCAGGAGCGGACATCGCGACAAAAAAGTAAGGCCGCCATGAGGGGACAGGGCGACCTTACGTGGGACAAGGGCCTTTTCGGGGACGGGGCCGCCCTTGTCTTTTGTACTGGAAAGTCAGACCTGCTCAGCGACCCGAGCGAGTTGCTGAAGAGCTGCTGTTTCTTCGTCGAGACGGCGCTGCACAAACAACCGCTCATGATCAGTCAAATGCATTTGTAGCAATTTCTTGTATCTCTCTATGTTTGACTTATGCGCGAATAGAAACGCGTGTCCGCTTTGGGTCATTAGCGGACATCGACCGATGTCCGAGTGACGTCCGCTTTCCCTTCAGAAGCGGACATTCACGCAGTGTTGGTACCACAGGTCTCTGGAAGAAGACTCGCACGTGACAACGGTCCGGCATTCGGCAGTGTCTAACTACGAATGCACTATTCCGGTTCACGCGATATTCCGCGATCTAATTTACGGTGCAGGTGCTCGGCGTCCGTTAGAGTGTCAGCGACAGCGGTAAATGCATCCTCTACTTTTTCCAGCAATGTCTCTGGCGGACGCCTCCGAGTGCTTTTACGGGCAGCACTAGGTTTTGATTTCTTCTTCGTTGCGACCTTGCGCTTTTTCTTCATCACCGTACCTTTCTTTGTGGCTGGGGTCTTTGATTTTATTTTCCTTTTGAAACGAATTTTTTTGTATCTCTTTTTTTCCATTACCAGCTCCAATCTTTCCCGCGGAACTGTCTCTTTAATAGAAGGTGTCACATTGGCACGCAGCTGCATCGGCCTCTGGCAAATGGGGAACGCTGGCGGGCTCTGGGACTTGATGATTGGTGCCACAACACGTCGCAGCATCGCGGTCTCCAAGCGTCCGCGCTATGGTAGGAAACTACTCTCGCTGGCAAGCTTTTTTGGCAAATAGTCGTCAATGACGTAATTGAGTCCCCATTTGGCAAGCGCTTGCTGCTCAGCACGAACGCCCATTTGAAGCAGTTGCTTGATGGCGGCGATCCACTCGGGATAGGCCCTAATAAATGGATCGTTCTGTAATGCGTCTTGAGCGCGCTTGATATCGGTCGCTACCAGCGGGTGGGTCGCGTCCTCAAGGCCAAAGTCGATAATATCCTGCGGGGTGACACCTAAGAAACGCGCCCGGGGCACACATAGGAAACGATTTATGTGAGCCGCATTGCCCGAACCCACCTTGAGCGTGCGGTATATATTGGCAAAACCGTAAGGGTCGCAATCGACAAAGCAGTAGACCGGCAAATTTTGCTGGTCGGAAAGCAGGCGAATGAAGCGCCGGGTGGCGCGGGTCGGAACGCCGCCCATCTCTACAATAATGCACCGCGCCGTTTCCCAAAACCGATGGTTGTTGAGGCGTTGAAACATTCCGCCGGTTTCGATGGCGAGCACGAAACGAGCATCTGTCCGGAAATTCAGATGTTCGACCGAGCGAGGAATGCTGTAGGCCCCACTCCCCAAATTGGCGCAGTCGATCTCGATGGCCTCTCCCGTCGCAGGATTTTTGTCGACCACGGTAAGTTTACCCGCAACCGAGCCGCCGTGTGATTCCGGATAGAAGCGCAACTGCTCGCGCGATAGCCCGTGCATCGACGCCATGGCTTCGATGTCGTCCATAATGGCATCCGACTCAGCTTGTTCATCGAAGCGGCAATTACCCCAGTTCTTGCTGATGTAATAAACTTCACGTTTGGTGGCGAAGTCGTCATGCTCGACCATCGCGCGTGAAGTGGCCATCAGACGAAGAGTCTGTGCGAACGACCGCGCGGTGTTCACCGTCAATGTGCGCACCTTATGCGCGTCGCCAAGCTCGAAATAACCCTTCGCTTCATCATACGTCACATTGTCAAGGCTACGGACTGGAAGTGTGATGTTCGGTAGCTTTCCGCCGTCGATGTTTGCGCGGACCTGCGCCGCAATCGATTCAATCAACGTGATAGTTTTATTATCCAGGTCGCTATGCGTGGCGTCGGGACTATTCTGTTTCATGGTTCGAGCCTTTGCGTCGTGCGGCTCTTATGGAGCACAATATCGAGCCTCTTGACGGTGGCGTCGCGTTCATCATTGCTAAGAGCGAGGATGTCCTGCAGAGCGACGCCAATGTGTGGCAGGTACTTCTCGATATAGGCGCGCCTGTCATATTCCTGGTGAAGCTGCATCTCGTGGCGCAGGTAGTGCGCGAGCTTGCGCGCGCATTGTTGCAGCGCCAATTTGATCTCCTTGAGAATTTCCGGATAAGGCTCGATGGCCTCTTTGGATTCGGAAGTATAGGGAACCCAAACCGACGCGACATGGACCAGGACGGCCATCGGCGCTATTGGCAATGCGCCCTTCGGCTGATGCAGGCCATAGGCCCGCCAGTTTGTCTGAATGACAGCCTTGGTTATGGCGCAACTGGACTGCTGGTAGAGGAGCGGCACCCGGTTAGCAAAACGCAGGAGGCGAACGGGCTCGTCCTTCTGCGCTATGAGGTGCTCCGCGGCACTCGTTTCATTTGCTTCCTTCTTGCGCATGTGGCCGCTCTCGTCGACTTTAACGCCGACCTCGCCGGGACGCCCATAGGCGATGGCGACTTCCACCTGGAACGGGTTGCCACGGTAGGCTGCGGCCGGCCGAGTCGCGACGGTAAAAAAGTCCGCCTCCAACTCCTTGTGCAACCCGTCGAGGAGCTGCGTTTCACCAATCGGGACAATGCAATCGGTCCGCGGCGCAGAGATGCGCGTTTTTTGAATAGCCTTGTGCAGCGCTGTCGCCTGCGCGTGAGCGATGTGTCTTGGATAGGAGTGATCGCTTAATTTCCCGTCAGATTGATTGCGGGCGAACTCAATGATCTTGAGTGCTGTCTTCCGCCCCACGCAGGAAAACTCGTCGACGAGAAACCGCAATAATGTGCGGCTTGTGGTGTTGCTCAACATCTGGATGAGACGGCCGAGCTCGATGCCGTACGGATGGGGTTTTATTTCTGTCGGCCGAGGTGGGAGCTTCTTGGTGCTGCGAGCAAAACGGATCAGTTGTCCCTGCGGGTCCTGATAGGTGATCGTCAGATGCGGATTGGCGATGGCGGTCTGCTTCAGATAGACCTCAATCGAATGCGGTCCCTTCTGATAATGGCCCTCCATTTCCATCTCGACTTGGGTCCCGTGGGGGCGGTCCCATTTCAGCCGTTTCTTGCGGTGGATGTCCGGCTGGTTTTTGGCCGTATCGATCGACACATACATTTCCGAAGCAAGCTTATCGCCCTTGGTGCGACTGATGATATGCAACGGCTTGCCAACGGTAAGCTGCCCGTACATTCCCGCAGCCGAGATCCCCATTCCCTGCTGACCGCGCGACTGGCTGAGCTTGTGGAATTTCGATCCGTATAAGAGCTTGCCGAAAATGCGTGCGATCTGGCTCTCTACTATGCCAGGGCCGTTATCCTCGACGATGATCCGCGACTTCCCGTAGCGATCGCGCACCTGCACACTGATATCGGGGAGTATCCCCGCTTCCTCGCAAGCATCGAGAGCATTATCCACCGCCTCTTTGACAGCCGTGACTAATGCCTTGGCCGGCGTATCAAACCCAAGCAGGTGACGGTTCTTGAGAAAAAACTCCGAAACGGAAATTTCATGCTGCCGACTCGCCATTTCAATGGCAGTAGCTGGTGTGGATTGCCTATCAAGCATGATTTATAAGGCGCATCTCGTAAGGTGCATCCCCCATTGTTGCCGAAGCAATTCCATTAGTTGGTTATCTGTTCTTCACCGATATTTCCTTGACCAAGATCAATATTGAAAAGCGAACGTAGCGCCCGGTATCTCCGCTTTGGGTCAAAAGCAGCGTCAATCCTTTTGGTCTAGCCCAAACCGAAAATTTGTCAGCGCCGTGGTATTTTTCATTTTAGCGTGGGGCGGAAAATTGGGCGTGCCTGGTGGTCATTCTGGTTGCTTAAATATTGGATGTTTTTGAAGCCATGCTTCCGACTTCTTGGCAATCCACTCCCGCGCCTCAGAACCAGACCCAAAATCGTCAACATGCTGAGTGACGCCATCTGGCCACTCGGCATCCACATGCCAGCCGCTCCCATCCAGAAAGGGCTTTGGTCTGAACGTCGGTCTGGAATGTTTCTCGACCATAGTGAAATTGAAGCGCAGGTATTTAGTTAAACGAAATGATTTAGATCAATTTAGCAAAGACATTCGTGAGCGCGGTTAGCACGGCAGCTTTGGGTCATTAGCCGACATTGCTACGTGTCCATCCGATGTCCGCTTTGCCCTCGAAAGCGGACATGGCCCGAATCAGTCAGTCCAATCATCAATTCGGTTCGTAGAGGGGTGCTTTGCGCCCGATCATTACGCAGAACCGACCTCCCCGCTTGGCGGTCCTACTATTTTGACCCGTATCAACGCGCGTAGCGGCTCGCGGGGTCACTCTGTTTTTAATTTGGGAGCACCGCCATGGAAATCCATTCAATTGCCTTTTCAAATGGTTCGCCAATGCCACCCGAGTACACGTGTGACGGCAAAGATATTTCGCCGCCCCTCAATTGGACAAATCCACCGGCCGCGACCCGCAGTTTCGTGCTCCTATGCGACGATCCCGATGCACCCGGGGGGACCTGGCATCATTGGGCGGCCTACGATTTGCCACATCAAGAACGGTCTATAGTGGAAGGGGCATCTCTCCATCCCAAGTCTTTCAAGCAAGCCATCAACGATTTCCGGAAAATCGGCTACGGGGGCCCGTGTCCGCCTGAAGAGCACGGTTTACACCATTATCATTTCCGGCTGCTTGCGCTTTCTATTGAGCGTTTACCCGTGCGTAAGGATTCGACCTGCCTCGATGTCGAGCGCGAAGCCCGTAAGCACATTATTGCTGAAGCAATTTTGGTTGCCGTCTACGAGAGATAAGGTGCCGTCAAATATGAATACTGCTACGTTCTTGACTTGAGTCAATTCAATTCTTTTTTCCGCGCATAGCCTCGGCCGCAATTCCCAGAGAACGGCGGCGACTAATTGAAGTCGGACGTTTAACATGGCGGCTACTCATAACGTCGATGCTGCACTCCGTGCGACCGAAGATTGGATCGATGATCTGGTCTAACGCCTTTGGTTGGCGTTATGCCGAGCCGCGCGAAACACCAGCACCGGGATCGTGCTGTGGGTCAACACTTTGACGGTTTCACTGCCAAGGACGATCGCGGCGATTCCACGTCGGCCGTGAGAGGCCATCACAATCAAATCACATGATTTCCGAGCTGCCGTATCTATGATAGCCAAATAAGGCTGATCGTGTTCGATTTGCACTACTTCGCATGTCACGCCCGCGGCGGCTGCCAGTGCTTTTGCTGACTCGAGGTATTTTCCGGACAGCTGCCTCATCTGCTTTTCGTATTCCTCCACGAAATCGACCGTCAAAGGCGGCTCAATAGCCAAAGTATAAAGCGGCGCCGACACCGTCACGACCGTAACTTTGGCATTGACCGATTTTGCCAATGCCAATCCGTATTCGATTGCTTTTTGCGATAGCTCAGAACCCTCGGTTGGGATCAAAATGTGTTTGTGCATGGTGTCCCCTGCGGATGAGACTGATGCTGAGATCTGGGACAAACTCGGATCCCATTAAGCGGGCAATACAGCATTGACGAAAATTAAAAGGGCACTCGTACAACCATACGACAATATCACTGACCCAAATCCGTCATCGTTATTTATAGGGCTCGCAGAATTTATCGATTGTTGACCCAGATCAACCTTGCTCCCGTTTTTGTAAGCGAAATTACCAATGTTTTCCGGGCCGCACTCTGCGCCCACTCATTACGCCCTTCGACCGAGGAAGGAGCACTGCCATGAATACCCTTTGGATCGTCATCCTCAGCGTGGTGACTATTTATTTGGCCTACAACCTGTACGCCAAACGCATTGACCGCAACGTCATCCAGCCCGACGCCAAACGGGCGACGCCGGCCCGGATGTACATGGACGGCGTCGACTTCATGCCGACCAGCCGGAACGTCCTATTCGGCTATCACTTCAAGGCAATCGCGGCCGCTGGTCCCATCGTCGGGCCCATCACCGCGGCAAACCTCTGGGGGTGGGCACCCTCATTGGCTTGGCTGATTCTCGGCGTCAGCTTCATCGGCTGGGCGAGCGACTACTCGGCCATCATGGTCGCGGTTCGCAACGACGGCAACAGCCTGTCGGGCATCGCATACCGGCTCATCGCTCCGCGGACGCGCACGATCCTGTTCATTTTCATCTTCTTCTACCTGATGCTGCTGGCCGGCGCGTTCATCGGAATTCTGGCGGCAACGCTGTCGGCGCGACCGGACGTGCCGTTCGGCATCATCATGCTTGGTCTGATGGGGTTGCTCGCCGGCCAGATGATGTACCGCTGGAAGATGGGGATCACCGGCGTCACGGCCCTCGTGGTCGCCATCACGATTGGCGCGATGGCGCTTGGTCCGTGGGGTCAGCACCAGGGTGCGGGTGGTGCGCTGGTGCAAGGTCCGGTCGCTTCTGCGGTGACCTGGGTCAACAACCAGATCGACAGTATTACCGGCAACCAAGCGCTCATCGCGGTCCAGGATCCAACGATGGCGGATCCGAGGATTCCGGCTCCGGGTGCGGACGGCAAGCGCCCGACCACGGCTGCCTATGACGCGGCCACCGGTCTGCTCAAGACGCTGCCGAATTACCTGTTCTGGATGGTGTTCCTGTTCGCCTTCAGCTACTTGGGGGCTAATCTGCCGATCTGGCGCTATGCGCAGCCCGTGGCCTATATCGGCTTCTGGATCACGTTCATAACCATCCTCCTCAGTGCGGCGGGGATGATCGCCGCACCGCTGCTCGGAACGAAGGACGCGGCCGGCAACCTGATCGGCGCCTTTGCGCTGCCTGCCGTCAAGGACCTCGGCTTCGGAATCGTGGCTGGCCAAGCCTGGCAACCGCTGTGGCCCATGCTCTTCGTGACCATCGCCTGCGGTGCGATCTCAGGCTGGCATTCGCTCGTCGGCTCGATAGGGACCGCGCGGCAGCTTGAATACGAGACCGACTGTCTGCCGGTCGGCGCTGGCGCGATGTTCGGAGAGTTCACGCTGGCGATGCTGTCGCTCACCGCCGTCTCCATCGCCGGCGCCGGCGGGGGCGGCGGCCGGTTCGCGGTGGGGGTCGGCAAGCTCATTTACGCCGGAACCTTTGGGCTCATCCCGGAGATCTACGGCACCGCGCTCGGGTTCGGCACGTTCGTGATCATCGTGCTCACGGTCACCGTGCTGGTCTTCCGGGTGATGCGGGTGACGCTCACCGAGTGGGCCGGCGATGCCATTCCGGTCGTGCGGAATATGCACGTGTCGACCTTGATCTCGATGGTCCTCACGGCTGCCCTCGTGCTCACCGGCACGTGGGTCTACCTCTGGCAGATGTTCGGCGCGGCCAACCAGTTGATGGCGGCCCTGAGCATGATCGTGGTGTCGGTGTGGCTCAAGTCGGAGAAGCGCAATCCGAGCTACGCTCTCATCCCGATGATCTTCATGTACGTGACCACGCTGGCGGCCACCGTCGTCACGGCGCGGAACCTCTACGTGACGATCGCGGCGAACCCGAAGATTTCGGGGCTGCCGGTCTACGGCGCGTGGGCAATGATCGCGGTCTCTGTGCTCTTGTTCGTGGCAGCCATCCTCATCGGCTGGGATGGCTACAAAGCCTACCGTCGTTACCACGCGATGCCTGGGCCGCAGGTCCCGCGTACGGCGCCCGCGGAATAAACGGAGGAGGATCGTGTCAGTCCAGCGCGCGCCCGGCGATCACATGCACGGCCTCGAAGAAGCCGCGCGCTGGGTGCGCTTGATCAGGAAGGGAGACGTGCACCTGGAAATGGGGTTCGGCGCGGCGTACGGACAAACGTCTGACGACCAGTCCGGCTCGCCGGGCTTCTACCAACAGCGCATCGGCGCGGGCAAGCGCCGAGGCGCTGCTATAGTGCACGACGAGGTCGCCGGGGGCCGCGGCTTCGCGGATCGACCATTCCGCTGGCACGCGCATGAGCACTTCACGGCCGGACCAGCTTGCGGCATCGAGGGCTTCGAACTCGACCTCGGGCACCCGGCGCAGCACGCCGCGGATAATGAGGGTGTCGCGCCGGCCGCGGCCGCGGCTGAGCGCCCACATCCAGGGCACATCGCGCGGCTCAAGGAAGACGACCAGGGCCGCGCTGCCGAACGGGGCCTTGCCATCGCGGATCACCATCTCCATGGCGCTCGAGCCGAGCCACCGCACAGTGGTGCGCTGGCCGAGCACCGGCAGGCCGCTCTGCATCCACTGCATAAGCATGCGGCCCCGACGGACATTCCAGATCGTGCCGGCGGCAAACCAGGCCACCAGCGTGATCGCGGCAATAGCGATGATTTCCCTCATGGCGGAGGAGACAATAGCACGCCCTTAGCCAGCGGGTGGCTGCAGGTGCTGCGCGAATTCATCTACGGCATGACGAGCTACGAGTTCGTGCAGCAGGCGCTGGAAATGCGCGCCTCAATGCAGAAGCTGTTCATGGTCGGCGTGTTCGGTGACATGCTCGGCGTGCCGATCCTGCCGCCGTACTATGGGTTGCGCCTGCTGCCCTGGGTGGTGCCGGAGATCGAGGCGTGGAAGCGCGAGGTTCTTCGCGAGCGCGAGCTGGGTAGCAGCCACGAACATCATTTGCACGGATTGTGAAGGAAACGGACATGCCCGAGGAACAAAAAGTAGCCGCCAAAAAGAGCTGGTTGGATGCTGTCAGAGAAACCATCTACGGCATGGCTGCCCACGACATGAGCCGCGCGGCCCTGCGCACGCGCTCGTCGATGGAGCACCTCTTTATCCTGATCACGATGGGCGACCTGCTGGGCGTCCCGATCCTGCCGCCGTATTACAGCCTGCGTCTGCTGCCCTACGTCGTGCCGCAGATCGCCACGTGGAAGCGGCGCATGTTGCGCGAGAAGGACGTCTCGGACGCGATGTTCTAGGGGGCGGCAGTGGCACTCAGAGACGTATTCATTCAGCATCCCGAGCGACGATACATCATGTTCGGCGGCGGCGGCGGCGTGGGCAAGACCACTTTCTCCGCGGCAGCCGCCTATTGGCTCGCGAGCCATGGCAAGAAAGTGCTCGTGTTCTCTGTGGATCCACAGGCATCGCTCACCGACATTTTCAAGCGCGACATTTTTGGCAAAGGGCCCGTGAAGATCATGGAGAATCTCTGGGCTCAGGAAATCGACGCAGACAGCCACATCCGCGGCTACCAGCAGGAGATTCGCCAGAAGATCCTCGACATGTACGGGCTGCCCAAGGTGCCAGACGAGATCGAGAACTACATCCAGGCCGCGAGCTCCGAGCCGGCGATGGAGGAGAGCGCAATTTTCGACGCCGTGGTGGACGTGGTCATGAAGGGCGACTACGACTACTATATCTACGATCTCGTCCCGCTCGGTCACGCGCTCTACTACCTTTCGATGGCCAAGGTGTACGACGAGTGGATCAACAAGATCACCAAGCTGCGCGAGGAAATGCGCGAATACGAGGAGATGGTGAGCCGGCTCCGGCACGAGAAGGAGTCCGAGCAGGACCAGATCCTGCAGGAACTGCTCTACATCAAGAACCGCATCAACACGTCGGCCGGGATCCTCACGGACAAGACGAAGACGGCCTTTTTCTTTGTGGTGATCCCGGAGGCTGGGGCCATCAACGACACGGAAAAGGCGGCCCGGTTGTTCGCGCAGTTCGACGTGCCGATCGCCGGCTACGTGGTGAACCGTGTCATCCCGCGCGAATTGCTGGGCCAGAATATCCCTGAGTACCTGCGCCGCCGCGTCGCCATGCAGGACCAGCATATGGGCGACTTGCGGACGGCGTTCGGCGACAAGGTATTGGCGCTGGTGCCGGAGATGGAACGCGACGTGACGGGGCTGCCAATGATCGAAAAGCTGGCCGCCATCATGTTCACCTAGCGGAGGCTCGCCATGACAGAGATCCCAATGCCGATGGGCCGGTACCTCCGGGAGCACCCCGCGCTGAAGTACTTCTTCTTCGGCGGCAAAGGCGGCGTGGGCAAGACAGTCTTTGCCGCCGCCGCAGCCATCGGGCTCGCCCGGCAGGGACGCCGGACGCTGCTGGTGTCCACCAATCCCGTGCACAGCCTGACGAGCCTGTTCGGCCAGGATATGCTCGGCAAGCATGTCGCCATCGAGGGCGTGCCCAGCCTCTGGGGCTGCGAGATCGACACCCGGCAGAGCATCGAGCGCAGCAAGGTGGAGATCCGGGAGAAGATCCGGTGGTTCCTCAAGTTCGCGGACATCACCACCAAGGCCGACGACTTCGTCGAGTCGGCGACGATGAACCCCGCGTTCGAAGAGTCGGCGATGTTCGAGAACATGATCGATCTCATGTTCAAGAACGAGTACGACGTCTACGTCTTCGACACCGCCCCCACCGCCAACGCGCGGCGCCTGCTCGGCATGTCCAAGGTCTACGCGCTGTGGGTCAACAAGATGCTCAAGAGCCGCGAGGAGGCGCGGACCCTGCGGGAGTTGCTCTCCTTCACCAAGAAGAAGGAAGTGGACCCGCTGATGGCCTACCTGGTGTCCTTCCGCGATCGCATGGAGCACGCGCGTGTTTTGCTCACAGACCCCGCGCTCACGACATTCTTCTTCGTGACGCTGCCGGAGGCGCTGCCCATCGCGGTGGTTACGCGCTTCATCCAGTGGTTCAAGGACTTCGGCATCCCGGTAGGCGGCGTCCTTGTCAACATGGTCATTGAGCCTGCGTCGGTCAGTCCGGACTCCGCCGAGTTCGTCAAGAACCGCGTGGCCATGCAGCAGGAGCACATGAAGACGATCTGGCGGGAGTTCGACGACAGTGTCCGCGCCATAGTGCCCTTGTTCGAGACCGAGGTCCGTGGCGTGCCGATGCTTCAGCGCCTATGCGATGCAATCTTTGCGGCCGACGGCGCGAAGCCTGCTCAAGCAGCCGCTCGACAGCAAGAAGTCGGAGCGCAAAGATGACCAGCACGGACATGGCGACGAATTCGCGCGGTTTAAACGAATCCAAAACTCGCCACAAGGAATGGGAACGAATCCGAAAACGTCCCGAAGACTATCCCGGAGCCAACCTTCGCAATTATGAAGAGTATGCCCGCACGTTTTCGTGGACGCAGGCGCGGGCGCTGCTTGACGGCTTTCCCGATGGCGGCCTCAACATCGCCTACGAGGCGATTGACCGCCATGTGAAAGCCGGGCGCGGTGACAAGCTTGCTTTGCGGTGGATCGCTCGTGACGACAGCATCCGCGATTTCACCTATGCGGCCCTTGGCGCTGCCGTAAATCGTTTTGCCAATGTCCTGAAGCAGCGGGGGATTTCGAAGGGCGACCGGGTTTCTTCGCTGCTGGGTCGCGTACCGGAGCTCTATATAGGAGCGCTTGGGACATTGAAGAATGGCAGCGTGTTCTCGCCGATGTTTTCAGCGTTCGGGCCCGATCCGATCAAAGCGCGCATGACAATCGGCAACGCCAGCGCGCTCATCACCACCGAGGCATTCTACCGCCGCAAGGTCGAGTCCTGGCGCAAAGAGCTTGCGAGCCTGAAACATGTCTTTCTGACTGAATGCTCGGCAAATCCACCACCGGACACGATTGATCTTGCTGCCGCGCTCGCACAAGCATCCGATTCGTTCGAAACAGTGCAGACGATGCCGGAAGACATGGCTCTGCTGCACTTCACCAGCGGTACCACCGGAAAGCCGAAAGGCGCCGTGCATGTGCACGAAGCCGTCGTCGCCCATAACGTCACCGGCAAACTCGCGCTCGATTTCCACCCCGACGATGTATTCTGGTGCACCGCCGATCCCGGATGGATCACCGGGACCTCCTACGGAATCATATCGCCGCTGACAAACGGCGTGACGATGGTCATCGACCAAGCCGAGTTCGACGCCGAACGCTGGTATCGGATCCTGCAGGATCAGAAGATCACGGTCTGGTACACGGCGCCGACGGCCATTCGCATGCTGATGAAAGCAGGCGCTGATTTCGCGAAACGCTTCGACCTGTCAAAATTGCGCCTGCTGGCGAGCGTCGGCGAGCCGCTCAATCCAGAGGCGGTGGTGTGGGGCGTTCAAGCTTTCGGCAAGCCGTTCCACGACAACTGGTGGCAGACCGAAACCGGCGGAATCATGATCACGAATTTTCTGTCGATGGACGTGAAACCGGGGTCGATGGGCCGTCCGTTGCCGGGCATCGGCGCCGGCATCGTCGAGCATCTTGAAGGTGGCGAGGTGCGCGAAATCACCAAACCGATGGCCATGGGCGAGCTGGCGTTACGCCCGGGTTGGCCGTCAATGATGCGCGGCTACCTCAACGAAGAAGCGCGTTACAAGAAGTGCTTCGTGAGCGGTTGGTACCTTACTGGTGACCTCGCGATGCGCGACAGCGAGGGCTACTATTGGTTCGTCGGCCGCGCCGACGACGTCATCAAGAGCTCCGGCCACCTCATTGGTCCGTTCGAAGTGGAAAGCGCGCTGATGGAGCACAAGGCCGTCGCCGAAGCTGGCGTGATCGGCATCCCCGAACCGACCGCCGGCGAGGTGGTCAAGGCTTACGTGGCGCTCAAGGATGGCTTCGAGCCGAGCGAAGCCCTGCGCAAGGAGCTACTCGGTCACGCGCGGCAGCGTCTTGGACCGGCGGTGGCGCCGAAAGACATCGCATTCCGCCAAAACCTACCGAAAACGCGCAGCGGCAAGATCATGCGCCGTCTGCTCAAGGCACGCGAGCTCGGCCTGCCCGAGGGCGACATCTCGACGCTCGAAAGCGAGGAGCGATGACGGCAGTAGCCGACAAGCCGCATTTGTCTCATGAGCACATGCTCGATCTCTTGAAGCAGATGATCCGCATTCGCCGCTTCGAGGACAAATGCGCCGAGCTGTACACGCAGGAGAAGATCCGCGGCTTCATGCATCTTTACGATGGCGAGGAGGCGGTCGCGGTCGGCGTCATCCCGGTGCTGGAGAAACGCGACCGAATCGTTGCGACCTATCGCGAGCACGGGCAGGCGCTGGTGCGCGGCGTGCCAATGACCACCGTTATGGCCGAGATGTATGGGAAGCAAGAAGGCTGCAGCCGCGGGCGCGGCGGCTCAATGCACTTGTTCGACGCGGCCACCAATTTCCATGGTGGTAATGCCATCGTCGGCGGTGGTTTGCCGCTAGCAGTTGGCCTTGCGCTTGCCGATCAAATGCAAGGTAACGATCTCGTTACCGCCTGTTTTTTTGGGGAAGGCGCCGTTGCTGAAGGCGAATTTCACGAGAGCATGAATCTGGCGGCGCTGTGGGGACTGCCGGTGCTGTTCGTGTGCGAAAACAATCGCTACGCGATGGGAACGGCATTGGCGCTTTCGGAATCTGAAACTGACATTCAGCGCAAAGCCGCCTCCTACCGGATTGCGTCCGAGGCCGTCGACGGGATGGATGTGGTTGCCGTCGAGGCTGCAGCCCGCCGCGCGGTCCATGCCGTGCGCGAGGGCCGCAAGCCCTATTTTCTAGAATGCCGCACCTACCGGCTACGCGCGCATTCCATGTTCGATCCCCAGCTCTATCGCGACAAGGCCGAGGTCGAATCGTGGCGTCCGAAAGAGCCCATTGTGCGCTTCCAAGGATGGCTTGAGGCCAATCACATGACCCATCCGGAAGATTTGCCGCGCATCGTAGCCGAAATCGATGCCGAAATTGCCAATGCAGTCGCTTTCGCAGAAGCGGGGACATGGGAACCTGTCGAGCAACTCAGTCGCTTCGTTTATGCGGATAGCGCCGTGCCCACTGGCCGGTGACACACCATGCAACAAGAGGCGGTCCGAGCCGGAACGACTGAAATGACTTATCGCGAAGCGGTACGCGAGGCCCTTCGCGATGCAATTAAGCGCGATAAACGCGTCTTTCTGATGGGCGAGGACGTCGGCCGTTATGGCGGCTGCTATGCCGTGAGTCACGGATTGCTCGCAGAATTCGGGCCTGAACGAATTCGCGATACGCCGCTATCGGAGTCGGGGTTTACCGGCGCCGGCATCGGGGCGGCCATGGCCGGCCTGCGTCCAATCGTGGAATTGATGACGGTGAATTTCAGCCTGCTAGCGCTCGATCAAATCCTTAACACCGCGGCATCGGTGCGCCACATGTCGGGAAACCAGTTCGGCGTGCCGCTCGTCATCCGGATGGCGACCGGCGCCGGCCGTCAGCTTGCCGCGCAACATTCGCATAGCCTCGAAGGTTGGTACGCACATATCCCCGGCATCAAGGTGTTGGCACCGGGCACCCTTGAGGATGCCCGGGGCATGCTTTGGACGGCTTTGCAGGAACCCGATCCGGTGCTGATTTTTGAAAATGTTATGCTCTACAACATGACGGGCAAGCTCGCCGCCGATGCCGGACCGGTCAATATCGACAAGGCGGCCGTCCGACGCGCAGGCCGCGATATCTCGCTCATGACCTATGGCGGCTCACTATGGAAGGCGATGGAGGCGGCAACCACGCTTGCGGCCGAGGGCATCGAGGCCGAGGTGATTGACCTACGCAGTTTGCGGCCGCTCGACGATGCGACGATCATGACATCGGTTGCCAAGACGCGGCACGCCGTCATTGTCGATGAAGGCTGGCGCAGCGGAAGCTTGGCCGCGGAAGTCGGCATGCGCATCGTCGAACAGGCATTTTGGGCGCTCGACGCGCCGATCGGCCGCGTCTGCAGCGAGGAAGTACCGATCCCTTACCCTCGCCATCTTGAAAACGCGGCAATCCCGCAAGCACCGAAGATCGTCGCTGCCGCCAAGGCGGCTTTGGGCCGAGCGTAAGGCAACGCCATGGTCGAATTTCGCATGCCCTCCCTCGGCGCCGATATGGAGGCGGGGACGCTGGTGGAATGGCTGGTCAAGCCCGGCGATTGGGTTAAACGCGGCGACGTCGTCGCCGTGGTCGACACGCAAAAAGGCGCAATCGAGATCGAGACTTACCAGGCAGGCCAGATCGAGAAGATCCTGGTCGACCTTCACAGCAAGGTGCCGGTTGGGACGCCGCTAGCGCAGATTCGAACTGAGGGCGAAGGAAAGCCCGGCGCTGTCGCGGCCGCTCCGCCGCCGCCAGTGCCTCCACCAGTTGCACCTCTAGCGCCGCCGCCTGTCGTGCCTGCGGCACCGCCGCCGCCACGAGTTGTTGCGCCGGCGCCGCCCCCCGTCGTTCTGGGCGCTGCGGCTCGTGCTGCATCGCCCGCAGCACGCAAGCTCGCACAAGAGCGCGGCATCGATCTTGCGACCGTCAAGGGCAGCGGCCCGGCCGGGGCCGTCACTTATGAAGATGTCCAACGCCGCCTCGCTGCGGCCCCAGCCGCCCCCACCGCTCCGCCGGAAAAGAAGCGAGCGATCGGGCTCGATCTGCCGGCCATGCGAATAGCCATCGCGGCCGCGATGGCACGATCGAAGCGCGAAATCCCGCACTACTATTTGGAGCACCAAGTCGATGTCACGGCCTCCGAGCATTGGCTGACAATTAAGAATGCCGCGCTGCCGCCCGACAACCGCGTGTTGATGGGCGCGCTTGCCATCAAAGCGGTCGCATTGGCCGCACGCGGCTTTCCCGCCTTCAACGGATTTTATCACGACGGCAAATTTGAGCCGGCGTCGGCGGTGCACGTCGGTATCGCGATTGCCATTCGCGGCGGCGGGCTGGCGTCGCCGGCCTTGCATGATGCCGATCAGCTATCGCTTGACGAGCTGATGAGCCGCATGCGCGACCTGGTGCAGCGCACGCGCGCCGGACGCATTCGCAGTTCGGAGATGTCCGATTCGACCATCACCGTTTCGAGCCTTGGCGAACGCGGCGTCGAAGCGCTGTACGGAATCATCTATCCGCCACAAGTGGCCATCGTAGGCCTCGGTAAAGTCGTGACGCGGCCGTGGGTCGTCGACGGCGCCATTGGTCCGCGCTCGGTAGTCACCGTTACGCTTTCCGGCGACCACCGGGTCACCGACGGCCATGCGGGTGCGTTGTTTTTGGCAGAGATCGGCAAACGATTGCAGGAGCCGGACAAGCTATGACTGACACCGACATTCGCAAAGTGATTCAGGAAGAGCTCAACAACATCGCGCCTGAAGCCGATTTGGCGACTGTCAACCCGACCGCTGATCTGCGTGAGGCCATCGACATCGACTCCATGGACTTCCTGAACTTTGTTATTGCTATTCACCATCGGCTCAGCATCGATATCCCCGAGATCGACTATCCGAAACTCGTCACCCTCGACGGAGCGTTCGCGTATATCGGCGCGAAACTCGGCTCGAGTAAGGCCGAGTTGTGAGCGGCGCAGCGTTTACCCCTTGGCTGGCCGACAAAAGTCAACGACAAGGAAAGGCCGCCAAGCGGGGGGCTCGTTGGCGGCCTTTGAGTTTGACAAGGGCTGGCTTGGGGATGGGAAATGCCCTTGTCCTTTATGTCGCACAAATAATTTCAGTCGTGAGGAATTCAAGGGCTAAGGAGACACGGTCGGTACTACCCAATTCTCCTCTGCCGCCTCTTCCGCCGATGTCTGCTAAGGGTCAAAAGCGGACATTACGCGTGACAAACACGACTGCCCCGCTTGGCCAAATGGACTTATCTACATCTGCTTTGGATCACTAGCGGACCTAGCGATACGTCGCACACCATCTCCGGATATCCGCGGGTTGATATGCGTCAAAATGGACGCCGACTTTCTTGGTATTTTGCCCTCGCACTATTGCATAAATGCAATTTCACCGAGGCGCTCGAATGGCCCACAAGCAAATCCTGTTCCGTTCGGCCGCGCGCGAGAAAATTCTGCGCGGCGCTACGCAACTCGCCGATGCGGTTCGTGTGACCTTAGGCCCACGATCCAAATCCGTGCTTATCGAGAGGAAATGGGGTGTTCCAATCGTCTGCAATGACGGCGTGACGATCGCTAAGGAGTTTGACCTCAAAGACCCGGAGGAGAACCTAGGCGCACGTATGCTGCGGCAGGCTGCCGAGAAAACCGGCGAAATGGTCGGTGACGGGACGAGTACAGCAACCATACTCGCCCACGCCATGTTTGCCGACGGGGTTCGCAACGTTGTTGCCGGCGCAAGCGCTATCGATATCAAGCGCGGTCTCGATCGCGCCGCAAAGCGAGCTGTCGAAACACTGCGTGGATTGTCTCGTCCCGTGAAGACGCGCCTGGAAAAGGCGCAAGTTGGCGCTATTTCCGCACATAACGATCCGCTAATCGGCGAGTTAGTGGCCGACGCGATGGACAAGGTCGGCAACGAAGGCGTGATCACGGTTGAAGAATCGAAAACCACCGAGACCACACTCGAAGTCGTGGAAGGAATGCAATTCGACCGCGGATTTCTTTCGCCCTATTTCATTACCAATCCGGAGAAGATGGAAGCGGTCCTTGAGGATGCTCTTATTTTGATCTCGGATCGCAAGATTAGCACTCTTCAGGATCTCCTACCGTTGCTGGAACAGGTGGCGAAGTCCGCCCGTCCGTTGCTTGTGGTCGCCGAGGATGTCGAAGGCGAGGCCCTCGCCACCTTGATCGTCAATCAAATTCGCGGCGCGCTCAAAAGCTGCGCCGTCAAGGCACCAGGCTTCGGCGACCGCCGCAAAGCCATGTTGCAAGACGTCGGGGTTTTGACCGGCGGCCAGGTAATTTCTGAGGAGCTCGGCATCAAGCTCGATCATGTCGGTCTCGAACAACTTGGCAAGGCCAAGCGCGTCGTGGTCGACAAAGACAATACTACTATTATTGGCGGCTCCGGCGATCGCAAACAGATCGATGGACGTATCGAGCAAATCCGGCGCGAGATCGAGAAGGCGACCAGCGATTACGACCGTGAAAAACTGCAAGAGCGTCTGGCGAAACTCGCCGGTGGCGTTGCAGTCGTTCGTGTCGGCGCCCCGTCCGAATCCGAAATGAAGGCGAAAAAGGAGGCACTGGACGATGCGATAAGTGCGACCAAGGCGGCGGTTGCCGAAGGCATTGTTCCCGGCGGTGGCTTGGCACTCCTGCGCTGCGTTGATGTTCTCGCTGACGAGGAAGGAAAATGCGAAGGTGACGAAAAGACCGGCGTTCAGATTCTAAAGCGCGCGCTTGAGGCACCAACGCGCCAGATTGCCGAAAATTCCGCGACCGACGGGGGCGTGGTCGTCGCTCGGATGCTGAGCGGTAAAGACAATGAGGGTTTTGATGCCGGCCGAAAGAAGTATGTTGATTTAGTCGAGGCTGGAATTATCGATCCTACAAAAGTCGTTCGCGTCGCCCTCGAAAATGCGGTGTCAGTTGCCAGCATATTGCTGCTAACCGAGGCTACAATGACGGAAATTCCCGAGGATACAAAACAGCGAGTGCCCGAGCCGGAAATGGGCCTGTAGCGGGGAATCATTCCAATCCGGTATTCGTCAAGTTTGATTTCCTCCGGAACACCGATCAACGTAGCCGGCCGCTCAGCCCTTGCTGCAGACCAGTGGTTACAAACGGCCCACGTGCCGGACAAGGCCCGCATGCTCGTCACTCATATGCGCAGCTTATGCTTTGCTATCAGCTTGACGGTGCTGGCCTGCTGGCCCTTTTCACCCATTTCTTCGGCGTAGGTCACGTGCGAATTGACTGCCAGATGAGAAAACTCGCCGTCGAGCACGCTGTTCCGGTGGAAATAAATCTCGCGTCCATCGGCGGCCTCGATAAAGCCGAACTCACCAAGCGGATCGATCTCCACCACAATCCCTACCGGCATGCCATCGTGATGCTTTACCTGGCCTTGCATCTTGCGGATCTGATCCTGCAGCTGCCGTCGGGCTCGTTTAAAAGCGTCGTTGACCGCAAAGTTCAGATCAGAATGCCGTTCGTCATTCTGCGCGGTATGGTCGATATTGACCTCGCGACCTTCCGGCAGGGCGAGCCGAATGTTGACCTCGTACAGACCGCCCTTGCGATGATGCTCGCCCGGCGCCTTCAGCACCACGCGGCAGGCGGTGATACGCCCAAAACGCTCTTCGAGCTGGCTGACGTGCTTCGCGATAGCGGCCCGAACATTCGGGTTCGCGATCGTGCCCTGGAAATCAATCTCGACGGGGGTTTCCATTGTCCATCACCAATGTTCGAAAGAAATAAGAATCGCGCGAAAGTGCGCACCGTTCATTGATATGGCTCAAGCCGCCCTTCCCGACTGGATATTGCCGTTTGCAACGCCAAAATCGGCTTAAGTGCGTGATATTTCAACGCCGAAACGATATTGATCGCAATCAATGAACCCGATCGCGGCCTGAAGTATTTTTCCTCGTTAGGCTAGCTGCCAGTTGCGGCTTAAGGATCGCTCATGGAAAGCGCTGCTCTGCGGATCTTTGCATTGAACGCCAGCAAGGACCTGGGCACCGCAATTGCCGCGGCCCTGGGCGAGCCACTTGCGGCGCATGAAGAGCGCGAATTCGAGGACGGCGAACATAAGGCTCGACCGCTCGATGCAGTGAGCGGCACCGATGTCTACGTCGTCCAGAGTTTACACAGCGGGCCGCAGCAAAGCGCCAATGATAAACTCTGCCGCTTGTTGTTCTTCATCGGAGCACTCAAAGATGCCGGCGCTGCCCGCGTCACCGCCGTGGCTCCCTATCTTTGCTACGCGCGCAAGGATCGCCGTACCAAACCGAACGACCCGGTCACCACGCGCTATATCGCCAGCATGTTCGAGAGCGTCGGCACGGATTGCGTGGTCACGCTGGAAGTTCACAATCCTGCCGCGTTCGAAAATGCATTCCGTTGCCGCACCGTTGCCCTCACCGGCACGCCGTTGTTCGTTGAGTATGCCAAGAGCCATTTGACGGATGCCACACTCGCGGTGATTTCTCCTGACGCGGGTGGCATGAAGCGAGCGGAACTGTTGCGTGAAGCCCTCGAACCCGCGCTCGGTCATCCGATCGGCAAGGGGCTCGCAGAAAAGCATCGCAGCGCAGGCGTCGTTTCCGGGGACCTGTTTGCAGGCGACGTTGCTGGCGCCACCGCACTGATCATTGATGATCTGATCAGTACCGGCGGCACCCTGTTGCGTACGGCCCGCTCAGCACGCGCTGCCGGGGCCAAACGCGTGATTGCGCTCGTTACCCACGGACTCTTCATGGCAGGCTCTGCCGAAGTTCTCGCCGACCCCGCCCTCGATCAAATCATCATCAGTGACGCTGTGCCGCCCTTTCGGCTCGATCGTCCTGCGCAGAACAACAAGCTGGTGATTTTACCCACAGCCTCCCTCCTCGCCGAGACAATCCGGCGTTTGCACGACGATCGCAGCCTGACCGATCTTATGGTGTTCTGAGGCACACTTCGAGCTCGCGTGCACTTCTTTCGGCAAAACCAAGATAAGTGGCACAGAGCCGCGGCCATTTCTCTGGCGTGCGCGGATGCGCCTCCAGCAGATGTGCGATAGCGAGCCTGGCGCGCAGCGTGGCGCGGTGACAGCGATAAAACGTGAAAAGTTCATCGGCCGGTCCGTCGCGCAGCACATGTTTCATCCGGCGCCGCAGATAGTCACCTGCCCAGGCCGCCCCGAGCCGCTCGCACTCGAGGCTTAGAAAGGCGATCTCGTCAAACGGATCGACGACGCGAAGCCGCGCATTGAATTCGAGGCAATCGATTATCCTGACCTTATCGTCGAGCCAGATGTGCTCTGGCCGCAGATCGCCATGCCCATCCACAATCCGACGATGACGCAGGCGTGCCACGATGCAATTGCCGCGTCGCTTCAGAAACCGGCGTTGTGCCAAATCAACACGATGCACGATTCCGCTCGGAATTCGGAACCGCGGGTCGAGCAGAACGCGCTTGTTATACGCAAGACTTTGGGTCCAATCGGCAAGATAGATCGCTGAGGAGAGAAATACCGGCGTTGCCGACTGATAAAAATGCGCCAGCGTCTCAACCAAGCGATCGAGCTGCCCATGTTCCAAGCGTCGGCTTTCGATCATGTGATCGAGCATGAAGTGATCATCGAGCCGCTTCATCATCACTAGCCAGTCAATGGGCACGCCATCGCCGCCGATCGACAGCGCCCCGCCGCGCTCCGTCAGCGGCACGGCCCCGAGATAAATGTCTGGCGCCAAGCGGCGATTGAGCCGCAGTTCGGCGCGGCAGGCGATCTCCCGGCGTTCCAGCGTAGAAAAGTCAAGATAGGGAAATTGGACCGGTTTCTTGAGCTTGTAGACGCGGTCTCCGGCGAGAAATACCCAGGACATGTGGGTTTCCCGGCGCGCGACGTCAGGCGGCCTGGCATCATAAGAGTCCGGCCGGCTGAGAAAGTCGACCTTTGCTGCGAGGGCCGGCTCAACGCCTTCAATTGTAAATCCGTGCACAGGCCGCTCCTGCTGCCCGTTGAAACTTAGTGCATTTAGGCCAGTCGCGATTGATCCCGGTCAAATCGGCCATATCACGTTTCAGGCATACTAAAATTCGGTTTTTGATGAGAATTGGGCATGTCCGTTACCGGTCACGCGTACGAAAAAATCCAGCGCGAGGTGATTATCGAACCGCTCCACCTGGCAGGCGATCTCCGTGTGCCAGCCAGCGCTACCGCTCTCGTTGTGTTCGCCCATGGCAGCGGCTCAAGCCGCTTGAGCCCACGCAACACGGCGGTTGCCGCGGCGTTGAATGAGCTAGGCGTAGCGACACTGCTCTTTGACCTGCTCACACCCGATGAAGAGCTGGACCGGACCAACGTTTTCGATATTCCGCTTCTTGCCGAACGGTTGATTGGCGTTGTTGGCTGGATCGATGGTCAGCCAAAACTTACGGACTTCCCTTTAGGCCTTTTTGGCGCCAGCACCGGCGCCGCAGCGGCTCTGGCCGCGGCGGCAAAGCTTGGCACACAGATCGGCGCTGTCGTGTCACGAGGCGGTCGGCCCGATCTTGCCGATAAGGCGTTGGAAGATGTTACCGCGCCCACCTTGCTCATAGTTGGCGGACGCGACGCCGGCGTGATCGAACTCAATGAGCAGGCGTACGCACGACTGAGGTGTCCTAAATCCCTCGAGATCGTGCCAGGCGCGACACACCTCTTTCCAGAACCCGGCGCTATGGAGGCGGTCATTGCGCTGGCCGGACGCTGGTTCAAGACGCACCTCGTGACGCCTCTGCAACATCACGCTCGATAGCTAAGGGGGCACCAATGCCATTTACTGATCGCAATGACGCCGGCCGGCAACTCGCCAAGGCGCTCGCATCCTACAAAGGTCAGAAGCCCGTAGTATTGGCGTTGCCGCGCGGTGGCGTCCCGGTGGCTTCGAAGGTCGCGGAGGCACTCAATGCGCCGCTCGACCTCCTGCTGGTGCGCAAGATCGGCGTGCCGTTTCAGCCGGAGCTCGCCATGGGCGCGGTGGTCGACGGCGCCTCGCCGGTAACCGTGCGCAACGAAGACGTCATCACCCTCAGTGGCATCAGCGAGCAGGAATTTGTCACGGTACGCGATCGCGAACTCGCGGAAATCGAGCGGCGGCGTAAAATATATCTTGGCAATCGCCCGCATCCCGAGCTTTCCGCGCGCATCGTAATCGTTGTCGATGACGGCATTGCCACAGGAGCCACGACCCGTGCCGCCCTACAGGCGATGCGTCTGCGTAAGCCGAGCAAGCTGGTGCTGGCGGTTCCAGTCGCACCGACCGATACATTGCGCAAATTGAAAGATGAAGCTGACGAAATTATCTGTCTGGAAGACTACGAGAACTTCGGCGCCATTGGTCTTTTCTATTCGGATTTCCGACAAGTGTCAGATGCGGAAGTCACTGAGCTTTTGGCGCGACACCCGATCAAAGCACCAACTGCGGTCACTTAAGACAGCGGCATTATCACATAATAACTCAGCAAAGACTGTGGAGCTAGCATCATCAAGCGATGTCCGCTTTTACCCTGAAAGCGGACATCCGCCGCACGAGTTATCTCGTCGTGTTAAGTGCCAAGTGCGTATCTGTTCGAAGACTTCATTCAACGTTGGCATTTCGCGCACTATGCGCTCTCGGAGATTGTCGGCGCCACCGTATTGCACGGCGACCCCGATCGCAAAGGTTCTTCGCGATTTCCGTCAAAGATGATACGTTGCGGTCGTAAAGCCGCTCCAGGGAAGCGGCAAATGGGGGGTGAATATGGGCAAGAGACCTGCAAAGCAAGCCAACAGTCCGATCGTTGATGATCGTGGCTTAGCATTCGCCGTCTACATTTTGTACTTTGTTGGTTATTTGACGGGAATCACGTCACTCATTGGCGTTACGATTGCGTACTTGCAACAATACTCGGCTGGCCCGGAATTGAGAAGCCACTACATCTTTCAGGTAAGGACGTTCTGGATCGGAGTTATTTTTTTAGTCGTTGGGGGGGTCCTTTTCGTTTCCGGCATTGGTGTTTTCATTCTTATAGGGGGATTTTTCTGGTCCCTCATGCGAAACGCGAAAGGCATGTTGGCTCTTAATCGCAACGAACCGATCACGAATCCGAATTCGTGGATGTTCGGTGATTAGAATAACGAGATGCAGATTGATATGGCCGAGAGTCGTGCAATTGGTGAGCGGAGAAAAATGCAAAAAGGGACGGCGCAATCGGGGCTACGCCGTCCACAGCTATTGCGCGCAAGGATAAAGGACGGGGAGGATCGTTAGTCCTTTACGTACGCGTGTTATCAGACAACTTCAGCCGTCACAGACAGACAGGCCGCTGCAGGCGCCGAGAGTAAAATTCGCCTTTTCCAGCGCCGCTCCCGCCGCCATCTCCAGTGCTTCGTCGGAGACTTCGAAGGCAAATACCATCTCTTCGGCCGTTTCGAGCATCATTTGGCTTTTTGCATGGATCAATCCTTTCGATTATTCGCGAACTCTACAATTGCAGTATAGGACACTTTAGAGCGGCGTTATGTGGCGGAGATCACAGAAGCGAAGTCTTATGTTGACTCGACATTATGCGCCGCAATATTCCAACAACGCTACTTCACCATCTGAACAATTTAATGTGAGAACTGTAAATCTTGTGCAAAGCAAAAAAATCGCTATTTGTCCTCCTCCACGAACACCACGAACACTGATTCGAGACCCTCAATGATATCGCGCGAAATTAAACTGCTTGTGGCGGCTGTCAGTTTGGTGGCTCTTGCGACCACCGTCGGCTTTGCCAGCACCATGCGCATGCACGCAACGTCGGCTCATCAAACTCAGGGCTCCAGCAGCAAAGCTGCGGTGCTACCGCTTGGCGAAAACGCCGCCTCGCGCCATGGAATTTTAACCTGTGGTTCAGGCTCTACCGCTACGGCGTGCGAACAATTGGAGATGATGTTGCCCATGAGTGCGAGAAGCTGGGTCCAGCCATTGGGGCTGCCGATCGATATCTGACCAGTCGGAGCGGATGGCCGAAGTACGTATCCAGTGCGCGATAGCCCGGCGTCTGGAGCATTTACTCAATTGGGTGCGCGCTCAAGATGTCCCGTCGCATGGCAATGTCCTTCCAACTAAAATCCCGCCTACTCCCAGATTAATACGTTAGCGAGAGAATCGTCGACCCGCCGAAGGGCCGTGTAACCCACGCCACTGCATCCGCGAAACAAGCCCAAATTAAACTGCCCGTTTCCGTTGTTCCAACGATAGTCCCCGCTTGATGCCGCTGTTGCCAAAACGTCTGTGAGCCGCTGCAAAGCAAGCTCGCGGAGATCGCTCCTGCCGAGGGTGCTGGCGGCCTCGCAGAAAAATTCAACGCTACCAAGTGTACCACAGCAGAGGGTATCGACTGCCGCAGGCCGCGCTGACCGTACGCCCTCAACGGCAAATTGAATGTCCCGCACAATGCCTGGCGTTTTTATTCCTAACTGCCTGGCGGTAGCAATTCGCGCAAGACCGATACCAGTAGCCCCGTGACACCACTGGCAGGGCCACGATGGTTCATCGCCACGTAAATCCGGCCAATTGCCGCGCTCGGCATTATAGCTGCCGTTTTCGAATTCAATGCATTCGGACGCCGCTTGCGCAAACTCTTCACGCCCTGTTGCCGCCGATAACGAAGCGAGCGCATACGCAAAACCAGCCGCGCCGTGTGACATTCCGTTCAATGCTCGCTGACCCGAACCTTGTCCTACCCAGCTCCGGCGACCCGTTTGCCCAAGCCGACTTTGAGCGATGAGGTGCTCGCCACACCTGGCCGCGTATCGTAGCACCGCGTCTGACTTTCCATCGCGATAGAGACGAAGCAGGCATAGTATGGCGCCGGCGCTTCCGCCGATAATGTCGAGTTGCTTATCTGCCGCAATCAGATCCTCGGTAAACAGTTCTGCTGCGACATGGGCATCCGAAAGCAAGCCATCGTCACGTAGATAACTGGCCATCACGGTCAACGCATAAACGATTGACCCCAGACCGGTGGCGCCGCCAACGCCCATAGAGCGCGCCATGCGAGCCGCGTCCCGACTTTTAAGATTCCTTCGTAGATAAGACACGCCAGCGCGCGCTAATTCGCCGGATGTTTGATGACCGGTCACTGCCGCGTGCGCGGCAAGAAACACCCCAATACCCGATGTGCCATTGTACAAGTCTGGCCCCAAGCATACGAGCTGGAAAACCTCAGCGTCCCCAAGCCAATCGAGACCGATCCATGCAGCACCGGGCCCACGACGAATTGCACGAATGGCTAATTCTTCGGCGATCTTGTCAGCTTCTCTAATGAAAGTCGCCTGCGTCGGCGCGAGAGCAACGTCCGAACGCGGCGCTGGTCTCGCCGTAAAGTTCACTGCTGTTTTGCTGGCAGACTTTGATAGCGAACGCATATTTTCCCTGATGACCTGGACCTGCCAGTCGATTTCATCTTCATTGAAGTTCGCAAAGCGTGTTCTCGCCCGATCGAGACCCAACTCGACGTCCGGCCGGATTGTGAAGCCCGTTGCATCGCTTGTCTCATTTACATCGCAGCGCGAAACAAAGTGGGGGATATTCAGTGCGGCAAGATCAGACCGCTCGATCCGGAGGAGCGGCCAAAAAACATCAGTATCCTTCTCCCACTCCGCAAGTCTTGCAATGAAGTCTGTTTGCGCAGACCAGATCACGCCATCGCCCATCGATCGATGGTCTTTTAGGCGCTGGAGTAACATGGAATAGAATCGGGTGGCGCGAATGATCTTGCGGACCACCACACCTTCGAAGCCCTCAAAGATCTCTCCATCCATCGCGTCTTTTTGGTAACTCAGCAGGAATCTTGCGTAATCCTCAAACCCCGACACAAGATCGTCTACATGCTCGCCAAGCTTGGCGTACTGGCCATCGACATGCGGCAGATTTAAATTTGCGTTGCTGACCTCTTTCGATCTCGTCGGCCGCATCTCGTCAGTATTTATTTTGTCCCACTGGATTTTAATCTTGGAACTCCAGTCTGCCGTCAGCCCCCCGATCGTATAGACCTTATTTTCGGGAGAGCGCCCATATACGGGAAGCAAACCGACCATCATGACTGAGTTGGCTAGTTTTTCTGTAGCGGTGTAAAAAGCTTCAGCTTCCGGTTCGGCAGATGCGGTGCTTGCGGCTGCTGATTGTAGGATTGTCTCCAGATCAATCGGCACCGGATGGTCGCCGGCCGCGATGATGTTTTCCTGGTGCATGTCATTCGCAGCGAAACAATGAAAGAGTGCTAACCAGGCACCCGCGCGCCGAAAATATCGCTTGGAGCCCTCTGGATCGGCACATCCGGTGTGATCAATGAATTCGGCCCACCCATACTGGTCACGCGCAAGCACACGCGCCGATTTCAATTCTATCGGGGACCCTGCCCGGTTCAACCGCTCGACAAGCTTGTGCCAAGCATGTTCCGCCCGCAAGTCTTTCGGCTTATACACCACGCGCGAGCCGTCAGTGAAGGTTACAATCTTAACAGAATACCCTCCATTGTGAGGGTCGGAGAACTCGCCGTCGATCTTGGCAACCAACCTTTTGTCATTCGCAGAAAATATTTCACGCCGGATTGTCGGCAGATCAGCGTCAAGGCGTTTGATGAGTTTGCACGATGTCTCGATCCACTGCCGAACAACCACAGCAAGTAGCCGCAAGAGCACCGGCTTGTCTTCGAACAATCGCCGGAAACCGGTAGCTCTCATCTCGGCGCCGAATTGATCATAGTGCGCCGTCCTGACGTCTTGCTCTCGCTCTACTGATTCTCGTGCAGGGCCGCGATTTTTTCGTGCCTCGGCGAACCTTTCATAAACTGCCGGAGCGGCAAGATCGGACAGGTCCTTTAAGAGCGAATGACATAGGCATGCCCGAGCAGATTCGGTTAAATTATTGAGCGTCTGCGCACCGAGATCCGACCACAAGATTTCGCTGGCTTGTTTCACCAACGGCATGAATAGGTGCTCGAACGCACACGCCTCGCGGTCGACTGCCGGCACAATTGGTCCCGAGCTTTGTAATGCCTCCATAATCCAAACGGCATCGACGATCCATGCGGGCGGCAAGGCTGACGATTTGCGGCGAACCGTGGCAAACCTCGTTAGTATTTCGCCAAAAGCTAATCCATCTCGGGCTAGCCGTCTGCCAAACAGCGACCAGTCGCCGCTCGCGCACGACCGGCACCATGCCGCAAGCCGCTCTGCGGCTAAATTGGTTTCGGTCTTCTGACCCGGCAGAGGTTCAAAGTCATCGGATAGGAGCTCGTCAAAGGTTGCCGCACGAACAAATAACCGCTCGTAGAATGCGTCCATACGATCGATCTCACTTCTCGGTCGTCCCGATGGTACTTCGCGGCACCAATTCTAGGTCACGCATGCCCAATGTCACCTTCTATGCTTGTCGCCCCAGGTCCCAAAACCTTGCTCGGGTTGCTGGATAAAGACTGGGTGGCGTCCTTTGGCAGCGTGCCGCAATCGCGATTTCGATGGCACCAAGGGTCGGCCCGAAATTGTTTAATAGATAATGTGATTTACGCCCCTAAATCAGCCATCTAGGTGTCATAAGTGCCTGTGACGTTGGGCTTATTTCAATTGACTTTGGATAGGCTGCATCAGATCATTATATCTATGGCGCTAGGAGGGGGGTGTAGTTTCCGAAATTTCTCTTACTACTGGCGTCGCTGGCGAACGAAAGGATGTTGCCATGAAGAGCACGATAATGGGACTTGAAATGACTGAAGAAGAAATCCTCGCCTTCGAAGTCTCCGATGAAGCGTTGGAGAGCGCGGCGGGCTCGGCAAAAGAGAAGGCAAACTTCACGCTCGGCGCGTGCAGCGGCTTGTCCGTCTGCGACGGCTGATCGATCTCTGTACTTGTCCCTGCTCTAAATAAATTTGCTACCCGCGGGACGAGAAATCTTAAACGAGGCGCCGCAGATTGTCCGGCGCCTCGTTGTTTTAATTGCTATAGCTTGAGCGGTCTCCGAGTTCGCTGCCATTATAGCTTTCGCGCGAACGAGCAAAATCAAATTTGCCACTTTGTGTACGCCGCATATTGTCGCGCCGTTTGAAAAACCTTTATCATTGGTGCGGATCGTCCATTGCGGGCTGCTACGTCCATTGGAGCGCTAGATAAATCGCCGATCCTTGCTCACATCCACCTTGCTAATATTTGCCTCAAAGCAAATAGCTTTGCCGAACTGGGTGGACCGCGCTGAGGCGCAGGATACAAGTCCCACTTGGCGACATGGCGTAACGAAATTTGGCGACCTTAAGTATCCAGTTGATTTCAAGAACTTCGATTACGTCAATCCAAAAGCTCCGAAAGGCGGCGCGGCCTCGCAGGCCGTACTCGGTACTTACGACAACTTCAACATGGTGGTCGCGGGGATCAAAGGCACGCTCGCTCTGGGCATCGATTTCGTCTACGATACATTGTTGGTACCCGCGCTCGACGAAGTGTCTGGTGTATATGGGCTCATTGCGGAAGCTATAAGTTACCCGAACGATTTTTCGTCGGTCACCTTTCGGTTGCGCGCCGAAGCAAAATGGCATGACGGCAAGTCTGTTACACCTGACGATGTTATTTTTTCCTTCGACGCATTCAAAAAAACAAGCCCACAGGCTGCTGCCAGTTATCGCCAAATTACCAAGGTGGAAAAGACCGGTGACCGGGAAGTTACATTTACTTCCGATGGAACTAAAAATCGCAATCTCCCGCAGATTATCGGACAACTAACGATTCTGCCGAAGCACTGGTGGGAGGGCGTCGATAAGGATGGGAAAAAGCGCTCGGTGGGCGAGACCACACTCGAAATGCCCCTCGGTAGCGGCCCTTACCAGGTCAAGGAGTTTTCGCCGGGCCGCAATATCATTTACGAGCGCGTAAAGGATTATTGGGGACAAAATTTGAATGTATGTGCCGGCCGGGACAATTTTGACGAACTGCGATTTGAATATTTTCGTGATGCGACAGTCGCCACGGAGGCGTTCAAGAGCGACTTGGTCGATTGGCGAACCGAGAACAGCGCCAAAAGTTGGGCCATGTCTTACGACTTCGCCGCAGTTGGCGAAAAGCGGGTAATTCTGGAGGAGTTTCCCATCAACAATGTCGGCGTGATGCAAGCGTTTGTCTTTAATCTACGCCGGGACAAATTCAAGGATCCGCGGGTTCGATTGGCATTCAACTACGCGTTCGACTTTGAAGAGATGAACAAGAAGATTTTTTTCGGCCAGTACAAGCGGACTAGCAGCTATTTCGAAGGGACTGAACTTGCCGCCACCGGGCTGCCGACCGGACAAGAACTTGAACTATTAGAGTTGGTGCGAGGAAAGATTCCGCCACAAGTATTTACAACGCCCTATTCCAATCCCGTCGGAGGCAGCCAGCAAGCGGTGCGCAACAATCTGCGTGAATCTTTGCGATTGTTTAAAGAGGCCGGCTATGAAGTGCGCAACCAACAAATTGTCAACGAAAAGACCGGCGAGCCTTTCGAAGTAGAGCTCCTTACGAATGCCCCGCTCTTCGAGCGAGTCTATCTGTTCTACAAACCATCACTTGAACGCATGGGCATTACTGTAACTGTGCGCACGGTTGATGAATCGCACTACGAGAATCGCCTACGGGCCTGGGATTTCGATATCATTACCTATGCATGGGGTGAATCGCTTTTGCCGGGCATTGAGCAACGAGGGTTTTGGGGCTCGTTAGCAGCCGATCAGGCCGGATCGGACAATTTAGGCGGCATCAAGAACCCGGCAGTTGATGAAATGATTGAAAAAATTATTTTCGCCAAAACGCGCGAAGAGCTAGTGGCGGCCACCAGAGCACTCGACAGAATATTGCTCTGGAACCAATATGTTTTGCCCCAATGGAGCTACGGAAAATTGCGTACCGCGCGCTGGAATCAATTCAGCCATCCCGACCCCTTGCCGAAATATGGCATAGCAGCATTTCCCGCGTTGTGGTGGTGGGACGCTGAAAAGGCCGCAAAGACGGGCGGGAAGCGGTAGGCGTACGCCCGAATGCGAACGCCAGCAAGCAATTAACCCGACGCCGACATCGAAGTTTTCGATTGCCTGTCGTGCAATTTTACCTGGGCTTTGATGAACTCGTGATAATCGGGCGGCGCAAAATCAAGAAGCGTCCCACCCGTCGAAAAATGTTGGATGAAAACCATACCGATTGCGTATGTGGCACCGACAGAAAGTGCCGGGGTCGCAATCGCACCGACGGCCGTGCCGATCAACGGTACGCTCTTGATGTAACTTGACAAACCTATTCCGGTCGTAGCCGGGATCATCGTTCCCGCGAGTCCAGCTATAACTGCTCTGCCGCGATTTTTCGAAAACGGAACATCGTAAAGTTGCGAAATGCGGCGGAGCATCTGAATCTGGACACCGCCAACCGCAACCAGATCAACGAATGGTACAGGGATTAGACCTGCCGCGCCTGACCATAAGGAAAAACGTTCGACCAATTTCGTTGCGCGGGCACGACGGCTGTCTGGAGCCGATTCCTTCACACTAAGCAAACCTGCTTCGTCCGCCGCCGGGAGATCTATCGTCGTTTCCGGGGTGTCATTGTTGACGGCGCTCAGACTAGCCAGATGCGCCGGCGTATCCGCCGCAATTGCATCCGGCACATACCGATCCTCCGGTCTGATGGCCCGTGGGAGCTTCTTCTTATTCATTTTCACGCAGCCTGCTTGATCCCGATGATGCCGTCGACTTCATCGGCAATTGCGGCGATTTCCCGCGCAGCAGTCCCTGAGTTCTCAATAAGGGTAGGCGTCGCACCCCAAAGCGCGGCCTCCGCATATATGACGCGGTTTGTCATCTCGCTCTTCAGCACCTGGAAACCTGCCTCGATTAATTCAGCACGTATATGTTTAGCGATAACCGAGTCACGCGTCGTCTGAGTTAGAACGCACCGGAAGGTTGGTTGGCGAGCGCCCGCCCCGTCGATCAGCGAATTGAGTGTATCCAGCATGCGGTCAATGTCCAATGGAGACGCTTTGACCGGAACCAGAAGAAAATCCGCTGCTGCAATGCACGCCAAAGTCGCAGGCGAGCGAAATCCCGGGGTGTCGATAATGATTGGGCCGCCGGTGGCGGAGAGCTTTTGCGCAGATTTCCACGCTTCGTCCGACGCATCTTCGACTATTGTCACACCGCCGAGCGCCCGCTCGCGCGCCGCCAGGCGGGCAATCGAACGTTGGGGATCCGCATCGATTATGGTCGAGGGCCGTCCGCAGAGATGCCAATGGACCGCCAGGCAACTAGCGAGTGTACTTTTGCCGCTGCCGCCTTTCATTGTTGCGACTGTGATTATTTGCCTCATTGCCCACCAGCCTTTCCGCTCAGTTTGCATCTGGCGAATCACTCGAACGCAATGCTAACGCATTCTCAGCAGCGCCCCCAGTTGGCATTGGGACTGATTTACAAATCTACAGATTTATCCGCCACGTAACAATAATATAACGTGGCGGTCAGAGCAGTTGCCGCAACTTATGCGGCTTATTGAGGCCGCGCTGCTTCGCACGAAGCGGTGACAATAGCCTTAAACATGTCAAATGATTCCACCCGTACGTGACAGTTGGTCGACGGGTCGAGGGCAACGTTCACTATGTCGCCGGTAGAAGCGATCTGCTGTTTGCCATTGATGTTCATGATGACATTGGCATTAGTAGGTGGACCGATCAGTCCAATCGACATTCGACCGCCCGCCACGAGCATCGATTGGTTGGGGCTGATGACATAGGTATCTTTGGAAGGCACCAATTCATCCAGCGCCGCCTGAATATTCTTAATCTTGGCCTGCGCTGCGATCAGGTTTGAGTCTTGCAGTACAATCTGCCTTTTGAGCCTCTCGATTTCGGATTGGAGTTGCAAAGTCTGCTGCTTGACGACCACCATGTCCCGGTATGCTAGCTCCAACCCCAAGAGATAGGCCGAAATTGCGCCAACCAGTATGCCGAAGAAAAAAAGGAAACGGCGTCCTCGCCCTCTCGACCACCTGACCAGTCGAGATGTTTTCCGTGCCGCGCGAGTTCTTCCTGTGGTTTCACTCAATGTGCGAGCCTTCTAGGTTATTTGCCGGCACGATCCGTCGACCCTGCCGCCGACTCTTTCGATTGCGGCCCTGTCCCGGAATTCGATGCCGTATTCGGCGCTCGAAGCGCATCATAAATCCGAGAAAGGAGGCCTTCTAAATCCGCCAGATCATGAGGAATAGAGGATTTGGTCTGTGCGTCCGCAGCCGGAGCAGATGATGAGCCCGTCGTCTGTTTCTGCGCCGGCCCGGCCGGTAGATTACCAACGGGCGGCGGCTGTGTGGCACCGGACGATAGAGGCTTACTAGATCCGGTTGATGGGGCGAGATTGGGCGTCGCCGCTGGGGGCACGGACAAAAGCCCAGTCGGCGCATTGCCGGTTGGGACCGTGCCTGCGGCAGGCGCATTGTCGACGTTGCCGAGAATAATGGGGAGGCCGTCTTTTCCTCCGCCGATAATCACGATTTTTGAATTATGCGACTGCGCAAGCGCGAGCGTTGCCTCGATGCCGCGCCAGCGCAGATAAGAATCCGAAATACCTTTGCTGACTGTTTGCTGAAAGGCCGCGATACCATTTGCCTCTATTTGCTTACGCCGCGATTCCTGTGCCTCTCGCTCAACGCGGTATTTGAACTCTTGGATCTCGTAATACTGCTGCGTCTGTCGATTGATTGCAGCCACGATTTCGATTGGCAACTCAATACCGAGAACGGGTGTATCGAGAATCAGGATCGAGTTTTGCAAGGAATCTTTATAGTTTTTGGGATCCGGCTGCTCCATAGCGTCGGGCTGTACCAGAATGTTGAGATGTGAAACGAGACTCTTTTGCGCGCTGCTTTGAACTTTTTGCTCAATAGCCTCACGCGAAGTGTAAACCTCTTGTGCGGTATACTGAGAAATCGTTTCACGCGTACGGCTGCCGATTTCCGGGTTTATTACGGACGCGAAGTAATCCGGACCTATGAATTTGTGAAGCACGGCCACATAATTGTGGACCAGCTGATACCGTATGCTGACCTGAACAGATACATTAACACCGTCCTTGGAAATAGCGTTGTATGTCTGACCCGTGGATTGAAGGCGCAAGTTATATAAATAAAGTTTGTCCCATGGCCAGATTATATGGAGGCCTTCGTCCCTCAGTTCACGCGGATCGAGAATTGTGCCTCGGCCAACAAAGCACAAGCAGTATAAATCATAGCCATTGAATCTCTTCCAAAGGACGCCGACCATCCCGCTCGGAACTGTGATAACGACGTAAGGAAAAAGTACGGTCGCCGCAAGAAACGAGAGCAGCACCACGACCGAAAGGCTCGGCAGGTGACGCCCGACGAAACGCCACCATCCGCGCTTCACCGGCACTGCTGGCAAATCACCAAGAGACTCTGGATACGCCGCCATCAGTCTAACCCAATGAACCCTTTCTTTAGCCCTTCTGTACCGAACGTTGCTCGACTATCCGGCCTTCGTCCATACGAATTCTCCGTGCCGGCAAATCTAGCTCATCCAAGTATCGGTCGTCGTGGGTGATCACCACAATAGTCGCGCCAGCCTTCATTAAATCCGGCAACAGCTCGTCGTAGAACTTTCGCCGAAATTCAGGGTCTTGCTCAGCCGTCCATTCGTCGAGCAGAAGAATTGGACGCTTTTCGAGTAAACTGACAATTAGCGCGAGGCGCCTGCGCTGACCGCCTGAAAGATCGAGGGTGCGAAACTGACCGTCCGTCAGGCCGGTTTTGTCGCCCAATCGGAATTGCGCCAACAGGCGGTCAACTTCGCCAGGCACCGGCTCTGGTATTCCGTAAAGGCGCTGAAAAAGATGATAGTCGAAGAAAATAGCCGACATCAAATTTCGGTAGGTGTCACGCGTGTTTTCGTCGATGGGCATCCCGTCGAGAATGATCTCGCCCAAATCGGGCGGATATAGTCCGGACAACACCCGTAAAAACGTCGATTTACCTGATCCATTGCCGCCCGTGATGAAGACCAGCTCACCGGCTTGCAAGTCAAAATCAATCGGGCCGATCTTGAAGGAAACGTCGGAAAATCTGTCGAGGTAGCGGAACTCAATATTGCGCACCTCGATCTTTTCGAAACGCTTCCGTATCGGAATATCGTGGCGTTCGGTGGAAGCAGCCGCCCGGAGGGAAATTTCTAATTGCGCGATCCGATCCGCCGCAGCGTTCGCATTCAGTAAGACGGGTATCGACTGAACAAGACCGAAACACGCCCCGACAATAAACATGAGCGCCGTCGTGGTTTTGGTCAAGGCCGCGCCGCCAAGATCGCTGCTGAATTGAGGGGCCACAAATACGACCGCGCCAAGCAATACGTACATCGATATTTGCGATGTCACGATCAACTTGAAGGTCTCGGCCTGGCTTTTTATTTTTATGTTGGCCGCAGTTCGCGACACGTCGACAGCATCATCGAACAGATCGTCGCTGCGCGCATTGTTGAGTCTGATTTCCTTAAACCCGTCGAGAAAATCCGTCAGCCGATCGAACAGCCGACGTTCCCATTCCGCTGATCGCTGCTTCTCCGCGACCAGGCGGCGATTTTTAAAATGAAAAATCGTTGCTGCAATCGAAACGATGACAATCGTCGTGACGATCGCCGCAATCGACAGAAATGCCACATAAATAGCGACGAAGCAGATAAGTACCGCACCCTGGATGGTAAAGCAGAGCATGTTGCTCGCTTGGGTGAGGACGGCTGTGTCGCCGGTGATTGCAGAAAAAATGCGTGAGCGGCCGATGCCTTCGATCGCCAGCAACTCCGAGTGCCTTATTTGATCCATAAGGCGCAAGCGGATTTTGTGAATGATGGCTTCTATCTCGGCGGTGGTCGTTATCGTGACATAGTACTGGGCATTGATAAATAGAAAGAGCGCAATGATAAAAAGCATGGGCGGCCACAAGCCGGACTTGCCCTGGAGGCCTGCATTGATACCGGCAAGGATCGCCGCAGTGGCGATGCCTCCGAGCGCTGACATGAACAGCAGCTTCGGCAGCGAACCGTGCATTTCGCGGCGAACGAGCTGCAGAAACGACATACTTTGACGTCTTCCGACTACACTTCGACTGGGTGCCGCGGCTTTAGTGCGAAATGTACCGGTCGACCCCCCCTGAACAAACGCTTCACAGACGCCTGCGCCATTCGACGTTACGCGATGGCCCGGTGAGCAGCAGCACGGGCAGCATTACTAACGGTGTGGCGACCAGCGCGAGTACAAATGTGCCGAAAAAGCCCATTCGCCGACCCATGCCGCAAAAGCCGGTGAGAGCGCAAAAAATTATATAGATGCTGGCTTCGAGCATTGGCTTTTTATCTCACCGCTCGACACCTCGACCGCCTCAGTGGATGGTGCCACTCTTTGGTTGGCGGGCATTCGCCCCAGCAACTCAAGAATGTGTCGCCGCCTCTGTCGCGTCAGGACCGGATTGCGACGACTTGCCACGCCGACGGGATCGCAAATCCCACATTTCCTTTTGAGCGCGGAAAAAATCACGATAGTCCGGAGGATTGAAATCAAGAAGCGTTCCGCCCGAGGCAAAATGCTGAATGAACGCTTTGCCGATTGCGTAGGTTGCGCCAGCGGAAAGTGCGGGCATAACAAACCCAGCCGCAATCGTGCCGAAAATTGGTACCGACTTAAGCGCGCTCGCAGCGCCAATGCCACTTGTCGTCGGTATCATCGATCCGGCCAGACTTGCGATCAAGGCCTTACCGCGATTTTCAGAAAACGGCACATCGTAAATTTGCGAAATGCGACGAACCAGCTGAACCTGAAGTCCGCCGACCGCGAGCACATCAACGACGGGCACCGGGATAAGTCCGGCAACCCCTGACCAGATGGCAAATCGATCAACCAATTTGGATGCAATCTCGTTACGAAGTTCGGGCGAGTCCGCCGTTTCTGCCGTTTCTTTCTCAGTTCCCGTGGACGAAATCGGTTTCTGCGCCATATCGGATCCTCTCCCGTCTTCCCCGGCCCGCCGATCGGTCGGGCCTGTTTGTGTTTATTTTCCCGATCTAATGCGTATAACCATGAAAAAAGCCTATCATGCAGGGTAGCCGATGCCAAGCGCGGCAATGCTCATCTCGTTTTGGCCTTTTTATATAAATGCGCTGACGCAAGCCGGCAAACGCCTCGATCAAATTGACATGGATCGGCACCTACTGCCCGCAACCTGGCCGCAGTCTTGCCATGGCAGACCCGATCCCATAGAGATCGTTTTGGGAGCTAATTGTTTGGAGGTCGGCCATGAGACCTAGCAAGGATGGCAAGAACGCCGTTGGCCCGCGTCGCGCTTGGGAGCCTCCCGCCGTGACACGGTTGGGGATTGGCGCCGAAACAAAATCGTCTCACCAAGCGGAAGAAGGCCCAGGTTTGCCTGAACCGCAGCCGCCAACTTCCCCTGCGACAAAGCTTGGATTTTCTTTCGAGATGGCTTTGCCGCTAGCTGCGCGCTCCGAAACATAGCGCGCATGCATTGAACGGGAATGGACTGACGGCCCTGCGCCATCAATCACCATCGCCGATCAGTTGAAGCAGCTATCGCGTGGACTAGACGAATACGTCGGCGGGAAATGCAATCAGATCTGATGGATATTGCCCGTTGGGTCTTGTTATCAACGTGCAGCAGTGGAGCCCCGCAGCTTTGCTTGTCACAGTCGATAGTATCCTTGTACAGGACAATGAGCCAACTGCGGTCGACGTCGACGGTCGTATCGTCGTTTTGAGTGTACGGGCCGGTTCTTATTTCGATTTAAACCGGGTAGCGACTGAAATTTGGCGCATGCTCACGGAGCCGTGCCGCGTGAGCGAAATTTTTCACTCACTATCGCGGCTGCACGACGTTGATGCAGAAACCCTAGCCCGCGATGTGACGCCGTTTCTGCAGACTTTGGTGACGCATAGACTCGTACGGGTCGTTAGCTCCGAGTGACGCGCGATGAAATTGAAAACAATCCAGCGCAGGTATCTGCGAGAAGCGACACTCATGCTCGCGTTGGCACGGCTCGTCGTGCGCTTCGTGCCCGCCGCTCGCATATTCTCCTGGGCTGATCACCGACCTCGTCGTATCCGTCGGTTCGCAATTGGCGAAGCAAATTGGGTAGCATGGGCGGTTGAGAGGATCGGCAATAAGCCCTGGATGAACGCGCTTTGTCTGCCCCGCGCGCTTGCGGTCCACGCCATGTTACGTCGGCGTGGCATTGCGAGCCAGCTTTGCCTTGGCGTCGCACGCGATGGACAGGAACTAATCGCCCACGCCTGGGTCGACATCGGCGAGACGACCCTCATCTTAGATCCTGCTTTCGCGCGTTTCACGCGACTGGCGCAGTTCGGCGAAGTCTTCTGACCGTCTGAGTGAGCGTCCTCATGAGTGGCATAGCCGGAATCGTACGTTTCGATGGTCAGCCGGTGAAGCGGCGGGAACTCGAACGGATCGCAAATACACTCCGTCAATATGGTCCAGATCGGTCCGACATTACCGTCAACGAGAGTATCGGTCTCGTCCACACACTGATGCGGATGACACCGGAAGACCGTTTTGACCGACAGCCGCAGCGAGGCCCAAGCGGCACGCTCATCACGGCCGACCTGCGGCTCGACAACCGTGATGAACTGATCGCGCGGTTTGGAATTGTCCGTCGGGAGGCCATGGAGTGGTCGGACTCGCGCTTGCTCCTCACTGGTTGGGAAAAAATAGGTGACGATATTTGGCCGATCCTGCGTGGTCCATTCGTGGCGGCGATCTGGGATCCGCGCAGACGCTTATTAACGCTGGCGCGCGACCACCTCGGACTCAACGTAGTGATGTGGCACCGCAGCGACAGATTTTTCGCGTTCGCGAGCATGCCAAAAGGGCTTTTTGCGCTGGACGATGTGCCACGAGAATATTGCGAGGAGAAGCTTGCCGATTTCTTGGTGCTCAATCACGCCGACCACGTGACAACCATCTATCGGGATGTGTTTCGGGTTCCTCCGGCACATACTCTTCAATTAAAGTCGGACGGATCGCTAAAGCTGCACCGGTACTGGTCGCCAGCAGAGATCAAACCGGTGACACTTGCTTCCGATGCGGCTTACGCGGAGGGGTTACGCGAGTGTCTCGATCGGGCAGTACGCCGACAAATGCGCAGTATTCACCCGATCGGTTGCCTTCTCACCGGCGGCCTGGATTCGTCGTCAGTCTCCGTCCTAGCTGCCCGCGCATTGAATGAGAAAAGCCAACGCCTTGTCACGTTTACCGGGGTGCCGCGCCGCAATTTTAATGGGCACATACCAAGCGGGTGCTACGCCGACGAGACTCCATACGTAAACGAAATCCAGAAGGCCGCAGGAAATATTGATAGCGAATATGTGCACAACGATGGGCATGATGACTTCGCGGGACTGGAGCGGTTTTTTGCCGCACTGGACGGGCCGGTACGAAATCCGACCAATCTTGGTTGGATGCTGGCAGTCCTCGAGCGCGCGCGTTCGCAGGGGCGGCGCGTGCTCCTCGGCGGCTTGTACGGGAACCACACCATAAGTTGGAACGGTTGGTCGCAAACGGCCACGCATCTGCTCCATGGCAGGCTGTTTTTGGCATATCGGCAGTGGCAGCAGTTTTATCGCAGCACTCCGTATTCGCGCTGGGTCGCGCTGCGAAAACTCTTGCTTGAGCCAATGATACCGGCGCGGCTAGGCGATTGGGCGGATCGCCGCCGTCACCCAACGCGGATTTCTGCTTGGCAGGACCATGCCCCAATTCGCGCCGATTTCGCTGCGGCGATGTCGGTTGGGAGTCGAGCGAAAAAGGTCGGACATGATTTCCTTTATCGCACGCGGCGCGACGAGCGCATGAAAGCGCTTACTCAAGTTGATTACGTTGGGGACTGGCACGCGGCGGAGAAGGCCGTTACCGGTGTTGAAGTGCGTGATCCGACCGCAGATATCGATGTCCTTTCCTTCTGTCTCGGCGTCCCTCCCGAGCAATACCTTGCCGAAGATATTGATCGCTCGTTAATCCGCCGCGCTATGTGGGGATTGCTGCCGGAATGCGTGTTGACCAACCGACTGAGCGGTCTGCAAGCACCGGACTGGTACGAAAAAATTGAATGTCAGCGAGGCGAGATCGCCCGCCAAATCACCGAACTCTCAAGGTCTCCGCTGGCAAGCAAAGCGATCGATTTGGCACGCCTCGAAACCGCGGTTCAGAACTGGCCCAATGGCGGCTGGCATTCGCCTGCAGTTTTCCGAGAATATAACCTGGCACTGACAAGAGGCGTGGCGAATGGACGATTTTTTCGCTGGCTTGAGTTAAAAAATTGATAGGTTTGGCAGTCAGATGCCGTGATCTGAGATTATTCCAGAGGCGACGAGCCGGTGCCAAACAAATAAAATAATCAATGCACCAACGGTCGCACCGAAAAAGCCGGCGCCCTCACCAGGACGATATAAACCGACAAATTGGCCGCCAAAGGTAGCCAGAAATGCGCCAGCTACGCCCAGCAGAGTAGTAACGAAAAAGCCCTTCGGTGTATTACGACCGGGCATGAGCAAACGCGCAATAATCCCAGCCACAAAGCCAATGACAACTATCCAAACGAGAACTCCCACAACGGTCATCCCTTGATCAAATTACCGACGGTAAAAGCTTCGACAAGCGACATTAAATGCCAACGTGGCCTGAGTTGCTTCATAAGCATACGCCGGTTTCCTCATTTCGTCCAATCTATGACGAGCAACCGATCTGCGGCCAGGTCAAAACAAATCACGCTAAGCTTGTCTGTTTGAGAGCGACGGCGGCAAGCGCGTAACCGCCTTGCGCCCCGTCAATGAAATGTACGTGGCTAGGATGTGATGGTGACGGCGTGAAACACGTCATCATTGCGGCCTGCTGCAAATGAGAGCCGTAGCGAACCACTCCCTTGGCTGCGGCAGCCTTTAAGCAGTTTTCAATTTTTGCGGCTAGCTCCTGTGAGCAATCAAGCACCATACGCAGACAGTCGTCGAATTTTCGGAAATCCGAATTCTCGATGACTTCGCCGGAATATTTTTTTGGAACGAAGCGGCCGACCTGTAGTCCAACCCGCATGATGACAAAATAAAAAAAGGTCCACACTAATACTTTGGCTTTGCGAATGCGGATAGATTCGCCGGCACGCCGGGACGACCGCGCTTCGAGGTCACAGCCTGGCGGCGGCCACTTTAGCCGCAATGATTTATTCGCAACCGGGCGCGCGGCGTCGGGGGTCGCCTCCACGAGGTCCGCAATTTCTTTCACCACCGAACGAAAATCTTGCGGCCTCGCGCCGAATCCCGGCACGACGACTAATGTGAGGATTTGGCCGCGTTGCGATGGAAAAAGTTCGTAGCGACAGGACAGGCCCGACAGATCGGGATGTGAGCCGGAAGCAGCCCGTGGAACCGTGATCTCGCCGCGCTTCATTGCAGCATCCGCCCAGGCGAGGCCACCGCCGGAAAACATTGCTATGGAGATATTATCCGAAGCCTGATAGCGAGCGACACGAACGTCATTGCCTTCAGCTCGGATTTTGGAAACAGAAATCATACCAATGCGCAGACTAAGATGGAGATCTTCGGCGACCCAAGTGGCGGTCTCCGACAGCGCCCGTTGCGCTAGATCCGCATCTGCGGCCGACACGGCAAAGCTTGCGCCGTCACCGCCGAATACAAACGGAAAGTCGCGCGGCCCGAGCGCGTTGGCGACCGACGCGATCACCGCAGCGCCCGCCATGTTCACAGCTTTGTATCGATTCTCGAGGATTGCTTTGGTCGATTGCTCGACATCGGCAACGCCAACCACCCAATCGTCCGGCAGGGCAAGAAACCAGGCGTCATCGGCGACCCGACTAAAATCGCGAAAAGTCGGCACTCGTTCATAAAAATTAGCGGTCGAGCCCGATGTGCTCATTGCTCGGATGCCTGTCGAAACTCAGGGTACCGAATATTTTGACCTCGCAACGTAATTTCTTCGTGCGGTAAAAGTGGGAATTAGATTGCGCCATCTGCGAACTGACAGCGACGTGGCCCTACAATTTAGGCAGTGAGCCACAGTTGAGTTGCAGACCTGCATATAGGATCGCGTTAGCTCCCAAAAAAACCCAATGAGAACCGCAATAGTCGGGACAAAGTTCTTTTCTTTTAAATAAATCAATGGCTTGTGCCACAAAACAGCAATCGACATTTTTGTGACGGCTAACACAGCGCGCTTGGAAGTGCGTGGCTTAGCGTGAGTTGTGGGCGCGCCGGGGTTTAGTGGGCACTTAAAGAAGTCGGGGCAAAGTGAAAAAAACTAAAGTGAAAAAAATGTTGGATGGGGGCCTCTTTGTGGGGAATCCACCCAGCGAGAACCGCAATGTTGGGCTGGTCGCGCCATTCGACGAACTCTACGCTTCCATTATGGGCGCCGGCACCGAGGGATGCACTAAAGGTCATCGCCCGGCTGACCCTCACCGTCCTGCATTGACCGCCCACACCGAAAACATTGCAAGGTGGGCCGCCCGTTTCTTCGGCAAACAGCAGATAACATAGCACTAGATAACTCCGACGAGCCTTCTGGCTCCATTTCCATAGCCGTTCCGTAGGGGCCGCTTGAAATACCCTGTGCATCAGGGAAGCGGCACCAGGTCCGATGGAAAACGCATCATATTGTTGGGCAGCGCCACGTGCAGCCCAGAGGTCGTTACGACGCTGCCAATTTGGCCCTTCGGCGATTCCATTTCGGCCACAGTCTTGTTCGGTGCGGCCATCACTTTTATGAAGATGCTACTTAAAACTAGAGCGATATTGAGTACTCTGCGCATGTGAGGCTCCTGTTCAAGTGCCCCTTCCCTCATGAACGATGCGCGCAGATCGCAAAAACATTTGTGTAAGGGTTCACACTTCTTTTTTTCTTTTTTCCTCCTGCATCCAAGAACCAGACAGGATGGAGCGCATCATCGCGATGCCGGTCGGTTGTCTTCACTCCTATACCAAGGAACATCTGCTACCGATTCGGAGCGCCGAATGGGGGCCAAAAACGGCAATTAAATAAAAGGCCGCAAATTGAGGCGGTATAGAACTTGGCCAGCTGACGCCCCGCTCGATTTGGTAACGCCCTTACTGGTCTTCCGCCATTCTGCGCGCCCGGTCTTTAAGCTTGCGCTCTTCATGGTCGCGCCGATGCAGGTAATGCGGATCACTGAGCACTTCACGCCATGCCCGATCCAACGCTGCGGCTTTTGCAGCTCGGCTGTTCGCCCTTACCTTCCAGATGATCCATATGATGCCGGCAATCATCGAAAATATGATGATGAATTCTTGCACAGCCGGTTCACTTTTCTTGGATGCGATTAAGATAGTCAATGATGCCCAGGATGCGACCCTGCACGATGGCCTCTGGCGAAGAGGGGGGCGAATAGAGATAGTCGTCCGCGTCCTTTAAAATGTAATGTTCTGGCGGCACCAATCGGTATCCCCAAATCGGCATTTCACGAGTGCCGTGGCTTCCAATCGGCTCTCGACCATCAATTACTTTGCTCACCGCATTTAAGGGAAACACGCCGTTATTTTTTTTGGCGAGAACTGTCAGGTCCGTGGGGTGCGTCTTCAACTCTTTACTGACCGGTCCATTGCCTTTTCCATCGATGCCGTGGCAAGCGGCACAGTTGGATCGATATTCCGCTTTTCCAGTATCGATCCCTTGAGCTGATGCAAAAGCATCAAATGCAATGAGCACACCGCAAACTGCAAGCAACCTGAGTATGGAAATTTCCATGACGCCGGTCCTTTTTCTATCGATGGATACCGCCGCAAAATTTATTTAGTATTGAGCGGACAGTCACTAGCGCCTTGATATGTATCAATTCTAATTTCGATTGCCCCCCAAACCGTCGCACGTTGAGGCGTAGAGGCGAACATCCATTCCCCGCAATGACCTAAGTATTTTTCAAAAATGGGCATAGGTAACTGAACGTGCGGCTGCCAAACATCACCCTTTGGGTCATTCTTGAGACTTTGTGAAGCGGCCGTTGTTAAGCCTTAGCTGCAAATAAGGCATTCGCGGATGGAATTGGCCAACCGGTGCCTATTTTGTGGCGGGCCGGCGTGATCTACAGTATCGCGTATGGAAAGAGGGACCACATATTGGTTTACAGTAATCCTGTTGACCGCGTTTTGCGTGGTCGGACTTTATTTTGAATTATCGAATTCGGCATCGGATAGCGAGAAGTCGTCGCTATCCGTGCACTTTTCGTGGGCCGGCATTCCGGCGTGCGGTTCAACTTCGCCTGCCTTCGAACTCGGCAATGTCCCTGACGACACAAAGCAATTGCGTATTATGATGACTGACCTCGATATGCTGTCGTTCGACCACGGCGGCTCAACCGTAACATATACGGGAAACGTCGTGGAACGTGGCGCAGTTACCTATACAGGCCCGTGTCCACCAAGCGGCGAACGTCACAATTACCGATGGACAGTGCAGGCGCTCGACGTCGCGGGCAATGTCCTGGCCACCGGTAACGCAGAAGCGATATTTCCGCCCTGACTGCGCACCACCAAGAGCGTCGCACTCGACCAGCAAAGTCGCGTGCACCGTCGGCGAACCGGCATACGCCGGCATTGGCCGCGCACCTGTATTGTGCCAAATTTGCCGCATTCGAATTCGGACTGGCTGACGCATGTATCATCGACTGATTGTCATTGCGGCAATGCTTCTTTCCGGCTTGGCCGGTGGTCAGGCTGCGGGGCAGAACGCAATCGGCGCAGTGAGCCGTATACAGGGCGAGGCGAGCGGAACGCGTGGGAGCACCACACGAGCGCTCGGCCTTAACGCGTCCGTCTTTCTCAACGAGGTCGTGTCGACTGGTGAAGCGGCGCGGCTGGAAGTTACCTTAACCGACCGAACGCGGCTAACGCTTGGCGAAAAGGCAGAGCTAACGCTCGATACGTACGTTTTTAACCCGGCCGCGGGTAGCGGAACGATCAAGTTCGGAGTGGTTGGCGCCTTCCGGTTTCTCTCCGGTCAGGTATCGAAGCTGGCAAACTCTGATGTAAACGTAACGACCCCCAGCGCGAACATCGGAATTCGTGGGACGGAATTCTGGGGCGGACCAATCGACGGTCAGCCGCTCGGCGTGTTCCTTATCGACGGAGTTGTGAGCGTGTCAAACGCGGCAGGCGGGCAGATCCTGAGTCTCCCTGGCCAAGGCACCAATATCGCCACGCCTAACGCGGCGCCTGGGCCCGTCACATTCTGGCCACCGGACAAGGTCAACCGCGCCATAGCGACCGTCACGTTCCAATAGCGAGTGATACTCACATCACCGTGTCGTCGCGTTGATATCCGCCGTCAAAATGTAAAACCAGTTCAACATAATTTAGACTGTTTGGAGATATCGCCCGCACCAATTCCGCCGCAAAAGATACCTACTTACTGACTAACGGGCAGCATGTCGGTCTGAACAGGTACTGATACCTAATAGTGCATAAGTTGGGCACCAACCGATTAATCCCGTCAGTAGTGTGACTGCTCCGACAGCTCCGATAACCAGAGCGATGGCGCCCTCAACCAACGCAATCGGGCCCTCAAGCGAAAAAGCAACGATCGCTAACAGGGTCGCCCCCACAATGCTTCGCACGATCCGATCAACAGGCCCTTGGTTCGTTTCCATGAATTGTTCCTTCGGATACTGCACTAAGTTAGCGGCTGGATGACAATTTCGGAAGTCTTTGTCACGCTAAGCGCCAATGGCGGACAGAGCCGTCTATCCGAGTGATGTCCGCCTTGCCCCAAAATCGGACATGAAGGATATAGAGGACCGTACTGCGCGTCCCTTGCCCGCGCAATCAAATGGATACTACCATCGTCGCTTTTCGGCAGGCTCTCGCGTGCCCACGCGGGCATTCAGGATCGCGCCGTTTAGGGACAATCTAAAATGAGAAGACAGCTAAAGAGACTCATGCTTTGCTCGGCCGCTGCGATAGGTTTCGTGGTGTGCGCCATCCCAAGCTTTCGCGCCAACGCCGCACCGGCGGACCACTGCCAAAATGCTCGAGCGCACGACAAACGCATGGGGACCGAGATTACCGATCCGCGCGTGACGAACGCATTGACGGCTGTTGTTGAGGCGAGCGGTTTTCGACACCCCGTGGTGGTCTGCGAAATTTCCATGCCATACCTCAACGCGACGGTCGGACGCCTGGGAGGATTCTACTATGTTGGCATAACAAAGTTGGTCCTTGAGGACTTCACTGATGCCGAGCTTCAGGCGGTGCTTGGGCATGAAACAGCGCATTTCGTGCTTGGACATCGCGCCCCCGGGTTCGAATTGGCCAACCGTCGCGCAACCCGATACGAGGAGGCCGCCGACACGCTCTCGGCGCGATGGTTCGATAAGGGAGCTATGCAGAGTGTGCTTAAAAAGCTTCGTGTCGACGCAACGGTGTTGCCTGACGCTTCACTGAGAGACCGGGCTATCATGGAGATCGATGCACGCATTAAGGCGCTTCAATGATCAATAGTACCTCTATTTCGTCATTAGAACTCGGCCCCCTGATATCCGCTTTGGGACCTTAGCGGACATCAAGTCAGATCATTCTCGACACATTCGCTAGTCCGCGCGGATTGCACAATTCGTTTTGCCTACCCTCGCGGGCTAACGCCGAAACCTCGCACTAATCGTGGACTTTTCGGCGCGTGACCCGACACAGAGAATTCTACCCTTGCTCGAATAAGCCTGCTAAAGTTCTTAAACGTCTCAGCATTCAACGAAGACGGAGACAAGTCTGACCGGAGCGTAACGCGTAAGAGGCAACTATGAGTGACAAAATCCGCGACGATAACCCGTTGTCAGCCCGCGATCCATTTGCGCCAAAACGGCAGCCTCCCTTGCCCGAAAGGCCTTACATCGCGTCGTCACCGCTGGCTCCCTGGAATAAGGAGCTGAACGCAGCTCTGGAACGGAACGCAAATCCGGAACGGAACGCACATCAGGAATGGCGGGAGTTGACCGAACCCAATTCCTGGCCAGAAGCTGTGCCGCAGCCGCCACAATCGCAATCCGATAGCAGGAGGTCGTCCTTGTCCATTCGTGTGTTGCTCGTGGTTATATTTGCGGCAGTGGTTGCCTCGGGAGTCATTTTTGCCAAGCCGATTTCGCAGACCGTGAGTGCCCTATTTGATACCGAGCAGCCCTCTAAGTCCTCGGGCCAGACAGCGGCGGACACCACGCCGTCGAATAAGTCAGTCACTCCAAAGACACAGATTGCGGCGGCCTCGGTTGTGCAGCCAGCGCCAACCTCTGTGCCGCGGCCGGCGGTGGCTCCCGTCGCGGAAACGGCAGCGACCCCTGTTCAGCAGCCACCGGTGGCCAAAGTAGCGCAGGCAGCGCCGATCTCTGTTCAGCAGCCAGCGGGGTCCTCCCCTGCGCAGCCAGTCCCTGCCTCACCTGCACCAGCAGCAGTCCCTGCTGCGCCGCCACCCATAAACGCGCAGGCGCAGGTCGCGCCGCTCTCGCAGCCTCTCCGCCAAGAACAACAAGGTAGCGTCCGAACTCCTGTTCGCGGCGTCACCGATACTGAAATTCGGTTTGGCATTTCCGCACCGTTCAGTGGTGCGGCCAAGGAACTCGGCCAAAACATGAAGCTTGGCATCGAGGCTGCGTTCAATGCGGTCAACGAGCGCGGTGGTGTGCACGGCCGCAAGCTCCGGCTCATCGCGGCGGATGACGGATATGAGCCCGCTCGAACTGCTGAAACAATGAAACAGCTATTTGAGAAAGACCAGGTCTTCGGCGTCGTCGGCAACGTGGGAACGCCGACGGCGGTGGTCGCGGTGCCATACGCCCTTCAGCACAAGATGCTGTTCTTTGGGGCATTCACCGGCGCCGGCTTGCTCAGAAACGACCCACCCGACCGCTACGTTTTCAACTACCGGGCGAGCTACGCGGAAGAGACAGCCGCCGTCGTGCAATATCTGGTGAAGGTCAAACGGCTGAAGCCTGCCCAGATCGCAGTCTTTGCGCAGCAGGACGCATATGGGGACGCGGGCTGGGCCGGCGTCGCCAAGGCTGTCCGTGCGCTCGGGGGCGATGAGAATGCCATCTTGCGGCTCTATTACGCGCGCAACACGGTGGAGGTGGGCGCTGCCGTCGCGCAACTCCAGGCACACAACGTCACCAAGGGAAAATCCCCGATTAAAGCGGTGATAATGGTGCCCGCCTATCGGGCCGCGGCGAGGTTCATCGAGAAGACGCGCGATCTCTATCCAGGCATGATCTACACGAGCGTTTCTTTCGTGGGCAGCACCGCGTTGGCCAATGAGCTAATGCTCCTCGGCAGCAAGTATGCAAACGGGGTCATCGTGACGCAGGTGGTGCCTGCGGTCGATGGCTTCTCGTCATTGGCCCTCGAATACAAATCCGCCCTCGCCAAATATTTCCCTGGAGAGGCGGCGGACTACGTGTCCTTCGAGGGTTATGTGATGGCCCGCGTGTTAATCGCAGCATTGCAGAACAATGGCCCTGACCTCGACGCCGAAAAACTCGTGCAAACTCTCGAAAATCTTCACGACTACGACATTGGGCTTGGAACACTCGTGAGCTTCAGTCGATCCGAACATCAGGGCGTGCACAAGGTATGGGGTTCACAGCTGGACGCCCGCGGCCACTATCAGCCGATCGATCTGCAGTAGCGGCGGCGACTAACGTTCATGTCGGCGCTCGCGGCCTGAAGGCGGTTGTCATTGGTCGCCAGATGCCCGCCGGTGTGCGCTTTGGGTCATTTGCGGACATTCTGCGATGTCCTGGCCATGTCCGCTTTACCCCTAATAGCGAACATTGAGTGGTTGCGCCGGTATGTCCGCTAAGTGCCAATAGCAGACATTGTCGCTGCTGCCATCTGTTGAGTCGCCAAGCTTAGCAGGCTTGGATTGGAGGCCTCTTGTAGCGTTGTCCTTGGTTATCCTGAGAGTGGCAAAGGGCCGACATCGCGGGAGATCCGCATTCGCGAAATTACTTCTTCGGCTCCTTGCCCTGCTTCGTGACCATCGACTGCAACAGGTTGGGCACCAGACGTTCCGAGAATCCCGCGATGAAGGACCAAACCATCGTCTTGCCGTAGTCCGCCGCTTCGACCGGAAAATAATAGTGCATCAGACCCTGAATTGTTTTGCAGTCAGACTCGGGCAGACAATCGAGCTTGGGAAACAGGGCCCCTTCCACCAATTTGCTGATAAAGATCAGGTACAGAACGGCTGCGGCAATCGCGCCGATCAGTGGCGGAACGAATGAATACATGAACAGATACCAACCGTCGAGACGCTCCACCGTCGGCGAAATTAATGCGGTGCCCGCCTCATCGACCTTATAGAGCCGCGTCAGCGCACTAAAGAATGCGCCGAGGACGCCCATAAGAACGACGAGAGGCAGGACCGGCACTTGCTGGTCAGGGTGGGACTGGGCAACGAGCAGCCACGTACAGAGGATCGCTGCCAAGATGATGGTGCCGAGAAACTGGAAGGAGAGTAATTTCTTATACGCGCCGAGAATCTTTCGCCTGTAGCCTCTTGCGACGCCCGGTGGGCCCTGCGTGCGCTTTACGGACTTCGCCATTGTCCCCTTCCAGCACAATCGGAGGATATTTTATACAGGCAGGAGTTGCAATCGTCGTTCCAATGTCCGCCTTGGGTCATTTGCGGACATGCGCAGTGCAAAACGGCATGTCCACTAGTACCAATAGCGAACTCATGCAGTGCAACAATCAACGCAAAAAGAAAGACCGCCAACGCGGCGGCGGCTCTAAAATGGCCCCGCCCTCGCGACCAGAAGCATAACGCTTTTTGCCGCCAGGCTAGCGACTGAAATAGATTATCTGAACGCGGGGCTAGTTTGCGGCACTGTAAATGCTGTCAACCGGCCCACGCGGCGGCAGTGGTTTGGTCCAGGTGTGTTGTATTTGGCAAAGAGCTCGATCGCATTTTCAATCGCGAAAGCCACGGATCAAATAGCCGGGGAAATGCGAGCTACAGGCCATCACGTGAGTGATCGCTTCGCGGTCATATTCATCGCCTGATCGGTAATGATCGAAAAAGCTATTCAGCCGCGGCACCCGTTCGGTCATCGCTTGTGCGGCTTGCAGTCCAACTGAAACGCCGTAATTGGTGAACGCAAATTTCATATAGGACAGATCGGGCTCGCGGCAAAAATAGCCATCGTCGCACCACATCCGATCGAGCACGGCGAGGCTACGTTGCCGCTGCGTTGCGGCCCAATTCTCTGTCGGAAAAAAATGGCTTAGCCAAAGCATCATACCTAGACCCAGATCCTGGGTTATGGTCAGGCGCGCGACACTCGCGTCGATCAGCGCGCGCATATCGGCGATTTCGCGGGCCAAGGCCTGCTCATCGAGGCACCGATAGGAGACATACCCATCGAATGCATCGAGCGCGCCGAAGCCATAACCGGGATACGGCGCGCTCAAATCTTCCTTCATCTTCCAGATCACGCCTCTCCCTGGCACCACGAAGGCGCTGTGAATCTGGCGCACGAGATTGACGCCCTGTGTTCGATAGGCCGGCACATGCCGCCCCAGCACGGAGAGCGCGTAGAGCCACATCGCGAGATAATGGAAATATTGTCCGTCCCGGTCTGGCGCCTCCCCGATCCGGATGCCGCGCGGGCGCCCGAGCACCCGCCCGACTTCGGACACAAGCCACTCCGCCTCGTCGAGGAAGCGCTGCTCACCCAGTTCGGCATAGAGCGATGCCAGCAAAATGACGCCGAACGCATCGGTCCAAGTGTAGCGCAACCCATTGGGCCATATGCGCTCCGCGCGCATCCAGTTCAGCTTATCGAGAACATAGGGAATGTCCCTGCAAGCCGGCATGACGACGCTCACACCCCAAAGGGATAGGTATCAGGCAGTCCGGCCAATGTGGCGGTATCGATCGGTGTGACCGCGCGAGTATCATCAAACCAGATGTACTCATCGAATTGGCGCGGCAGGACCGCTTCGAAATAGTGACTGGCACGCTCGGTCTCTGGCCGATAAATCACCCCGATCGCCCGCTCAAGCTGTGGCTTGCCCAAGTTGTCCACGCCGGTCAGACCGGAACGGTTGCGCAAGCCCAGAGTAAAACTGGCATGTCCAGTGGCATGGCATAATCGCTCATAGCTCTTCGGCAATGCCGGCCGAACCTTCTTGATCTCCATTGGTCCGTCCCAGTCGGACGCTGCCGCAACGGTCCCGCTATTGGTGCCGAAGCCGACCAGGTAGGCATCGTCGCCGAAGTCCTGGCGACACAAGTGGCCGATATTGTGCTCGCCGCGCGAAGCCATTTCGGTCGCCGCCGAATCGCCAACGTGGGAATTATGCGCCCACACGATTGCCTTGCTGTCAGCGCCGTAAAACGCCAGCAGGTTCTTCAGCGTCGTGTGCATGTGTTCGTCGCGCAAGTTCCAGGACGCGCGCGAGCCATAATACATGATCCGATAATAGCGTTCGGCATTGGCGACGAGACGGGCATTCTGCACTGCGTCGAAAAACCGTTCACCGTCACGCTCGGCATAAGCAACACGCTTTTCCAATAGATCCTTGAGCGCGCGCACGACGTGCTGCTCGCAGGTGTGATAGGAACCGGTTAGCGCGGCGTGGCCATAGGCCGCCGGATCGCCCTGCCACGGCGTCAGGCAACCATAACGCTGGCGCGCAACCTTGGCGGCTTCTGGCTCAACCTGATCGAGATAACCCAGAACCGAGCGAATTGACGCATAAAGGCTATAGAGATCGAGGCCGTGAAACGCCACCCGCGATGCGGACTTTGTGGCGGCGTTGTGCTCACGCAGCCAGTCGACGAAATCACGCACCTCATTGTTGCGCCACATCCATGTCGGGAAACGGGCAAACGCCGTCCATTCGGAGGGAGAATATTCGAGATGTCTGACATAATTGTCGACGCGTGCGGCATCAGGCCAATCGCCTTCGATGGCGACAAAGCGGAATCCCTTCTGAACGATCAGCTCTCGCGTGATGCGCGCGCGCATCCGATAAAATTCCGAGGTCCCATGCGTCGCCTCGCCGAGCAGCACGACGCGCGCGTCGCCCACCCGCTCGAGCAGCGGGTGAAGATCAACCTCGTCGATCGAGCGGAACGGCTCGGCCGCGTCAGCAATACTTTTGATCAGCTTTTCGTCACCGCGCGCGACTGCCGGCGGCACGCGGCGAACGCGGGGTAGCTCCGCTTCCTCTGGTGCCCATCCTTCCTCGCCAAGCAGCGGAACAAATCGCACATCGGCAAGATCTTCGCGGCGATATTCGTTTTGCGAAATCCGCGTCACCCGCACCAGTTCTTGCGTACGCAGGTCCGCCCCCACCGGGATCACGAGCCGGCCTCCGATTTTCAACTGCTCTTTCAGAGACTCGGGAACCGTAGGACCGCCAGCCGCGACTACAATCGCGTCAAAGGGCGCGTGCGCGGGCCAACCGCGCGTCCCATCGCCGTGCAGAACATGCACATTGTCGTAGCCAAGATCAGCCAGCGTCGCGGCGGCCTTTTCGGCCAACGGACCATGGCGCTCGACGGTATAGACGTCGGCAGCAATTTCGGAGAGGACCGCCGCCGCATAGCCAGAACCGGCACCGATTTCGAGCACTTTCTCGCCGCCGCGCAGCATCAGCGCCTCGGTCATAAAGGCCACGATATATGGCTGCGAGATCGTCTGTCCTTCCTCGATCGGCAAGGGAGCGTCTTCGTACGCAAATTCGCGAAGCTTCGTTGGCAAAAAGGATTCACGCGGCACGCTTCGCATGGCATCGAGAACCAGCTTGGAACGCACGCCGCGCGCGAAGATGGATTTTTCGACCATCTCGTCGCGAAATTTCTTGTACTCTAGATCCAATGAAGCCTTCATCAGTAAAAAAGATATGATGTGCGAGGCAGGACTGTTTGACTCAGATCAATGCCTTCTCAAAAAATAGATGCCTTATGTTCTTTGAAATTTTGCGGCCGTTTTCTGTTGGCCGTTTTCTGTTGGCCGTTTACATGGAGGTGCAAAAATGAACCTTAAATCACTCATCCCAATTCATCGCGAGCCAAATGGTGTTCGCTCGTTTAATCCGTTCCTGTCGTTGCAGCGTGACGTTGAGGAGGTTTTCGACAATTTTACGCGTGATTGGCCAACTTTCAGGTCCACGGGGCTAGCAACTGATCTTGTTCCAAGCACTGACGTAGTCGAAAATGACAAGGAAATTCAGATTACTGCCGAACTCCCCGGGCTTGAAGAGAAAGACGTTCAGATCAACCTCGCTGACGGCGTCCTGACAATCAAAGGCGAAAAGAAAGCGGAAAAGGAAGAGAAGGATAAGAATTATCGTCTTGTCGAGCGTAGTTATGGCTCGTTCTCCCGGTCCATCGAACTGCCGGCGGGCGTCGATGCGGGTTCCATCAAGGCGAGTATTTCAAAGGGAGTACTCACTGTAGTCATCCCAAAACCAGCGCCCGCGCAATCAAAGAAGATCGAGGTCAAATCCGCCACTTAGAAAACGACGCAAATGTTGATATCGCGTCGATATCAAACCCCGGGGCACTGTCCCGGGGTTTTTCACTACCGAAATGCTCTCGAGTGTTCATTTTGACAGAACTAATTCCAGACCGAAGGCGGCAGCGGGCTTGTAGCCAAACGGGTGCCGGCTAGTCGAAGCGCTAGGCACCGACGCTCTGTAGACGACGCAGGCGTGACCATTCAAAATGGCACAGGATCGTGACACTCGCCGCTGCCGCGAAGAAACACCAGACAGACGTGAAAGATTCCCAGTACAACGCATAGGCTGCCGACAAGCCCACAAGGACAATTGCCCCCAGGACGACAATCGTGCGCTGCGATGACAACAGGAGCGGCAAGCCGGTTGCGGCGAGATAGGCAAAACCGACTGCGTCAGAGTGCTGGTACCCAGTCACATAAACGATGTGACCATCAAGAATTGTCGCAAAATGCGGGTGACCAAGAATCCCCCAAAGCAAATATGTACCCACGCCCGTGCCGATACCCACGCAAACCACCATGAAAAGCCGACGATGGTGATTTGGCTCGACCAGCCATACTGTAACGGGCGCATATATCGGCCAAAACGCTTCCGCGAAAAACAGAAAAATGAGTGTCAGTGATGTTGAGAGCGAGCCGTCGGAATCCAGCGGTAGCTTGAGCCATAACAATCCCTCGATGCCCTGCTGGAGGGCAAACAGCAGCGGCGTGGCCGCCAATGGCAGCTCTCGCGGCTCATTGATCCGGGTCAGAGCAACAATGCCAACGGCCCCCGTGATCCCGGCCGTAACAAAGCTCGCCGGGGCCGAAAAGCACATTATTGTCTGGTCACTTTCTTGGCTTTCGGCGCGCGGGAGATCGGTTGGCAGCGAAACAGGCAATTATGCTGCGCCTTTAATGATCAGAAGTCCAAACATTCATCGAAGCTACAGCGCGAGCGATATCGCGGTTATTCAGGCGAGTTGATCTTTCGCAAAGACAGAAGCAATGGCCTAAACAATATTTTTTAAAGTCTTCACGAGGTGTGGTCCGCAGTCCGGTCATTCATTGTGAGGATTGGCTCTTCGACCAACGAACCAAAGGAGCCGTCTATGGTGCAGGTACGATTCGATCCGCCAATTCACTGGGAGGATTGGTGCAGCTGGCTGCTCGCCATCTGGCTCTGCATTTCGCCAGGCGTCCTGAATTTCGGCGGAGAAGCGGTAGCAACGTCGGCCGCGGTTTTCACGGGATTCCTGCTCATCTGCACCGAGATTGTCACGTTGTCGACATTCCGCTTGTGGGAGGAATGGGCCAACGTCTTGCTCGGCGCCTGGCTTGTCGCTGCGCCGTGGATCCTCGGAGTGTCGAGCGTGGCCGCGACAACCGATTTCACAATCGTAGGAGTGCTGGTGCTGGGGCTGGCATCGTATGAACTCTGGCAGAACGGAAGCCAAACGTTACATCAAAACAAGCGTTAGAGTGCCGGTACGGCAGCAAAAGCGGCCGAGGCTGCGAGCTTCACCCGTCTCGTGATCTTCTCCATTGCCTGCCTCCCCGATGGTGCAGCGCTGTTGCATTTGACGCACGGGAGAAGATGGCCTCAATCTTTCTCCTGGGCATGAGAACTAGGGAATGTTGAAGAATGATCCGCATCGGAGTTATCGGGCTCGGCTGGTGGGGCAAGCAGATTGTGACCTGTCTTGCCGAAAGTCCTCGCTTCAAGGTCGTGGCCGGATGCGATATTGACATCCAGATGGCGGCTCCGTTCGCCGCTGCGCACAAGTTCGACCTGACCGACGACTACAAAACCTTGCTCAAGCGGTCTGATGTCGATGCCGTGGCTGTCGTAACGCCACATCTGCTGCACGAAGAAATGGCGATCGCGGCATTCGGCGCCGGCAAACAGGTGTTTTGCGAAAAGCCGCTGGCACTCACGACTGCGAGTGCCGAGCGGATTCTGGCAGCCTGCGCCAAAGCCGGTGGCATCCTCGGCATCGGCCACGAGCGCCGTTTCGAGCCTGCAATGGAAGAGATGCGCCGGCTGTTCGAGAGCGGCGCGCTTGGCCGCGTGCTGCACATGGACGCCAATGTCAGCCACAACAATTTCCGCAAGATGGATCCGTCGAACTGGCGCCGTGACCCGAAGCATGCACCGGCGGGCGCCTGGACCGCGCTTGGCATTCATCTCGGCGATATGTTCGTCTCTTTCGCCGGGCCACCCATGCGTGTGCGCGCACGCACCGCTTCACAAATATTCCCGGCGTCTTCGGAGGATTTTGTGAGCGCGGACATCGATTTCGAAAATGGAGCCCGCGGCCGCATCACCTGCCTGTCGACGCCGCCGTTTTACGGCCGGTTCACGCTGGTTTGTGACCAAGGTTGGGTCGAGGTGCAGGAAGGCGGCAATGTCGCCAAGGGTATCCCGTCAAGCTTTGTGCACTGTGCACCGGACGGCAGCCGACAAACGCGCAACTACGAGCACATCAATACTGTCCGTATGAATTTCGAGGCCTGGGCCGATGCGATCGAAGGCCGCGCGCCCTATCGCTTCACCACCGAGCACTTGCTGGCAAATATCCGCATTCTTGACGCCGTCACGCGCTCGGCGGCAGCGGACGGAAAGCCGGTGAGCCCGTGACAGCGGGCTTTCCAGCGGTCCTCGAAATCTGCCGCCATTTAGGCTACACCGGCCCGATATGCAGAGCGAAAAAGAACAAGTCGCCCTTTCCTCGATCGCGGCCTCGGCCGGGCTGACCGTCGCGAAGGGCCTGGTCGGTTTTGCCACGGGGTCACTGGCCATCCTGTCGGAAGCCGGGCATTCGCTGATCGATCTCGGCGCCACGGTCATGACCTACGTCGCCGTTCGTATTTCCGGAAAACCAGCCGACGAAGAACACCATTATGGGCATGGCAAAGTCGAAGCGGTCTCGGCGCTGGCTGAAACGGCTTTGTTATTTCTGCTCTCCGGCGTGGTGATCTGGGAAGCCATCAAACGCCTTGTTGAGCATGAGGGCCATGTGGTCGAAGCGACCGCGTGGGCCTTCGGCGTGATCATCGTATCAATGGTGGTCGATTTTTTCCGCGCCCGCGCGTTGTCGCACACCGCGGAAAAGACATCGAGCCACGCGCTCGAAGCCGACGCGTTGCATTTTTCGTCCGACCTCTGGTCTTCGATGGCCGTACTGATTGGTCTATTGGGTGTGCGTTTCGGCTTGCCGTGGGCAGACTCGGCCGCCGCGCTGGTGGTGGCGGTGCTCGTTTGTTTCGCCGGGTGGCGGCTCGGCAAGAAAACCATCGATACGCTTATCGACGTTGCGCCGCCTGGCGCAGCTGAAAAAATCAAAGCTATTGCCGCAAAAATCCCCGGCGTGGTCGCGACCGAGCAGGTTCGTGTCCGCGCCGTCGGGGAAAAAACCTTCATCGATCTCGGCGTCGCGGTCAGCCGCACGCTGCCACTCGACCGCGTGAGCGCGCTCAAGGATCAGATTGCCGGCGATATCCGCCGACAGATGCCTGGTGCGGAACCGACCGTCACCACCGATCCGGTCGCTCTCAGCAATGAGAGCGTGCTCGATTGCGTGATGGTCATTGCGCGCAACCGCGGCCTCGCCGTGCACCATGTGACGGTCCATGAACTTGGCGACAAACTGGCGGTGTCCCTCGACCTCGAGGTTGACGGCAAGCTATCGCTGCGCGCTGCGCACGAATTGGCCGACGGGCTTGAGGACGCAATCGCAGCCGAACTGGGCGCCAGCGTCGAGGTGGAAACGCACATCGAACCGCTGCAGCCGCAGGATGCCCTGGGTCGAGAGGCCCCACCGGAACGTGTCAAAGCAGTCGAAATTGCGCTATCGGAACTCGCCGCAGAAACCCGCAGCGTTCGCGACGTCCATGATGTTCGCGTCCGCGAGACGGATGAAGGCGAGATCGTCAATTTCCATTGCCGCGTCGACCCTCAATTGAGCGTTCAGGCCGTGCACGAAAGTGTTGATGCACTAGAGCGCACCTTGCGGGAGCGGTCGCCGTCTATCAAGCGCGTGATCGGTCATGCGGAACCAGCGCGCTGACGCCGCGCTAAGGAATGAGCACTGCGGCACCCTGTAGGCGTCCCTCGCGCAAATCCGACAGCGCCTCATTGGCGCGCGCGAGGGGATAACGTGTCACCTCACACTTTATGCCCGACTTCGGTGCAATCTCCAGAAAATCCCGCGCGTCCGCGCGTGTGAGATTGGCAACCGACATCAGCTGCCGTTCCTCCCACAGCAATTCGTAGGGAAAGCTCGGAATATCTGACATGTGGATGCCGCCGCACACCACACGTCCGCCCTTCTTCACTGCTTTGAGGGCGGTCGGCACCAGTGCGCCAACCGGCGCAAATATAATTGCAGCATCGAGCGGCTCCGGCGGCAAATCATCGGAGCCGCCTGCCCAGACTGCTCCAAGCGAGCGCGCAAATTTCTGTGCCGCTTGATCGTCCTTACGCGTAAACGCAAACACACGGCGACCCTGCCATTTTGCAATTTGAGCCAAAATGTGCGCGGCCGCACCGAAGCCGTAGAGACCGAGGGTCTCTCCCTCGCCAGCGATGCGAAAACTCCGCCAGCCGATCAGCCCGGCGCAAAGCCAGGGCGCGATTTCAGCATCATCACCGTGTTCGCCCAGCGCAAAGCAATAGCGAGCATCAGCAATCGTATGCGTCGCAAAGCCGCCATCACGCGTGTATCCGGTGAATACCGGCCTATCACACAAGTTTTCGCGCTCGCTGCGGCAATACGGGCAGGTTCCGCAGGTCGCACCCAGCCAAGGTACGCCGACGCGATCGCCCACGGTAAATCCGCTTACGCCCCCTCCCAGACCCGACACCCGCCCAACAATTTCGTGACCTGGAACAACGGGCAGCTTCGGGTGTGGAAGCTCTCCATCCACGATATGCAAATCGGTGCGGCAAACTCCGCACGCTGTCACTGCAATCAGAATTTCGCCAACCCCCGGCGAGGGTAACGGTCGCTCGCGCATGACGAGCGGCGTGCGCGGTTGATCGAGCACCATCGCATGCGTGGTCCGCATCATTCTTCCTTCCCATTGGCGTCTGGACATTCTAAATCAATGGTCATGCGTACCGAAACCGCCCAACCTGTCCGCCTGAAAGATTACCGCCCGCCCGATTGGCTGGTTGAAACGGTTTCACTCGACGTATCTCTACACCCGACAGCGGCGAAAGTGCGCGCGACCATCACGCTCAAGCCCAATCCCAAGGCAACCGCTGCCCCGCTGATGCTGGACGGTGACGGGCTGTCTTTGGTGTCGCTGAAGCTCGACGGGGCTGCCCTACCCGCCGACAGCTACGTTGCGACGTCTGAAAGCCTGACAATCGCGCAACCGCCGGCCCGGCCATTCACGCTTGAAATCGAAACCGTCGTAGATCCGTCAGCGAATACGCAACTGTCCGGGCTTTACCGCTCGAGCGGCACCTATTGCACGCAATGCGAAGCCGAGGGTTTCCGCCGCATTACTTTTTTCCTGGACCGGCCCGACGTGATGGCGGTCTACACGACGCGGATTGAAGCGGACAAAACGGAAGCGCCGGTGTTGCTGTCCAATGGCAATCTGATCGAAAGCGGATCGCTTCCGGGCGGCCGCCATTTCGCGGTTTGGCATGATCCGCATCCCAAGCCGTCATATCTGTTTGCGCTGGTCGGCGGGGACCTTGCCTGCGTAGAGGACAAATTCGTCACGTCGACAGGGCGTAATGTGACGCTGCGTATCTTTGTCGAGCATGGCAAGCAGGGCCGCTGCGGTTACGCCATGGACGCGCTCAAGCGTTCCATGCGCTGGGACGAGCAGGCCTTCGGGCGCGAATACGATCTCGATATTTTCATGATCGTCGCCGTGTCCGATTTCAACATGGGCGCGATGGAGAACAAGGGGCTCAACGTCTTCAACGACAAATACGTGCTCGCCAGCAGCGATACCGCGACTGACACCGACTTCGCGCATATCGAAGCGGTCATCGCCCACGAATATTTCCATAACTGGACCGGCAACCGCATCACCTGCCGTGACTGGTTTCAGCTTTGCCTGAAAGAAGGCCTCACAGTTTTCCGCGATCAGGAATTTTCGTCCGATATGCGCTCGCGACCGGTCAAGCGCATCGCCGACGTGCGCGGGCTTCGCGCCGCGCAATTCATCGAGGATGCGGGGCCTTTGGCACATCCGGTACGTCCGGAGATCTACAAGGAGATCAACAACTTCTACACCGCCACCGTTTACGAGAAGGGCGCCGAAGTGGTGCGCATGGTGCAGACGTTGATCGGCCGGGAGAAATTCCGCGCCGGCATGGATCTTTATTTTGCGCGCCATGACGGCGAGGCCGCGACCATCGAGCAATTTATTCAGTGCTTCGCCGACGTCAGCGGCTTTGATTTTGCGCAGTTCATGCGCTGGTACAATCAGGCCGGTACGCCACAGGTCACGGTCAATGGCCGCTACAATGAGCGCGGATCAGTTCTACACGCTGGAATGCAAGCAGGTGATGCCGCCGACGCCGGGGCAACCGGTCAAGCAACCGATGGTGATCCCGCTCGCCTTCGGTCTGGTCGGCAAGGACGGACGCGATCTGCCCTTGCGCCTGCGCGGCGGCGGAACAATCGAACGCAACGTGCTGGTTCTGAGCGAGCCGGTCACCACGTTCGAATTCACCGGCATCGCCGAGCGCCCCGTGCCTTCGGTCAATCGGGGATTCTCGGCACCCGTCCGGCTTGACGTTGAGGTCAATTCCGACGATCTGGCCTACCTCGCCGCAAACGACGCCGATCCGTTCAATCGATGGCAGGCGCTACAGACAATTTCGATGCGCCTGCTGATCGACAACGTGTCGGCAATCCGGGCGGGCCGCGATCCTCGAAGCGATGACAAGTTGATGCATGCGCTTTCGGCCATCCTCGCCGATGCGGCACTCGAGCCTGCATTCGTCGCGCTTGACGTTGGTGCCCCCCGGCGAAGGTGATATCGCGCGCGAAATCGGCCACGACATCGATCCGGATGCCATCTTTCAAGCGCGAACAAAATTAAGGGTTGATATTGGGGAGCGGTTGGGCGCGCCTCTGGAGGCAATTTACCAGCGTATGGCAGTACCCGGACGTTACTCACCCGATGCCAAGAGCGCCGGGCGCCGCGCCCTACGCAATGTCGCGCTCGATCTGCTGGCGGCAAATGGTTCGGCGTCAGGAATTGCGCGTGCAGCACAGCAGTACCATGCCGCCGACAACATGACTGATCGCATGTCGGCACTGGCTACGCTATCGCTGCATGATACGCCGGACCGCAAGCGTGCCATTGCGGACTACTACACACGTCATTCTTCGGATGCGCTCGTGGTCGATAAATGGTTCTCGCTTCAGGCCATGATCCCTGAGCCGAATACGCTCGACGCTATCCGCAGTCTCACCGGCCATCCGGCTTTCTCGATGGCCAATCCCAACCGCGTAAGGGCCCTTATCGGCGCCTTCGCGGGAGGCAATACCACCCAGTTCAACCGCACCGACGGCGCCGGGTATGACTTTGTTGCCGATACTGTCCTCGCCCTGGATCAGAAAAACCCGCAGGTCTCCGCTCGGTTGGCTACCGCATTCCGCACCTGGCGTACGCTCGAAAAAGGCCGCCGCGCCAAGGCGGAAGCAGCCCTCAACCGCGTCAAGGCCGCTTCGACTCTTTCTCGCGACCTGGCGGACATCGTCGAACGAGCGCTTGCCACACCCTGAGGCCAGCTGGCGCCAAAATGTGTTGCCAAAAGTATCCGTGGGTAACAATTTTTAAATATTTGACTCTTCGGACTCTCGACAAATCAGCGGCCATCGATTCCAATCACAAAGTGATTCGGAAAGCGATGCGGCACATCCTTCCGTTTCGAGGGTGACAGGGGAAATTCCGAACGGAGGCCATCTATGGCGCGCGCCGGATTGGCGAGTGCGTCTGCACATCCCGATTCTATCAAAGGCCTCGCGCAATCGATTGCCAAACCGGCATATCGGCGGCTGCTGAACGCCGAGCCGCTGCTTCGCCGCGCGGTCCCCGTTCTGATCATCGCTTTTCTCGCGACGATCTGCGTTGGAGCCCTGGTGCAGGTGCTCGATCACCGCGCGCAAACTCTAAACAGCGAGACTGCGTCGCTTGAAGCAATTGCGGACCTTACCGCTGAGCGCCTGCATCATCCCTTGAAGCGACCGAAAGATGCGATCGAGCAGCCACAGCAGGTGCTCGCGGCAGCACTGCCAACCTGGGCGACGGCGTCGGGCCGCCGCTTTATCCTGACGAACGCCGAGGGCGTCGTCACGGCCGCAACGCCGGCCACGGACGCAACCATTGGCCGCCGCTTAATCGACCTGCTTGGGTCCACACAGCCGCTCACGACCTTCGGCGCGGGTGCGGGCGTCATGGAAATAACGTTGCCCGACGCCACGCGCGCACTTGCTACCGTGCGAATGCTCAATCCTCCATTCGGCCAATTCGCCGTCGTGCAGTCCCGCGAGGCTGCATTGGCGGGCTGGCGCTCACTGACCACATTGACGACGACACTCTCAGCCACCACCGGTTTCGTTGTGCTCATCCTCGGCTTTGCCTTCCATTGGCAGGCTACTCGGGCACGGGAAGCGGACCTGATTTACGAAACGGTCCGCAGCCGCATCGATACCGCGCTCAACCGGGGCCGGTGTGGGCTATGGGATTGGGATCTTGCTCGTGGCCGCATTTTCTGGTCGCAATCGATGTTCGAAATACTGGGGCTCGAAGCCAAAGATGATCTGCTGTCGTTCGGGGATGTCAATGCGCTTGTCCATCCGGACGATGTAAGACTTTACGAACTCGCTGCCGAATTAGCCGACGCAACTGCGACAACGATCGATCACGCTTTTCGTATGCGTCACGCCGCCGGCCATTGGGTGTGGCTGCGTGCCCGCTGCGAGCTCGTGCGCCAGCCAGGTGAGCCCGGCTTGCATCTGATTGGCATTGCCGTCGACATCACGGAACAGAAAAGCCTGGTAGAGAAGACCGTCGCTGCCGATATGCGGCTGCGCGATGCAATTGAGACTATCCCTGAAGCGTTCGTCCTGTGGGACGCCGACAATCGTCTCGTTCTCTGCAATTCAAACTTTCAAGAACTGCATCACCTGCCCGACGACGCAATTGTTGTCGGCGCGTCATACGAATCCGTGGTCGCCGCGGGCAGTAAGCCGGTAGTGCGCAACAAGATTATAACCACGGGTCCGAGCGTTCCCGGCGCGCGCACGTTTGAAGCGCAACTCGAAGACGGTCGTTGGCTGCACATCAGTGAAAGGCGCACCAAAGATGGCGGCTATGTCTCGGTTGGAACAGACATCACTGCGCTGAAGACCCACGAGGAAAAGCTCATCGATAGCGAGAAGCGCCTGATGGCGACTGTTGCCGATTTGCGCACTTCCCAACAACGCTCTGCTGAACTCGCCGAGAAATACGCCGAGGAAAAAACCCGCGCTGAAGAGGCGAATCAGGCGAAATCAAAATTCCTCGCCAATATGAGCCACGAATTGCGCACGCCGCTCAATGCCATCATCGGATTTTCCGAGATCATGGAGTCGGGAATGTTTGGCCCGCTAGGCGCCGAAAGATATCACGAATATTGCAACGATATTCGCGGCAGCGGGCAGTATCTGCTTGAGGTCATCAACGACATTCTGGATATGTCGAAGATCGAAGCCGGCCGTATCCGGCTTGATTTTGAAGATCTCAGTCTCGATGCATTGCTCAACGAGGCCATGCGCGTCGTCGGGGCGCGAGCACAGGACAAGCAATTGCAATTGGCGGCGCGAATATCGCCCGAGCTAAAATTGCGAGCAGATCGGCGTGCGCTCAAGCAAATCGCGCTGAATTTGCTCTCCAACGCCGTCAAATTTACTCCTATGGGAGGCCGCGTCACGGTGCGCGGGCGAGCAACCGACCATTGTGTCACGCTCGCCATCGCCGATACCGGCATCGGCATCGCCAAGCGATGCGCTCGCCCGACTTGGGCGCCCGTTCGAGCAGGTCGAAAGTCAGCTTACCAAGAGCCACCAGGGATCTGGCCTGGGACTCGCAATCTCCAAGTCGCTGGTTGTAGCTGCACGGCGGCCGAATGCGCATCCGCTCAACGCTCGGAAAAGGAACGCTGGTGGTGGTTCGTCTGCCTCTCGAACCTCAATGTGCCCTGCCCAAAGACGAAGCCGCGTAGCACCACGCCCTAGGTCGCGTTCCCCAAAATACGTATAAAACTAGCGCGCACCTTCGATTGCATATCCGTTAGCGTCGCATCGAGCGTTGCAAAATCCGGAACGTCAGCCGCCCGCGCCAACAGCCGCAAGAGCCCGGCGCCCGCGGTCTTTGGATCAAATGCGCCGGGCAAGGCAGAGGCGCAATATCTGCGTGAGATCATGATAAAGTTGTACAGCCGCACGCAGGATTTCCGCATCTTCCACGGCCAAAACCCGCAACGACAGGGCTTTTTCAAGCACCCGCGCGGTTGAAGTATCGAGAATATCTGGCAGCTGGTGGGCGTGAACGAGCTGAAGATATTGCGAAATGAACTCGATATCGATGAGCCCGCCGGCCGCGTATTTGAGATCCCAACGATCGCCCTCGCCTTTTTCTTTAGCGATCGCCGCACGCATTTCAAGGACGTCGCCGGCGACCAATTCGGCATTGCGTGGTCTCCGCAGAATATCGCGAATAACGCGTTCAACGCGGTGTTTGAATGCAGCCGAACCCGAAATCAGCCGCGCACGCGTGAGCGCCATGTGTTCCCAGGTCCACGCTTCGGTTTCCTGGTAGGCAGCAAAACCATCGAGTCGCGTCGCCAAAGGTCCTGCCCGCCCGGATGGCCGTAACCGCATGTCGACTTGATACAGTGCGCCATAGTTGGTCTGCGCAGTCAGTGCGTTGATCAGCCGCTGTGTCAAACGTGCGAAATATTGCGCGCCGTACAGTGACCTTGAACCATCTGATTCAGGTTGCGTGTCGTCGAAATCGTAGACCAAAATTAGATCAAGATCGGAAGTCGCGGTCATCTCATAACCGCCGAGCTTGCCCATCGCCAGAATCGCGGTCTCTTCTCCACGCAGATGCCCATAAGTTGAGGCGAGATTGTCTGCGACCGCGCGTTGAACCGCCCGGATCACAGCGTCCGCAAGCCGCGCGAAGGCCTCGCCCGCCTGCCTCGCCGTGACCGTGCCCGAAAGAATTCGCACGCCGATCAGGAACATGTATTCCAGCCCGAATGTGCGGATGCGCTCGAGCAAATCTTCGTCGTATCGAGATTGCGCCAGCGCAGCATCCAGTCGACGGCCAAGTTCGATTTCGTCCGGTAAAGCGCCGAAAAAACTCGGATCGACCAGGGCATCCATGACCTGTGGGTGGCGCGCCAGCGTGCTGCCCAAACGCGGTGCGGTGCCCAGCACAAGCGCAATCAACGCGATGAGTTCGGGGTTCTGGCGCAACAGCGACAATAGCCGAGCCGAGCCGTGCAGGTTGGCGAGGAAATGGTCGAACAGAATGAGGGTCGCACCGGGGTTATCCGTCCCAGCAATTTGTTCGAGAAGGGATCGGCAACAAGGCCTCGAGATGGGTACGTGCCGATTCGCTTTTAGCGAGCGATGCCCACCGGAGAGCCAGTGTCGAATGATGCTGGAGGCTTCCAACGGAGCGCGAAATCCAAGTGCGGCAAGTCGGTCAAGCGTCTTATGGTCATCCGCTTCGGGCGGGAACACGAATACTGGCTTTTCTTGATCCGATGTTTTCTCAAACAAGCGAGCATAGTAATGCTGCACTCTGTCGAGATGGCCGAGCAGCACCTTGGCGAAGGCATCACGATCTGCAAAACCGAGGAAACGCGCAAAGCGCTCAAGGCTTTCTTTTTCGGACGGAAGAGTTTGTGTCTGTTCGTCATTCACCATCTGCAGGCGGTGTTCGACCACGCGCAGAAAACAATAAGCATCCTTCATGGCATCGCGTGCGTCGGCATCAATCCATTTGTCCTCGCAAAGTTTGTCGAGCGTTGTCAGCGTGTCGCGATCGCGTAGGCCCGGGTTACGGCCGCCCGCAATCAGTTGTTGGGTCTGCGCGAAGAACTCGATTTCACGGATGCCGCCGCGGCCAAGCTTGATATTGTGTCCCTCGACCGCAATCTCACCGTGGCCGCGGTAGGCATTGATTTGACGTTTCATCGCATGCACGTCGCTGACGGCGACATAATCGAGATACTTTCGCCACACGAATGGTGCAATTTCGTTAAGAACCATGTCCCCGACGGCGATATCGCCCGCGCACGGGCGCGCTTTGATCATTGCGGCGCGTTCCCAATTCTGCCCGGCACTTTCGTAGTACGAGATGGCCGCCGGCGTTGAAATTGCAATTGTGGTCGAGGCGGGATCGGGCCGCAGGCGCAGATCTGTACGAAAGACATAACCATCGGCAGTCCGTTCTTGCAGTAACTTTACAAGCCGCTGCGTAAGCCGCACGTAAAGTGTCGATGGCTCTGCGTCCGCCGGCAAGGCAGAGGCCGTGGGTTCGTAAAGAGCGATGAGATCAATATCGCTTGAATAGTTGAGCTCGAATGCCCCCATCTTGCCCATCGCCAACACCACATACCCGCTACCCACTTGCGGCCGGGTATTGTCCGCCGGTTTTAGGCGTCCATCGCGCTCCGCCTCGGCAAGGATAAAATAGACAGCAGCATCGACCGCTGTGTCGGCCAGCTCGGTGAGTGCGCGAGCAGCTCGCATCACGGGCCAAACGCCGCCAATATCAGCCAGTGCGATAAGGAGTGCGGCCTCGGATTTCATCCGGCGCAAAATTCGCATTGCATCAGCCGCATCGGCGCTCGACCCGGCGTCTCGCCCATGCTCAGCCAAAAGGGAGGCGAAGTGCTGCTCAGGATCGGACTGAAGCAACCGAAGTAGTCTGGTTGGTTCAAGACTCGCCAACTCCCACAAGTAGGGGGAGCTTTCCGAAAGGCTTTCGAGCAGCGTGCTGACAATTGGATTGGCGCTAAGCAGTTCCCTAAGATGCTTTGCATCGCCTGGCGCAAGTCCAGCCAACCATTCGGCAACTCGTGCGCGGGCCGTGTCCGGGTCGACAAGCCGGGGTGCGGTCGCGATCCGCCTGGCCAGCGTCGCACCTCTAGCCTTGCCCCCGGTACTGTCCCCGTGGACAGCCGGTTTGCGGGAAGCCTTACGTCTGGCGGGCGGCCTCATCCCGCACTCTGTACCGGCCCTCCCCGCGGCAATGCAATGATGCTTTTGAGCCCGGGCTGGTTGTCAGCAAGGGTTAATTCGCCTCCATGCAGGCGAGCAACAGCTGAAGCGAGGCTTAATCCGAGGCCGGAACCGGGTTGCGACCGGCTTTGCTCCAATCGGACAAATCTTTCGACGGCGCGGCCGCGATCGACTTCAGGAATGCCAGGCCCGCTGTCGGCGACAGTCAACAGAATCCGGTCACCTTCGCTTAGCGCACACACGACGATCCGAGCCTTGGCACCATTGGGCGCCACGCCACCCGGTGCTGCATATTTGATGGAATTGTCGACCAGATTGGCAAGCGCCTGGCTGATGAGCTCGCGATTGCCTTTAAGTGGCGCTGGCGCGCTGGCTTCCACTGTCAGCACAATGCCTTTTTCTTCCGCCAACGGCTCATACAGTTCGCCGATATCATTGGCGATTTCCGCGGCATCAAATTCGCTCATGTCGTCACGCGCCTGCCCCAATTCAGCGCGCGCGATCATGAGCAGCGCATTGAATGTGCGAATCAGGCCATCCAACTCTTCGATCGTGCTTTCGAGCGCCGCGCGATATTCGCTATCGCTTTTAGCCGAGCGAAGCGCTTGCTCTGCCCGATTTCGCAGGCGCGTAAGTGGCGTCTTCAGATCGTGTGCAATGTTGTCGGAAACTTCCTTCAAACCGCGCATCAACGCCTCAATGCGCTCAAGCATGACGTTAAGGTTTTCGGCCAGCCGATCGAGTTCATCACCCGTTCCCGCGACCGGCAGGCGGCCGCCGAGATCGCCATGCATGATTGTGCGCGTTGTTTCCGTCATGGCATCGACGCGGCGCAACACCCGGCGGGTCACGAACAGTCCGCCGGCGAGCCCGAGTATGATCACGATCGCAATCGACCAACGGCCCGCTGAGAGCACGATGTTGTAAAGCCGCTCGCGCTCGTCGAGGTCACGACCAACCAAGAGGCGAAAGCCCCCCGGCAGCTGAAAGACGCGTGCCAACGCGTGATGTTCGGGATGCTCGGCCGGGTCGGCCTCATCGAGCCGGCGGTACGCGGTTTCAGTCCAGCCTACACTGTCGAGAGTCCCCGGCGGCAGCGCCGTAACATTGCCGGCAAGCAACTCGCCCGCAAAGGTCGTGACCAGATAAAGGCTTGAGCCCGGGCGCCGTGCACGCGCGTCCACGACGACCACAAGTCGGCGGATACCGCCAAGACGATATTGTTCGGAAAGGCCAGTGATCTCGGCATTGACCGTATCGGTAATCTGCTCGGTGATCAGACGCCGCGTGTTGAGAGCAAAATAGCCAAGCAGAAATGCGGCGAACAGCGCGAACACGGTCAAATAGACCAGTGTCAGCTTGAACGTGGTCGTCCGAAATAGTTTACCGAGCGCCGTCACGTATCATGTATCCCGCGCCGCGGACCGTATGCAAAAGCGGCTGGGAGAAACCTTTATCGATTTTCGAGCGCAAGCGCGAGATATGGACATCAATCACGTTGGTTTGCGGGTCAAAATGATAATCCCACACGTTTTCCAGCAACATCGTGCGGGTAACCACCTGCCCCGCATGCTGCATCAGGTACTCCAGAAGACGGAATTCGCGCGGTTGTAGCGAAATTTCGTCCTTGCCGCGATGCACCTGGTGAGAGAGCCGGTCAAGCTCGAGGTCGCCGACCCGCAGAACCGTTTCTTCGCTGCGGCCGACGCGGCGACGCGACAGCACCTCTACGCGCGCGAGCAGCTCGGAGAACGAATAAGGTTTGGGTAGGTAGTCGTCGCCGCCAGCCCGCAACCCCTTGACCCGGTCATCAACCTGCCCGAGCGCTGACAGGATTAGTGCCGGTGTTTCCAGCCCTTTTGCCCGCAGAGCGCCGATCACCGCCAATCCATCCCGTTTGGGCAACATTCGATCGACAATCAAAACGTCGTATTGACCGTCGAGGGCCATGGCTAGCCCATCGTCGCCGTCGGTAGCAGCGTCGGCAACATGACCGACCTCGCGAAACGCCTTGACGAGATACTCGGCGGCATCGCGGTCGTCTTCAATGACCAGAAGGCGCATTGTTACCCGGTCCGGTTGCGCGTCGGCCATCCGGCCGACAGGGCGCTGCCCGTTAATATCCGCATAAGTGGGCATCGGTCACACCAATTCCAGACATTTCGGTGGCAGGGTCAATGCCCGCCAACCGGCACCCCCCAGTCGTACGCGAGGGGGTGGCGGGGACCGCCACCCCCTCAACGACCCCACCCCGGCGGGGGCGACGGATGCCAGGGTTGGAGCTCTGATCGGACTCGGGTCCGTGCCGTCTGCCGCACGGCCGCTCCGTAATTTGCCGGGACGGGCGCGATGCCCGCCCCGTTGAGGTCGGACCACCGGCGGGGGCGACGGATGCCGGCAGCACGTCCCCAAAACTCTTGTCAGCCGCTGCCAAGCGGCAAGGCGACAAAGCGCGTATTGTCACCCTTCTTCACGCGGACCAGCACGCTGCGCTTGCCTTCCGTGCGCGCGCTGGCGACGACATCGCGCACATCGGCAGGGGTCGAAACAGTTTTGCCGGCGATTTCCATGATGACGTCGCCGGTGGAGAACCCATGGTCGGCGGCTACTCCACCCGAATCGACGCCTGTGACCACGACGCCCTCTGCGCCGGCCCCGGCGACGCGCGCCGCTGGCGCGAGCGTAAGGCCGAGCTTGCCAATGTCCGCGCTACCGTCGTTGTCTCCAGCGCTAGCGCGCGCTTCTTTCGTATTCGGCAACTCGCCGAGTGTCAGGGTCAGCGTTTTCTCCGCACCCTTGTGCAGGACCGTTAGCTTCACCGAGGACTTCGGCGCCATCGCACCAATCTTCTTGGCGAGATCGCGGGCGTCCTTGACCTCCTTGCCATCGACCGAAGTGATGACGTCCCCGGCTTCAATTCCTGCCTTCTGCGCCGGGCTATTGGCCTGTGGCTCGGCAACCAACGCGCCTTCAGCCTTCTTCAGGCCAAGGCTGTCGGCGATATCGGGCGTTACCGGCTGAATCTGAACACCGATCCAACCGCGAGTGACCGATCCGTGCTCTTTAAGTTGGGCCACCACGCTATTGACGGTGTCAGCCGGGATGGCGAAGGCAATACCGACCGAGCCGCCCGAAGGCGAGAAGATCGCGGTGTTGACACCAATCACATTGCCCTCGGTGTCAAACGTCGGACCGCCGGAGTTACCTTTGTTGACCGGCGCGTCGATCTGGATGAAGTCGTCGTAGGCACTCGCACCTATGTCCCGACCGCGTGCCGACACGATCCCAGCAGTGACGGTGCCACCGAGTCCGAAGGGGTTGCCGACGGCTAGGACCCAGTCACCAATGCGCGGGGCCTTGTCCGAAAGTTTCACATACGGGAACGGACCGTCTTCAACCTTGATCAGCGCGAGATCGGTGCGCGGGTCCGTGCCGATGACCTTGGCTTTGTGGATCTTTCCGTCATCGGTCGTGATCTGAACGCTTTCTGCCTTCTCGACGACGTGATTGTTAGTCACCGCGAAGCCATCGGCAGAAATGAAGAAACCAGAACCCTGACCAGTTATCACGTTGCGGCCGTGACCACGGGGCATCCCTTCCGGGCCATTCGGAGCGTCAGGCATTCCGAAGCGGCGGAAGAATTCGCGCAGCCCCGGGGGAACGTCATTGCTGCTTAGACCGTTAGTTTCGGAGCCACCGTCAACTTTGACGCGGACCGAAATAACGGCCGGTTTGACCTTTTCGACGATGTCGGCAAAGCCGACCGGAGCCTGCAATCTGTGCGCCTGCTCGGAAAGGTTTTGCGCAATTGCGACCGGATACCCGCCATTTAAATTGAGGCCAGGGGCGACCACAAGCGCAGCAGCGCCGAGACCCGCTATCGTGGTGGTCAGGAGAATGAGGCGGCGGGCTGAGAGCGCCCGCGATTTCTTAACAGCATCGGCTGCGGGAGTGGCGCTCGACTTCATCAGGCAATCTCCATCTTGATCGGTTGGTGCGAATGCGCACCTTTTCGAACCTCAAGATGGGGTGACGAGCCTTACAGCGTCCTGTCGGCAGGATTAAACTTTTGTAAGGTGGGGATGGCAAATTAGTTATTGGATTCAATAGATTATTCAATGCACACAGCCGTAGGGCACGACCAAAGTCTACGGTGCGGTTTGCTGGTCCAAGCGACTTTCGGCTCCGCGTCCGCACTTTCCAACTCACTCACCCGCGAACGGCCACGCTTGAAGGGTGCAAAAGCAGCTGCACTTGCGATCACTGAAAACCGGCATTTAGCCGCGCGCGACCTTTTTCTCCATGTCACCCGCCACTTCTGCAGCCTTGCCAAGGAGGGCAGCGTATTCCCGTCCGAAGACCTTTGCACAAAAGCGTACCGCAGCATCGACCTGAGATTGACGAAAACTGCGATCTGCCTCCTCGGCGTTACGCAAACTTTCCAGTAGCGCTTGTGTCCCGTTGTCGAGGTACTGGCGCAGTTCACTCAGAGCCCGTTGTGTCATTTCATTAATCGCGAGTTCGCCGGCGAAATAGCGGCAAATGCCTACGAATTCAACGAGGGCCTCGACCTCAGCAACCTCATTCGGATCGAGCACCGAGTTGGGTCGGATTTCTTTTGACGGCCGCGGCCTTAACAAGCGACGTACGCGATTGGGCATTGATTCAATTTCTGCCCGCAGCAGGTCAGAGATTTGCGTCCGCTGCGCTGCAAGAGCACGACCCCAGGTACTATCGACTGGCAATTCGAGCTCGGTACGCAAGCCCCGAGCTGAATCATGAATGGTTTTGAGGAGTGCCCCGACTGCGACCCCTTGGCCGCTGCGCAAATCTTCACGCAATTCCGCTACCATCCGCTCCTGTTCGGCAAGAACGATGTTCACGGCGACGGCGTAATGTGTTTCCGCAACACGCGCTGCGGTGTCGCTGCCGGCTGCCTTGACCCCGAGACGGATCAATTGCCAAGGCGCCGTCATCCGGTTCATTACCGTCAACAACGCGTACAAGAACAGTTCACCATCCCGCGCGGCCGCGCCCTCGATCAGCTGCTTACATTCTTCGAGCTGAGCATTGGCGAGATTGCCGATTTGCAGTGGTAGGCGTGAGGAGAGAGCTGCCAATACGTCGCGGCCCTTGAGCGCACACTTGAGAGCGGCCAACTCCTCACCAGCGCGCGGCGTCCCAATCTGCTGCAGTATCCTTCGTCGAACTTTGCTATCCTCTGTCGCAGCGCCGTAGTTCGCCTCTATAGCGGCAGCGACCCGATCCTGGAAAATGCGTGCGAGGCGCTCCGACCTGCTTTGATCGCCGGCGAGTATGGCTTCGCCTACCTCGTCAGCCAACAAGTCGGCGTCATCAGGAAGTAAATCGCGGCGGACCCAGTTCCATAATGCTTCGAGCGATGATCGCGCGATTCGGCCTGGATGTCTGTGATCACCGCGATCGTCGACGAGAAATGGTTCAAGAGGCTTGAACAAAAGACGTGCGGAATTCTCGATGTGCAGACCGCCGTCACGTTGATCGCGTACGATCCGGCGCAATTCGTGGAGGACAAGGTCGGCGCCGGAAATGTCTTCACCGCGCAGCACACAGCGTTCGAGCTCGCCAATCAGCAGCGAACGCGCTCCTGGCGAAAGCTCTCGCAGAAATTGCCGCAGTCGCTCGACGGTCGTCTGGGCGCCCGCCATTCTCGGTCTATCCGGATTCAAGCCTTCAGCTTGATACGGCGGCGGACGTTAAGGAGTTGTTAAGTGTGATTGACGGTCAGCCGACGGATGTCCAGGTGCCATCTGGGTTGCGGCAGGCCGTGCCGCGGGCGGTCTGCGGCCGGCCGTCAATATAAATGGTGTGCGTAAAGGAGCGGCAATTTCGGTCCGGCCTGCTGATAGGCAGGCCCCGGAACGATCGTCCCGTATCGGCCCGAATCGGGATTGCGCCACGACACCGGAGCCCCTGATTGTCCTCGTTCGAGGGCGTCCATTTGCGCGGCGTAAGCACGCTCTTTGTCTTCATCGTCGAGCGAGGCACCGATGCGATTTCCGATCAGCCCACCAAGCAGGCCACCGACCGCCGCCCCGGCCAATCGGTTACCGGTTCCGCCACCTGCAACTGCTGCGCCGAGCACGGCACCAGTTCCCGCACCGAGTAAAGTCCCGGTGTTTTCTTTCGGTCCTGGACCCATGCCATCGGGGCTTCCGGCGCAGGCAGCAAGCATCAGACCCGGTGATTGCAACTGCGGCAAGTTTGGAAGCGGACATTTCGACCCCCGGAAATAGCGTTTGAATAAAAGCAACCCCGCCCAGCGGCAGGATGATCAATCTATCGGGACGGGAGGATTTGGGCAAAACTTCGAACGGCGACCCCGCACCCGACCAAATTTAAACCGCCGGCAACACCAGTTCTGCACGTAGCCCACCGAGCGGCGCGGTGCCTAGTGTCAGGCTGCCTCCGTAGAGCGCGGCGAGCTCCACAATAATTGAAAGACCAAGCCCGGAGCCCGGCTTCGTCTCGTCCAATCTCTGTCCGCGCTTGGAAACCTGCTCGCGTTCGGAAGGCGACAATCCGCGGCCATCATCATCGACAATGATGCGAACGACGTGACGCTCACTCACGGGGTCTGGCCGCTCGCGCACCACTTCTATCGCGACCCGCGACGACGCCCATTTGCAGGCGTTATCGACCAGATTGCCGATCATCTCTTCAAGATCAGGACGCTCGCCGTGAAATTGCGCCTGCTCGTCGGTGTGAACTTCGATGGCAAGCTCCTTCTCTCGGTAAATCTTCTCCATCGTACGCGCTAGCGCGGTCACCACCGGGGCCACTTCGGTCACCGAACCAACCACCGTCAGTCGAGCAGCGAGGCGCGCGCGCTCCAGATGGCGCGCGACTTGATCGCGCATGATATCAGCCTGCTCAAGCACCTTTTGCGCAAATGGCTCATTTCCACGTGCCGTGGCCTCATTCACCATGACCGATAGCGGCGTCTTCAGAGCATGCGCAAGATTTCCGACGTGCGTGCGGGCGCGCTCGACGATCTCTTTATTTGCTTCAATTAAGGCGTTCGTTTCGCGCGCGAGCGGAGCAATCTCTTCAGGGAAATTTTCCTGCCAAACGCTCGGCACTGCCCGATCGAATCGCAGTAAGGCTGTCAGTGATGCGCTTGAGTGGAGCAAGACCAAATCGGACCTGAAACGTGGTTGTAAGCAATAGCACGGCCGCGAGTATGGAAAACGTGATGATAAGCGCTTGATCGAACGAGCGCGTTTCTTCCGAGATTTCAGCAGCGTCGCCGGCAACCGCAACTAGGTAGTGACCGTCGTCGCCAAGATCAATATTGCGCTCAACCATCCGAAGTCGCTGGTCCTCAGCACCGGTTACGTAACCTTCACGCGAACCGTCCTGTCCCATGGCAATTCCACTGTCCTGCAAATGCGGCAGGCCACCATCCCAAAGCGAGCGTGACGAACGCACTTCTGTCTTACCGGGATCAAGCCGGGTTACCTGCCAGTACCAGCCGGATAGCGGCAATTCGAAAAGCGGTTCGCCGAGCGACTGGGGAAATTTTTCGCCTGCGTCCTCAGGCGAAGCTACGTCGGCAACAAGTGTACGCAAATAGACGCCGAGCCGACGATCAAATGCGCGTTCTACCGCCTGCCGGTACAGTGAAGACAGCACAAATCCTGTAATGAGGAGGATTACCACGGCCCACGCGGTGGCTGACAGAAAAAGACGTAGCGCGAGGGAGTTTGCGCGCATCCCATCAACGTACGTCGGGTGGCGTCAGCAAATATCCGAGGCCGCGGACGGTCTGGATGATCTCGACACCAAGTTTTTTGCGGATACGGCCGACGAAAACTTCGATCGTATTCGAAGTCGCGATCGAAATCCTGGTCATAGAGATGCTCGACCAGCTCGGTCCGCGACACGACTCGTCCAGAATGATGCATCAGATAGGCGAGCAAACGATATTCATGGCTTGTGAGCTTGACCGGATTGCCATTGACCGACACGCGGCCAGTTCTGGTGTCGAGGCGTACGGGCCCGCAATTGAACTCGCTTTTTGCATGGCCGGCCGAACGGCGCAGGAGGGCGCGTACACGTGCGAGCACTTCCTCCAGATGAAAGGGCTTGGCGACATAATCATCGGCGCCCGCATCGAAGCCTTGCACCTTGTCGCTCCACCGATCGCGCGCCGTGAGCATGAGCACCGGCATCGCGCGGCCCGTGCGGCGCCAGGCTTCCAGCACCGAGATGCCATCCATTTTCGGCAAGCCGATGTCGAGAATAACGGCGTCGTAAGGCTCGGATTCTCCGAGATAGTGACCCTCCTCGCCATCAAAAGCGCGATCGACGACGTAGCCTGCGTCGGTCAGCGCAGTGGCGAGTTGGCGGTTGAGATCGGGGTCGTCCTCGATCACGAGGAGGCGCAAAGTCTTGTTCTCCGCTTAGCGGCCGGTATGAAACTCACCATTCACGGCGTCAACAGTCGCGCTGACCACTTTGCCACTGCGGCCGAGCAGAGTCAGCACATAGACGAGTTTGTCGTCGTGCCGGCAGAGTTGGGCGCGGACGAGTTCAGAGTGCTTGCGGTGTTCTCGCAACGATTTGATGGCTTGCGCCAGAGAAATCGCCTGGTTGGCAGCGACCGCGGCGCGCTGTTCGGCCTTGGTGAGGCAGGAATCGCGGTGCGGGGCGTCGGCAGCCAAGGCTGGCACGCCTAGGACGACAAGTAGAGGGACGACAACGACAAGACGGGGAAGCCGGCATAGGGAGGGTGTTAACGGCGTACCGGTGAACGCCACCTGAACGCGGAGGCCTAAAAGCCTGTTTCCGCTAGCTTTCGAAGCCGTCGAACGTTGCATAACGGTCGAGCGGCTCGCGCGGGGAGCGCCAGGAATTGATCGGGGCCGCCGCATCTTCGTAACCGACGGCCATGCCCGAATAAATCATCAAATTGTCGGGAAGGTTCAAAAAAACACGCACAGTGCGGTGGAAAGACACCCAGGCCTGCTGCGGACAGGTATGCAAACCGAACCCGCGCGCCAGCAGAGCAACAGTTTGAAGATAGCCGCCAATGTCGGCCCATTGTGCAGGTCCGTGGGATTTTTCGCGGGCAAAAAATAAGGCGACTGGCGCGCCAAAGAACTGATAGTTGCGAGAATACTGCTTATAGCGCGATGACTTGTCTTCTCGCGGCACACCGATCGACTGGTAGAGCAATTCGCCAACCATAAAGCGGCGAGTCCGATAAGGCTCGGTCAGCGGTTCCGGATAGATCGTATAATCGGTACCCTCGCCTTTCGGCAGTTCGGTCGCCATGCGCGGCGCCAGGAGCGCTTTCAATTCCTCCACCCGACGACCTGCGATGGCGTAGACCCGCCAGGGCTGCATATTTCCGGCCGAGGGCGCGCGTGCCGCCCGTTCAATAATGTCGCGAATGATTTTTTCGGGGACGGGTGTCGGCAAAAACGCCCGGCAAGAATAGCGCGAGGCAACGGCTTCAAGAATGTCCATGGATTAGATCTCCGTGAGAGCCAACGTGGCTGGTCGCGGCGCGTGCCATTTGGGTTCGTTTTGCCAAAATGAAGGGCATGGCCGATTTCCAGACTAGTGTGAGAAATAGTGTGAAACACCCGATGGTTCTATTTTACATGTAGCCAACCAATTGGAAATGAACTTGTTTTGCAAGCTACAACTTTACTGTCAGTGAAATAGATGAGACCGATGCGTACAATAATTTTTCGCAGGTTCAGTAAGTTTGCCAGGTCCTCCTGCCCTCAACTTTTATTTGTGTAAGTCAAAGAGAACGTCTCATTGCGTGCCGCAGACGAAAAAATAATTCGCCAATCGTTTGGTTGAATATTTTTTATTCAGTAAGATTATTTCGAAAGATGACGGGAAGGAGTGGTCAAATGCCCAGAGGCAATCCTGGCAATCTGACGCCGTTTGAGAAGGGCCATAAAAAAAAGGGAGGCCGTAAATCGGGCACTCCCAACAAACTTACCCGTGAAGTAAAATCCGCAATTGTCGACGCCACTGAAAAAGTTGGTCTCGACGGCAAGGGTTTTGGGGGTCGTACCGGCTTTTTGATCCGTCTTGGGATCAAGCATCCAACTGCGTTGGCGACTTTGTACGGTCGCCTAATTTCGAAACATGAACCTCCGCCTGAACCTCGGCACTCGCTCGATTTGAGAAAATTGACTGATGACGAGTTGGCCGAGCTGTTGCGGCTCACTACCAAAGCTCAACCGCTATACGCCTCGACTGACGAAGAAGACGCCGGATATGTGCCAACTTTCGATAAGGATGAACTTCACGAAAAGATGGCTGAATTGATGCGAACCATCCCAGTGAAAAAGAGAAAGAAAAAAAATACTCAAAATACCGGTCGCAGCAAATGATGCTTAGCACTTACTTCCGTATCGGGATCTACATCAATTTCAATTGGTTTTAATTATCTGGATGGTTTGACCCTCTGGCGCTTGCGAAATCGTACGCCTGGACCACCTCCGTTTTCGTCGATGAACTCAATGCCTGCGCCTTCGAGTGCATTACAGATGGCCTGAACGGCGTCTTTCGACACAGGCCGGCGAGACTTTTCAAAATCAACGACGGTTGAGAGTCCCAAGCCCGACATCGAAGCCAGTTGCGGCTGTGTCATATCCAACAAAGCCCTGGCACCGCGGCTTTGTTCGGGCGTGATCTGATCAACATTTTTTGTTGACATTATAGGCCAATCAATATAAAATGTTGATTGAACGTCGAGCTTCTTGGTCACCTAACCATGATCGGAAATTCCGTAAAAGGTGTGCGCATTCTGTATCCCAAGGAAATCACGTTTACCGGATGCCGGCTCTAGCAGGGCCGGCTGCCTGAGATGATGGAGCCCGCAATGAACCTTGAAATTGCCACCATAAGCTACCGTACGATCCGCGCGCGGATCCAGGCGGAAGACCCTCAAATCGACGAGCAAACCCTCGCGGATACGGTTGAGGGCCTCACCGATCTGCATGAAATCGTCACCGCTATCATCCGCACCGCTCTGGCCGATGAAGCGCTGGCAACGGGGCTTAAATGCCGGATCACCGAAATGCAGGAGCGGCTTGACCGATTGCAGGACCGAGCCTCCAAGCGCCGGCAAATCGCCAAAGAGGTCATGGTCGAGCTCGATCTGAAAAAAATCACCGCGCCTGATTTTATGGTCTCGATCCGTCCCGGACTGCCTTCCTTGCTGGTGCTCGATGAGGCCGTCGTCCCAAGCGTTTACTGGCAGCCTCGTGAGCCACGGCTCGACCGACAGGGATTACTGACCGACTTAAAAGAGGGCGCAGAAATCGAAGGCGTAAGCCTCTCCAATCCGGAACCAATTCTGAGCGTGAGGACACGGTAATGGGCTTCTCTGCAAAACAAGTCCAGGCGCTGCGACGCAATTTGGATCGCCGGCACGTGAGCACGCGGGAAGCGCATGGCCGTGAGCTCAGCTATATCGAAGGCTGGTACGCGATCTCGGAAGCCAATCGTATCTTTGGTTTTGATGGCTGGAACCGGGAGACTGTGGAAACACGCTGCGCCCTCGCTCGGGAAAATCGCGGTAACTTCCTCGCTATCTATATCGCCAAAGTGCGCATCACGGTACAGGCCGAGGGAGCAATGATCATCCGCGAAGGCCACGGCACTGGTGAAGGCCGTGGCACCTCCCCCAGCGAAGTCCACGACATTGCTCTTAAGGCGGCAGAAACCGACGCCACCAAACGGGCCCTCGCCACGTTCGGTAGACCATTCGGACTTGAACTCTATCGCAAGGACAAAGGCCTGTCCGTGCAAGGTCCCGCAGCTGTCGAGTTGACGATGTCAAGTCCTCCGACCCAGCCACCTCCCGGTTTGCACCCCGATGATACGACGCCAATTCCGCGACCATCGCATTTTTATGGGCGGCGCCACCAGAACTCGATCAGTGCGCTGCTTCGATCGGATCAATCAAAGACAAAAGAAAACGCTTCGGCTGCCCCGTGCCCTGCGCCCGCGGCACCGGATTCAATTCCGACTAAAATCGACAAGAGCCAACTCGCGATTGCCGAGCCCAAGCGGCTACGCGACAAGGCCCATCTGAAATTCGTTGCATCACAAGCCTGTTTGATCTGCGGGCGGCAACCGTCCGATCCACATCATCTGCGCTTTGCGCAGCCGCGGGCGATCGGGCTCAAGGTCAGTGATGAATTCACAGTGCCCCTGTGCCGTGGCCATCATCGGCAACTGCATCAAACGGGCAATGAGGTGGCTTGGTGGGAGAACCAAAAAATCAATGCACGGGAAATTGCTAGAGGCCTTTGGGAGCAAACCCATTTCTTGGAGCCGATCAACCCACCAAACGGTGACAACTAGGCGGAGTCTGGCTCCGCCATCGTTTGTTGATGCGACAGCGCAATCTGCGATGCCGGCAACGGCACCCACCGCTCTACCCCTGCGCCCAGGTCCGGCTTTCCAGAATCCGCGCTCTCACGGAATTGTCAGTGCGATGTCCGCTTTAACTCCGATAGCGGACATCAATCGCCCGATCGGAAATGTCCGCTAAGTGCCAAAAGCGGACATTCTGACCAGACGGTGCCGAACGCTGTGTTTGGTTAGATGGCCAATTCACAACTCGAATGTCGATTTTTCTTGCTGGCAGTTTAAAGCTTGCCGAGCAAAACCAGGATCAAGACGATGACGAGTATGAGGCCGAGTCCGCCGCCGCCATAGTAACCTGTCCCGTAAAAGGGGCCGCCACCCAACCCGCTAAAGCCGCCGAGCAGCGCAATAACTAAAATTATCAGAATGATGGTTCCAATAGACATGATAACGTCTCCAGCCCATTAAATTCTTTCAGGCAAGCGAGGCCGCCGAAGCGACCTCTCTCATTTGTCGAGCGAAGCGAATGGAGCGGAGGTTACTGCTTGTCGCCACCGCCACCTTTGCCGCCTTGTGCACCACCCTCCGCCTTGCCGCCACCGTCGTGGGCCTTGGTGCCACCTTGTGCACCACCCTGCACCTTGCTGCCTCCTGTGGGCGCAGCAGCGCCGCCTTTGATTTCTCCGCCGCCCTGTCCGGTTGTGCTGCGCCGAATGGTAGTGGCGCCACCGACACTTTTATTCGGGCCTTCGGTCTTTTCACGAACCGTCGATTTGCTGCGAACCGTCGTGCCCTCTCGCACCGTCGTGCCCTGCCGGATTGTCGTGCCACCGTGCCCGTAGCGCTTCTCAGCAGGTCCGTAATTCCAGCCCTGCCAGCCATATTCGCCACCCCAGCCGAGGTTGCGCCGATGGGCAAAGCCGCAGCGATACCAGCCGGCACCGTGCCAGCCATCGAAATAGAAACAATAGGAGCGGCCTTCGACGATGTAGACCGCGGCCTTTTGTATGACGTCGGTAGCGTCGAGCGCAGGTTTCACTCCGGCGCCGATGTTGATCGACATGGCATTCCCACTACTTACACCCAATGCGAGCGCCGCAGTCGTCGCGCAAACGTAAAATGATTTGAGCATTGCTTCCTCCAAAACATTATAATCTGTGCGCCTTAACGCTTGAAGGGAATAAAAGTTCCATCTGAGACCTGCGCCAAATGTCCGCTTTGGGTCATTAGCGGACATTCCGCACTGTCAGTGTGATGTCCGCTTTACCGCCGAAAGCGGACATCATTGGCGACATTGAGCATCACCTTTTCATCACGCAGCGAATTTGGGAATAACCGAAGGCCTTCATGGGCGCAGTGAGGAAATCGTTCAAAGGCTCATGACTATTGGCCCTGACGAAAAGGCGTAACGAGCTTCAGATTTTGTTGTCAGAGATTAAGGGTAAGTAGTTTCCAAATTTCGTCAGGATTTTTTCACTCGCCAACTCCTTGATAGTGGCAGATAAGAAACTCATTGCCGCTTAAGGCTGAGGATATAGTCGATCAAGTTGTTGGAATTTGATTCAGAGATGATCAGGTTAGGCATTCCCTTGTGGTTTGACTGAAGGAACACCTTCAAAGAAATGGCTGTAGTTGACGGTAAGTTGGCGATAGCAAAGAAGCTCGCGATATTCTGACGGGGTAGTGGCTCTCCCTCAACAACCCGATGACAGGAACTGCAAAGTTCTATCGCGACCTGGCGGCCCAGAGTATGGCTGTCAACAGACTGGGCGAACGCCTTGGCTGGTACCGCTAATGCGACGATAAAGAGGCTTAAAATTAGAGTATAGCGCATGTAGTCCCCGCAGAGCTAATGTACGCACAATAGCGTTACGGCTTCCACGCGGAGTGACCTATATCAATTGGAAGTTAGTGAAAGTGTTTCGGTTGGGGAGATTGCGTGATGGGGCGAGCAATATCCGAGCATTTGAACGACGGTGCCGCAGAGCCCGAAAAACGTAAACGTCGAGCTGCAGCACATAAGATTAGGAAGATGATTAGAAAATGCAAAGCAGATACAAAATCGATTAACAGGCTCGATGACGAGCAAAAAGAGTTTTTAGAAAGACTGCGGAAGCATATTTAGTGTCACTTGATCGAAATCAGAGAGCTGGTGAATGACCGACGACCAGGAAAAAGCTTTCAAAAAAGATCTTATGGAACGCCTCGATAAGGCGAAAGGCCGCTTACAACAGTCGTTTCCTGAAATACAGCAACTTATCAAGACATCCACTGTCGTCGAAGTAGCAAGAAAAATCATTGATCCAGCGCAGTCCATTTTCAAACAATTTGCTGACGACATTCAGCTGAAAGATCTATTGGCAAAAGCAGAAGCATTAGTTGCAAAGGCTACGAAAACGGTTTCGAAAGATGCCCGACCAACGGAAACGTTTCTGAACGAAACGCCTGCAAATGAATTGCCGTCAAAGAAAGCGGTTTTAAAGAGAACGCCATCGAAGGGGGTACGTTCGAAGAAGTCACTGAAGAAGAAGACAAAGCGGCCGTTAAAAAGAAGAGCGAAAACGCGCTCCTAGCTCATTCGCCATCGAAAATCTGCAAGTTTTTCGCCATCTATTTTGATGGCGGCAGATTGCCGTCAACTCTAATCAATTCAATTTGAAGTGTCGTCACTTTGTCGCTCTGATCGTGTCGCGCCTCTGTCATGAGCGCAATCTATTCCGATTGATATTCATCGGAAATGGAAATGGCACATGGAAAAATCAGACGAATTATCGCTGCGTGAATTATTGGCGCTGAAACAAATTCGGCTGACGGGTCGAACGACCGACCGCACAACGGCGCTTCAATTGCTCAGCGAGGATATGATTATTATTTCGGAAGACGGGTGTCTGCAACTGACAGCTACAGGCCGACGAATGCTGGTACGCGGTTCGCCATCACTTTGGGATCTGGCATCGTGAGCGCCGCAAAGCACAAATAAAAAAGAAGGCGACGCAAGCTTGGAATGCGTCGCCCCCAGGTCGCAACTAAAAGGCAACAAAGGGGGAGAAACGAGCTGCTTTACCCCCAAAAGCGGACATGTGCAGTGCAAAAGGTCATGTCCGCTAAGTGCCAATAAGCGGACAAACGCACCGCAGCAAATAGCGTCAGTACGCGACCACCCAGTGCAGCGCGGTCAAAATCAAGTCACTCGTGAACCTACGTTTGCAATTCATTCAGTCCAGCCGCAGCAGCGTTCTGTCCGCAACCTAAGCTCGGCAGAAGTAGCCTTGCTATAAATACGGGTGTCCAATAAGATTTTTAGATTGGCGTCGGCAACAAGAGGGGCGACGCCATGATGAAATTTCGGATAAATTTTCCAGTGGTTCTTTCACTAGCGTTTCTGCCGTTTGCATTTCTTGTTTCGTCTAGCTTTTTCAATGAAGCAACCGCGATGGATTGAACCACTCTCTGGGCAGTCACGACTTAAGTTGCGAGAGGCTCGTTCCTTAGCGTCATGTTTCAGTGCCGCTGGTCGGGAATCGATCCCAATTACGTGGTTGACGCCACATGCACGCACGTTTGTTGGAAACAAACAAGGAGAACACCATGAAAATGAAAATCGCGATCCTCGCCGCCTGTGCGGGCGCTGTGGTTTTCGCCGCGACGACGTGCGCGGATGCCGAGACAACAAGGTCGATGGCCACAGATACAATTCATAAGCAAACTACGGTTCAAAAACAAACCACAGTTCAAAAGCAACCCACGGTTCAAAAGCAAACCACGATGCGCTCAAAAATTAAAACCAGCGTTGACTTATCCCTTCCCCATCAGCATCAGAACCGTTTAATAGATAGCCAACGCAATCCTTCCGTCTATAACCCCGAAAAGCCCGATCCTAGCCAATTTGGTTGCCTGGGTTGTCATAAGCAAAAGCAATAATGGGTATGGCATCGATAATATCCCGGAATTGATAGAGGAACAGTTATGACAGCAATGTCGAACGTGGTTTCGCTTCTCGCTGTCTCAGTGGCACTGTCGTTGAACGGTAGCCCCGCCTTTGCGAAGAGTGGGGGCAGCCCAGGTCAGGTGAAGACATCCGGCACTTCTGCCTCCGGCTCAGGCGCTAGCAGCGACCCGTCCCAAAAACATGCGTGTCATAATGGCGGTACTGGCCCCAAATGCATCGTAGCGCCTCGGCCCGGCACGTCTCTGCCTCCCTGCCGTGGAGGGCATATGGGTCCGAACGGTGTCATGATTTAGTGTAAGTGATGTGGGGGCGCAAGTTTTTGTCCGCTTTGTGTCATTAACGGAAATTGAGGCGCGTTAGTGCGATGTCCGCTTTACCCCCGAAAGCAGACATGCGCAGTGCAACTCGGTGTGTCCGCTAAGTGCCAAGAGCGGATATTGGCGGGCACACCCCTACAGCCGTTGCATCACATGCCCATGTCGATCGGCTTTTCGACCGCGCCGCCATTATCGGCCCAATCCTTGAAGGCGCCCATGTTGTAGACTTGACCAAAGCCCATATCCTTAAGCGCCTTGCCAGCGAGCGCAGAACGCCCGCCGGATGCGCAATAGACGATAATGATTTTGTCCTTGGTAAAATTCTTATCGAAGTAGGGCGATTCAGAGTTGGCGCGAAATTCCAACATGCCACGCGAATGATGCACAGCGCCAGCAACCTTGCCGCTCTTCTCTAGCTCCGGTGCATCGCGTACATCGACCACCAGTGTATTGCCCTTCGCGATCATCTCGCGTGCCTGAGTCGACGTGATCTTCGGTACCGCAGCGTTGGCTGCCTCCAGCAATTGCTTGACGCTTGTTGCCATTTGGCACTCCTCAAATTGCTGCGCATCGCTCTATGCGATGTTTGTCGGCCACCACCTCAACACGAATGGCCTAATGCCTACAAGAAAGAATGTCTGACCCAATATCGGTGCTGGAACACAATGTCTGCTTTGGGTCATTAGCGGACATGTGCAGCGCACAAACCAATGTCCGCTAAGTGCCAGGAGCCGACATGACAGTCGAAATGGGCGAGCGCTGTGACTGGGTTCTCGATGCAGCCCCAAGGTCACCTATAGGCAAATAATCGGGCGGACGCGCCCTGAGGGCGATTGTGCGTAGCCCCGCCTTCGTTAGACTGACCCGCATCAGCCGGCGGCTTCCCCGTCGCGGCCACGAACAGCTTCGCGGCCACGAACAAACGCATAATGGGAGGAGGAAAAATGATGAGGGTATTTTCGACTTTAGGCGCGATCGCAGGCGCCAGCCTGCTGCTCGCCGGCGGCGCTTCGGCGCAACAGCTTGGCATCGCCACATCCAATCCCGGTTCACTTTATCACAGCATCGGCACCGCGATTGCCAAAGCCGCCAACGAGCACGGGCTGAATGTCACTTTGCAACCCGCCACCAGCCCCAACCAGTATCTGCCGGCAGTCAATGCCGGGCAAATTGAGTTCGGCGTCGGCAATTTGCAGGAGTTCAACTACGCGCTCGAGGGCAAGGCTTGGTTCATAGGCAGCGTCAATCCTAACCTTCGCGTGGTGGCCCTGCTCTATCCGCTCAAAGAGGCGATCTTTGTGCGCAAAGATTTAAATATCATGAGCGTCAGTGATCTCAAGGGCAAACGGATGACCGATGGTTTTACCGCCCAGAACACGATCATCCCGCAGCTCGAAGCGATTTATGCCACTGCGGGCCTGACCCGCGATGACATCATCAAAGTGCAGGTGCCGAGCGTAATCGGAGGTGTCGACGCGTTCATGTCCGGAAAGAGCGACGGCTTCATCTTCGCGCACGGGGCTGCCAAGGTACGCGAGGCCGACGCCGCGGTCGGCGGACTGCGCGCCCTGCCGATCCCCAACACGCCGGAGGCCGCCGCCGCCATCAAGAAGCATTGGCCCACTGGTTTCATCGTCACCATCGCGCCAGGCCCTGCCGCGCCAGGCGTGCTGGAGCCCGGTCATTTCATCGCCTACCCGCAACTCATCTTCACCAATAAGAACGTCCCGGACGCCACCGTTGAGAAGATGGCAAAGATCATCTACGAGAACCAGCCCGCGATGGGACAGGTATTCGCGCCCATGAAAGGCTTTGACCCGAAAAAAGATATGGTCGGCAACAGTGCGCCGGGCCAGTATCACCCCGGTGCAATCAAGTTCTACAAGGAAGTCGGGCTGTGGAAAAATCCCGGCTGACGCTGCAAGCCACTGGATGCTTCGATGGCCTCTCCCGCCGGTGACGAATCGGTCCCGCAGGCGTCCGGTATCGCGAACAGCATCGCTACAGCTATTGCCATCGCGCTGACGCTCGGCGCGGCGGGCTGGGCGCTCGAACTGCCGCAGTATCTTGCATGGTCGCTCTATCCGCAGCAGTTCTTCGCCGCGGCCTTGGCGCTGGGACTTTCACTCGCCTTCTTGATAATGCCGGCCCGCCGGGGCGCCCCGCGCGAACGCGTGCCCTGGTACGATCTGGCGGCGGCCGTTCTCGCCTTTCTCGCGTCGGCCTGGATCGCCGTCCGCTTTCCGGACCTCGTCAACACGACTTTCGCCCACCCGGCCATCGCCTATGTGCCGGGCGTGATCATTGTGCTGCTGCTGCTGGAAGCGTTGCGGCGCGCCACCGGCTGGGCGCTGGTCATTATCATTATTGTATTTGTACTTTATGCGCTGTTCGGCAATTTTGCGCCCGGCCGGCTCGCCGCGCGCGCGCAGGACTGGCGCGGGCTTGCCGCCTATCTCGCGCTCGACGCGAACGGCATCCTCGGCCTGCCGATGGCGGTGATAACGACCATCGTCATCGCTTTCGTATTCTTCGGCAACGTCCTCAACGTCACCGGCGGCAGCCGCTTTTTCACCGATCTGTCGCTCGTCCTGATGGGTCGCCTGCGCGGCGGCCCGATGAAGATCTGCGTGGTCGCCTCGTGTCTATTCGGCATGATTTCGGGAAGCGCGGTCGCCGACGTGGTCGCGATCGGCATCGTTTCAATTCCGCTGATGAAGCGCGCCGGTTATCCAGCGCACAAGGCCGCAGGCGTGCAGTCGGTGGCCTCGACCGGCGCGCAGCTGATGCCACCGGTTATGGGCGCGGCCGCCTTCGTGATGGCGGAATTCCTGCAGGTCCCATACGCGTCGGTCGCTCTCGCCGCGCTGGTGCCGGGCCTGCTCTATTACGCGGCGTTGTTCATCCAGGCCGACCTCGAATCGGCGCGGCTCGGGATGCGTGGTCTGCCGGCCTCTGAAATCCCCCGCGCGCGGGGGCTTTTGACGGGCTGGCCGTTCGTGGCCTCGTTCGCGGTATTGATCGTCGCGCTGTTCCGCTTCAATTGGCTGCCGGAGCGTGCTGCGCTGCTGGCAGCGGCGGCCGCCGTGGTGCTGGCGTCCATTACCGGCTATCAAGGCCGCCGGCCGAGGTGGCGCGAACTCGCCGAGAGCATCGCCGTTAGCGGCCGTGGCGTCGTCGACATCATTCTGGTCGGCGCTGGCGCCGGCATTGTTATTGGCGTGCTCAACGTCACCGGGTTGAGCTTCAACCTGACCTTCCTACTTGTGCAAGCGGGCGCGTCGAGCGCCGCGCTGTTGCTCGTGCTTTCGGCCATCGTCTCCATCATTCTCGGCATGGGACTACCGACGCTCGGCGTTTATGTCCTGTTGGCGGCGCTCGTTGCGCCGGCGCTCGTTCAGCTCGGCATCAACCCGATGGCGGCGCATCTGTTCATCCTCTACTTCGGCATGATGTCGATGATCACGCCGCCGGTCGCGGTAGCGGCGTTCGCGGGGGCGGCGATCGCCAAGGCCAATCCGATGCGCACCGGCTATTCCGCAATGCGCTTTGGCTGGAGTGCGTTCATCGTGCCATTCTTGTTTGTGGCCTCGCCCACGCTGATCCTGATCGGCAGCGCCGCCGAAATCGCCCAGGCCATCGTCACCGCCTTCATCGGCGTATGGCTGGTTTCCATCGGCGTGGTCGGCTATTTCATGCGCTCGCTCGGCTGGCCAGCTCGCGTTTTGTTCATGGTAAGCGGCATCCTCGCACTCATCCCGGCCGGCGCCCTCCCCGCTGGCGGCTACAACGATATCGCCGGCGTGGGTATTGGCGTCGTGCTGATCGGATACGAAATCCTGCGCCAGCGTGCGCGGGTATCCGCCAGTATAGCCGGCACGACGCCTTAACCGAGAGCGGTGTTGTGGCCGCTACTTCATAGTCAACGGAAATGCGAGCGAGGTCGTCCGGCTTCGGCTCGCGCCCATTGCCGCCAGCCACGCCAGGCGACACAATGTCGAGCGAGAACGGCTATCCGACTGCCTGGGAGGCAATCGCCTTGCTCACCGCTGCCAGAAACAACCTGCTCACGCGCGTCGGGCCGGGTACGCCGATGGGCAATCTGCTGCGACGCTACTGGATGCCGATCGCTGGCGCGAGCGAGCTCGACGACAATCCGGTCAAGCCGGTGAGGTTTTTCGGCGAGGACCTGACGCTCTACAAAGACCTCGGCGGCCGCTTTGGGCTTATCGCCCGCCATTGCCCGCACCGCGGTGCCGATTTGTCGTGCGGCACGGTCGAGGAGCGAGGCATCCGCTGTTTCTATCACGGCTGGAAATTCGATGAGCGTGGGCAATGCCTGGAGCAACCCTACGAGGATATCGCCAATCCAAATCCGAAAGGGCGCGAGGGCTGCGCCGCTGCGGCCTATCCGGTACGTGAACTCGCCGGCCTACTATGGGCCTATATGGGCCCGCAGCCGGCGCCCGAGCTGCCGGTGTGGGAGCCTTTCACCTTCGCCAACGGCTTTCGCGAAATCGTGCTCGCCGAAGTTCCCTGCAATTGGTTCCAGTGTCAGGAGAACTCCATCGACCCGGTGCATTTCGAGTGGATGCACGAGAACTGGAGCGCGCGTCTGCGCGGCGAGAACAAACAGGCCGCGCGCCATCTCAAGATCGCCTATGACGAGTTCGAGTACGGCTTCATTTACCGCCGCATTCGTGAAGGCGGCGACGAAAAGGACGTGAACTGGTCGGTCGGCCGCGTGGCGCTATGGCCGAACGGCTTTTACCTCGGAATGCACTTCGAATGGCGGGTGCCTATCGACGACGAGAACACGTTGAGCGTGGCATGGTTCTTCATGCGCGTGCCCAAGGGCAATGAGCCTTACGGGCAGGACAGCGTGCCGACCTGGGTAAGCCCGATCCGCGACGACCGCGGCCGATGGATTGTCAGCCACGTCATCAATCAGGACATCGTTGGCTGGGTTGGACAAGGCGCCATCGCCGACCGCACCAAGGAAAACCTGCGCTCGAGCGATATCGGGATTACGATGATGCGGAAGCGCTTCTTCGACGACCTCGACAAGGTGGCCAAAGGCCAGGATCCGTCGGGCATCGTGCGGGATGCCGCGGCGGCGCGCTGCATTGCGCTGCCTGATGTGATGCGCAAATACAATGTCGAGGGCGTACCTCTCGCCGACTACGACAAACATCCTCTGCTGCGCGAGCGGCTCGCCGGGTTCCGCCACCATTACGGCCAGCCACCCGAGGTGCGCCGGGCTTTCGAAAAGGCTATGGGGATTGCCTAAGGACAGCGCGGCCTCAATGCCGCCGGAACATAAAGTGGAGCGAGTATGCCCGATATTGTGCTGGCTATCGGAACCTCACATAGCCCGTTATTGAATAGTCCACCCGAGGATTATCCCAAGCACGCCGCCATCGATGCCTCAGGCCGCAAGCTCCTCGACAAGAACGGCCGCCTGTGCACATACGGAGAACTGCTGGAAAAAGCCGACCTCTCGATCAAGCAACAAATCGAACCGCAGGTGCTTGAGCAGCGATCGGCACGCTGCACCGAAAATATTGCTCGCCTGTCACAAGAACTCGACCAGGCCAAACTCGATGCGCTGATCATCATCGGCGACGATCAGAACGAGCAGTTCTTCGACGATAATATGCCAGCAATCCTGATTTATTGGGGCGAGACGATCGAGAACAATCCGCTTCACATGGACGAGGATGCGCCGCAATTTTGGCGTAAGGCGCGGTCGCAGTACCACGAAGCCGGCCAATCACGCGATTATCCGGTTGCGTCCGCGCTCGGCCTGCACCTCATCGAGCAGCTGATAGAGCAAGGCTTCGACATCAGCCAATCGAAGCGGCTTGCGAAGGAGCATGGCGAAGGCCACGCCTTTGGTTTCGTGCACCAGCGGATGATGATCGATCACGTCATTCCGATCGTACCGGTAGCACTTAACACTTATTTCCCGCCGAATCAGCCGCGGCCGCGCCGCTGCTATGAGCTAGGCAAAGCGATCCGCGCCGCCGTGCGATCGGCCAAGGGCGGCGACCGCATCGGTATTCTCGCCTCGGGTGGATTAAGCCATTTCACCGTCGATGAAGAGCTCGATCGCAGCGTTCTCGATGCGTGCAAGCGCAATGACGGCGAAGCTCTGTCTTCCATTCCGGTCGAGAAACTCAATTCCGGCTCGTCGGAAATCCGCAACTGGATCACGGTTGCTGGCGCCGCCGCACATCTGAAGAGTGATTGGCAAGAGTATATACCCTGCTATCGCTCAGCAGCCGGTACCGGCTGTGGTATGGGCTTTGCCGTATGGAAATAGCAATTGGCCCCGTCCGCTTAGTGCCAACTTCCAGTTGATCAGTACGACGAGCGGTACAACACGGAAAACATGCGCTCCAGATTCGCCGTCAGGTCAGGCGGGACCTTTTACGCCAAGAACTCTCGCAGCCGTTGGATGAAACTATCTCCACTGTTGGGGTCCGACCTTCCGCGGAAATGCCCTAAACGAGCATTGTTCCTTGCAAAAACCGTAAAAATGATTTTTTGCCCGGAAGTCGGATGCTAAGTGATGGCGCGCCCGAAGAGATTGTCCGCTTTGGGTCATCAGCGGACAATTGCACCGCAAAAAGGCGTGTCTGCTTTAGCCCCCAAAGCGGACATGTGCAGCGCACTAGGCGATGTCCGCTTTACCCCCAGAAGCAGACACGTGCAGCGCAAAACGGCATGTCCGCTAAGTGCCAATAGCGGACATTCTATTCAACTGCGGCCGAATCCACTTCGACCAACTATTCTGGTAAGCGGAGCTCGCACCAAGCATCGGCAAAGGGCTTGAACACCGCCGGTTCAAGACCGCCAGCGACAAGCCGAACCCCATGAATGGTGAAGGTCGGTTCGTGCTCCAACACAATCTGTGCGGCCGCCTTCGCTTCCTCTGCGCGGCCTGTCCGCAAGAGCGCGGCCGCCAAAACAGCATGAGCAATGCTAAACCTCGAATTGGCATGTACTGCACTCTGGGCCGCATCCAATGCTGCAGCGTATCGCTGGCTGTAAAAGTAAGCGATTGCCGAAGCATGGTGCGCGCGAAAATTATAGAAGTCGAAGGGGCTTAACCGAAGCGCCAGTTGAGCGCGTTCGATGGCAAGCTCTGTCTTACCCATCCAGGCAAGGATAATTGCGTTGAAGTTGAGTGCGAAAACATTGGAGTTGCTTAGCTCCAACGCGCGATCGAACAGCCTGAGCGCGGTAACCGCATCATGCTCAATCAGCGCGATGACATGAGCCGCGGTCGCGAGCGCCGTCGCGTCGTCGCTGCCATAAGCAATCGCCGCACGCGCATGTTTAATTGCAGCGATGCGATCTTCCGCACGGAGCCCTGCCCGAGCAAAACGATGGTGGAAGCACCGACCCAGAAACGCATGCGCAGCAGCGTAATCGGGCTGCAGCTTCAAGGCGTCTTGAAGCAGCGGGATTGCCATTTCGGAGTCCTTCGGTATGTGGCCCAAAACAAGGGAAGTGATCGTAAGCACAAGATCATAGGCGTTGAGGTTCGTGGGCCTTTGGCGTTTGATGCGATCAGTCTCCGCCTTCCTGAGGCTCGGCTCGATGGCGCCGATCACGCACATGGTGATCTCGTCCTGAAGTGCGAAGACGTCCTCCAGTACGCGATCATACTGCTCGGCCCAAAGATGAGCGTCGGTCTTTCCATCGATAAGTTGGGCGGTAATGCGAATCCGATTTCCCGATTTGCGCACGCCTCCTTCAAGCACGTAGCGAACGCCGAATTTATCCGCGACCTCCTTAATGGCCGCCGGCTTATTCTTGTAGATAAAAGTCGAATTGCGAGAGGTCACCGACAGCCATTTGATGCGTGAAAGCCCGTGATGATTTCTTCCACCATCCCGTCCGCAAAATAATCCTGTTCGGGGTCGCCGCTCATGTTCTGGAACGGCAGCACGGCGATTGAAGGTTTGTCTGATGGTCCCGAGACGTAGTAGCTGCCTGGGGCATTTCGATTGCTGACTTGAGACCAAGGAGCCGGTAGCCTCGCCCTGGCACAGTCAAGAGATGGGTCTGGCCGCTCGGTCCCTCGTCGAGCGCTTTTCTCAGCGCCGAGACGTGAACTTGGATGTTGTTTTCCTCGACAACCAACCCGGGCCAAACCCGAGTCATCAGCTCGTCTTTGCTGACCACTTCGCCATTCGCCGCGGCAAGCACGCAGAGAATGTCGAGTGCCCGGCTACTAAGCGGTACGATTACGCCGTCGCGGGCCAACTGGCGTTTGCTCAAATCCAGGCGAAACCGGCTAAAGCTGACCTCATTCCGATCCATCTGATCCGAACCGTAATGACTGCAATTTCAGAACAATTAAGCTCCTGAACCATAGACCTTAAGCAGCCCCCCGATTACGGTCCAGCGTTGAATTGAGCACGCGCCGAAGTCGATCGACCGAACGTAAAACGTCCAATGGAAAACAGGTCCGAGCAACAAGGGGTTAAGCCATGAAACTTCCCCGTAGAGCTTTTCTTCGCCTGGCGGCCGGCGCCGCCGTGCTGCCGGCTCTTGCCGCGCATCGGCCGTGCGCGAAGCCTATCCGAGCCGGCCAGTGCACATCGTTATCGGCTTAGGCCCCGGCAGTGCGGGTGACATCGTCTGCGCGTCTGATCGGTCAGCGGCTGTCGGAACGGCTCGGCCAGCCATTCATGATCGAGAATCGACCAGGTGCCGGCGGCAGTGTGGCCGCAGAGGCGGTCGTGCGCTCACGCCCGATGGCTACACACTGCTCCTTACCAACTCGGCGGACGCGTCAAGTGCGACACTCAACGAGAAGCTCAGCTACAATGTGATCCGCGATATTGTGCCGGTCGCCAGCATCGCCCGTGGGCCGCTTGTTCAGGTGGTGCATCCCGCCTTTCCCGCCAAGACGATCCCCGAATTCATCGCTTATGCCAAGGCCAATCCGGGCAAGATCAAGTTTGGATCGGCCGGCATTGGCAGCTTGGGCCAACTGGCGGGCGAACTGTTCAAGGCCATGGCGGGGGTCAATATGGTGCACGTGCCATATCGCGGTCCAGCGGCTGCGCTGATGGGCCTGATCGGTGGACAGGTGCAGGTAGTATTCTCAGCCTTGCCACCGGCGATCGGGCCATGTCAGAGCCGGGACCTGCGCGCATTAGCCGTAACCTCGTCGATGCGTTCCGAGGCGCTGCCGGATCTGCCGACGGTGGGCGATTTTCTGCCGGGCTACGAGGCGAGCTTTATGAAGGCCTCGGCGCACCCAAGAACATCCCTGCTGAAATCGTCGAAAAGCTCAATAAAGAAATCAACACCGCCCTTGCCGATCCAGGGCTGAAGGTTCGGCTGGCCGATTTGGGCACCGGGCCGGCGCCGATGACACCTGGCGATTTCGGCAAGTTCCGCGCCGGTGAATTCGAAAAGTGGGCCAAGCTAATCAAGTCCGCGGGCATAAAGGCGGACTGATGCTGCTAAAGGCTGCATTTGGTCGGAGAAGATTGGGACATCACTTGCCCGATGTCCGCTTTGGGTCAAAAGCAGACATGTGCAGTGCAAAACGTCATGTCCGCTTTACCCCCGAAAGCGGACATTGACCGGCGGCCCGAGAATGATCCTATGTGCCAATAGCGGACGTTCACCGACCTGACGCCGCGGTGATCCGCAGCCGGTGAACGAGCACGCCTCGCGATGGTTGGCAGCGCGCACCTCACCTCCGAATTCGAATTATTGGCCGGCGAGGCCGGTGTCCGGTGTGGGTGTCGCCGTTGTAAATTGACGTGACTGCTCGGCAACCGCCGGACCTCGCCGTCGTGGAATGCGTTGATGGGCGACACCATGCATCTCGCGCTGTTTTGTTGCGGCATTCAGCGGCAGTTCAGGGGGCTGCAAGCGCACCTCACGGGCCGGCGGCGCAACGGCTGTGTCATCAATCAGCGATGCCGCTTTCGGTCTCCCCGCAGGCGCTGGCTCGGTCGCGACCGTTGTCTTCCCGTTGATTGTGCTCGTCGTCAGGTCAGTGAGCGCCGACCCATTTTGCTCAAACCTTTCCTGCCGCTGCTTGAGTACGAGTTCCTCTTCGACCCGCTCCTGGTCCACCAACTGAACGAAGCGGTCGACCTGCCTGCGTAATTCTTCATAGGTAACTTGCTTACGTCCGATCATGTACGCCAGATAATTGCTGGCTGCGATAACCGACACTGCCGCAACTATCAGCAGAATTGACCTGACAACGAAAACGATGGCTTCACCCCGCGGCGACCGATTGCTCCCCGCCTGGGGCGGGTGTGACGGAGGGCGTGGTTGGCGAGTGCGTATCCGGGAAGAAGGCGACATGCATGCGCTCCGTGCCGGTTTGGCATATGCGGAGCCAGATTCGCCGTGATATGTCAAAGGAAAGATCGCCGCCAACTCGTCGCAACGGCAATTTTTGAGAATGCCCCCCCGTTGCATGTCCGCTTTACCTCCGAAAGCGGACATTGCTTGACGGTTTTGGAATGTCCGCAAAGTGCCAATAGCGGACATTTCCGCGGTCGTTTCCCACATACACTGATGCCGCGCCATTCTTACTCAGGCACGACTTCGCCCGAGCCGCCAAACTCTTTAGGAAAATCCTTCAGCTTGGGAAGTCCGTCCCGCATAGGCAAAACTGTTTCGGCATAGTTGACGTGGACACCCGCGGCGAACTGCAACGTCGGTAACGTCGCTGCAAATACGTCCACCAATCCTAGCGGTGGATGATTGGTCATAAGATGGCCACCACATTTCCTGCAGTATTGCCGCTGACTGACTTCTGTCTTTTGGAACATTGCAACATGTTCTGCACCCGCAGTGACCCGCACGGTATCGGGCTTCCAAAGGGTGAAAGCATTGACCGGGCCACCCGACCACGATCTGCATGATCGGCAATGGCAATATCCCATAACTTCCGGTTCGCCAGAAACTTCCACATGAACAGCTCCGCAAAAACACTCGCCTTTGTGTGTTGCTGCCATTGTTGCTTCCTCCCCAGGTTTAATACCGGTACAATTTTCTGTGGTGACGGAATCAGTTGGGTGCACGTCTAGCGCTAGCCTGGATTCTTGCCTGAAATAACCCAGGACGACGAATTCATTATGATCCCGTCAGCTTCTTTCTTCTGAGAGTTGATGGCTTCTGCTAGCGCGGCTTCGATTTGCCCTCGTTTTGCCTCGGCCTCTTTGCCCGCTTCTCTGAACACTTCTCCGGCAGGGCCAATGGCAAGTTGGAAATCTACGGCGTCTTCGACAGTTTTCCCGACCAGCACCGGGGCGTCGACTCGCTTGAAGGTGATGTCCCGATAACCGGCAATCTCCATCATTTTAGAAACCGTTGCCTCGTCCGCCATCGAAAATGGCCCCGGGCCACAAGTGAGAGCATCCTCACCGGGCGCCGGCAAAAACTTCAAGACGACTTCCTTGGCCATGCTGAGCCATGGATTGTCGTTGCGCGTACGCCAAACAATGTGCGTCATGATCCCGCTCGGTTTCAGTGCAGTCCGCATATTTCTCAATCCTGCCACCGGGTTGGCAAAAAACATCGTTCCGAAACGCGAAAAGACGAAATCATACTCAGGCGCGAAGCGGTCATGTAGCGCGTCGCCATAGACGAACGAAACATTTCGCAAGCTCAGATTCGCGGCGTCCTTTCGGCCGTACTCCAGGAACGCTTCGCAACAATCCTGGCCGACGACCTTGCCATTCGGGCCCACTCGCTGCGCCAGCTTTATAGCGGTGTCGCCAAAACCACAGCCAATATCGAGAACGCTGTCGCCCTCCTTGACCGGCAACGACGGAAAAATCGCTTCACTATGGTGGGTCAGACCATCGACCAAGATATGCTTGTATTTGATGAATTTCGGAACCAGGATTTCGTTCCAGAAGTCGACGTATTGGGCGCTTTGCACGTTCGCTTCGACTGCGCTCATAGCCTTTTCTCCTAGAATGCCATTTTGAACTATAGCGGACTACTCAGCCGCTGCTAACGGTGCGATATCCCATCTCGGGGCGGCACTCTTTGAGATATTCTTGATTTCACCATGAGGCGCTCTCCATTTTTCCTTGGGGCCAACTTTTTGGATCGTCTCGTTCTACAAGCGGCATCGAGCGGAAAGTCCGCTTTGGGTCAAAAGCAGACATGTGCAGCGCACAAGCCGATGTCCGCTAAGTGCCATAAGCAGACATCGGCAAAATTGTCCGCGCCAAAAGAAAGACCGTACCGATCCTCCAACGTATCAATCCTTGACGCGACCTTCTCGAAGAAGCCAGCCGTGCACCGTCTGCCACTTATCACCAGAAGGTCGAAGATTAAGAAGTTCAGGCTTTTTTTTCTGCAAATGGGTGAAAAAGAACATGCCAGCGCCAGGGCTGTTCAGATCATCTGGATGTAAGGCGGCCCAATTGTCCCATTCGTGAATGATGTCCCGTTTGGTCGGCCTCGTCTTCCGCCCGAGGCGCACGTCCCGCACACATTGGCTATTCACCGGCGATCCGTAGATCAATTCGTATGACTGCCTTGCCCTGCTCCGCCTGAAGCGCTCCGTCTTTTCCATTTCTTCCGTTGCCGCCCTGCGCTTGGCGCGGCCGACCGCTGTCTTCTGGCGCTTCTGTTTTCCTTTGCTTATGGTAAGTCCAAAGACAGCTTGGCGCACAGCTGTCGTACGCGTCACTCGTGACATGAGAACTCTCCCCCGTTCGTCGATGACTGTACTTCTTGTCATGTCCAGTACAGACCAATCGTACCTCATCTACTTAGGCGCCGGCCATATCGATTCTCGATGTCTGCTTTGGGTCAAAA
>CAVYER010000013.1:0-33940 GCA_963767515.1 uncultured Alphaproteobacteria bacterium
GGTTTACGTCATTGGCGTAGGGGTTGCCCGTGGATTTGCAATGGTAGCTGCTGGTACGGCTGGGAATAAGCCCAGTGCTTTGTAAGACCTGGATTGAACCAATTTCTCCTTCCAGTGCAGCACCAAGTTTTCTGAATAAAATTATATGATTTTCTTTCCAGGTTGAAATCACGAAAAGTAGCGTTGACGCTCGGTTAACAATGGCGGCAATGTATGTATTGCGCACCGCATGAGGGGCTTGCAAAATGTTTTTGAGCCTATCTCTTTTGCTGCATACCATAGCTCTTCGCGAAGTCGTAATCGTCGAGGCAGCAACTCAAGAACTGGGATATTTCGTCAACATTGTTCGAGCATAAGCCATTGCCGTCGATCAAGGCGCGATCCTGGACCCGGGGAGATCGGAGGGCGACAACAGGCAGGCCCACCGCAAGTGCTTCGGTGAAAGCCAGCGTCATTGGACGCTCGGCCTTGGCCGAATGGACGATCCAAATTGACGAAAGCGCGCGGACTTGCGAAACAGCTCAACCATTTTCTGAAGACGTTCAGATATCGCGCATGTCCATCGTGAAAATGCATCCGGCCCGGGAAGCGTTGTTTCCTAACTTCATTCCAAATTTCCAGACCATGATAGCTCGGATCGCCGCGCCAGGCGTTACAGCCCGAGTCTGTCGTGGGAGCCCAACTCGTTGCCGATCCATGGTTTTGCGAACCACCACTCACCGACAGGGCAGAACGCGATGTGTGGACATCGGTGAATCCTGCAGATCGGACCAGTGCCGGACGTGGGCTGGCATTTCAAGCAGCGCAGGGTAATGCCGAACTGCCTGAATATTTATTCGGGTGGGGCGATATTTCCTCGGGATCGTTGGTCCAGCAAGCCTTAATCAGAACCAGGCAACGATTTAGTGGAGCGTATTCGTTGCCAACTCTTCGCGTATCCAAAGCTCTCAATGGAATGAATGGCAACATCATAATCCCCAAAGTAGATTTCGCCGTATGGCCGGATGTCGAGATTGATCGAAAGACCAAGGTCCCGCCACTCGTCAGTTTTTCGACGATAGTAGTTCCAGTAGTGGTGGTCATCCGCTAGCGGCCCGACAACGGTTACGTTGGGAAATAGCTCCGCATATTTTTGAACGAGTGTGCCAAGTCGTAGGGCTGACAATCGCAACTTTCATTGGCTTGGCTTCTTGAACTGATCGCTTATTTGCCCCAGCGGGCATGAGATTTCTATTGCATTGGCATGGTGTCATCTCGGTGTCGATACCGCGGTTAGCGGCCGTTGGGGATGCGCCAATGGTGAGACAAATCCATAATTGTGGCAAAAACGCGGACGCGGATTCCCCTTATTGCGTTTGATTCTCAGCCGTTTTTGAACTATTGTATCTGCAGTCTGCTGCGTGATTCGCGTGCGAGTTCGGCTCGGTACGCCGTTTGGAATCATCGCAGGACGTCGCCCCAGTCGCGTCATCGATGGCCTTTGGAGGCGAAATGCCCGCGCTCAGACGTGGCAAAATTGCGCTTTCTGTTGCGTTGCTCTGTGGGTGTCTTTCGCTCTGGTGCTTTTGAAGTTTGATCCGAAGGCGATTGAGCTAGTCTTTTCGGAAGACGTTCTTTCTATCAGTAATATTCGTCGTAATATTCTTGATAGGCGGCGTCATGCTCGCCTCTCTGCGCCTCAAGCTCATTATATCGGACCTCGGTTATCGGTTGTCGTTTCGTGACGCGGCTGTGACATTGAGTGTCGGACAGATTGCAGGAAGTTTCTTTTTTCAATTTGCCGGCCAGTTGGTCGGCCGTGGCGCGGTCCTTTCCCGCAAAGGGATTTCGCCGGCAGCAACAGTTGTCATTTCCGGCTATGAGCGCGTCATCGCGTTGGGGACCTCGCTTTTGCTCGCGGGGGCTGGAGCGCTTTATCTCTTTGGCACCCTCAGCATAAACATGCAGACGGGCGGCCTTTCGTTCGTGAGGCTGACACTGGGCCTTGTGGTGGCGGTCATTGCCGGAGCGGTGCTGGCATGCAGCCGGGCGCTGCGTGAATGTCGTTCGTAATCTGTCAGTAGAGTTGCTGTTTGGTCTTCTGCGAAGTTTTTTCATCTCTCTCGCGATCCAGGGCACGACCTTGGCCGCTTATGTCGCGCTTGAGCGTGCACTTGCGCCTCATATCGGGATTGTCTCGCTTGCGGCGGCGTCGTGCATCGTGATGCTGGCTGCGAGCCTTCCGGTCAGCTTTGGCGGATGGGGCTTGCGTGAATTGAGTGCTGTCGTGGCATTGCAGGCGATCGGACTGTCGGCCGCTTCGGCGCTTTTGACGGCCTTGCTGATCGGATTTCTTCTCGTTGGCGGTCATCGCCGCGACGGCCGTCTTCATCATGTTGGCCGCGACTACGCGCGCGGCGGCTCGCCCGGCCCAGCCCGCTTTGCCTGCAACGCCGGCGCCTGACTACGCGTCGGCGCTCGACTGGTCACTTCCGCTCATTGCGGCGACCGCGGTCTTTTTCCAAATTTACATTCCGACGGGTGGAGGGCCGATCAGTGTCAACCTTGCCGATCCGGTTGTCATGATAGCGGCGGTTCTCTTTGGCCTGCGATATTTCGGCAAAGCGTGGCCGGATTGGCCGATCGCGCATACAAGTGCGTATGTTGCGGCTGCAACAGCGGTCATCTTTGCATCTGTCTTACATGGGTGGATCTCGTTTGGCTGGACCGACTGGGCATTCGTCAACAAAGGCTTAGGCTGGCTCATTTTGCTGTGCTACGGGGCGACGGGTGCGCTGATCATTCTCCGCGGAAAAGTTGGAGGGTTCGAGCTTTTGCTGCGGACGTTGAAGCAACAGGCGTTTCAATCGCTTGTATCGACATTGGCGCAAATATGCTGTCGCGGCTGGGAGTCAGCGAGCTTCAGGGTCTCGCGGAATTTCGAATTTCCGGCTTTTCCCAAAATCCAAATTCGTTTGCTTATATGCTTTTGCTGGTGATGGCTGCTGTCATTGTCCTGCCGGCTGCGGCCGGCCTTGCGTATTAGCCTGCTGAGCGTGGCCATGCTTGGCCTCTGGTTTGCCGGCTCGCGTGCCGGACTTATTACGCTACCCGTCGTTATCGGTATGGCGCTGGTCTTTGGAGCTGCGCTTCGGCCGCTGCTGACGGCTCTGGTCATCACCCTCACCATTATCGCAGGAATTCGTCTCGCCAGTTCCGGCAGTGCGTTCTTAGTAGCTAATGATGTCCGATCGACGCGCGAACACATGGACACAATTTGGCAGGGAATATCTATCTTTCTGGCGCATCCGATGATCGGTGCGGGATTTGGGCGCCTATATCGATGAGCAAATTCGAACAACCGGTGTTCCGCTCGTCATTCATTCGACGCCCGTTTGGTTATTGGCCGAAACCGGCCTGATCGGGTTTGCGGTTTTTATGGCATCCGCTTACCGTCTTTTTGTCAGCGCGCTTCCGCGCAGTGGTGAGCCGGCGGCGTTGTTGGTTCTCCTAATTCTGAGCTGCATTGGCCGTTATGTCATCGGTACATGAACTGATGTATGAGCGCGCATTCTGGATATTGCTGGCGCAGTCGTTGCGATGCCAGCCAATACGTTCTGGCAGGTGGGCGGCAACGAACGAATTTCAAGTCGCTTGCTGTATAAAAGGGTTCAATAGGCGGAAATTTCACGGGCTGATGAGGCGGCGCCAAAGGTTGCGGGCCCGCTTATGTAATGAGGGGTAAAATTGCGGTCCGTCATTGTTGAATTCCCGCATATACTCGGCATATGTCGTTTGGCCGCCAGGAGCAGCCTGCTGAACCAGTGCCTCAAGGCATCTCTGAGTGTCCGAAACCCGCTGAATTGTGATTGAAAGTGCACTAGGAGATCCGCGGCACAATCTGGAAGGCCAAACATTGCAAAAAGTGCAGCAAGCTTAGCCAGCTTCGATGCCTGCATTGATGCAGCCAAATCGGCGTTATGCGGTGCTGCCAAGTCGCGAAAATAAATCGCGTCCCCTTGCAGAAATCCGTCCCCATTGGCTTTGGGCTGGAACTGAATATACGTAGGGAGCAGGCAGTGCAGCCATTGAATAATGCCTTGTGGTCAAATCAAATAATTCAAACCCGGCCGATTTCAGCAGCCTATCAACGTTATGGAATGTGTGCGTGTCCTCATCGTCTGAACCGAAATAGTTTACTTCGATACAAATCCCTAAAACGCGTGTGTTCGCCAGGACATTTTGAAGCGAACGCAGAATGAGGTAATCGGCCCCATCGACGTCTATTTTGATGAAATCAACATCGTCGATCTCGCGCTCCTTTAAGAATTTTTGCAGTACAACCGGCTGGTTTGGGTCGGCCAGCGGCACTTGGCTCCATTCATTGAGGTGCGTCATTTCTTGAGCTGACTTCGCCTTCGATGTGCGCAACTCCAATGTTTTTACGACACTTAAGCGTGCCCAAGGATTTCGAGACGTGAACGCATTAGCGCGAATAGTAGCGGCATCCTTTTGCTCTGCAGGTGCCCCAACAAATGCTGCAACGTATTTGATGCCCGGCAATCTCTCCGCCGCCTGAAGCCGCTTCACTTCCCCGAGATTTGGGTCAAATCCAAAGGCCCTAAGGCGGCTGCCAAACTCGCGCCACGCCGCATCAATCCCTGAGCTGCAGCCAATATCAATCAACGTGAAATGGTCCGTTTTTAGAGTTTTGGCAATTTCCGGAACTATCGGAGTTCCCACTCTGATTCCTTCCATAATCCAGCATCCTTCCAACCGACAGGCCAGGTTCACACGACCACTTTCTATCCCATCGGGCTTCCCGGCCGAATATTATTATCGAATTGTGGGTGCGCTTTAGTTCAATTCACTTGCGCGTTTGTCCAAGAAGGCGTGTGTATTTGGTGTCTATTTGCCGGTGGCCACACTTACTTCCGATTTGGCTGAACATCTTGCAGTTGCCTGACGACAGAAGATGAAACGGAGGGCGTTCCTATGCAGCGGTGCTCCGCCCCGTGGTATGAGCTGAACATTTCAGCACCTGACAATATCGTCAGTGCATGTTGCTATTATTCAGGCGAAAAAGACCCCTGGCACGACAGCACGGTTGGTATTCAGACGTACTGGAACAGTTCCGCGTTTAAGGCCATCCGCCGTATCAATAGTCGCGTGCCCACGGTTGGTTCGAACGGATGTTCGGACTGTTTTTATTACCAAAATAGGTCGTCAGGGGCGCAATATTTTGATTTCTCGCAGAAGCGGAGTGATTTAAGTCCTGCTCAGGCGAAAAATTTTGAACTGTTGCGACAAGATTACGAGAGCGGAAGCGAGACTACTGCCGCGACGCCGTTACGGATCTATGTGAATTTTGGATTTTCATGCAATCTCGCGTGCATCATGTGCCATCAAGTTCCACGTCGGGGCACAAACCGACGGCAGGTGAAGGCTGATGCGGTACTGGCGTGGGGCGAAGCTTTGCGATCAGCCCTTGACGTTACGGTGATTGGCGGGGAGCCGTTTGCGATGCCGGAGGCTATCGCATTTATACGTGGTTTCATCGACAACTCAGACTATGAAGATGTCCGCCTTGGCATTTGTACCAATGGGACAGTTCACCACAAACATATGGAGACATTGCGCAAGAAGAAGAAATTAAGTTCTGGCGGTCAGTCTTGATTCGATCGGTCAGGCATTTGAAAAAATTCGTGTGAATGGAAAATGGGACATCGTTGAGAAGAATTTACTGGAGTTTATCGAACTTCAACGATCTGATCGACCTGAATGGCAGTTGCAAACGAACGCGCTAATTCTCAAGACAGGTATTCCGAGCCTTCCCGAATTTGCTGATTGGCACGTGCGCCATGGTGTCATCACGTCATTTTATGATTTCATCAATTCCAGAGGCACCGAAGACGCATTTTTTGCCGAGAATCCGCTTCACAATCCCCAGATCCTCGACGATTTGCCTGATTGGGAGGATTATTTTTGCGAAGCAATAGAAAAGTTTAAAGCTGTGCGCATGACCATCGCGGCTGATACCCTGGATCATTATCGCGCGCGGCTTGCAGTTGCCGTCCGAGATCATCGGAAGGCCAGTGCCGTGCCTGAAAAACTGAAGGGGGGGAATAGGTTTCAATCTATATTGAAAGTCAATAATGCTGATGAACTTATCGAAAAGTTTGCGTACTCGCGCGCTCCTGGTGCGACCGATTTGGTTTTACAAAGGAAACGTGATGCTGTTGTTTTTACAAGAATGCGCGAGGGCAATCACGTAGCTACACAGTTTTTTACAGTGCTCGTTGGTGCCATGGATGGGGCTGTCCGGATTAAATTGCATTGGCCAACCGATACATCTAGGCGGGCGCATGTTTATATCCAAAGCGACAACTCACATGAAATCGAATTCGGTGCGTGAGACATTTTCGCGTCCGCGTGACGTATTTGAAACAATACTAACCGCTAAGCTGCCTTATGGGAGACACCGCATTAGACTAGTCGTAATTCCGGTAGGTGAGGACGAAAGCGCGTTGCCCATGGTTATCGAATTCGAGGCGACCGGCGACGCAATTCTACAGAACACTTCAATTGCATCTATGATCAATCCGCGCAGTGGATGGACGTGCGTGGGCAAAGAATTTTGTTCGCTTCGCGTTGCGCTCTGCTGCGCCAGCCTTTATGCGAAACTGTCGCAGATAAAAAGCCAGATGAAACGGGATCAGCCTTCGGAAGGTCAATAATTATTGGCGTATTATTGATTACTCACCCTGCGACTGTTGTTGGTGTATAGCAGTCGACCCGACGTTATTTTCGGCCTAGAACGTGATTGACCTCAGAACATATTCGGTCTTGTCCGAACCGTAATCTGCCTCGCCCGGGAGCCATCGTTTAACGACTGACCGAAATGGAAGACGCTGGAATTTCACGGCCACCCGACGTGAGCGTCGTCGTGCCCGTTCTTGACGGTGAAAAAGTTATCAACCGCGCTTTGGACAGTGTCTTTGCGCAAACGTATTCCAATTTTGAAATTATTGTCGTTGACGACGGCAGCACAGATCAAACCGTCAGCGTGGTTTCGCAAAGGGCCTGCAAGCAACTGAGATTGATTGAGCATTCCAAAAACCGGGGCGCGGCGGCCGCAAGAAACACAGGAATCGCCGCCGCAAAGGGGCGCTGGATCGCGTTTCTCGACTGCGATGATACGTGGAAGCAAGACAAACTTGCTCGTCAGGTCGAAGTGCTGGGGAACGCCGATGCCGGGGTCATGGCATGCGCGACCGCCTTTCACCTACACAAAAACGGTCACCGGCTGACGTTCGGCCTGAATATAGAGTCCCGAGAAATTTCGTCGAGAGATCTCTTTTGGCTGCACAATCTCGCCCGGTTCGACCCTGCTCGTAAATCGGGAAGTTTTCAGGGATATCGGAGCCTTCGACAAATCATTCTGCGACTGGAGGATTGGGATTGGCTGCTGCGTTTTGCGAAGCGATTCGACATGGTGTTCGCGCCGCTGCCGCTCGCCGACATTTACGTGGGTGCAGTGTCGCGACCGCAGGACACCAGCAAAATTGTGGAAGCCCTGGATCGAATTCGCGACAAGCATTTGTCTCATCTCCCCGTGCTCGCAAACACGCAATTGAGGGGCTCGTGCTGGTCGAAAAGGCAGCAATGCTCTATCGAGCCGGCAAGCCGCTATCAGCGGCTATCCATATTGTCGCGGCTTTATGCATCTATCCCTTCCGCAATATGGCATTCTTTCGCATGCTCTCGCGCTCTGTTAGAACGAGGCCGCACCCGCCAGCCAAACGAGCGTGAGCATTGTCGGATACAGTCCCGTCCCATTCCGCTGTATCGGCAACCGATCTGGGTGCGCTGCGGCGCATAGGCCGGCTTGTACGCAAGTCATTTTTTTGGGCCTGGCTCAACACGTATGCCAGTACCGCCGATCGCGAATAGGGCCGTTCTGGGAGACGATCAATGTGGCCGTGATGATTGGCGGCCTGACGGTTGTTTCCTCGGCGGTATTCGGCGGGAACGTGGTTGGGCATATGGGTTATATCGGTGCCGGCATCATCGCCTGGTCTGCGATGAGCGCAATGATCACGGAGGGGCCTAGTGCGTTTGTTCGCTATGGGTCCCTGATTACAAGCACAAATATTGACGTCGAGTGTCTACGTTGGCCGCACGGTGTTCAAGATCCTGATCACATTTGCGCACCATCTTATTATCTATGTCATTGGAGTCGTATTTCTGGTTGTTCCGCTAGGTTGGACCAGTTACTCGGCAATCCCTGGAATTGCTCTTGCTCGTTCGCAAATGGGTTTTGGGTGGTGACGGCTCTGGCATTCATTTGTGCGCGCTTTCGGGACGTGCAGTTGATCGTGCGCAATTTGCTCCAGCTTGCCTTTTTCGTTACACCGGTTTTCTGGCATTATCACATAGTTGCCGCGAACCGTCAGTATATCTGTGGATTTCAACATTCTTTTTCATTTCTGCAAATTGTTCGTGCGCCGTTATTAGGTCATTTCCCTAGCGCCCGAATTATCTTGTTGTGGCGATCCGTTACAGAGTTTGGTAGTGCGCTTGCGCATTCTTGTCCGACGCCGAATGCAGCCCGAACTCGCTTTTTTCGTTTAAATCCTCAGGCGATGTCACGACATGACCTACGTCCGCTTGACCAAGGCCAATGTTGAAATCCCTGTTTATGACAGCCACGCGTTGCGCTTGATCAAGCTGCCATCGTTTCGGCGAGCGAAAGTCGGAACGTCCACGGTTAGCCAATCCGGCGGCGTGGTGTTCATGCATGCGCTAAAGAACCTCGATCTCAACCTTTCGGAGGACGATCGTGTTTGCGTAATCGGTCATAACGGCGCTGGCAAAACCACGTTGCTCCGTCTTATCGCCCAAATTTTTCTGGCGACGAGCGGATCGCTCGATATCAGCGGCAAGGTTTTTGCGCTGCTTGGCGCGAGCCTCACTTCGAACAGCGATGCCACGGGCTATGAGAACATTGATCTTGTTGCCAATATTCAGGACTGGCCACGTAACAAGGCCGCGATCTACGTTCGCGACATCGAGGAATTTACTGAACTCGGCGAATATTTATCATTGCCCACGCGCGTCTACTCGGCCGGCATGCAGGCGCGGCTGGCGTTCGCCTTGGCCACGATGCAATCTCCCGACATCCTGTTGATTGATGAGGGTATTGGTGCGGGGGACTCCGACTTTCAGGAAAAAGCCCAGGCGCGCATCCAGCAGTTTGTCGGCGGCGCCAAGATTTTGTTGCTGGCGTCCCACTCGCGCGAACTTTGTCGGGCACTGTGCAACAAGGCTCTGCTCATGTCGAAAGGAGAGGGGGTCTTTTTTGGCGATATCGAGGAAGCGTTTGTGAGGTATACAAAGCTGAACTGAAGTCCTCGAGGGGGGTGCACTCAGGGCCCTTATCGCACGTCATGGCCGTTGACAATAAATAGTGCAGAGCGAATTTCGGAAGACTGAGGGCAATCTGTGTCTCGACTTGAAACTAATTTGCAGTCGCACTTACCCCACCTCAGTGTTGTTGCGGTATCGCGCAATGATGACCATGGTCGCGATTTGTGCGGCCGCATGCAGCACTTTGTTGATGGCTTTATTGCGCAGTGCCGGAAACATCAGCTGAGCGCCGAGTTGATCCTGGTCGAATGGATTCACCGCCTGACCGGCCACCGCTGGAACAGGCCCTGATATGGCCGGACGATTTCGGGCCTGCCAGGGTCAAAATCATCACCGTTCCGCATAATGTACATGCGCAATTTCCGTACACTGATGTGCTCCCGTTGTTTCAAATGATCGGCAAGAACGTAGGCATCCGCCGCGCTCACGGACGCTATGTGCTTGCGACCAACATCGATATCCTGCTCGACGACGCTACTGTCACTTACCTACGGGACCAATTGACGCCCGAAATCGTGCTGCGGGCCGACCGCTATGATGTCCCCGCTGATCTGACCAAGGGCGCTCAATTTAACCGGATCCTCGCCGAATGTCGTCACCGCTTTTTCCAGATTAACCTGCGCTTCGGCATTTTCGACGTTCAACGTCGGCGTTTTCTCGGCATGGGTGACAGCTTCGAGGCGCAATTGTTGGCTCTTTACAATGAAATACGCATCTTTGGTCTAAGCGAGCTAGTACGCCGAATGGTCAGGCAACTCGTTCGGTCCTTGTTTGCCGCTCAAAGGGCATTTAGGCGGTTGATTGCGGGGGCACATGTATTTTTGCGTGCCCTGCTGGAGTGGCTGCCAAAAATCTGGCCGCTGCGAACGATGCCGAGCCGCGCTTACTGGTATATCCGCCGGGTTCTGCGGCGCATCGACGCCCTTATCATACCGATGCTGCCGCGGCCGATGCGTGGAATGCTCTGCCACACGATGGCTATTGGAAGATGTCCAGCATTACGCGGCGCCTTGTATCCGCCCAAGATCGTTCGTGAAGGCGTGGCGCCTCATGGCCCGCGGGCCCTCTTTCAGCCAAGGTCACCCAGCGAGCGTCGGCTTGCACGTTCGCAGCGTCTGCATACAAATGCCTGCGGAGATTTTACTTTGCTTGCCCGCGATGACTGGTTTCGGCTGCGGGGCTACCCCGAATGGCCAATTTTTTCCTGGCACATCGATTTCCGTATTTATGTTCGCAGCCGACGCCAATGACATAAGACACGTCGCGCTTGGCCCAAAATATCGAATATTCCACATTGATCACTCAGCCGGTTCCGGCTGGTCTCCCGACGGAGCGGCATTGCTGTTTGCGCGCCTTGATCGCCAATGCATTCCTTATCTCAGTGACGATGACATCTTGCGCATTCGTAAAAACTTTGCTGAGGATCCTTTCGCGGCAATTGTTAACGACGTGAATTGGGGCTCGTCGATGTTCCATTGCCGGAACGCGAGATTTTTGCCTGCAATGCTTTGAGTTCGAAACCAGAGGTCGGACCGGCTCACATTCAGTGCGGTTTGCGGGAGCATAATCTCGAAAAGACAAGCGCACACTAGGAGCTAATTCTTGTGACCCCCTTTGAATCGATTTCGGTTGGCGATGTTCAGGCATACTGGGACGCCCGCCCGTGCAATCTGCGTCACTCGGCCAAACAAATTGGAAGCCGCGAATATTTCGATGAGGTCGAAGCACGAAAGTACTTTGTCGAACCACATATTCCGGCGTTTGCGGACTTTCCGCGCTGGCGCGGGAAGCGGGTCCTTGAGGTCGGCTGCGGAATTGGGACAGATACAATCAATTTTGCAAGAAACGGCGCGCTTGTTACAGCCGTTGACCTTTCCTCAAAGTCGATAGCAATTGCTCGAGAGCGGGCAAAAGTACTTGGCATGTCGGATCGGATTGTCTTTCACCAGGCAAATGCAGAGCAATTGGCTTCGAACTTGCCTGTCGAACAATATGATCTCGTATACTCTTTTGGCGTTATTCATCACAGCCCGCACCCTGAGCAAGTTCTAACTGAAGTCCGGAAATTCGTGGGTCGGGGCAGCACTCTTAAGCTCATGGTCTACCACCGCCACTCCTGGAAGGTATTCTGGACTTTGTTGACCTACGGGCATGGACGGTTCTGGGACCTGGAAGAGATTGTCGCTCGGCATTCCGAGGCGCAGACGGGTTGCCCGGTCACGTATACCTATAGTCGTTCTGAGGGACGACGGCTTGTCGAAGCTCACGGCTTCCACGTGACTGATCTGCTCACCGATCATGTCTTCCCATATCGTATCCCTGATTACGTCGAATATCGTTACGTCCGCGAGTGGTACTTTCGGTGGATGCCTGAAGATTGGTTCCGAACATTCGAACGCCAGTTCGGATGGCATTTGTTAATCACCGCCGAAGCAGTCTAGCGTCGGTTCTCGACCACAGTTGCGTGGCCCAGCGGATGCTAACCATATTCTCAATTCCCAAAAACTTCACTGGCGAGACGCGCGTCATTCAAGACAACGCCATCGGCAGTTGGAAACGTTTTAGTCCAGCCTGCGAGATCATTCTGATTGGCGATGATCCGGGTGTTGCGGAGGCCGCAATACGACACGGCGTTCGGCACGAGCCGTCGATCACGCGCAATGAATTTGGCACCCCCATTCTCGCTGACGTATTTTCCCGCATGAACACGCTGGCGCAGTTTCCAATTCTGGCGCTCGTCAATGCAGATATCCTCTTATTGGGGGATTTTCTTCCCGCCGTTGATACGGTAGCCAGATCACGAACTAAATTCGTCGTGGTCGCAAGCCGTTTCAACAGCCGGATTGTTCAACCGCTGTCATTCGATCGTGGTTGGGACACTGAAATGGGCAGGCGGGCGAGGGCTGAAAATCGAATGTACCCGGCCGCGGGGAGTGACGTTTTTGTTTATCCGCGCGGCCTGTTTGGTGCGGTGCCGCCCTTCGCAATTGGCCGCGGATACTGGGACAACTGGCTCATGTACGAGGCGCGTCGGATGGGTGCAGATTTGATCGACGTAACCGCGGCCGCGACGATCGTGCATCAGATCCACACCTACGGGACCGTGGTCGGCGTTTCGCCGGAAAGCTCCGTCGACAAGCACGTCTACGAAACGACAGAAGGCCAACGAAATCTGGAAATGGCCGGCGGCCGCAGGTGCCTCTTTACCGTTTTTGACGCGACCGAAATCCTGGGCGCTGATGGGCAACTCCATTCGACGTGGAAACCGCGGCTGATTCGCGGGCGAATCAAGGCGGTACTGCGGCGTCAAATGCAGTCTTTATCGCCACAACACACTGAAAAACGTGGATAAAACTTCTGGTTGCACTTCTTCCGACTTGCTGGATAAGGTTCAGTTGCGCCTTCAGGTCTAGGGGAGCATTGATGCGCGTTTCTGTCGTCGGACTGGGGAAGCTGGGGCCCCGTTAGTCGCGGTTCTGGCAAGCAAAGACTTCGATGTTATCGGTGTCGACCGCATTCCGGCCCAAGTCGCCGCGCTTGAAGCGGGTCATGCACCGGTAGCCGAGCCTGGATTGCAAGAATTGCTCACGCGCGCACAGGGGCGGATAAAGGCCACAACCGACATCAAAAACGCAATCGCGGCGAGCGAGGCGACCTTTATCGTCGTGCCGACCCCGAGCGTAAGCGACGGCAACTTTTCCAACGTCCATGTGATTTCCGCTATCCGCGAGATCGGCGCCGCTCTGCGTGAAAAAAATGGCTACCACCTTGTGGTGATCACAAGCACCGTCATGCCTGGTTCAACCGACGGGCCAATCCGTCAGGCGCTTGAAACGTCGTCTGGCCGGCTCGTGGGACATGAGCTTGGCCTTTGTTACAACCCCGAGTTTATCGCCCTCGGCGGCGTCATTCGCGACATGTTGCGCCCCGATTTCGTTCTTATCGGTGAGTCCGATGCTCGCGCCGGCGACCTCCTGGCGTCGATCTACGACCGCATCTGCGACAATTGCCGCACATCCACCGTATGAATTTTGTAAATGCCGAAATCACGAAGATCACCGTCAATTCGTATGTGACCGCGAAAATTTCTTTTGCAAATATCGGTTTTCCCCGAGGTATGCGATCAGTCCGCGCGATGCCGACGCAGGTGTCGTCCTGAAAGCCGTTGGCTGCGACACACGGATTGGCGGCAAATATCTGGCCCCCGCGCTCGGCTACGGCGGCCCATGCTTTCCACGTGACAACGCCGCCTTCGCCACGATGGCGCGCACTGTCGGTGCTTGCGCCGATATTGCGGAGGCAACCGATGCCATAAACAAGCGGCAGGTCGATCGTGTCGTCAGCCTGGTGGGCAGCCTGTTGCCGCGCGGCACAGTCGGAATACTGGGTTTGTCCTACAAGCCTGACACTGCGGTCATTGAGGAAAGCCAGGGTATCGCCATTGCGTCGCAGCTCGCCAGCGAAGGCTATCGCGTTGTGGTGCACGATCCGCAGGCGCACGATGCCGCTCAATCGGTCCTCGGCGCCAAAGTCGAAATTGTGGAAAGAGCGGACACCTGCGTGGAAACGGCCGATGTTCTGATCATCGCTACCGCCTGGCCGGGATCTCTGACATACCGCAGCAGGCATTCCGGCGCGCGAATGGCCGTTTGGTTATCATCGACTGTTGGCGAATGCTGCACGCGCCGAAATTCACTGAAGTTGCGGATCTTATTTACCTCGGCAGGTATAACGCACAGGATCAGAATATTGAATTGTCTGCAGCAGCTGCGGCTGCGACTGCCTAGGTCGAGACCTTCGTTCCGGATCCGAAATCGTGGCCAGTAATTTCAACCCCGACGAGCTCATTGTTGTCACCGGCGGCGGCGGGTTTATTGGTGGCTGGTTGGTTCGACATTTTCGAGCAAGGATGCCGGCGCATCCGCGCGGTTGATAGCCGGCCAATGAGTGGTACCAGCGCTTTCCTGAAGCTGAAAACCTGACGATTGACCTTCGGGAGCTGATGCGTAGTGCCGTGGCCAAGCCAAGAATGCCGACGACGATGAGTTGTTCGGTGTCGGGTTTAATCAGAACTTCATCACTTTCCGTCGGTGCGATTGAATGTCCAGAGCAGCAAGCTACAAGTATGCAGCCCACTGCGATCATCGCAATCTGGAATATCAGGGAATTGTTCAAAATAGTTGCCGCCGCGAATCCCGAAGGATACATTCAATGCAAAAACATATCCGACGATCTGATAAACGCTGAATCCGCCGTCCAGCGCGCGTTGATAGAAATGACTGCGGTGGGCTTGCGTGACCTGCTCACCTTTGCTGAGCCGGTGCAGCAATGTGATGGTCGCATCGGCGAGATAATAGAGCGGCAGCAGGAGCGCCGCAGCAAAATGGCCGCTGCCCGCAAGAAGCGCGAGCAGCCAACCTAGCAACAGGCCGATCGGCAAACTGCCAACGTCGCCGAGAAACAATCTGTGCGACGGGACGATTGAAGGGTGCAAAGCCGACCATTGCCCCGCAAAGAGCGAAGGCAACCAGGCCTGCTGCGGAGGCAGAGCTCGCCCATAAGGCAGAACAGGGCAAGGCCGGCTGTAACCGGCACAACCTCAGCCACCGTCATCCAGTCGATACCATCCATAAAATTCACGATGTTAACGAACCAGACGCCGCCAACAAGCACGACCGCCCGGTCCAGCCACCACGGGAGAAACGGAACGACACGCATTTCATCAGGAAATGTTGCGATGACGGCGGCGACGGCCGCGGTTTGCAGGATCAGGCGCGGGACGGCTTCCAGCGGGCGTACGTCGTCGGTTGCTCCGACAAGGGCAAGGCCAATGGTCGATGCGAAGATGACGGCAAGCCGCAGCGGTTCGTCGACTTGGAGGCGCGAAAAAAAACTCCGCAGTGGCGACCACGATCACCGTGGCCGCAATGATCGCGATGCCGCCGCCCTGCGGCGTTGGTATCTTGTGCGATGAGCGGGCATTCGGATTTGCCAGCGCGTAACGCGCAAGCAATGGCCGAAGCCATAGCAACAGGCTGAAGCTGATCGCCGCAGCAGCGAAGAACAACACAACGCCAAAAGTCAAAGTCACGTTATCCCCGCCGATGAGCTCAGGTCGTCCGGGTCTGGAGTTTCGACGACAATGCGCCGTCCAGCAAGCGCGCATAGAGAGCGGCGATATCGCCGCCGACCCGTCCGCTCGAATATTCGGAAACGGCGATTTTCCGGCTCGCCGCGCCGAAGCGAGCCCGCAGTTCATGATCCTTCATGAGTCTTTCAATCGCGTGCGGCGAGCGCCTCGGCATTGTCGACCGGAACGAGCAATGCGTTGACGTCATTGCGGGCAATTTCCCGGCAACCTGGAACGTCCGTAGCGATCAAAGGCCGGCCGCAGGCGGCCGCTTCCAGCAGGCTCTTTGGCAGGCCCTCCCGCCTCGACGGGAGAACGGCAACGTGCGCCTGAGCCCAGACGCTGCGTATGTCGTCCACATGGCCGAGAAGCTGGAGATTCGGGTATGCGCTGCCAGCTCGCCAGCACATGGTCGGGGATAGATGCCGGGTTGGACGGATCGGGCTCGCCGGCCAGCAGCGTGTTAACGGCGATGCCCCGCTGCGCCAACAATTCATGCGCGCGCACTAGAGTTCGTACGCCTTTGTCGTCGAGCAGCCGTCCGACATATCCGACCGTAAAAGGGCCGGCCGGTTCGGGCAGCGGGGTGAGCACATCGACATCGACGCCTGAGCCGGGAATCAGTGCGATGGATTGCTTCGGTACGCCGAGCCCCTCTACGAGGGCATAGTCATCCGGATTTTGTACGAGGACGGCGGTATTCGGCCGCTTCAGCAGCCAACCGAGAACGAGACGGGCCAGAGGCCGCACAATGCGGGCCTTGGCCGTATCGGAGGTGAATGCAAAGCCCAAACCCGCAAGCGCATTGAGCCGGACGATCGGCAATCCCAGTGCCGCCATCGAGCCAATCAGCGTCGGCACAACGGCAACATGATGAACGAGATCGGGCCTGACGGACCGATAGACACGCCGGGTTTCCAGAACCGCCGCGAGCAGACGAACCGGGTTCATGTTGCCGCGGCGCCAATGAATTGGATGCAGGATGGAAGCCTTCCTGCTGTATCTGGTCGGCGTAGTCGCTGACGCGCGTCGCAACATGCACTTCATAGCCGGCTTTTTGCGCTGCGCGCGCCATCGGAAGCCGATGCGAAATGAAATACCAGTCTTCCGACACCAGATAGAGAATTTTTCGCGCCATCAGTTTGGAAGCCCGTGCGGTGATTTGATTCCGACGGCGCACCAGTAAGGCGGCGAATCCGAAAACCGGATCTGCTCGAAACCGGCGCGCAGCAGCATTTGCTCTATTTCCGCGCGGGTAAAGCGCTTTTCCAATCGCGTGCAAAAGCGATCATAGGCATCGGTGCGCATGACATAGAACGATTTGTCGGCATACCAGGACAACGGAATGGATCCGCCTGAGATGCCGAAGCGCGACAGCAACGCCGCGAAGCGCGCGAAAGGCCAGTAGATCAGTCGCGGCGATGATCTCACTGATGATTTTGCGCAAACCATGCGGAAGTCGCGAAACGACGATTCGGATGCCGTTGCTGATCATCCACAATGCCCTGTACCACGCGGGCCGATTGTCGAATGCGTAGTAAAGATAGATCAGGAACGGGGCGCTCCGTTTGAGTTTTTGCGCGATTGCGCTGATGGCGGCCTGCGTATCCGGCACATGGTGCAGCACGCCGAGGGAGAAGGCGAAATCGAGCGAGTGCGCAGGCAGGGGGATGTCCGCGACACTGCTGGCATGGAAGCTGACATTATTTTGACCTTGCAGGTTTTCGCGCGCGACCGCGAGTGCCTCGGGGCTAACGTCGACGAGGTGCAAATGGGAGACGCGCGGTGCGACCATCATCGCCCAGCGTCCGGTGCCGCATCCGACATCGGCGCCGATGCCGCCGCCGGCCGGCAGGAGCTGCCATGGAAAAATTCGAAAATAGTTCTCGAAAATTGTTTCGCGCTGTTCGCGCGCGAGGCTCGTCTCGTCCTGGCGGAATGTCGACCATTCCTTGCCAAAACCCCGGGCGACGTCAGCGTCGACATTTTTGTCCGAGCCAAGGTCCATATCGTTCCTTTGTAATGCGGGCCGCCGAGCGCGGCCTGTCTACATAAGCCATGTTGTCTGCAGGGGACAAAAGGACTCCGGTCGCCCGGCGAGATTGCCCGCTGAGCGACAGCCGCGCGGCTCAGCCTGACGCCACCCGGTATTCCGATAGTCACTACCATAAGATATTGTATTATGTTAGATTATTTTCGTTAGCGGCCGGCCGCCACGGTGTTCATGGTTTGAACGTTAAGCCTTGACGTTCACGCGATGAACGGCGTACCAGTGGCCGGCTGGCGGAGCCACCTCAATGCGTCGCGTGGGCGAAGAAAGTCCGGAAAGCTCGCGGATTATGCTCGGTTTGCTCGACGCCGTGGAGCAGGACCGCGCGCAATCGCAGCGCCTGCTCGCCTCCGAACTCGGCATCGCGCTTGGTCTCGTCAACGCCTACCTCAAGCGCTGCATCAAGAAGGGGCTGGTCAAGGTCCGCAGCGCGCCGGCGCGGCGCTACGCCTATTACCTCACGCCGCAAGGATTTGCCGAAAAGTCGCGGCTCACCGTCGATTATCTTTCCTACTCGTTCGGATTTTTCCGTCAGGCCAAGACCGACTGCTCGGAACTGTTCAGGTCGGCTTCGGCGCGCGGCATCGAAAAAGTAGTGCTCGTCGGCCAGACCGATCTTGCGGAAATCGCCGCGCTCTGCGCCATGGAGCGCGGCATCAAGATTGCGGGCGTCGTGCAGAAGAGCGCGGCAAAGCCGGAGTTCATCGGTTTGCCCGTCTTCGAAGATTTCGACGCGGTATCCGATCCCATTCGATGCTGTCCTGATCACCGATCTGCTCAAGCCGCGCGAGACCTGCGACGCGGCGGTGGCGCGTTTCGGCGTGGAGCGTGTGCTCGTGCCGGATCTGTTGCGCGTCCGCATGCGGCAAAAAAGCGGGTCGCCAAAATGATGCCCGCCCGGCCGCGATGGTATGTCGTGCAGACGCAGGCGAACGCCGAGAACAAGGCCGTCGCGCATCTGCGGCGCCAGGGCTTTGCGACCTATTTGCCGCGTTACCTCAAGCGCCGGCGGCATGCGCGCCGCGTCGACACCGTCGCGGCGCCGCTGTTCCCTCGCTACCTCTTTGTCGAAATCGATATGGCCATCCAGCGCTGGCGATCGATTTATTCGACCGTCGGCGTTTCACGGCTCGTCTGCAATGGCGATTGTCCTGTGCCGGTACCCGATGCGGTGATCAGCTCGCTCCGGAGCCGCGAGAACGCATCCGGCTTCGTGCAGTTCGACCAGCGCCCGAAATTCAGCAGTCGGCGACAAAATTCGCGTCATGGAAGGCGCATTTTACGATTGTCTCGGAATCTTTGCCGGCATGCCGGACCGCGAACGCGTCGAGATTCTTCTCGATCTGCTCGGCCGCAAGGTCCGCGTGCTGCTCGGTGCCGAGGCCATAGCTGCGGCTTAGACGCGCAGCGTTGATCGGGACTTGTTGGCGGTCTGGGTGATTTCACCCGGACTGCGGTAGCGTGGATAAATCAAAAGAAAGCAGAATGTCATGACAAGAATAACCATTCCTCATTCGACGGCGCTGCCATTCTCGTGACTGGCGGGACCGGCTCTTTTGGCCAGGCCTTTATCAGGCACATCCTTGCGCAGCATCGGCCTTCGCGGCTCGTTGTGTATTCGCGCGATGAACTTAAGCAATTTGAGATGCAGCAAAAATTTTCCGCCGATTCGTTGCGTTTCTTCATCGGCGATATTCGCGACAGCGAACGCCTAAACCGGGCCTTGGCGGGCATCGATTTCGTCGTTCACGCGGCGGCACTCAAACAGGTTCCGGCTGCCGAGTACAATCCAATCGAATGCATCAAGACGAATGTGATTGGCGCTGAGAATGTGATCAACGCCAGCATCGATCAAAAAGTCAAAAGAGTAATCGCGCTATCAACCGACAAGGCGGTCAATCCGGTCAACCTTTATGGCGCGACCAAGCTATGTTCGGACAAGCTATTTGTCGCTGGCAATCACCTTGCCGGAAAGGGCGGTCCGCGCTTTTCAGTGGTGCGCTACGGCAACGTGATCGGGTCGCGCGGAAGCGTAATTCCGTTCTTCAAGGAACGCGCCAAACTCGGCAAGCTTCCGATAACGGACCCGCGGATGACGCGTTTCTGGATTAAGCTTGAAGACGGCGCAAGCTTTGTTGAGCGTTGCCTGCAGGTCATGCGTGGCGGCGAGATTTTCATTCCCAAAATTCCCTCGATGCGTATAACTGATCTGGCCTCGGCGATTGATCCGGATTGCGAGCAGGAGACGATCGGTATACGTCCGGGCGAAAAGTTGCACGAATTGCTCATTACCCGGGACGACGCGCGCCATACCTTAGAATTCAACGATCTTTACGTGATCCAGCCCGGCATCCACATGTGGGACTATGTCGACTCGGCCGTGTATGGCGACGAACGAGGGCGCCCGGTTCCGGCGGATTTCGAATACGCGAGCAACAGCAACACGCAGTGGCTCGAACTCAGAACAGTTGAAAGCGGTCATAGACTAATTCGAATGCAGGCCTGTTGTCGGTGTCATCGTCGAAGTTTCGTCCAACGAAATCCAGGGCTCGACGGTCGAGTGCTGGGAAGCGGCCCTGGCTGAACGGGTTGGCGCTCGCTGACGATGCTCGCCCGCCTCGGTCTCGGGACGGTGCAATTCGGTCTGGAGTACGGAGTTTCCAATTTTGCCGGCCATCCAGACGAGCGCGAAGTTGCGAATATACTGGCGCGGGCGGTAGAGGCGGGGATCGGCTACATCGACACTGCTCCGGCGTATGGCAATGCCGAAATCTTGGTGGGCCGGTATTTGCCGAGTGGTCATCGTCTGCGGATCGTCACCAAGGCCCCGGCGATTGCAGGACGCAGTGATTGAAGCGCGCCACGGCCGGATGGTGCTGGACTCGCTTGCGGCTTCTCTCGACCACATGAGAGTGGATATGGTGCATGGTTTTCTGGTCCACCACGCGGGGGATCTTGCCAAGCCGGGCTGGCAGCACATCGTCGAGGCGATGGCGGAGGTTCGGGCACGCGGATGGGCCAACCGTATCGGCGTTTCCATCTACAACTCCGATCAACTGGCGCTGGTAGAAAGCCGCTTTGCGCCACAACTCGTCCAGTTGCCGCTCAACGTGCTTGATCGTCGCCCGATTGCCTCGGGCATGCTTGCGCACCTCAAAGCGCAAGGCGCGGAGATTCACGCGCGCTCCGTATTCCTGCAAGGGTTGCTGCTGATGAAGCCGAGCGAGCTGCCGGATTTCTTTCTTCCTGTTCGCGAAGATATCGCCGCCATGCAGCGGCGTTGGGCGGAGCAGGGGCGGAGCCCGATAGCCGCCTGTCTTGCCTTTGCGCTACAGCAAGCAGAGGTTGATGCCGTTATCGTTGGCGTCAATCGCTGCGCAGAATTTGAAGAAATCGTCGGCGCGGCGAGGCAGAATGGCGGCATTCGCCAATACGATGCCGCGCCGGTGGTGGATCCGGTCTATCTCGACCCGTCGCGCTGGCCTTCATTCAGTCATCAATGAGCGCGCCGGTCGCACTGTTCCGTTGCGACGCCTCGCCGGCGATCGGCGCCGGGCATGTGACGCGGTGTCTGGCCCTCGCCGAGGGTCTCAGCGAAACCGGCTGGCGAATCGGGTTCATTGTCAGGCGTGATACCATGCCGACGGTGCCCGCGCTGGCTGCGAGCGGATTTAAGGTACGCGTGCTGGACGATTCAAATGGTGAGGCAGAGGCATTGCGCGCAGAAGCGGTGGGCCATGCTGATCTTCTCGTCGTCGACCACTATCAGTGCGACGCCACATTAGAGCGGGCGTGCCGGTCCTTTGCGCGCAAGATTCTTGTACTCGATGACGCGACCGGGCGGGATCATGATTGTGACATTCTCGTCGATGCGGCGGCGGCCGGCCCCGAAGGCTATGCCGGACATGTATCCCCCGACGCGCGCGTACTAACCGGGCCGGCTTATGCGCTCATGCGCCGGTCCTTCGTCCTGCATCGCGCCGCGGCCCTTGCACGGCGCGACGGCCGGCCGGTGAAGGAGATTCTGGTGTCGTGTGGCGCGACCGATCCTGCGAATGCTACCTCCCTTGTGCTTGAAGCGCTGGATGATGTGGCGCGTAATGTCGTTGTCAGCGTCGTGTTGTCGTCGCGCGCCCCACAGGTCGAAGACGTTCGACGCCGGTTGCGGGGGAAAGCGCGTCTGCTGCTCGATGCCGACAACATGGCGGAGCTGCTGACGAACTCCGATTTGGCCATTGGGGCGCCGGGTGCGAGCGCTTTTGAGCGTGCCGTGCTCGGATTGCCGTCAGTTCTGGTGACACTCGCCGACAATCAGCGGGGCATCGCCCGGCTTATGGAGAAGGCCGGAGCGGCGGTCGATGGCGGCGCACTCAATGAAGGATTTGCGTCGCGACTGCGCCGCATCGTCGAGCGGCTCCTCGCGGACGCTGGAGCGCGTACGCGGCTGTCGCAAGCAGCCAGCGCGCTGATAGACGGACGCGGTGCAACGATGGTTCTGAAGGCCGTCGGCTGACGTGACGCCCCGTAACAGAAACCACCACGCAAGATCACGATCGAAATAGTTTCGACAGATGCTTCTTATTATCGGCGGCACAGGGACACTCGGGCAGGCGCTGCGCCGTGCGGCGGCAGCCCGCAAGATGGAAGCGCGTGGTGCGGCCCGCAGCGGCGCCGAACATAAACTCGACATCGCCGATGCCGGCGCAATATTGGCGTTGTGTCGGGCGGAGCGTCCACGACTGGTGGTCAACTGTGCGGCGGTCACCGATCTCGATATTTGCGAGCGCGAGCCCACGACGGCTTACCTTGTCAATACGCGTGCTGCCGGCCTGATCGCGGGGGCGAGCGCGGAGATCGGCGCCCGTTGCGTACATGTTTCGACTGATCATTTTTTTACCGGCGATAGCGCTATGTTGCACGACGAAGCCGCACCGGTTCGGCTGATCAACGAGTATGCGCGCAGCAAGTATGCGGGCGAGGCGCTGGCTCTGGCCGTGCCGGAAACCCTGGTCGTACGGACCAATCTGACAGGTTGGCGATGCTGGGCCGGGCGCGCGACGTTTCTTGAATGGGCGGTTGGTGCGCTCGAGCGGGGTGAAGCGATATCGGGCTTCGCCGATTTTTATACCAGCACGCTGGATGCGGACACTTTGGCCAACGCCATTTTCGACCTCGTGGCGGCCGATGCAGGAGGCCTGTTCAATGTTGCGGCGCGCACGGCGATGGACAAGGCAAGCTTCCTGCGCAACCTCGCCCGGAACTGGGCTTGCCGGCCGAAGGCATCCGTGACGGCAGCGTGCGGCTACTCGCGACGCCGAGGGCGGAAAGCCTTGGGCTCGACGTGCGCAAGGCCGAAGCAGTACTCGGTTATCGTCTGCCGGACGTGATGGACGTGATTGCCGCGCTTGTTCGTGCGCGGCCAAAGTTGCAGTGGCGCCATGAATCGACCTGGTTGATCTCGCAATATGACTAAACCCGTCATCGTGATTGGAGTTGGCGGATATTCCGCGAATTCTTGTGGATATGATGCGCGACGAGAATAAAGCGGCGGGACGCGAAATCTGGCGTCCCATTGGATTTCTTGACGACGAACCATCGCGTCGCGGAAGTAACTATTATGGGTTGCCCGTTCTCGGCCCACTTCATGAGGCGGGACGGTTCAGCGATGCGTTCTTCATCAATGCAATTGGCAGCACGAAAAGCGCGACACTTAAGCCACATCTCATTGCGCGAACAGATGTCCCAGCAGAGCGTTTCATTACGTTGCGCCATCCGTCTGCATATGTGTCGACAGCGCGAACTCGGTCCCGGCACCGTCATTACTCAGCATTGCGTCGTCATGGCGGAGGCCGTGGTCGGAATGCACGTCAAGACGCTGCCGCTTGCCACCATAAGCTATGGCGCGACGATCGGCGATTATTCGACGATCGCCGGAGGAGCGGTAGTGGCTGCCGAAGTGCGCATCGGACGGTGCGTCTATGTGGGTGCCAACTGCGCTATTCGCGAGCGTATTACGATCGGCGATGATGTCATTCTCGGCATGGGCGCCATGGTGGTGCGCGACGTTCCCCGCGGGACCGTTGCCGTTGGCATTCCGGCGCGCCCAATCAAGCCGGGGCGGCACACTGAAAACACCGCAGCTGCCGATTGCGGCTATAAGATTGCGAACTTTCGCCTAAGATCATCGGCACGAAGATGAAAGAAATGACCACAATCCGCGTTTTGAGAGGTAGACCATCATGCCGGCAAACATCATGATCGCGGGCCGCGCCGTTGGCGCAGGACAGCCGCCTTATGTCGTTGCCGAACTATCGGCCAACCACGGCGGCAGCATTGATCGCGCGCTCGCCGTGATGGAAGCGGCCAAGGCCGCGGGTGCCGACGCGATCAAGTTGCAAACCTATACCGCGGACACGATCACGATCGATCACGACGGGCCGGAATTCCGAATTCATGGCGGCCTTGTGGGACGGCCGCCGGCTTTACGAGCTGTACGAAGAGGCGCACACGCCGTGGGACTGGCACGACCGCGTTGTTTGCCAAGGGGCGCGAACTGAATATTCCGGTGTTTTCGACGCCGTTCGACGATACCGCCGTGGATTTTCTCGAGCAGTTCAATCCGCCCGCCTACAAGATTGCGTCTTTCGAAATGATCGATCTGCCGCTGGTGCGGCGCGTCGCCGCGACGGGCAAGCCGGTCATTATGTCCACGGGCATGGCAAGCCCGGAGGAGATCACGGAATCGGTTGAGGCTTTCCGCGCCGCCGGCGGCCGCGAACTGGTGTTGCTTCATTGCGTCAGCGGCTATCCCGACGCCGGTCGAACAGTCGAACCTGCGGCGCATTCCGCAGCTGGCCGCCGAATTCGGCTGTCCCGGTCGGGCTCTCCGATCACACGCTGGGCGTCGAAGTGGCCATCGCGTCGGTCGCGCTCGGCGCTTGCCTGATCGAGAAGCATTTCACGCTGCGCCGCGCCGACGGAGGGCCGGATTCGGCGTTTTCGCTCGAGCCGGACGAGCTGCGCGCGCTTGTGCATGGCGCCAAGGCCGCATTCGAGGCGCTCGGCACCGGCGCGCCGGCGCGTGCCGAGGTTGAAAAAGCAAACATGGTATTTCGCCGCTCGATCTACGTCGTTCGCGATATCGGCGCGGGCGAGCCGTTCACCGACGAGAATGTGCGCATCATCCGGCCCGGGTATGGTTTGGCGCCGCGCGAGCTGCCGAAGGTGCTCGGCCGCAAGGCGCGCCGCGCGCTCGCGCGCGGTACAGCGCTGACTTGGGACGCCGTCGAGTGAGGAGGAACGTCTCGAATTCTGCGAGCCTGTCCGGTCTACATCGGACAAGACAGAATGAAGACCGTCGCGATCATCCAGGCCCGCATGGGCTCGACCCGGCTGCCCGGCAAAGTGCTTGCCGATCTCGCCGGCAAGCCCGTGCTCGCCTGGGTCGTGCGCGCCGCGCGCGCGGCGCTCGGCGTGGACGATGACGGTGTCGCGACCTCGACCGCGGCGGCCGACGATGCGGTCGCAGCATGGTGCCAGGCGAATGGTGTCCCGGTCTATCGCGGCTCCGAAAACGACGTGCTCGACCGCTATGCAGGCGCGGCGAAGGCGAGCGGCGCCGATATCGTGGTCCGGCTCACCGCCGATTGTCCGTTGCTCGATCCCGCGGTGATCGCGCAGACCATTCGCCTGCGCGCGATGACCGGCGTCGGATTATGCCTCCAACGTCGATCCGCCGACTTGGCCGGACGGTCTCGATTGCGAGGTGGTGACGGCTGAGGCGCTTGTTTGCCGCCGCGGCCGAGGCCACGCGGCCGAGCGATCGCGAGCACGTGACGCCATTCGTGCGCAATAACCGCGATCGCTTTACTGCCGAGACGCTGATCGCGCCGCTGCCGGGCTTGCCGCCGAGCGCTGGACCCTCGATACGCCGGAAGATCTGCGTTGCTTCGGCGCTGGCCGCGCGGCTTCCGCCCGATCGGCCGCCGTCTTATCTCGAGGTGCTCACCGTGCTCGACCGCGAGCCGCAACTGCGCGATCTCAACAGCAAAACGGTACGTAATGCCGGCTTTGCGGCGAGCCTTGCCGCCGAAAAAATCGATCGCGAATCGCCGCTACGATCGCTCGCAGCGACTGATCGAGCGCGCCGAGCGCGTCATTCCGATCGGCTCGCAGACCTTTTCCAAGAGCAGGCTGCAATTTCCGCCCGGCGCCGCGCCGCTCTTCCTCACGCATGGCGACGGCGGCCGGGTCTACGACGTCGACGGCAACGAATATGTCGATCTCGTCAGCGCGCTGCTGCCGAACGTGCTCGGCTATCGCGATCCGGATGTCGATCTCGCCATCCGCCGCCAGCTGACGCGCGGCATCAGCTTCAGTCTGCCGACGACGCTGGAGATGGAGCTGGCCGAGCGGCTGGTGAAGCACATTCCGTGCGCCGAGATGGTGCGTTTCGGCAAGAACGGAACGGACGCGACGTCGGCGGCGGTCCGCCTCGCGCGCGCGGCGACCAGGCGCGACCGGCTCATGCTGCTCGGCTATCACGGCTGGCAGGACTGGTACATCGGCGCGACGACACGCAATCTCGGCGTGCCGGCGGCGGTATCGGCGCTGTCGCATCTTGCACCCTACGGCGATCTCGACTGCCGTCGAAGCATTGCTGCAACAAACATCCCGGCGAGTTTGCCGCGGTCATGCTGGAGCCGATGAATACGTACAGAGCCGCCGCCGGGCTATCTGCAGGGGCTCAAGGACCTCGTCCATCGCCATGGCGCGCTGCTGATCTTCGACGAGATCATCACCGGCTTCCGCTGGTCGATCGGCGGCGCGCAGGCGCTTTACGGCGTCACGCCGGATCTCGCCTGCTTCGGCAAGGCGATGGGCAACGGCATGCCGATCTCGGCCGTCGTCGGCCGCGCCGACATCATGCGGCTGATGGAGGACATCTTTTATTCCGGCACTTTCGGCGGCGAGACACTTTCGCTCGCTGCGGCGATTGCGACCATCGACAAGATCGAGCGGGAGAAGGTCACCGAGCGCCTGTGGGCGACGGGCGGCGAGCTGATGGAACAGGCGCGGGCGCGCATCGCAGCCGCCGGCCTGTCTGACGTCGTCGGGCTGGTCGGGCGCCGCGCCCTGGGCGATCCTCACCTACAAGGATCACGCGAAGGCCTCCAAGGAGGCGATCAAGACATTGTTCCTGCGCGAGATGATCGCCGCCGGCGTGCTCATCAACGCAAGCCACAATGTCTGCTTTGCCCACAGCGCCGGCGGATGTCGGCCGCGTGTTGGCGGCCTATGATCACGCGCTTTCGGTACTGCGCGAGGCGCTCGATCGCGGCGACATCGAACGTCGTCTTGGCAACCAGGTCATTCGTCCGGTCTTTTCGGTGCGCGCTGCGTCCTGACGGAAATGCCGCCGAGATTGTCTTAATGAAGATGAACTGTTGCGGCCCACATTTGGCTGGAGCTTGTCGTGGCGAAATATGATGCTCGCGAAATTCGCGCCCTCTACGACCGGGGCGAGAACGTGACACGCTGGTTCCAGGTCCGCGAGGGCGCGGACGGCAATTCAGTGACCGCTATTCTATACGCCTACGACGCGCAGGCCGGTTCCTATATCGGCAATCTGGCGGATTCCACGGTGCGCGCACGCAATGAAGGGCTGGGGCGGGATCTTGCCGCGCTCCTGGACAAACTTGCCCCGGACAGCCTTCTCGAAGCTGGCATTGGCGAAGGGCACATCGCTGGCGCCCACCCTCAGTCATTTGAGCAAGAGGCCCAGGCATGTGCTGGGCTTTGATCTCTCGATTGTCGCGGCTTCTGTTCGCCCGGAAGTACCTGGCCCAAAATGGCTATGAAAATGTGAAGCTGTTCACCGGCGACCTCGATCGGATTCCGCTCGCTTCGGCGTCGGTGGACGTGGTGTTGACGATCCATGCGGTCGAACCCAATCGCGGGCGCGAGGAAGCCGTGCTTTCCGAACTCTTGCGCGTTGCCCGGAAGCACCTCGTCATGATCGAGCCGAGTTACGAATTTGCGTCGGCTGAGTGCGCGCGCGCGGATGGATCGGCTCGGCTATGTGCGCGGATTGCCGTCGACCCTGGAAAATCTTGGTCATCCAGCGCGTCTGGTTGAGCCGTGGCCGCACAATTTGAATCCGCTCAACCAGACGGCTCTTATTGTGGTCGACAAAGTGTCAGGCGGAAGCGGCGGTGAACCGCATTTTGTTTCGCCGGTGAGCGGCCGTGAACTCGTCGAGCGCAAGGATTGCTGGTTCTGCCCGGAGGATGGGCATGCCTATCCCGTGATTGCCGGAATTCCCTGCCTGACCGTCGAAAATGCGGTGTTGGCGAGCAAGCTTGATCAATTTTGAATCGTGTCGACCGTCAACTCAATGGCCAGGGCCGACCCCGAGGCGTTCGAGCGCATCCTGAGCGACCCCGCATTTGCCGAAGTCGAAGTCGATCCTCGTCTTGCGCTTTCGGCCGTGCGTATTATCCCGCCGTCTACGGCGATCACGATTGTTCCTTCGTCATCTACCAGAAGGAATCCCTGCGCTCGTGTGTCTGTGCGCACCGCTTGATGGCAAGTTTGGCTTCTATGGCCTGCCGTTGAAGCTCATCCCCCGCCACGGCCTCGACAACGTCATGCGTCAGGCCGCGATAAAATCGGCCTTCTTGCAGATCGACGAACTCATGGAAGCAAATCGTGTACGCGAGGCAATTATCCTGGATGATTGCGAACGGACGGTGTCTCCGATCGAAGAGGCCTGCCAAATGCGCGGTGCGACAATGAATTCATATCCTGTCGCGTATGTCGATCTTGCGGCCGGACCGGCGTCCTGGCGAGCGGCCCTGCGAAAAAGTTCGCGGTCGTTGATCAATTGGGGCCGCCGCCATCTGTCGATGCGCTATGTCAACAAGGACACGCCTGACCGCGGATTGTTTGACCAATATCGTGCATTTCATGCAGATGTGGCCGGACGCGTCACGCGCTCTGATGTCTCGTGGGCCGTCATGTACGATTGGATAACGCGCGGTGGTGGCGAGCTCGCAATGGCATTTCTTGAGGAGCGGCCGGTCGCGGGAAGTATGTTTATCGATGGTTCGGAAATGTCATTCTACACGAGCGGGGTTTACGATCGAATGCAGTTCGACAAGCCGCTGGCGCATTATCCGGTCTGGCTCAGTATCGAACGCGCCCATGCGCGAGGAATGAAAAGACTTCGAGCTGGGCGCGGTCCCCTCGAAAGGGACCGTCCCGGACAAGGAATACCAGATCGGATACTTCAAGCGTGGCTTTGCAACACATATCGAAGACCACGTCGTTTGGAATTGGAAATCAAAGTAATAATGCTCGCACCCATTGCTTCAATTTACCGGCTGATCCTGCCCGAGTTTCGCCTTCGCTTTTTCAGCGTTGTCGGCCTGTCGATCATCGTCGCGATATTCGAAATGGTCGGAATTGCTTCGATCATGCCATTGATCGCGGTGATGGTGGATCCCGCGGGCGTGGCAAACAACCGCCTCCTCAGCACGTTGCTGGGAGTGCTTGGGTCGAGCGGGGCCACGCCATCCGTTCATGTCATCGGTTTCATCACTATTACGCTGATTATATTGACCAACGTGGCGGCCTTGGTGCTCAGCTGGATATCGGTCAAATTCTCGGCGCAGCTCGCCGTCGCTCTGTCCGAGCAATTTGCGTATGCGCTTTTCCGCAGGCCGTTCGAAGTCCTTCCTCGCGCATTCTGCCGCCGAGCTCGCCCAGGAGACGTGTAACGAGGTGGCGAAATTCGCATCCGGCGGCGTGCTGCAACTCAGCTTTGCTGTCGTCCGCGCCATCCAGTTGGTGTTGGTTTTGGCACTGCTGTTCGTTCTGTCGCCGCTGTTCACAATCATCGTTTTGCCCATCATTGGAACGCTCTACGCATTGAGCTTTCGCTACAGCGCGCATCGTCTGGGCACGCTCGGCTCGCGGGCGCTGGCATCGAGCGGGCGCGCGATGCACAGCGCAACCGAGATGTATGAGATGGCGCGTGAGATATCGCTCAAAGGTGATTGCAGCTATTTCGTCCGGCGCATTTCCACATTTCTTCAGGAGGCATACCGCGCTGACGCGATTGCACGGGTTCTGCCGACCGTGCCGAAATACGCGCTGGAGATTGCTGCCGTGTGCGCCATCTTTGCGCTGCCGATCTATCGGTCGTTGATGGGCCAGGATGTCAACCGGAATTGCCGTTGCTCGCCACCTTTGCCTATGCCGGCTTTCGTTTGTTGCCCGTGATCCAGCAGATGTACGCAAGCGCCGCGATCCTGCGGTTTCATCTGCCAATGGCGATACGATTGGAGGCTGCTCTATCGACCCCGCCTGAACAGGACCGGCTATCTGATCAGATCGATCGGATGCCCGGCACATCTGGACTTCGATGCCGTTGCTTATCACCACGCCGGCCGCGATGCTGCAGCGGTTGGCCCATTGTCTTTCGCGATTGCGCGTGGCGAGCGCGTGGCGGTGGTCGGCGCATCCGGTGCCGGAAAGAGCACCCTTGTCGATCTTGCTCTGGGCTTGCTCGCTCCCACCGAGGGAAAAATCCTGATCGATGGAGTCGCTCGCAAGGGCGGCCGGCTGTTCTGGAAAGAGGGGGCCGTCGGTTATGTCCCGCAATCGCCACTGATCCTGAACGACACGATTGCGCGAAACATTGCTCTCGGTCGCAGCGATGACGATATCGATCTCGCGCGATGCCGCGAGGCGGCGTCCAAGGCCGGTATCATTGATGTCATCGATGGCCCGAGCGTAGGTTTGACGCGGTGATTGGCGCGCGGGCCTGAATTTCTCCGGCGGCGAGCGTCAGCGGCTCGCAATCGCGCGGGCGCTATATTCCAATCCGGAATTCCTGGTGCTCGACGAACCGGCGAGCGCACTCGATCCGCCGAATGCGCGGCAAATCTTCGAACTGCTCTGCGAGCGCAAGCTCGATACGACGGTTCTTGTCGTAACGCACGATCTCGAATATCTGCGCGGCTTCGACAAGATCGTATTTCTGCAGAACGACGCACCTGCCGTTGTGGGCAATTACGAGGCGCTCGTTCGCGATTGTGCGGAATTCCGTTTGTTCGAAGGCGATGCCATACAGCAAAAACGACGCTTGCATGAACAGCCTGTGCACCATTCTTATACCGACGCATAATCGCGTCGGTTATCTCAATCGGTGTGTCCAGTGGTTTCTTGAACTGGGTACCCGATCGTTGTCGCCGACAGTTCACGCAAGCGTGGCAATCGGATCTGCGACAGCAGAAGAGGCCGTTTGTTATGTTCATTGCACGGGCGGTTTCGAAGTCTACCCAACAAAGCTGCAGCAGGCCCTCGCAAAGGTGCGAACTCCCTTTGTCGTCATGTGCGCAGACGATGACTTCATAACGCGCGAGGGATTAGCTGCGAGCGTTGATTTTCTCAATAAGCATCCGGGTTATGCTTTTAGCCAGGGTTATGCATACACCTACCAATTCTTCGGACGAAGACCGGTGGTCTGGCCCATGCCGTACGACCACCACGACATTCACGGCGACTTCATGGATTGAACGTGTCGAAAGCCCGCTAAGCACAGTGTACTACGGCGTTCAACGAACTGAGGTTTTGCGCGAGGCAATTGAGTTTCTGGTGAAGCAAGATTTCGGCGGGATCTTGAAAGCGCGGCAGGGTTTTTTGATTTTTGTATAACTATTTATGCCGCGCGGTGTGGCAAGTTCAAACGTTGTCCGGTGCCATTCGGCTTACGCGAATATTCGCCCAGATGTCGGCTGTGGGGACGCGGTTTAAAACCATCACGTCGCACAACGTGCCTGACTTCTACAAGAACCTTGAGACTTTCGTCATGGGAAGCGATCAATCGGAGGGAATGCGAATGCGGCTCCGCAAGGTCTTTGCGAAAGACTATGCGGGTCAGATCCAGTACGATTTGTCACCACACGAGAGCAAGAAGGCATTTTTTCGCCGGCTGCCCAAACGTATGATCGTGCTCACGGAATATCTCTACCGGCTCTATCGCGCGGCGCGAAGTTTTGGCTCGGCCAAACGCATTGCGTCGGTAAAGCTATTTGCTGATGCGGACTACGCCCGTTTTAAACAGTTCGTATTAGAGGGGCATGATGAAGGTCGTCATACTTGCTGGCGGGCTCGGGACTCGCATTTCCGAGGAAACGCATCTGAGGCCGAAGCCGATGATCGAAATCGGCGGCAAACCCATTCTCTGGCACATCATGAAAATTTATGCCGCACATGGTGTCAATGAGTTCATCATCGCCTGCGGATACAAGGGTTATGCGATCAAGGAGTACTTCTCGAATTATTTCTTGCATATGTCCGACGTGACCTTCGACATGGCAAACAACAAAATGGAGGTCCATCAGCGGCATGCAGAGCCGTGGAGGGTTACGCTCGTCGATACCGGCGAGCACACGTTGACGGGCGGCCGACTTATGCGCGTAGCGAAATACGTATGCGATGAAGAGGCATTCTTTTTCACCTATGGCGATGGGGTCGCAGACATCGACCTTACGAAACAGTTGGCCTTCCATCGTTCGCACGGGAAATTGGCGACTGTGACCTCGGTTCAACCGCCTGGACGTTATGGCGCTCTTCTGATCGATGACGATCGGGTAAGCGCCTTTGCTGAAAAGCCGGACGGAGACGGCGGCCGTATCAATGGTGGGTTTTTCGTGCTCTCGCCAAAAGTGCTGCAATACATTGATGGCGACAACACAAGTTGGGAAACGGAACCGCTCGTGCGCCTGGCAAAAGAGCGGCAATTGATGGCTTATAACCACTCAGGTTTCTGGCAAGCCATGGACACGCTACGCGACAAGAATCATCTCGAGGAGTTGTGGGCCAGTGGAGCGGCGCCGTGGAAGACGTGGTGATTTACACATGACTGCGAGTGATGATTCAGACACTTTTGAGCGTGACAAGCGTGCTGATGTTTCGCGCATGGCTGTTGACACCGGGCTCGCAGCCGAGGCGAAGCAAGTCTTGGTTCGCGCAGACCGGTACAATTGGACTTATCAAGTCGTGGCTGGGTCTTCCGATAATTCAAATGCCGGAGGACATTGTCGCCCTCCAGGAAATAATCTGGACGACGAAGCCCACGGTTGTGATCGAGACGGGCGTCGCACGTGGTGGCTCGGTCATTTTCCTGGCCTCGATGCTGCGGCTCACCGGGGAAGGACGCGTTATAGGGATAGAGATTGATCTGCGGCCGCACAATCGCGAAGCCATCTTTTCGCACCCGTTGGCGCGTACCATTGAAATTATCGATGGGTCCTCGGTGGCGGAGGAAACCTTGCACGCGGTTCGTGCCCGGATCAGCCCCAATGACCGCGTTATGGTGATTCTCGACTCCAATCACACGCATGAACATGTGTACAACGAGCTTAAGCTCTATTCTCAGCTCGTAACCACGGGCCAGTTCCTGATTGTCGCGGATACGGTTATTGAGGACATTCCGGCGCAAGATCATCGCCCGCGCGCGTGGGGACCGGGTAACAACCCTAGTACCGCACTTGACAGCTTCATGCGTGAGACAAGTGCGTTCGTGCGCGACCTGTACATAAACGGGAAGCTTCTCATCAGTAGTTCGCCACGCGGTTATTTGCGCCGTATTTCCTGAATGGAAAGCTGTGATGGCTGACGTTATGATTTGGGGTGGCAAAGGCCATGCCCGCGTGCTGCGGCCCATTCTTGAGGACGCTGGCTATCGTGTGGTTCTTGTTTTTGATCAAAATCCGGCGGTTCCGGCGCCCTTTACCGACATTCCATTTCTGACGGAAGAACGCGCACTCGACGAATGGGTTGCGACGCGGCCGTCTAACTCGCTCGGATTTGTGATTGCCGTCGGTGGGGAGAACGGTCGCGAACGCTGCCGTCTTGCTCAGTCGCTGGTACAACGCGGAGTTGAGCCCGTCAGCGCCATCCATCAACGCAGCTGGGTTGCGAGGTCAGCGTTACTAGGCGCTGGATGCCATGTGCTCGCTATGGCCGCTGTCTGCGTAGATGCTCGTCTCGGCGTTCAGTGCATCGTCAACACCAATGCATCGATCGATCATGAGTGCATTATAGGCGACGGCGTTCACATTATGCCGGGTGCTACTTTGGCTGGCTGCGTGGAAGTAGAAAATTTCGCCACCATTGGCAGCAATGCGACGGTTTTGCCGAGGGTGCGGATTGGCGAAGAGGCCGTCGTCGGCGCCGGCGCCGTGGTCATTGACGATGTACCGCCGCGTGCGCGGGTAGTCGGTAGTCCCGCCCACCGGATTTGAGCAGCAGGATAGTGAGAGGATGAATACGCATATTCC
>CAVYER010000014.1:0-205000 GCA_963767515.1 uncultured Alphaproteobacteria bacterium
CGGGAACAGCGCGACAATTAGACGCACGGCGGCTTGCGCTCGGGCCCAATACCCGCACAATGGGGTCAAATAACAAGGACAGCACGGTCCAATTCCAACGGAACCGGTGCAAACCAACAAAGGGAGGATAGGATGAAAAGTTCATTCTTGCCGGCACAGCCGTCGCCGCCATTGCCTGGCGAACGCGCCGGCCATGGCCTGGGAGCCGACCAAGCCGGTCGAAATCGTGGTCGCCGCCGGTGCCGGCGGCGCCTCCGATCAGATGGCGCGCATGATTCAAGCCGCCATCCAGAAGAACAATCTGATGAAGCAGCCGATGGTGGTGTCGCTCAAGGGCGGTGCCTCCGGCGCCGAAGCGCTGATGTACATGAAATCGAGCGACGGCGATCCCAACCGAGTGCTGCTCGCTTATTCGCTGATTTACATGCTGCCGCTGTCGGCGAAGATTCCGTTCAATTGGCGCGATCTCTCGCCGATTGCCGTGACCGCGATGGACGAGTTCGTGCTGTGGGACAACACCGAGCTGCCCTACAAGAACGTGAAGGAATTCGTCGACGCCGCCAAGGCTTCGCCGCAGCCATTCAAGATGGGCGGCACCGGCTCCAAGCGCGAAGATCACATCCTGACCGTGTTCATGGAAAAGAAGACCGGCGCCAAGTTCGCCTATCTGCCGTACAAGTCGGGCGGCGAGGCGGCGACGCAATTGGTCGGCAATCACACCGCCTCGAACGTCAACAATCCGTCGGAGAATCTCGAAGTGTGGCGCGCCGGCCAGGTGCGCGCACTGTGCGTCTTCGACAAGGAGCGCATCGCCTACAAGACCAAAGTGACCGACAAGCAGTCGTGGAACGACATCCCGACCTGCAAGGAGGAAGGCCTCGACGTGCAGTATCTGATGCTGCGCGCCTTCTTCCTGCCCGGCAAGGTGACGCCCGAACAGTCGGCCTTCTACATCGATCTGCTCAAGAAGGTCTCGCAGACGCCCGAGTACAAGGACTACATGGAAAAGCAGGCGCTCAAGCCGATCTTCCTGACCGGCAAGGACATGCTCAATTTCCTTGAGGAAGACGACAAGCTGAACTCGAGCCTGATGAACGAAGCCGGCTTCGTCGCGAAGTAGTCTAACCTACGGTCATTCGCGTCGCCGATCTTCGGGCCAGAAGATCGGGAGCCTTGCTACCGGACAGCGTCCTCGTCCAGACGCATGGAGAGGTGGCGCCCCGGAATGCCGACGATAGGCAAGTGCATGTCCTCACTGAAACCGAAATTGCCGTAGACGATCCGACCGCGCCGGCCGAAGATTCGCCCGCCGTCACCAGCACGCGCACCGTCGAAACGATCGTCTATATTGCTGCTGATTGGCTGGCGCTGCTATTGGGGTTCGACAACTGGCGGACCGGAATGGGCTGGGAAGCGGAAGGTCCGCAGGCCGGTTATTTCCCGTTCTATTTGTCGGTCATTCTCGCCGCCGCCAGTCTTTACGGGCTCGTCGGCATTTTCATCGGCCGAGCGGCGACAAGCGAAACCTTTGTCACGCGCGACCAGCTTCGCCGCGTGATGCAGGTGTTCGTGCCGACATTGCTGTTTTGCCTGTTCACGCAATGGCTCGGGCTTTATGTCGCGAGCTTCATCCTGATTGCGGGTTTCATGTGGATGGTCGGCCGCATCGCGCTGTGGAAGTCGGTGCGTCACGAGCTTGGTGTTTTCGCTCGCGATGTTTGTCACCTTTGAGATCGCGTTCGACGTCATCATGCCGAAAGGGCCGCTCGAAGCCCTGTTCGGCTTCTAGGCTGGAAAGCGGGACTGCGCGATGGAAGCTTTCGGCCTTCTGATTCACGGGTTTGCCGTTCTGCTGACCTGGAAGACGCTCGCCTTGATGATGGTCGGGCTGGTGCTCGGCATGTTCGTCGGCGTGTTGCCGGGACTGGGCGGACCGAACGGCGTCGCTATCTTGTTGCCGCTCACGTTCACGATGGACCCCACATCCGCCATCGTGATGCTGTCCTGCATCTATTGGGGCGCGCTGTTCGGCGGCGCCATCACCTCGATCCTGTTCAATATTCCGGGCGAAGCCTGGTCGGTGGCCACGACCTTCGACGGCTATCCGATGGCGCAGCAGGGCAAGGCGGCGGAGGCGCTGACGGCGGCCTTTACCTCATCGTTCATTGGTTCGCTGTTTGCAGTGTTGCTCATCACTTTTCTGGCGCCCGGAATTGCGTCCTTTGCGTTGCGGTTCGGGCCGCCGGAATTCTTCGCGGTCTATCTGCTGACCTTTTGCTCGTTCGTCGGCCTGGGCCGCGAAGCAAAACACAAGACCATCATTTCAATGGCGCTCGGCTTGCTGCTCGCCGGCGTCGGCATGGACACCGTGTCCGGTCAATTGCGCATGACGTTCGGCTTGAGCGAATTGCTGCGCGGCATCAATTTTCTGGTCGCGGTCATCGGCCTGTTCGGCATCAGCGAAATCCTGCTCACCATGGAGGAGCGGCTTGCGCTGCGCGGGCATGCCGCGCGCATCAGCCTGCGCGTGCTGCTGAACGTCTGGAAGGACATGCCGCGATACTGGGTCACGCTGCTGCGATCCTCGGTCATCGGCGCCTGGCTCGGCATCACGCCTGGCGGCGCGATCGCGGCCTCGTTCATGGGCTACAATCTCGCCAAGCGTTTCTCCAAGGATCCCGAAAGCTTCGGCAAAGGCCGCATCGAAGGCGTGTTCGCGCCGGAAACGGCGGCGCATGCGTCCGGCACGGCGGCGCTGCTGCCGATGCTGGCGCTGGGAATTCCCGGCTCCGGCACCGCGGCCATCCTGCTTGGCGGGTTGATGGTGTGGGGCCTCAATCCCGGCCCCTTGCTGTTCGTGGAGCACAAGGATTTCGTCTGGGGGCTGATCGCCTCCATGTATCTCGGCAATATCGTGGGCCTGGTGATTGTTCTCACCACGGTGCCGGTTTTTGCCGCTGTTCTGCGCGTGCCGTTCGCGGCCATTGCGCCGATGATCGTGGTGTCATGCGCGATCGGCGCCTACGCCATCCAGAATGCGATGTTCGATATCTGGCTGATGCTGGTCTTCGGCGTCGTCGGCTACGTGTTCAAGAAGATCGGCATTCCGCTGGCGCCGTTCACGCTGGCGCTGGTGCTCGGCAGCCGTGCGGAAGACGCATTCCGGTTGTCGATGATCGGGTCGGCCGGCGACCTGCGGGTGTTCTGGTCGAACGCGCTGGTCGGGTCCATCACCACACTGGCCATCGTGCTGCTGTTCTGGCCCGTCATCGGCAAGGCCATCGGACATATCGGCGGGATTCTTGCAGCCCGCCAAACGCACAAGCTGACTTCGTCGACTTTATTCCGCGGGTCCCGGCTGAGCCGCGGTGCCGCGGCGTGCCGGCGCCGATCGCCGCACCGTCGGCATGGCCAGGCGCGCGACAATCGGGATCACGAGCAGGCTGCAAATCGGCGACAGCAACATGCCGCCGACGATCACGCAGGCGAGCGGCTGCTGCACCTGCGAGCCGATGCCGGTGGACATCGCTGCGGGTACCAGGCCGATGCAGGCCGAGAAGCCGGTCATGAAGATCTGCCGCATGCGCGCCTGCGCGGCGCCGATGATCGCTTCTTCCTTGCCAAAGCCCTCGTCCAGGCGGCGGCGGATGTAGGAGACCAGCAGGATGCCATCCATGGCCGACACGCCGAACAGGGAGATGAATCCGACGGCCGCCGAGACGCTGGCGTTCAGCCCGAACACATAGAGCCCGAGAATTCCGCCGCAGGCCGCGAACGGAATCCGGCACAGCGCGATCAGGCTGTCGCGCACCGAATTGAACAGGCTGTAGAGCAGCATCATGATCAGCAGCAGGCTGAGCGGCACGATGATCGCAAGCCGCTTCTTGGCTTCGACCAGCGCGCCAAATTCGCCGGACCATTCCATGCCGGTAGCCTTCCTTCAACTGCACGTTCTTGGCGATGCGCTCCTGCGCTTCCGCCACGGTCGACCCGAGGTCGCGGCCGCGCACGCTGTATTTGATCGGCACGAAGCGCTCGGTGTTCTGCCGGTAGATATAGGCGGCGCCGGTTTCCAGCCGCACTTCGGCGACATCGCCGAGCGCGATGTAGGCGGTCGGCGACTTCGGATCGGAATTCGGCAAGGCCACCGGGACCGAGCGGATGGCGTCGATATTGTCGCGATATTGCTCCGCGAGCCGCACGGTCAGCGGGAAGTTCATCTCGCCTTCGTAGATGCGGGTGACTTCCTGGCCGCCGATCGCCGCCTGCACGACCGTGTTCATGTCGCTGACGGTGATGCCGTAGCGCGCCGCCTTGGCGCGGTCGACCTGGATCACCAGGTTCGGCTGGCCGAGCAGATTGAATGCGCCGGCGTCGGCAATGCCCGGCACCTTTGCGAGTTCGTCCTGGACTGCTTTCGACAGGCGCTCGAGCTCGGCCAGATCGCGGCCGAAAATCTTGACCGAATTCTCGCCTTTCACGCCGGAGACGGCTTCCTCGATATTGTCCTGGATGTATTGCGAGAAGTTGAAATCGATGCCGATGAATTCGCTTTCAAGCCGCGCCGCCATCTCCTTCACGAGTTTTGGCTTGGTCAGTCCGTCCGGCCATTCCTCGAATGGCTTGAGCGGCACGAAGAATTCGGCGACGAAGGAGCCGTCCGGATCGGTGGCATCCTCGCCGCGGCCTTGCTCGGATACGACCGTGCGCACCGGCGGATAGCTGGCGATCATCTTGCGGATCTTGTCGACGGTATCCCGGCCGGCATCGAGCGTAATCGTGGGCGGAAGCAGCGCGCGGATCCAGAGATTGCCTTCTTCCAGTTTGGGCAGGAACTCGGTGCCGAGCCGCATGCCGAGGCCGCCGCAGATCACGAGAAATGCCAGCCGCGATCATCGCCGCCATGCGGGCATTGCGCACGGCAAGCCCGAGAACGATGCTGGTATACGTCGCGGAGCTTGCGCACGAGGAACGTCTCGACTTCGCTCACTTTCTCGGGCAGCAGGAGTCGACGACATCACCGGCGTGACCGTGAACGTCGCGATCACCGCGCCGATCAGCGCATAGGCATAAGTGCGCGACATCGGCCCGAAAATCTGGCCTTCCACGCCTTGCATCGTGAACAGCGGCAGGAAGGCGGCGATGGTGATGATGACGGAGAAGAAGATCGGCTTGTCGACCTCAACCGCCGCCGCCAGAATCCGGTGCAGCCGGTCGCCGCCGGCTCGCGTCGGATGGATGACGCGCCGCGTGATGCGCGAGATGGCGGAAGATGTTCTCCACCATGATGACGGTGCCATCGACGATAATGCCGAGATCGATGGCGCCGACCGACAGCAGATTGGCCGAATCCCCGCGCAGCACCGTAATGATGACCGCAAGGAACAGCGCGACCGGAATGGTCGCCGCCACGATCAGCGCGCAGCGCAGATTGCCGAGAAAGATCCACTGAATGAGGAAGATCAGCGCGATGCCGAACAGCATATTGTGCATCACGGTGCGCACCGTGATCGCAACGAGATCGCCGCGGTCATAGTACGGCTCGATCTTGACGCCGGGCGGCAGGCTGCCGTCGCTGTTGATGCGCTCGATCGCCGCGCGCACGCGCGTCACGACGTCCATGGTGCGCTCGAGCTTCTGCATCAGCACGATGCCGAACAGGATGTCGTCCTGATCGTCGCGGCCGGCGATGCCCAGGCGTGGCGTGAAGCCGACCTGGTTATGGGCGATATCCGACAGAACGACCGGCAAGCCGCCCTGCTGGCTGACCACGATATTGTTGATGTCGCTGACCGAGCCAAGCACGCCGACGCCGCGCACGTTGACCGACTGCTCGCCGACCGCGATGGTGCGGCCGCCGACATTGGCGTTGCTGGTGGAAATCGCGTTGATGATCTGCGGCAAGGTCAGGCCGTAGGCCCGCATGCGGTCGAGGTCGATTTCGGCCTGGTATTCCTTGGTTTTGCCGCCCAGCGGCGAGATGTCGGCGACACCCGGCACGATGCGCAATTTGCGCTCGACGACCCAGTCCTGCAGCGTCTTGAGCTGGATCAGGTCCATGCCCGGGCGGACCCTTGAGCTGATAGCGCAGGATTTCGCTGATGCCGCCGGCCGGCGAAATCACCGGCGTGACGACGGTCGGCAGCGTGGCATCCTTCAGCCGGTTGGTGACCTGCTGGCGCACAAAATTGTAGTCGCGGCCGTATTCGAATTGCAGGCGGATAAAGCCGAGCGCGAATACCGTGTTCGAGCGGATGTAGGTGAGGCCGGGCGTGCTGGCGACCGCGATCTCCAGCGGAATGGTGACGTAACGCTCGACTTCTTCGGGCGACTGGCCGGGATATTGCGCGATGATCTCGATGATCGGCGGCGCCGGATCGGGATAGGCCTCGACATTCATCGTCACGAACGCGGCGTAGCCGACGCCAATAAAAGCCGCGTAGGCGACCAGCACCAGCGGCCGCCGCGACAGGCAGAACGACATCAGACTACGCAACATGGATCTGTCAGCTTCCGGCGGCAGCGCGGTCGACGAACAAGCTGCCCTTGCTCACGACGTTCTCGCCCTCGTGTAGACCATCGACGACTTGAATCACCGGCCCGTTGGAAATGCCGGTTTTGATGTCTCGCCTTTCGACGCGACTGGTCATTCCGCGCGACCCAGACGTGGGCGGTTTTTCCGTCATAAGATGACGGCGTCGCGCGGCACCGCCGGTGACTTGTCTCCCTCGCCGGTGAGGATTCTCACGCTGGCGAACATTTCGGGACGCAGCAGGCCTTCCTTGTTGTCGAGGGTCGCGCGCACCAGCAATCGTCGCGTGGACGCGTCGAGGGAGGTTGCGACATAAGTAATGTTCGCCGTGAATATGCGATCGGGAAATGCCACGACCGAAAAATTCAGCGCCTGGCCGACATGCACATTCGGTGCTTCGGTTTCGCGCACATAGGCAACCAGCCAGACAGTGGATAGATCGCCAATGACGAATGTCGGGATCGCTAGCGCTGCTATTTTGCGACGAGGTGTTGATGTATTGGCCGGGTCCGACCTTGCGCTGGATGACCGTGCCGGTGATCGGAGAATAGATCGTCATGTGCGGGCTGACGGCGCCGGTCTCTCCAAACTTGGTGATTTCATCGTCGGTCATTCCGAAAATGCGCAGCCGGTTGCGCGTCACCTCGAGCGAAGTCTGGGCAGAACGAACGTCATTTTCCGCTGCGCGTGTGGATGCTTGCGAAGTTTGCAGATCTCGCAACGCTCCGGCCCGCGAGTCATAGAGGGTCTTGTTTTGCTGCTCGACGATCCTGGCGAGTTCCAGAGCCGAGCGGGTCTTATTCAGGTTGGAGATCGCAGTGACGAAATCATTTTGTGTCTGCACCATGTCCGGCGCTTCCACGACGAAAAGCGGCTGGCCCACTTTCACGGAGTCGCCCGGCTTTGCCAGCAGCTTGATCACGCGGCCGGAGTACGGCGAGAACACCAGCGTTGCGCGGTCCTCATCGACGGAAATCTTGCCTTCTGTCAGATGCTCGGTGCGGAAGACGACGTCGGTGATCGGAGAAATGGTCAGCGAGGCCCATTGCTTTGGAGTCGGGTAGTACGCGGCACCTTCGCGGTGGCCCTGCGTCGCCTTTTCCTGCTCGGCAACCTTGTCCGATTTATCCGCGCCGGGCGCCCGCGTCGTCGCGCTGACCGCCAGCCAGGTGCAAAAAATCAGCGCAATAACGGCAATCGCGCCGTTGCGTGTAATTGCTTGCGGCTGCGCGAGCCGCGCCATCGTTGCTGTAATGAACTGCACCAAGGAATTCCAAATCCCCTAAGTTCCCCAATTGCGAGCGTTATAGTGAATTGGCGTGGCGTTGCGGCATTACCGCGAAATAAAGATTTGAACGTCGTTAAACTGCCGGGCGGAGAGGCATGGCGCTGAAGTAGGCGGTCACACACGGGCAATAGAGGCCGGATATCGACAAAGGCTGTAGAGATGGGATTTCAGGCCTTCTTTTCTGCAGGCAAAATTGCAAACGGCCTACCAGCAGTTATGCTCGATGGGGTTTTGGTGCAGTGCAATATATGCAGTCGCGGTCGGTATGAAAGTACGTCTTAGTCCCATTCATTGCGCCGTTCTTATGGTCATCAGCGTCGAGACTCCGGCCCTGGCCGACGATACACCGGCTGCGCATGGCATAACCGAGCCTTCAATTGCCACCAGCTTGCCGCAGAATGGGGATGCGTCGGGGGGCCGCAAGCAGCTTTACGATCACGGCATTTCATACAACCTGATCTACACCAACGATATTTTGAGCAACGTTTCGGGGGGCATCCGGCGCGGCACCATCGACCAGGGCAAGCTGGAAGCGCAGCTCTATATCGATCTCGAAAAATTCGCCGGCTGGAAAGACTGGACGTTCTACGCCAACGCATTCGGAATTTATAATACCGGCCGCATCCGGCGTGACTACGTCGGCGGCATGAACACGATTGCCGCGATCGAAGCAACGCCCACTGTGCGCCTGTCGGAATTGTGGGTCGAACGCTGGGCAGGACCGGTCAATTTCAGAATTGGCCAGCTCGCGGCCGACGCCGAATTTTTCTACAGCGACGTCAGCCAGATGTTCTTGCAGAGTGACTGGGCGACGATCACGGCCGTCAATTTGCCAAGCGGCGGGCCTGCGTATCCATTGTCCGCATTGGGCGCACGGATCAAGTACGAATTTCCCAAGGATGCGTCGCTGCTGTTTGCCATTTTCAACGGCGACCCGGCCCGACCTTGCCCCGGTGACGACCCCGACACCTGCAACCTCTACGGCGTCAGTTTCCGTTTGCACGATCCGGCTTTCATGATCGGCGAACTGCAGTTTCGCTGGAATCGCGCCAAGGACGACACGGGACTGGCAACCACGCTCAAGTTCGGTGGCTGGAGTCATCTTGGTCAGTTCGCCGACCGTCGCTTTGCCAGCAATGGCATGTTGCTGGCTAGCCCAACGAGCAGTGGGATGCCACTGATGCATCGCGGCGACTATGGTGTTTACGGTGTAGTCGATCAGCAACTCTATCGCCCAAAAGGCGGCGATGGCGGCAGCGGCATTTCCATCTTCAATCGCTCCTCGATCAGTCCGTCAGACCGCAATCTGGTCAATGTCGAGATCGATAGTGGAATCGTTTTTGCCGGCATGATCCCGCAACGCCCGCATGATAGTTTCGGTGCAAGCGTCATCTACTCGCGTTTCTCCGACAGCGTGCGTGCCTTTGATCAGGATCAAATCAATTTTGGCACACTGGTGACTCCGCCGCGCGACTACGAGATCAATCTCGAGCTCACTTATGTTGCGCAAATTGTATCGGGGTGGACCGTGCAGCCGGTCTACACATCGATCTGGCACCCGAGTGGGAAAGGCATTCGCCATCCCGATGCCGGGGTTGGCGGTATTCGCTCTGTTATCAAATTTTAAATGAAACAGGTTCGTACGAGGACACGGCTGCACTTCTGACCCACCGGCGCTAGCGAATGTTGAACTGGATAGGCACTGTGAAATCGAATGTCGGCCCCGGCAGGTTCTCGGGCGGCGGCGGAAACGGTGCGGCGCGCCGAACCGTAGCGATCGTCTCCTGGTCGAGCGATTCAAACCCCGAGCTGCGGACGATGCGACTGGCGACAACTTTGCCCTCCCGGTCGATTGTGAAGGCGACCGTGGTGACCCCGGTTTCGCGCCGTGCCTGGGCCGAGACGGGGTAGTTTTTATGGCGTTCGAGCTGGACCGCGATCTTCCGATGCCAGGACGTGAGCTGCGCAGCTGAGGGACGCGGCGGCGGTGGCGCAGTGGTCATTGGCGCGGGCGGCATCACCTGCTCTTTCGGCCGGTCGGGCTCCTTCGGCATCTCTTTCGGTAGCGTCACGTCGGCATTCTCCATCGGTGGCGGAGGCTCGACGTTCTTCTCGACCTTCTGGTCTGGTTCCTTCGGCTGCCGTTCCGGCACAGGTGCAGCCTGCTGCTGCTCTGGTCCGGGCGCCAAATCGCGCTTTATATCCGATGACGGACCGGTGAACGGTGCAAGATCGACGACGATGGCCTCGGTGCCTTCGTCGCCGTTCAGCGGGTCCTGCCAGGTCATCAGCAACAGGCCGGCGCTCGCATGCAATGCAAGAACGACGGCCGCGCTCGCTACCCACAGCCGAAGATCGGCTCGCTCGAGCGGAACGTCGATCATTGGGTCTTCTCAAGTCCGACCAGCGCGATCTTCAGGAATCCTTCGGCGCGCAGGAGATTCATGACCTCCATCAGATCGCCGTAAGAGACAACTTTGTCTGCGCGCACGAAAATGCGGGCATCTTTATTACCCTCGGTTGCACGTGCCAGCGCATCACCGAGCTGATCGCGAGAAACGACGTCATCGCCGAGCGACAGTGAAAGGTCAGGTTTGACGGTAAGAAACAGAGGTTTGTCGGGCCGTGGCTGGGGCTGTGCTGTCGACGAAGGCAAATCGACAGAAATGTCCACCGTCGCGAGCGGTGCGGCTATCATGAAGATAATCAGCAGCACCAATATCACGTCAATGAATGGCGTGACGTTGATCTCGTGAATCTCTTCAAGTTCATCTTTACCGTGATCGAGTCGCACGCTCATGGTTCACTCCGCGGCCGTCGATAGCGGCTTGCGCAGCACACCGCGGTCGATATCACGGCTGACCAGACGCAGGACCACCGCAGAAATGTCACCAAGCTGCGCGCGATATCCGGCGATCGAACGCGCGAACATATTGTAGATGACGACCGCAGGGATGGCCGCAGCGAGGCCGAAGGCCGTTGCCAGCAGGGCTTCGGCAATGCCGGGAGCCACAATCGCCAGATTGGTGGTATGTAGTTTCGAAATGCCGATGAAGCTGTTCATGATGCCCCACACGGTGCCGAACAGGCCGACAAACGGCGCGGTCGCGCCAATCGTGGCAAGCACGCCAGTACCACGGCTGATTTTGCGGCCCAATGCCGCCTCAAGACGTTCAAGCCGCGACGCAACGCGTTCCTTAAGTCCTTCATTGTCCGTCGTGCCTGCGGACAACCGGACTTCCGCAATTGCTTCCGCGCAAAAATTGGCGGCGTGACTTTCTGATATGTCTACCTTGGAGAGGGAGGCCGCCGCGCCGAGCGCGCGTAAGCCGGCGCGCACCATGCGCTTTGCCCGCATGATCTCGATGCTCTTGGCGAGCCATACGGTCCAGGTTACGAGTGACGCAATGGCCAGCCCGACAATCACGGCTTTCACCACGACGTCGGCGCTCATGAACATGCCCCAAGGACTCAGGTCGCGCGGAAGCGCTGCGAGTCCGACGGCTGGTGGAATCGCTGAATCCTGGGCGAAGGCTGCGCCCGAGGATAACAGCCAGGCCAGCGTACCAAGTGTTCGATGTTGCATTTTGTTGAGCACCTTCTCTTGCAAGACGGACCGCGAATGCACGTCCCCCCGTTACAGTTTTTGTGAAAGCCCGATAAAGAAGCCGCGGCGCATCCCGAATTGCGGCGCAAAAACGCCGATACCCGATCCATCCCTGATCTCGTAGACGGTGTCGAAGACATTCACGACGTCGAAGCGCGCGGTGATCGGCTTTAAACCGGGCACTTTGAACTCGCGCGAGATCCCGATGTTCGCAGTCGCGTAGGGCGCGACGTGGTCGGTATTGGCAAATCCGCTGCGCAAGCCACTGCCGTAGACCATGTCTGCGCTAAAGCGGGTGTCATGCCAGAGATAAGACGCGCCGGCAGAGGCGGTCCATGTCTGCGCATGGTCGGTGTAGATGTAATTGTTTGCGATATAGGCAAGCTCGTCGGCGCCGAACAGATATTGGTTCGATACGATGTTTTTCGCGACCTGACGCGCCCAGGCAAGATTGCCATAGGCGTTGAAGTTGCCGTCCTTGTAGGTCGCGCTCAACTCGACACCGGTGTTCTGCGCGGTTTCGTAGTTGAAACCATTCAGAATCAGCGCTGCGCCGAATTGTCCGTCGTCCAGAAGGTCCTTTGCGGTCTTGTAATAGGCATCGATACCAACCTGCAGGTTGGGCGTGACCTTCTGCACAATTCCGGCATCGAAATAGTGCGAACGCTCCGGCAGGACCGGGTTTTGCTGGAAGTTCTCCGGCTGAGCCGTCGTGTTGGCGAACGGGGCGATGTTGGCAGGTGCGGCGATCGCCTGTGGTGGCGGAGTGAAGTAGCGTGCGTAGCCGGCGTGGAATGTCGTGCCGTCGAGCGGCTTATACACCACATTGACGCGTGGGCTCAGCTGGTTCGCGTTGACGAATTGCCACATTTGATCGAATCGCAGGCCGACATTCAGCGTGAGCTTGTCTGTTATCCGCCACTCGTCCTGGACGTAGACACCGGCAACCCATCCGAGCTTCGAAAGGTTGTCGTTCACCGTGAACGGGGCATCGACCGGATTGCCGCCTGAGTCGAGCGGGAGCACCGTTGAGTCATTGCTGTTCAGCGTGCTTTCGCCTGTGACCGTGAAACCAGCCCGTAATGTATGCGCGTCGTTGAGCTTGTAGGCGCCATCGCCTTGCAGCCCGTTGGCGAAGCTGCGGCGATACACGTCGGAGGCGATGCCGTTGAAGACAAGATCGCCGATCGTGTCCGGAATGAAATGTAAGGTGCTGTACCGGGAGAATGCCGCCAACTGCAGGTCGAGCCCGTTGACCGATCTTTGGAATGCGATAACGCCGAACGTGTTTTGTTCGGCCTGATTTTCATTGAGCGCCGCCGAGTCAAAATTGCTGACGCCAAAAGCAGTGAACGCCGGCATCTGTCCCGGATTGTTCGGAATTTGAAAGTGACTTGTGGTATTGCCGAAGATCGTTGCAATACGCGTCTGCGCGTCAAGCACCGTCGATGTGTAGCTGAAGAAATTGCCTTGATATGTCCGGTCGTGGATCGCGCTGTGGCTGTCGGTCGGGTTTTCGATGCCGAGATTGCTGGTGAAGCCGCGGCCTGTGACAAAGTATTCGGTGTTGCCCGTGCGTCCGCCGTATTCGAAGCTTGGGGTGAGAGTGCTGAAACTGCCACCGTAGATGCCGATATTGCCGCCCTGTTGGAGCGTGTTGCCGCTTTTGGTCTGGATGTCGACAATGCCGGCGGTGCGCAGGCCGAATTGCGCAGGCAGCGCACCGGTAATCAACGCGAGGCTGCCCACGAAACCGGTGTCCAGAACATGGCCGAAGCCGGAGATGCCATCCGGTAACGTGATGCCGTTGATGCGATACTGCACATTGGCGTGTTCATTGCGCACGTGGATTTCACCACTCGAGACGGAATCCTGTGACACGCCCGGCGCTTGCAGCAGCACCTTGTTGATTGAGGCATCGGTCCCCTGTGGCAAAGTTTCGATGAAGGCGTGGTTCATATCGAATGTGCTTGCGCCCATGCGCGGCGACAGATTGTCACGCGCGACATCTAACTGCGTGTTCTGCGCGGCCACCACGGTGTTGGCGTCCGGCTGCGTCTGCGTTTGAGCAGGTTGTGGGGCACTTTTCGGCCGCGGCGGGGCAGCGCGTTGCGCTTCTACGACGATTTCCGGCAGCGCGGTCTGCGCACGCACTTCGCCGGCGACCAATGGCATAAGACTTGAGCTGGCCAGCAGCAGCCCGCGCACAATTTGCGACGACATGACTGAATAATTCTCCGCACCTGACGAGATATCGAAATGCGGCGGGTCCACGAGGGGACACGCCACAGGGCAAGTAGTTCGTCGATGTCAGGTGTGGGGCGGACCGCGGGCGTCGTAGAAAGATTTGAGATCGAAAACGAGCTGCGCTGTTTGAATATTGGCGGGCCATTCCCATTCAAAGGCGATGGGGACGGTAAGCGCAGCAACGACCGGCAATAGCGAGGTCGCACTGAGACTGAGCGTTACGCAGATGGCGCAGATATCGTGCGCATCGCCCTGATCCTGTGGCGGCGTGCCGTCGCCATTTGCGGACGGCGCGTGCGACGCAGCGGCCTGCGTCGGAGCGTTAAGCCCGAGATCGTCCGCGTGGATATGACCGAATGAGAGGACAAGTTGTAACGCCAGCGCGAACAGCGCCAGACGTCCGCTCCATCGCCGGTTCATACGTATCCAACGCATCGACCGCTGATCCAAATGTTACAGTGTAACATTAAGCGCAAGGTAGTCGGTGTCAACCGGTCCACCCCAAAACCTTCCGACCGCCTCAAGGATGGTTCGTTTAGCGCCCGGTTGTGTCAGCTTTGGGTCAAATGCATAAAATCGTAATATTCAGCTTGGCCACTTCCCGACCGAAAGCGGAATTTCGATGTTGTGTTAGCGGAGTCGTGATTGATCGCGGCCGATTCCGTTTTGTCCGGGAAATTGCACAAAAAATTCTGGTTATCTCCGACCGTGAAAAAGTGACCCGCCCGGACGGGGACATGCCGGGCGGGTCTTCAAAAGATCGGCGCGAGGATGGACGAGGGGCAGGCGCCGATCTCAGCGGGTGAAATCAGTAGTCGCACACGCGAACGAGGTGCACGTTGCCCCAGCGGTCATAGCGCTCGACCAGGCGGCAATCGCGGTAGCCGGGGGTCACGTAGACCGGGCCTGAAGAAGCGGCGGCGGCGCCAATCAGCGCGCCCGCGGCAAAGCCGGCGCCGATGCCCCAGCCGAGATGCGAATGGGCCTGGGCGCTGCCACTGGTGGCGGCGAGGGTGGCGGTCAGGGTGAGGGCGGTCAGTGCTACTGCGGTGATCTTGGACTTGGTCATGGCGGTCTCCATCCGGTTTAATTTCGGGCGGCCTGCATCGGCCGCGATATCCATTGGTCGCGCCCGTTCCGGAAAAGGTTCAAAGCGAATTAACCCGCGGTTGCCCGCCTGGGCCGCCCGGTGACAGAGTGGTCAAATGACACGAATCGTCCTGATTTTATTGAGCTTTGCCGCTTGGCTGGGGACAGGGCAGGCGCAGGCGCTCGACAAGGTTCGCTTCGGCACCAATTGGGTGGCCGAGGCCGAGCACGGCGGCTTCTATCAGGCGGTCGCCGACGGCACCTACAAGAAATACGGCCTCGACGTCACCATCGTGCCGGGCGGGCCGAACGTGAACAACCGCATCCTGCTCCCCGTCGGCAAGCTCGACTTCTTCATGAGCGCCAATTCGCTGCAAAGCTTCGATGCGGTCGCCAACAACGTCCCGGTTGTCGCGGTGGCAGCGATCTTCCAGAAGGACCCGCAGGTGCTGATCGCACATCCGGGCAAGGCCGAGATTTTCGCGGACCTGAAGAAGCTGACGCTGTTCGTCTCCAAGGAAGGCATGGCCAGCTACTTCCAGTGGCTGAAATCGGAATATGGCTTCGACGAGTCCAAGGTGAAGCCGTACACTTTCAATGCCCAGCCGTTCCTCGCCGACAAGAATTCCGCCATGCAGGGCTACGTCACCTCCGAGCCTTTCGCGATCCAGCAGCAGGGCAAGTTCAAGCCGGTCGTGTTCTTGCTCGCCAATCACGGCTTCAACGCCTATTCGACGCTGATCGAGACGCGGCGCGATATGGTGGAGAAGCGGCCGGACCTGGTGCAGCGCTTTGTCGATGCCTCGGCCATCGGCTGGTATCATTATCTTTACGGCGACAACGTGCCGGGCAATGCGCTGATCAAGAAGCAGAACCCGGAAATGACCGACGATCTGCTGACCTATTCGACCGCGATGATGCGGGCTTACAGCATCCTCGAGTCCTTCGACACGCGCACCGGCGGCATCGGCGCCATGAACGACGCACTCTGGAAGAGCTTCTTCGACAAGATGGTGCGCGCCGGCGTGGTCAAGGCGAGCCTCGACTACCGGCGCGCCTATACGACGCAATTCGTCAACAAGGGCGCCGGGGTGGAGTTGCGGCCGAAATATCTCGACGAGAAGATCCGGTAACCGTTGTGGGCGCGCTCGACGGCATATCCATCGTTTCGTTGCGCGGCGTCGGCAAGACGTTCGCCAGCGGCACCAAGGCGCTCGATGGCCTCGATCTCGACGTGCGCGCCGGCGAATTTGTTTCGCTGCTCGGACCCTCCGGCTGCGGCAAGTCGACCGCGCTGCGCATCGTTGCGGGCCTGAGCGAGCCGTCCGCCGGCACGGTGGAATGGCCGAGCGGCGCCGGCAAGATCGGCTTCGTATTCCAGGAGCCGACGCTGATGCCATGGGCGAACGTCGCCGCCAATGTGCGGCTGCCGCTCAAGATTAGCGACGCCGACGAGACGCGCTCGCGCGCCGCGGTGGCCCGCGCGCTTGAGCGCGTCGGGCTGGCCGACTTCGCTGGCGCATATCCGCGCGAACTGTCCGGCGGCATGAAGATGCGCACGTCGATTGCCCGCGCGCTGGTGAACGAGCCGGACCTCTTGCTGATGGACGAGCCGTTCGCCGCGCTCGATGAGATCACCCGCTTCAAGCTCAACAACGACCTGTTGGCGCTATGGCAGGAGCTGCGCCGCACGGTGATCTTCGTCACCCATTCGGTATTCGAATCGGTCTTTCTCTCGCAGCGCATCGTGGTGATGACGCCGCGGCCCGGCCGCGTGTTCGCCGACATCGCGATCCCGGCATCTTACCCGCGCGACGAGCGCTTCCGCACTTCGGCCGATTATGCCGGCTACTGCCGCATCGTGTCCGAGGCGCTTGGCGAAGCGATGGGAGCCGCGGCATGAGCGACCGCGCAATCCGCATCGGCTTGCCGGTCCTCGTGCTCGCATTCGTCGTGCTTGCGTGGGATTTGGTCGTCCGCTTGTTCGCCATTCCACCCTTCGTCCTGCCCGGTCCGGGCTTGGTGCTGACGACGCTGATCGCCGACGGCCCGCTGTTGTGGCAGTCGCTGTTGGTGACGCTCACTATCACCTTCGAAGGTTTCCTGCTGGCGGCGCTCGGCGGCATCTCGCTGGCAATTGCGTTCAACCAATGGCGGCTGGTCGAATACTCGCTCTACCCCTATGCGGTCATCCTGCAGGTGACGCCGATCGTCGCCGTCGCGCCGCTGCTGCTGATTTACCTGCCGCAGCCTCTGGCGGTGCTGGCCTGCGCCTGGATCGTGGCGTTCTTCCCGGTGCTGGCCAATACCACGCTCGGCCTCAACTCGATCGACCACAATCTCATCGCGCTGTTCGAACTGTACAAGGCCTCGCGTTGGCAGGTGCTGTGGAATCTGAAGCTGCCGGCGGCGCTGCCGCAGATGTTGGCCGGCGTGCGCATCGCCGGCGGGTTGTCGCTGATCGGCGCGGTGGTGGCCGAGATCGCCGCAGGCTCGGCGGGCGCCGGCTCGGGGCTCGCCTATCGCATCGCCGAATCCGGCTACCGGCTCAACATTCCGCGCATGTTCGCGGCGCTGCTGCTGTTGTCGCTCGCCGGCGTCGCGATTTTCTTTGTGCTGTCGGCACTCTCGCATCTGGCGCTACGCCGCTGGCACGAAAGCGTCGTCAAGCGCGAACGCTAGTGCAAAGCATACTGCACGATCACGCCAAGTCCTGCCATCACGACGACCACCTCAATCAGGCTGCGGTGCAGCCCGAATGCGAGCACTGCGGCAATTGCGGCAAGCGCCGATGCGCGAAGATCGAGAGCCAATGGATCGAAGGCGTACCAGCGCATGGGGCCTGCATGCATTTCGGTCACTTTGCCGAACAGCACATTCAGCGCGAACCAGACCGACAGATTGAGAATGACGCCGACCACGGCGGCGGTGATGGCGGCGAGCGCGCCTGAAAGCTGGCGATTGGCGCGCAACCGCTCCACAAACGGTGCCCCGGCAAAAATCCAGAGCATGGACGGCACAAACGTGACCCACGTCGTCATTGCGGCACCGATCACACCCGCGGTGATCGGTGAAAAAGGCGCGGCATCACGGAAGGCAGCGAGAAAGCCGACGAATTGCGTGACCAGGATCAGCGGCCCCGGCGTGGTTTCGGCAAGGCCCAGTCCGTCGACCATCTCGGGTGCGGTCATCCAGCCATATGTTTGTACGGCCTGCTGCGCCATATAAGCGAGCAGCGCGTAGGCGCCACCGAAGCTCACGACCGCGAGTTTCGAGAAGAACATACCGATGCCGACCAGCACATGATGCGGGCCGAACAGCAGTGCCGCCAGTGCAACCGGCGCCCACCAGGCAATGAGGCCGACGACTGATGCAATGGCAAAATGTCGCCAACGATCTTCCGCCGCTGGCGGCACGGTCTCAATATTGCCCGTAAGGCCAAGCTGACCCGGTGAGCGTCGCGCGACGAGATATCCGGTCAACCCCGCTGCGGCGACGATCAGTGGGAAGGGCAGCCCCAGGAAGAAGATGCCGACGAATGCGGCACCCGCCAGTGAGAGCAATAAAGCCGTTTTTAGTGCGCGCTTCCCGATGCGGATCAAGGCTTCGACGACAATGACGAGCACCGCGGCTTTAATGCCGAACAGCGCGCCATCCACGACGGAGATGCCTCGCCCGAGCGCATAGAGCAGGCTCAAACCCAGCATCACCAGCGCGCCGGGGACAATGAAAAGAATTCCCGCGCTCAATCCGCCGCGTACGCCGTGCAGCAACCAGCCCAGATACGTTGCGAGCTTCTGGGCCTCGGGGCCCGGTAACAGCATGCAGAAATTGAGGGCATGCAGGAAACGCGCTTCGCCGACCCATTTTTTCTCGTCGACGACAACGCGATGCATCAGAGCGATTTGCCCGGCCGGCCCACCGAAATTGATGCAGCCGATCTTGAGCCAGACCATGAAAGCTTCGCCGAAGCTCGGCCGGGCAGTCACTTCAGTGGTTACCATGCTCTATCAGGCCGCCTTGGCCGGCCAGTTGTGTCGCTCTTCGGCGGCAAAGCGCAGCCACGCGAACAAAGCATCGTAGATCATGAAACCGCGTTCGAGCAGTCCATGATCGTCGTCGCCAGCGAGTGCCGACAGGCCGAGCGATATGGCATGCAGCCCAGCCGCTTCCGCCGCGACGTCGGGCCGCGCAGTGTCGGCACCACGTACGATCAGTGCGAGCCGCGCCAGCGAAGGCTCACCTTCCAGTCCGAACAGTTCGAGCATGGTGTCGAAAGAGCACCGTTCGCCGACGTGACTGAGCTCGACGTCCTTGATGTCGAACGGCACTCCGCCGCTTTCTCGCGCGACGGCGACAACCTGATCCGGGTCGACGAATAGAATCCGTGCCTGAGGATCGAGAAACCGGCGGACCATCCAGGGACAGGCGATACGGTCGATCTTCGGCCGCCGCCGCGTCACCCAAATGCTCGGCCGCTTCGGTACGAGGCGGTCGAGTTCAGTCTTTGCAACAAGCGGCAGGCCAGCTTTGGCCCAACCTTCGTAGCCGCCTTCCAGCACGCGCGCATCGATGCCATCGCCGCGCAACTGCGCGACGACCATCTGGCTCATTTCATGGCCAGCCTTGCAGGCGGCAACCAGCGGACGCGACCCATCGAACTCGGCCGCCCATTGCGTGGCTTTGGCGGGGTCGCGCCAGACTGCGCCAGGCAGCAAATGCGGCGACTGTTCGTACGCATCGCGTCGCCGCACGTCGACAAGTTGTGGCGCGTCGCGCGTCGCAATTGTGTTCCAGACATCGTTCGGTGAGATTGAGTAGCTCGGAGACAGCATAGGTCCCCTCCGTAAGCGAAGGAGACGGTGCTTGGGCTGCCAAGCCTTGCAAGTGCGGGGCGACCGTCGCAGGCCCCACGTGAATCTTTTAGCTCGCTGTCACACGGGCTGCAAGGTTTCACTATCGAAACATCGAGAACGGCACGACAAGTGACACACCTGACACAAGCAGGAGTATCAAGATGGTCTTGCGAAAGACGGCATCATCGAGCCTGCCGTACAATCTGAGTCCGACCCATGTTCCAGCCAACATGGAGGGCAGGCCGAGCAGATAAAGTTTTACGGTTTCGGCGGTGACGGCTCCCGCGACGCTCAATGATGCCGTGCTGGTCAAGATGGTCGCGAGCAGTACCGGTTGGAAGATCGCGCGCTGGACATCTTTCGGCCAGTTGCGCAACTGGCACCAGATCACGACGACAATTCCGACCAGACCGGTCAATCCCGCAAGCAGCCCATTGAGAAATCCAACTCCGACTTCCGTGGAAACGCCTTCGTGCGTCAGTTTGATCGCTGGGCGAACCAAGCTGTAGACGCTGTAGACAATTAACAATACGCCCACGCCAATGCGCAAATTGGCCGGGTCGATATAAGTGAGCAGCATCGTCCCTGTCGGTACTCCGATCAATCCACCGACGATGAATGGCGCCGCACTTCGCCATCGCATCGCGTGTCGCAACGACCAGACGCCATATCCCTGCGTCACAAAGCCATAGCCAACGATCAGGGCGGCAGTTTGTAGCGGAGTAAGAAAGTGCAGGTAGATGCCGGATACCACAAGACCCATGGCGAAGCCGGCAAGGCCGGAAGTCACACCGCCCAAAAAAGATGCCAAGAGAAAAATCGTCAGAACCAGTCCATCCATGAGCTACTCCCAGGCGAAAGCCATCAGCGTTTGGATGGACGGCGTCGCATCTGACGGGGCGGCTGCGAAACCCCGAACTTGCATGTTGACGATCGGCGGCGCGAAGGGCGCCGAAATCGAAGTTTAGAATTGTCCGGTGAGTTCGCTAGCGTCCGATAAGCATAGGTCTCCTCCGCAAACGAAGGAGACGGCGCTTGGGCTAGCAGGCCTTGGAAGCGCGGGGCGACCGTCGCAGGCCCCACAACACAGTATTTACAGCACAAGGCGGGGCCGTACAAGACTGTGAGCATTACACACCCGCATTTTCATCACTCGCCATCGGGCAGGCCCTTCGCTAGCTTTTGCCTCGGGAGGCAACTATGCCCAACAAAATAGACCTGAGTGGCCGCAACGCGGTTGTTACGGGCGGTGCGCAAGGCATTGGCCGCGCGATCGTCGAACGGTTTCTCGAATCGGGCGCTGCGGTGGCGATCTGGGATCGCGATCTCGCGTTCGCGAAAAAGACCGCGGGCGATTTGCAAAAGCGCGGCCGTGTCGTGGCCATCGGCGTTGATGTCGGCAACTACGCCGATGTCGAGCGTGCGCGCGATGAAACGATCAAAGCACTCGGAGGCATCGATATTTTCGTCAACAACGCCGGTATTGCCGGGCCGAACGTGAAGACCTGGGAATATCCACTCGATGCCTGGCGCAATGTGCTGACCGTCAATCTCGACGGTCCGTTTCACTGTTGCCGTGCTGTAGCACCAGTGATGATCGCGCAGAACTATGGTCGTATCGTCAACATTGCCTCGATCGCCGGCAAGGAAGGCAATCCGAACGCGCCGGCCTATTCGGCGTCCAAGGCCGGCGTTATTGCGCTCACCAAATCGCTCGGCAAGGAACTTGCGTCCTACGACATATCGGTCAACTGCATCACGCCAGCGGCTGCGAAAACAGCGATCTTTGATCAAATGACGCAGGAGCATATTGACTTCATGCTGTCAAAGATTCCGCGTGGTCGCTTCGTCACCGTGGATGAAATCGCCGCGCTTGCCGCGTTCTGTGCGTCTGCGGACTGTTCATTCACGACCGGTGCGGTATTCGACATTTCAGGCGGTCGGGCAACTTATTGACCGATATAGCTCACCAACGCCGTCAACGTTTGATCGGCATCGCACTGATGTGCGGTGCGGTGGCATTGTTCGCGTGTCTCGACGCGACAGCGAAATATCTCAACACCCAGATGGACTCGCTTGAAATTGCGTGGGCCCGTTACACGAGCGCATTTGTGCTCACGCTCATCGTTTCCAATCCGATAACCCACACCGGATTGCTGAGGACCCGCAGCCTGAAGCTTCAATTGATCCGGTCCGTGCTTTTGGTCGCCTCGACCGCTCTTAATTTTCTGGCATTGCGCTGGCTGCAACTCGACGAGGCGTTATCGATCATTTTCACCTTTCCATTCATCGTCGCCATTATTTCTGGCCCGATGCTCGGTGAATGGATAGGGTGGCGCCGCTGGTCGGCGATCGGATTTGGCTTTGCCGGCGTTCTGCTGATAACGCGACCTGGATTGGGAGGAATGCATCCGGCCGCGTTCTTTTCGCTGGCTGCGACGATTTGCTACGGCTTCTACGCGGTGATCACGCGCATCGTGTCGCGGGTCGACTCCAACCAGACCTCTTTATTTTATGCCAATTTCATCGGTGCGCTGGTGATGTTGCCGGTTATCCCCTTCGTCTGGCAGCCGCCGGCCAATTGGCTCATCGCGCTCATGTTGGCGATGATCGGTGTGCTTGGCAGCGCGGGGCATTATTTCCTTATCGCGGGCCACAAACTCGCGCCGGCCTCGGTGTTGTCGCCCTTCATCTATACGCAGCTGATCTGGGTGGTGATCCTGGGCTACCTCGTGTTCGACCACGTGCCTAACGGCTGGACCATGGCAGGCGCAGCCATGGTCATTGGTTCCGGGCTCTATCTACTCTACCGCGAGCGTAAAGTGGGCGTGAGCACAACCAGCGAAGCAGCTGTTGAAGGTCCGCTCGAATAGGAGAGTTGCGGGGCCTTCCGTCTAGGCGCTAAGTTGCGGCCGCTTCACACGGATTTGAGCTTTCGAGGATCATTTATGGCCACAGCAAAGGACCGCGCGCAGGCCAAGGCCGGCTCCGGGCTAAACGACGATATCGGCGAGCAAAAGCGCCTGGCCCTCTACCGCTCGCAGGTGCGCCTGCGTGAGGCGGAACAGCGCGCCTACGATTTGTTCCTGCAGAATCTCGTCAAGGGCACCAGCCATCTTTCCCTCGGGCAAGAGGCCATCGCCGCCGGGTTTGCCGAGGCCATGCAGAAGGGCGATCTCAGCTTCTGCACCTATCGTGGGCACGCCCACACGCTGGCGCGCGGCGTGCCAGTCGAGAAGGTGCTTGGCGAGCTGATGCAGCGCGACAATGGTCTGATGCGCGGCAAAGGCGGCTCCATGCATCTCACCTCGGAAGAGCATGGCGTGATGGGCTCCTACGCCATCATCGGCGCGCATCTCCCGATTGCCTGCGGCGCTGCCTGGCGCGCGCAATACAAGGGTGACAAGGACGTCTCGGTCTGCTTCTTCGGCGACGGCACTACGAATATCGGCGCGTTTCACGAAGCGCTGAATTTCGCAGCGGTCTGGAAGCTGCCGGTGATCTTCGTCTGCGAAAATAATCTTTATATGGAATACACCCCGATCGCCGACGTCACGGCGGTGCCGCATCCTGCCGCTGACCGCGCCTCGGCCTACGGCCTTGAGCGCATCGTGATTGACGGCAACGACGCCGACGAATGCTATCGCACCGCGCAACAGGCTTTCATCAAGGCGCGGGCCGGCGAAGGGCCTTCGCTGATCGAGTGCATGACTTATCGTCACAGCGGTCACTCGCGCGCCGATCCGGCGAAATACCGTCCCGAGGGCGAGCTGGAAAAGTGGAAGCTGCGCGATCCGATCAAGATCTATCGCGAACGGCTGAAGCAGTTCGGCGTCAGTGATGCCACGATTGAGAAGATCGACGCCAGCGTGCGCAAGGAAGTCGATGACGCGACCGAGGCCTGCAAAGCTGCGCCGAACCCGCCGCTCGATATTCTGACCACCGACGTCTACGCCGATGGAGGTTGGGCATGGCGGAACTGAGTTATCGCGACGCGGTCATCCGAGGCATCGCGCAGGAAATGGCGCGCGACCCCGACGTGGTATTTCTCGGCGAGGACGTGGCGAAAGCCGGCGGCGTGTTCAAGGCGACAGTGGGTTTGTACGAGCAATTTGGCCCGTTGCGCGTTCGTGACACGCCGATCTCCGAGCAGGCGATCCTCGGTGCTGCCATGGGCGCGGCGATGACGGGTCTCAAGCCGATCGCGGAAATCATGTTCTCGGATTTCTTTGCGGTCTGCTTCGACTACATCGCCAATGAGTTTCCCAAGAGCCGCTACATGTCGAACGGCCAAACAAAGTGCCCGTTGGTGGTGCGCACCGGCAATGGCGCGGGCTCGCGTTTCGGCGCGCAGCACTCTCAAAGCGTCGAGAACTGGTGCATGATGATCCCCGGCCTCAAGGTTGTGGCACCCTCATCGCCGGTCGATGTCATCGGTCTCCTTGCCGCGTCGGTGCGCGATCCGGATCCGGTGATCTTTCTCGAGCACAAGTCTCTCTATGCGACAAAGGGCGAGGTGCCGGACGGCGAAATCGTCGACAGGCTTGGCACTGCAAAAATCCTGCGATCCGGCAAGGACGCAACCATTTGCGCCTTGGCATTGATGGTGCCCCGGGCGCTTCAGGCCGCCGAGAAGCTCAAAGTGGAACACGGCATCGATTGCGAAGTTGTCGACGTGCGCTCGCTGGTGCCGCTCGACACGCAAACTATTCTCGGTTCGGTCGCGAAAACGCACCGGCTGTTCACGGTCGAGGAAAATCCGCGGCTGTGCGGCTGGGGCGCCGAGATCGTATCGATAGCAGCCGACGAGGCCTTCTATGACCTCGATGGCCCGCCGGTCCGCATCACCACGCCGCATATACCGCTGCCGGCGGCCGATATTCTGGAAGACATTGTATTGCCGACGCCCGATCGCATTGCAGAGACGGTGCGGCGTTCACTCGCAGGATAAGTCCTATGTACGAAAATCTCCTCGCCAACGTTCCCACCGACCTCTGGATTGGCGGCAAATGGCGGAAAGCATCCGACGGCAGCCGTTTCGACGTGATCGATCCGGCGACCGAGAGGAAAATCGCGTCGGTCGCGAGCGCCTCGGTCGAGGACGCGAAAGCCGCGATCGACGCCGCCGAAGCAGCCTTCGAAGGTTGGGCCGGCCGCAAGCCGCGCGAGCGCGCCGAGATCTTGCGTAAAGCCTATGAACTCATCATGCGCGACGCGGAACGCTTCGCCAAACTGATCACGTTGGAGAATGGCAAGGCGCTGTCGGATTCGCGTGGCGAAGTGGCTTACGCGGCCGAGTTCTTCCGCTGGTACGCGGAGGAAGCCGTGCGCAATATCGGCCAGATTTCGACCGCGCCGGCCTCCGGCGCGCGCATCGTCGCACAGCACAAGCCGGCGGGCATTGCCGTGCTTGTGACGCCGTGGAATTTTCCGGCGGCGATGGCGACCCGCAAGATCGGCCCGGCGCTCGCCGCCGGCTGTCCGGTGGTGCTGAAACCAGCTTCCGATACGCCGCTCACCATGCTGGCGCTGATGCCGGCGTTGGAAGAGGCTGGAGTTCCCGCCGGCGTGGTCAATGTGGTGCCGTCGCGCCGCTCCGGGCCCGTTGTGAGCGCGATGCTGCATGATCCGCGCGTTCGCGTGTTGTCGTTTACCGGTTCAACCGAAGTCGGCCGCAAGCTGCTGCATGAGGCCGCAGATCAGGTGCTCAAGCCCTCGATGGAGCTTGGCGGCAATGCGCCGTTCCTGGTGTTCGAGGACGCCGACATCGACGCCGCGATCGACGGCGCCATGATCGCCAAGATGCGCAATATGGGCGAGGCGTGCACGGCGGCTAACCGGTTCTATGTGCATGAGAAGGTGCATGACGAGTTCGCCAGGAAACTGACCGACAAAATGAAGTCGCTGAAGATGGGCAACGGCCTCGACGACGGCATCAATGTCGGGACCGCTGGTCAACAAAGAAGGCCGCGACAAGGTGATCGAACTGGTCGACGATGCGATCGCCAAGGGTGGCAAAGTGCTGACCGGCGGCAAGGTGCCGGACGGACCGGGTTATTTTTACCCCGCGACCGTCATCACGAATGTCTCTGACGACGCCAAAATGTTGAACGAGGAAATCTTCGGGCCCGTCGCGTCGATCCAGACCTTCAAGACCGAGGCCGAGGCGATCAAACGCGCCAATGACACCGAATATGGCCTGGTGGCTTACCTGTTCACCAAGGATCTCAGCCGCGGCATGCGCGTTTCGGAGAAACTCGAATTTGGCATGATCGGCCTCAATCGCGGTCTCGTCTCCGATCCGGCGGCGCCGTTCGGCGGCGTCAAGCAGTCCGGCCTCGGGCGCGAAGGTGCCCAGGAAGGCATGAAGGAATTTCAAGAGACGCAATACGTGTCGGTGACGTGGTAAGTCGCACCGGACACTTCTGGAGATTCGCGTGGACGTTCTGATGCCGCAGCTCGGCGAAACCGTCGTCGAAGGCAAAATCACGAAATGGTTCAAGGCCGCCGGCGACGCGGTGAAGCCGGGCGACAATCTGTTTGAGATCGAGACCGACAAGACCTCGATGGAAGTGCCTTCGACGACGAGCGGAACGCTCACGGAAATTCGTTTTGGCGTGGGCGAGGTAGCGAAGGTTGGCGCGGTCGTTGCGGTTATTGCGGGGGCGGGTGCCGCGGCAAGTCCGGTGCCCGCAACGAGCGCCTCTCCGAAGGCTCCGGCACCACCACCACGCCCGGCGCCGACCGTCGCGGCGGCAACGATGCACTCCACGCCGATGCCGCGTCCGGCGCTGCCCATGGACCCATTCCATGAGGTCCGCACGCCAGAGCGCAATTATGGTCCAGCGAAGCTTGCCAGCGGCACTGTGGTGACGCCGCTCGCGCGGCGCTTGGCTTCCGAGCGCGGTATCGATCTTTCGCGTGTTGCGGGGTCCGGCCCACACGGACGCATCGTTGCACGCGACGTCGAATCGGCCGCGCCACATGCTGGGCCGGCACAAGCCGCAGGGGCCAGCCCTGCGCAGGTCAAGGCGCTCTATGAGGGCGTCGCCTACGAGGAGGTTCCACTCGATTCCATGCGTCGTACCATTGCGACGCGGTTGGTCGAAGCCAAGCAGACGATACCGCACTTCTATCTCACGGCCGATCTTGACGCGGGGCGCCTGATCGCCATGCGTGAGGAGGCCAATGCCGCCGCGCCAAAGAGCAAGGACGGACAGCCGGCATTCAAGCTCTCGCTCAACGATTTCATCATCAAGGCCTGGGCGGCGGCGTTGCAGCGTATTCCCGCAGCCAATGCGGTGTGGGCAGGCGATCGCATCCTGCGTTTCCGTGGCTCTGATATTGGCGTAGCTGTCGCGCTCGAAGGCGGGCTGATCACGCCAGTGGTACGAAACGCAGAGATGAAATCGCTAACTGCAATCTCTGCCGAAATGCGCGATCTCGCAGAACGCGCGCGTCTCAAGAAACTCAAGCCCAACGAATATCAGGGCGGCGCGAGCGCGATCTCGAATCTCGGCATGTACGGCGTGCGTGAATTTTCCGCGATCATCAATCCGCCGCACGCCACCATCCTGGCGATTGGCGCAACGCGGCGCGCGCCGATTGAGGCGGACGATGGCAGCGTAAAATTCATCAGCCAGATGACCGTCACATTATCGTGCGATCATCGCGTCGTGGACGGTGCGCTGGGCGCTGAGCTGCTCGCGGCTTTCAAAGACTTTATTGAAAAGCCGGTCACCGCGTTAGTGTAACAGGAGTCGAGACATGGCTGGCGAAAAGCCGGACGTATTGCTGGTCGGGGCCAAAAAGCCCGTGCTGATGAAGGGCCTCGAAAGCAAGGTGACGCTCCATCACTGGCTCGATGCCAAGGACAAGGACGCGTTTGTCAAAGAGATTGGCAACAAGATCAGGGCCATCGCGATCGCCTATACGGCCAACAAAGTTGACGAGAAATTTCTCAAGCAATTTCCCCATCTTGAACAGGTTTCGAGCTTTGGCGTCGGCTACGACCATATCGATGCCAAGTGGGCCGGCGCGCATGGCATTGTCGTTACGAATACGCCCGACGTATTGAATGAGGAGGTTGCCGATACCGCGCTCGGTCTTTTGCTGTGTACGGTGCGCGAATTTCCTCAGTCAGAGCGCTTTCTGCGTGCCGGCAAATGGCCGCAAGGACACTATCCGCTGACCAAGGCAACGCTGCGCGACCGTACGGTTGGCATGGTCGGCATGGGCCGCATCGGCAAGGCGATCGCGCGCCGGCTGGAGGCGTTCGGCGTGCCGGTCGTTTATCACAGCCGCAAACCGCAAGCGGGGGTCAGTTACAAGTACTATCCCAAGCTCATCGATATGGCGCGTGAGGTTGATACCCTGATGGTGATCGTGCCCGGTGGAGCGTCAACCCAGAATATGATCAATGCCGATGTCCTCAAGGCGCTGGGGCCGAGAGGCATTCTTATCAATATGGCTCGCGGGTCGGTGGTAGACGAGCCGGCCCTCATCGAGGCGCTTAAAAACCGCACGATCTATTCCGCGGGCCTCGATGTCTTCGCCAAGGAGCCAGAGGTTCCGAAGGAACTGATCGAGATGGACCACATTGTGCTGTTCCCGCATCTTGGCTCGTCGACAGAAGTGACGCGCGCCGCGATGGACCAGCTTGTGGTCGATAACATCCTGGCCTGGGCTGCCGGCAAACCGCCGCTCACGCCCGTTCCAGAAACGCCGCCGAAACGTTAGTCGTTGGCTATCGCGGGCGTATGATGGTTCGAATATGATGCGTCTTGTCATTGGACTTGCAGTTGGATTTGCAGTTGGTGCAACAGGTTTTGTTGCCGGCGTTGCTCATGCGCAAACGCCACCGGCGCTCGGCGAATCCGCCCAGCGTATGATCGGTAACTGGGAGTTCTCCAACGCCGATCATGACAAAATCTGCACCGCAACCTTCAAGGGCGATGCTGCCAAAAACGGCTTCAAGGTCGAATTCGACGCGAATTGCGTGAACTTGTTCCCGCTTGTTCGTGATATCGCAACCTGGAAATTCCCCGACAACGATTTGCTCTATCTGCTCGATGCGCAAGGAAAGTCGGTCGCGGAATTCAGCGAAGTCGAGGACGGCATCTTCGAGGCGCCGACGCCGGGCGTCGGCGTATTGTTTCTTCAGAGTGCAGCCGCTGCCGCCACGCCTTCGAAGCCGCCGGATCAGGTTGCCGGAAATTGGGCCATCGTGCGCAAGGCAGGCCCGCCGGCCTGTGCGCTGACACTGGCTATGACCGCGGCGGGTGACGGCTTTGCCGTAACGGTGAAGCCAGGTTGCGACCCGGCCCTGGTGCGGCTCAATTTCACGCAATGGCGTATTGACCGCGACGAACTGATGTTGGTGCCTGCGCGCGGCAATCCCTGGCGTTTCGAGGAAGTCGACAACACGACCTGGCGCCGGGTGCCGGAAAGCGCCGACCAGATCACGCTGGTGCGCCAGTAATTTCCTAAATCAACCGCAAGCTTCTGAAACTGGCGTGGCCTTCTTTGCCGACGACAATGTGGTCGTGCACCGCGATGCCAAGCGGGCCGGCGACATTGATGATCGTCTGCGTCATTTCGATATCGGCGTGTGACGGCGTCGGGTCACCTGACGGGTGGTTGTGAACCAGGATCAGTGCGGTGGCGGAGAGCTCGAGCGCGCGTTTGACGACCTCGCGGGGATAGACCGGCGTGTGATCGACGGTGCCGACCTGCTGCAATTCATCGACGATGAGCTGGTTGCGCTTGTCGAGGAACAACACGCGAAACTGTTCCTTTTCGGCGAAGGCCATGGTCGTGCGGCAGTAATCGATCACGCTCGACCATGACGACAGTACCGGGCGCTTCTGCACTTGCCCGCGCGCGAGCCGGTTCGCCGCGGCGTGCACGATCCTGAGCTCGGTGATGGCGGCGTCGCCGATACCCTTGACCTCCGCCAGTCGCGCGGACGGCGCCGAGATTGCTTCCGCGAAAGAACCGAACTTCGCGATCAGGTCCTTGGCCAGCGGTTTCACGTCACGTTGCGGAATGGCGCGGAACAGCACCAGTTCAAGCAATTCGTAGTCGCTGACGGCCGCAGCGCCGGCCTCACGAAATCGCCCGCGCAACCGCTCGCGGTGGCCATGGTAATGCGGAGGTGGCTCTGAAAGGCCGTCCGTCCGTCCGCCCCTGCTGTGTTTGCCGGTCATGAAAGTGTGCTCATGGGTGCGCACACGCAATAATTGTATTATAAGAAAAAGACAATCTTTGAGAGAAGCCTCATTTCCGGCCGAAGTGGAGCCTCAGCGGCGATATGGCGGTTTGTGCAGGCCGGCGGGCGAGAAGGTGAAGACCTCGACGCCATCATTGGTGACCCCAACGGTGTGCTCGAACTGGGCCGACAGTGAGCGATCACGCGTTACGGCAGTCCAGCCGTCCGACAGGACCTTCACGTGCGGGCGGCCGAGATTGATCATCGGCTCGACCGTGAAGAACATTCCCGGCTTGAGGACGATGCCTTCGCCGGGACGGCCCACGTGCACGATGTTCGGCTCGTCGTGGAACAGGCGTCCGAGCCCGTGGCCACAGAAGTCGCGCACCACGCTCATGTGCTGCGCCTCTACATAAGTCTGTATCGCGTGGCCGACGTCGCCGCTGGTGGCGCCGGGGCGGATGGCCGCAATGCCGCGCATCATCGCCTCATGTGTCACTTCGATCAGCCGTTCGGCGCGGCGCGGAATTTCGCCGATCGTGAACATGCGGCTTGAATCGCCGTGCCAGCCGTTAAGGATCAGCGTTACGTCGATGTTGACGATATCGCCGTCCTTCAGCGGCTTGTCACCGGGGATGCCGTGGCAGACCACATGATTGAGCGAGGTGCAGGTCGATTTCTTGTAGCCGCGGTACATCAGCGTCGCGGGCAGGGCGCCATGATCCATGGCGTACTCGAACACCAGCCGGTCGATCTTTTCAGTCGGGACACCTGGACCGACATGCTCGGTCAGCATGTCGAGACAGCGCGCGACAAGTTGTCCGGCCTTGCGCATCGCCTCGAAGGCGGCGGGGCCGTGAATCTTGATCTGGCCGGTTTTGCGTAAAGGAGCGACGGCGGCGTCGACGTAGGTCATGGGCTTGAATGTAAGGTTTGCGGCGCGTGGTGCAAGCGCATAATCTTATGTGCTGATAAGGCGTTATGCGAACTTTCCGCCCAGTTCATCTTCGATATGGGCATGGATGATGTCGTCAAATGTGGCTTCGGCTTTAAATCCGAGCTCGCGTGCCCGCGTGGCATCAAGACGCTCGGCCCAGCCAGCGACGATTCGTTGCACAAGTTCGTCGGGGGCACGGCGGATTCGTCCGGCGACTTTGTCGCCGGCGACGCGGCGGAGCGCCTCGATTTGTTCTCCCACCGTGCAAGATATGCCTGGCATGGCAAGGTTGATGCGCGGGCCGAGTTTTTCGGGCGCCAGGCCCGCGGCGTGAATGAGAAAGCCGACCGCGGCGCGTGGGCTCGCATGCGTATGCCGCACGCTCTCGGCGACCGGCAGGAGCGCTTCCTCGCCGGCGAGCGGCTCCCGGATAATGCCGGAAAAGAAACCGGACGCCGCCTTGTTGGGCTTGCCGGGCCGCACGCAGATTGTTGGCAGCCTGACACCGACACCTTCGAGAATGCCGCGCCGCGAGTAATCGGCGAGCAGCAATTCGCAGATCGCCTTCTGTGTGCCGTACGAGGTGAGGGGCGTCAGATGGAATTCGTCGGGAATGGAGCGCGGAAAGGGCGCGCCGTACACCGCAATCGACGACGTGAAAATGACCTTTGGCTTGTACGCCGCGGCGCGAATGGCCTCCAGCAGCGCCCGGGTGCCGTCGAGATTGACGCGGTATCCCTTCTCGAAATCGGTTTCCGCCTCGCCCGAGACCACGCCGGCGAGGTGAAAGACCACGTCCGGTTTGCCGGCGACCGTTTTCGCGGCGACACCCGAAGCGGACAGGTCGCTTGCCGAAAGTTCGACCGCACCTGAATAGCCTGCGGGCTTTTCCGGCGCGACCACGTCGATGAGCGTCAGGCGATCGATGGATTTGCCGTTCAGGCCGCCATCCTTGATCAGCTTTGCGGTCAGCTTGCGGCCAATCATGCCCGCGGCGCCGGTGATAAGAATATGCATCTATGTCCTCGTTCTGCTGTCGCCCGCTGGTTCGTAGCGGTCGATTTTTCTAAGATCGGGGAACAGCCGCATCCAAAGCAAGGCCACCAACAAGGACCCGACCCCGCCAATTAATACTGAAGCAACCGTGCCGAACGAGGCCGCGTTGAGGCCGGCGCGGAATTCGCCAAGCGTATTCGACGAGCCGACGAACAGATAGTTGATTGCGCTCACACGCCCGCGCATCGCGTCCGGTGTTTCGATTTGCACCAGCGAAAAGCGGATGACGACGCTCACCGCGTCTGAGGCGCCGAGCACGGCCAGCGTCAGCAGCGAGAGCGGAAATGATGTCGATATCGCGAATACTATAGTCGTGATGCCAAAAATGCCGACCACAGCGAACATCTTGCGGCCGATATGTCGCTCGATGGGACGCCGCGACAGGACAATCGCCGTGATCAGTGCGCCGACCGCCGGTGCCGAGCGAAGCAAGCCAAGCCCGATCGGTCCGACCGCCAGAATGTCCCTGGCGTAGATCGGCAACAGCGCCGTGGCACCACCGAGAATGACGACAAACAGGTCGAGGGTTATCACACCGAGCAGCCGCCGCCGCGTACGGATGTATTCGAAGCCGGCAAAGACTGAAGCGAATGTGGGCGGTTCGCGCGTGGGTACAGGTCCTTGTGCGCGGACCAAAGTGACCAGCGCGATCGAGCATGCAAAAAAGGCGAGACAAAAGATCCCGACCATCACCGGGCTCAGCGCGTAAATGAGGCCACCCAAAGCAGGGCCACAAATCACAGCGACCTGGTTAGCCGAGGTCCAGGCCGCGACTGCGCGCGGGATCATGGCGGACGGGACCAGAGTCGGAGCGAGCGCATGCGCCGTCGGCATCTCAAATGCGCGCGCGCAGCCGATCATGAATACGGCAGCGAACAGAAGGTCGCGCCCAAGGACCCCCATGAAGGTCGCGACGGTGATCATCACGGCCGCCAGGGCATAAGTGCCCTGCGCGGTACGAACGATCAAACGTCGGTCGTAGCGGTCAGCCGCATGTCCGATCAACAATGTAAGCACGACCGCAGGTACGAACTGGATCAGCCCGACAAGGCCGAGATCGAAGGCACTGTTGGTCAATTCGTAGATTTGCCAGCCGATGGTGAGGGCCAGCATCTGATAGCCCATGGTCGACATAAGCCGCGCCAGCCAGAACAGCACGAATGGCCGCTGCTGCAACAGACCGGGCGATGGCTGGATAGAAATATTCATTTCGTGATGCTGTTCAGCTTGCTCAGGCTGAGAATCTGCCGGCGATCGGCGGTGAAATTGTTCGGTGAAAGCCAGCGTTCGAAGTTCGTTTTGCGTGTCGGCCAATCGCCATCGAGGATCGAGAAATATGCAGTATCACGGTTGCGCCCCTTGGCAATCATGTGCTGGCGCAAGATGCCCTCGAAAGTGAAACCGTAGCGCAGCGCAGCGCGCCGCGAGGCGGCATTGAGTGCATTGCATTTCCATTCATAGCGCCGGTATCGCAATGTCTCGAACGCGTAACGGGCGAGCAGATATTGCGCCTCCGTGCCGAGCGGCGTGCGTTGCAGTGCGGGCGAATAGACAATGTGACCGACCTCGATGACGCGCATGGCCGGTTTAATTTCCATCAGGGTCGCAATGCCGAGGCACTGATCGTCGTTGTTCACGATCGCATAGGAATACGGATCGGCGAGTGCTGTGCGTTGCTGCACCCAGTCGGAAAATTCTTCTGCTTCGGTGAACGGCCCATATTGCGACATATAGGTCCAGATTGCGTCGTGGCCGCGGACCGCGTCCCATAGCGAGGCGGCGTGCCCGGCACTCAATTTTTCGACACGGCCGTAGCGGCCCTTGAGTGTCACCGGCGCGGGGCGATCGGACGGCGTGCTGTCGACAGGTGCGCCAAGCGGCAGCCCTGATTGCTGATGCGTTTTGTCGATCACGGTTTGGGTCGGCGCGGCAGGTCGTCGTGAAAAAACTTGTTAAGTTCGGCGTTCGATACGACGCCGGCGAAACTGTCGAAACTTCCGTCCTGCGCAATCTGACGCGCCGCCTGGATGAAGGCGTGCATCGCGACACGCGAAAGCGTGCCGCCAACGCTGATCCGGCGTATACCGAGTGCAGCAAGGTCGTCAACGGTGAAGCCAAATGCGGCGCTATTGAGAAAGTTGATCGGCTTCGGCGTGACGGCCTTGACGGTTGCCGTGATGTGCTCACGAGTTTTGATGCCGGGAGAATAGAGGCAATCGGCGCCGGCATCAGCGAAGGCTTTCAACCGGCGGATTGTTTCTTCCAGGTCGGGCCGGTTTCTGATGAAGCCTTCCGTGCGCGCGGTGAAGACAACCTCGCCTCCTGCTTTGTCGATTGCATCGCGCGCCGCGCGGACGCGCCTGACCGCAAGATCGAAATCATAAAGAGGGTTGGCATCGTCTTCGGTATAATCCTCGATCGATATGCCGGCCACACCGGTTGCCACGCACAATTTTACGTTTTCGGCGACTTCATCCGGATCGTCAGCGTAGCCGCCTTCGAAATCGGCATTGACGGGCACGTCTGTGGTCTGCGCGATCTCACGGAAATGCGCGAGCATCATGTCGCGCGTGACGTCGCCGTCCGAATAACCCTGGGCATGCGCGAAGCCGGCACTTGTTGTCGCCAGCGCCTTAAACCCGAGGCCTTGCAGATAGCGGGCGCTGCCGACATTCCACGGATTGGGAATGACGAAGCAGCCACTTTGATGTAACGCGCGGAACGCGCGACGTTTTTCGGAGATGCCCATATTGACCTACCATTGGCGGGACAGCTGTTTACCTGATTTTTTCTGGTCTGCGAATTGGGCGGCTGGTTTTTTTGGTGGCGTAAAACACCTGCAACCACTCGATATTCCAACACCGGGAAGTGATCGCTTTGGCGGCGCATTTACTTGCACCGTCTTGGTGGTTCGCTATGCGAAGGGCATCCGATGTCATCGAGGTCTGTCATGTCATCACTTCCACTCAAAGTGCTCGCGGCCACTTTGGTCGCGGCTTTCGCGCTTGCGTCGCCCGCCGAAGCCGCAAAGGCGCGCAAGCACAAGAAGGTCGCCGCCGCATCCACGACGGTACAGGGCAAATATTGGGGAACGAACATATTTCCCGCAGGCCCGCTTTATTACAGTGGTGTCTATCTCGGCGACGATCCGGACCCGAATATTCGCTTCCAGATCTGGCGAGATGTCAGCGGCCGCTTTGGCGGCGACCCCTGACCAATTCTGGTCAGGCGAAGGTCCTGTCGGCGTTTGATTTTTTCCGCCTGATCGGCTGAACTGCGCCCCGATAGACGACGTGCCTTCGCGGTTATGCCGCGAAGAGCGCGTGCTCGGGAGGAGTGCAGTCATGCTTCGTATAATCGCGGCCTTCGATAGAATTGGCGAGGAAAACGCCTTCGCGGTCCTCGCCCGCGCCAATGCACTGGTTGCGCAAGGCCGCGACATCATCAATCTCGGCATCGGCCAGCCGGATTTTCGCACGCCCGACTTCATCGTCGAAGCGGCGGTGAAGGCGCTGCGGGATGGTCACCATGGCTATACGCCTGCGAACGGCATTCCGCCGCTGCGCGAGGCGGTGGCCGCCGATCTTGCCAAGCGTTTTAAAGTCGAGGTGTCGCCGGACAGCGTGATGATTATGCCGGGCGGCAAGCCGACCATGTTCATGTCGATTTTGATGTTCGGCGAGCCCGGCGCGGAAATTCTCTATCCGGACCCCGGTTTCCCGATCTACCGATCAATGATCGAATTCACCGGCGCCAAACCGGTCCCGGTGCCGATCCGCGAGGAGAACGGCTTCGCCTTTTCGGCAGATGAAACGCTCAAACTGATCACGCCGCGCACGCGTCTCCTGATTCTCAACTCGCCCGCCAATCCGACCGGTGGTGTCACGCCAAAATCCGAAGTCGACAAGCTTGTCGTCGGGCTCGAGAAATGGCCGGACGTTGCGATCATGTCCGACGAGATCTACGACCACATGGTCTATGACGGGGAGACCCATGTCTGCCTGCTGTCATATCCGTCGATCCGCGACAGGCTGATCCTGCTCAACGGCTGGTCGAAAACTTATGCGATGACCGGCTGGCGGCTGGGTTACGCAGTATGGCCAGGCAAGCTCTATGAATATGCGCGCAAGCTCGCGGTCAACCTGCACTCCTGCGTCAACGCGTCGGCACAATATGCAGGTCTTGCCGCGCTCAAAGGCCCGCAGGATGAAGTCGCCAAGATGATCGCCGAGTTCGACAAACGACGGAAGGTCGTGGTTGAGGGCCTCAATAAATTGCCTGGCGTTTCATGCGCGACGCCCAAAGGCGCGTTCTATGCCTTTCCGAACGTCAAGCGCACGGGATGGAAGGCGAAGGCGCTCGCATCGTCGCTGCTGGAAGATGCCGGTGTTGCCATCATTGGCGGGCCGGATTTCGGCATACTTGGCGAAGGATATGTGCGATTGTCCTACGCCAACTCGACAGAAAATATCCTGAAGGCGCTCAACCGAATGGGCGAATTCCTGTCGAACAGGAAGGCCGCGTGAATTTCGTTTTGTCGTGAGTGCAGGGGAAGGACATCGCCATGCTTGATCGTACCGCAGCGGACCGGGGCCTGTCGGAAGAACTGCGCATGATGCGGCAGAGCTGCCGCGACTTCGTCGATAAAGTGGTGCTGCCGTTCATCAAGCAGAACTGGAAGCTCGAATGGTCGATGGTGCCGGAAGAGCGCCTGCCGCTGCGCATCCTGGAGGAGGCCGAAAAGATCGGCATTCGCACACTCGGCGTTCCGGAAGAATACGGCGGCGTCGAGCTCGAGAAGGGCACCGAGGTCAAGACATTCGCCGTCGTGTCGGAAGAGATTGCCCGCGGCGATTCGGGGCTTGCCGACAAGATGGTTCAGAATTGGAAAGTGTCGGTGCTGCTGCGCCAGTTCGCGCCCAAACACCTACAGGAAAAGTGGTTCAAGCGGCTGGTCGCCGAACCGCAGTTCCTGATGGCGCATTGCCTGACCGAGCCGCGCGGTGCCTCGGACCGCTGGCTGCCCTACAACGTGCCGGAAGCGGCGATGCAGACCAAGGCGGTCAAGACCAATGGCGGTTGGGTGATCAACGGGCGCAAACAGTTTATTTCCAACGGCTATGACGCCAGCCTTTACGTAGTCTACGCCAATACCAATCCGAAAGTCGGCATGATGCAGGGGACGTCATCGTTCCTGGTGCCACGCGAGACGAAGGGCTTCACGGTCGCGCGCTGCAACGAGACACTCGGCTGCCGCTTCATGAACAACGGCGAGATGGTGTTCGAGGACATGTTCATCCCCGATGATCACCTGCTGGTGCAAGACAGCGCCATGGGTTCGGCCGGGGTCTATTTCCGTCCCGGCAAGATCATCCAGGCGGCGAAGAATCTTGGTGTTGGCGTGCGCGCCTTCGAGGCGACAGCTGAATACGTGCAGAACTACGTGCAGGGCGGTCGCATCCTGATCAAGCATCAGGCGGTAGCGCTGCGGCTTGCCGAAATGGCGACCAAGATCGAAGCGGTGCGGGCGTTGCTCGACCGCGCTGCGCGCGCCGTCGACGACAATGCGCCGGAAGCGGAAACCTTGGTCAATATGGCCAAGATGTTTGCCTCGGAAGAGATCATGAAAGTTGCCCAACATGCAGTCGAATTGCACGGCGGCAACGGCATCATGCTTGATTTCGGTATCGAAAAAGTCCTGCGCGATGCGGTGATCTTCATGCACATGGATGCCACCGTGGACATATCCAAGTTCAAGATCATCAAGAACATGTTCCCGGAGACGGCCGGGAAATATGCGGGGCCGGAGTGAGCCTCAGCGCAGCGCGAAGCGAAATCCCACCAGCACGATCAGCATGCCGGCCAGTTGCGCGAGACTCGGAACCACGCCGAGAGTGAAATAGCCGATAATCAGCGAGAACACCGGCACCAGCGCGGGAAATGTTGCCGCGCGCCCGGCGCCGAGCAGGATCACGGCGCGCGCGAACAGATAAATCGGCAGGATGCCGGCGAGCACGCCCTGCACCGCGATCTGAATCAGATTTTCCGTCAGCCCCATCCGCAGAATGCCGGCGTAGCCGACGAATATCGCGTGCAGCGGTGCGAACACCAGAATTGATAGCGCGCCGACTACCGCGATCGCGCGCGCGCCGGACACGTGCCAATACCGCAGCAAGATGCCGAAAGTTGCCCAGAACAGGCCGGCGGTGGCGAACAGAAGGTCGCCGCCGACGCCATGCCCGCCGATGGTGGCGAGCGACTCTGCGCCGAACACCAGAAGGCCGGCGATGATCGTCGCGCCGCCGATCACGCGCTGGAATGTTGGTTTTTCGTGCAGCACAAGTGAGGCGAGGATGAGCCCCGACAGCGCCGCGCAGGCCGGCTGGATGGTGGTGCCGTGGCCGAGCGGCACCAGGATGAAGCCGGTATAGGCGATCATCGATTGCGGCGGCCCGGAGAGGATGCTCATCACCAGGCCGCGGCGCCAGCCGATGCCGCCGAGGTCGCGCAGACCTTCACGGAGGACGAGCGGGATCAGCAACAGTCCCGACCAGAAAAATCGATGCAGGGCCAAATCAGCCGGCGCGAATCCTACGGAAATGCCGTGCTTGGCCGCGACGAAGCCGGCGGCCCAGCCGATCGACGCGCCGGCCCCGCACAACGCGCCGATCAGGACGTTGGACGTTGCTGCCGCTGGTTGAGGCTTGCCGCCCAAATGGAATCCTTTTCGCGCGCGGGGTGACTTGGGTACGGCTGATACTCTAGGATTGCCTACGAAGTCCATTTGCCAATCAACAACACACTTCATCGGAATGGAAAGCTCATGGCGAAGTCGCGAAAAGTCATCATTACCTGCGCTGTTACTGGCTCGATCCATACGCCCTCGATGTCGCCGCATCTTCCGGTCACGTCGCAGGAGATCGCGGATGCCGCCATTGGGGCGGCGGAAGCCGGCGCGGCCATCGTCCATCTCCATGCCCGCAATCCGCAGGACGGCCGTCCCGATCAGACGCCCGAGGCCTTCGCCCCCTTTCTCAAGGTCATCAAGCAACGCTCCAACGTGGTGGTGAACATCACCACCGGCGGCGCGCCGACTATGACCGCCGAGGAGCGCGTCCGTCCGGCGGCGACGTTCAAGCCGGAGGTCGCTTCGCTCAACATGGGCACGATGAACTTCGGGCTGTATCCGATGATCCCGCGCTACAAAGGCAAGTTCAAGCACGATTGGGAGGAGCCGTACCTCGAGCGCTCAAAAGCGGGCATGTTCAAGAATACGTTTGCCGACATCGAGTACATTCTGACGACTTGTGCCGGTAACAACACCCGCTTCGAAGTCGAGTGTTACGACATCGGGCATCTCTACACGTTGCGCCACTTCCTCGACCGTGGGCTGATCAAGCCGCCCGTGTTCGTGCAATCGGTGTTCGGCATCCTCGGCGGCATCGGGGCTCACCCCGAGGACGTCATCATGATGAAACGGACCGCCGACCGCCTGCTTGGCGACAACTATCATTGGTCGGTGCTGGGCGCTGGCGCCAACCAGATGCGCGTCGCCGCCATGGCCGCGTCAATGGGCGGCAACGTGCGGGTCGGCATGGAGGATTCGCTGTGGATCGGCGCCGGCAAGCTGGCCGAATCCAACGCCCAGCAGGTCACGCAGGTGCGAAAGATCCTTGAGGGCCTCGGCCTTGAGATTGCGTCGTCCGACGAGGCGCGCGAGATCCTTTCGCTCAAGGGTGGCGACAAGGTGGCGTTTTGACGGTTCACTAGCCAGCGGCAACGTTTCCCGTTGCTCTTGCAGGCGCGAGACCTTCCAATAGCGGGAAGGAGATTCGCGCGATGGGTGCGCTCGATACCGTCAGCATTGCGATCCTGCTTGGCAGCCTGTTGGTGCTCGCCGGTATCCTGTCGAGCCTGGTTGCGCTGCGCTTCGGCGCGCCGTTGCTGCTGGTGTTTTTGCTGGTCGGCATGCTGGCCGGCGAAGGAGGTCCCGGTGGCATCAAGTTCGACAATGTCGGCGCCGCCTATCTGGTCGGGTCGATCGCGCTGGCGTTGATCCTGTTTGATGGCGGCCTGCGCACGCGCTTTGCGAGCTTTCGCAATGTACTGGCGCCGTCATTGGTGCTCGCGACCGTCGGCGTGCTGATCACGACGTTGCTCACCGCGCCGGTGGCAAAATACGTCCTCGGCTTAGGCTGGATTCAGGCTTTGCTGGTCGGTGCCGTGGTGGCCTCGACCGATGCGGCCGCGGTGTTCTTCCTGATCAACGCGCGGGGCTTGCGGTTGCGCCCGCGTGTGCGCGGCGTCCTGGAGGTGGAGTCCGGCACCAACGATCCCTTCGCCATCTTCCTTGCGCTGCTGCTGGTCGAAATCCTGCTGCTCGGCGAACAGAGCTGGTCGCATGCTTTGGTGACCTTCCTGCGCGACGCCATTCTCGGCTGCGTCATTGGCTTTGTCGGCGGACAGATCATTACCCTCGTGCTCAACCGGCTTTCGCTTGCACAGGGCTTGCACGCGCCCTTTGTCGCGGTGAGCGCGCTGGTGGTGTTCGCGTTCGCGAACGCGGTGCATGCGTCTGGTTTTTTGGCGGTCTATCTCGCCGGCCTTGTGGTCGGCAATGCGCAGACGCGCGCACATAATTCGGTCGTCGTCTTCCTCGATGCCGTCACCTGGCTCGCGCAGATCGTGATGTTCGTGCTGCTCGGCTTGCTGGCGTGGCCGCACCGATTGGCGGACAGTCTGTTCGGATCGGTTTCGGTGGCGCTCGTCCTGATGCTCATCGCGCGGCCTGTCGCCGTATTCCTGTGTCTTGCACCGTTCAAGTTTCAATGGCGCGAGATGCTGTTCCTCTCCTGGGTCGGCTTGCGCGGCGCGGTCGGTATTTTCCTCGCCTCGATCCCGCTGCTCGTCGGCTTGCCGGCGGCCTATCTATATTTTGATGTGGCGTTCGTTGTCGTCCTGTCCTCACTGCTCATTCAAGGCTGGACGGTGGCGCTTGCCGCACGCAAGCTCGACATCTCGTTCGCGCGCGCCGATCCCCTGCCGCGCCGCGTCGAACTCGATCTGCCGGGCCAGCTTGCGCGCGAGATTGTCGGCTATCCGGTGCCGGCCAATAGTCCTTTCCTGCGTCGCGGCCTGATTCCGAACTGGGCACGACCGACGCTGGTCGTGCGTAAAGAGGAAATTCTCACGCCCGCGGAGGCGCATCCCGTGCGCGAGGGCGACTATGTCTATTTGCTGGCGCCGCCGGAAAAAGCGCAGGCGCTCGATCGCTTTTTTGTCAAAATGCCGCCGCCAGTGTCCCCCGATCCGCGGCTGCTTGGCGACTTCTTTGTTCCGGCGACGGCGACGCTCGGCGCGCTTGCCGAGATCTATGGATTGCAGGTCGCGGCTGATCACACCGAAGTATCGCTCGCCGATTATTTCAGCGAGCTGCTCCGGCGGAGGGTCAAGACCGGCGACATCGTCGAGCTGGGCCCGATCGCTCTGCTTGCGCATAAGGTGAGTGGCGGTCGCGTGACCACGGTTGGCCTACGGCTGGCCGAACCTGAGGGAGCGGGCGATCTGGTCGGCCGCCTTAAGTCATGGTGGTTCAGGCTGCAGAGATTGCTGGGCTAGAGCGCGCGCCGCGACAGCATCGGCGTATGCTGTACCAGCCACCCACCGCCGAAGAGCACCGCAGTCCAGAACAAATCTCCAAGCACGGTCTTGTCGAGGAAAGGCAGTGCGGCGACGTAGCATTGCACCAGGCCCTGCCAGCTGTGCGGGTACAGACTGCCGAAGGCCCAAACGGCGAAGTTCGTGGCCGCGAAGAAGATCAGCGAGCAGGACAGCATCGCCGCGATAACCGGGATCGCTCCCTGCCGGCGCCGCGACAGCATGCCGGCGAAAGCGGGCAAAGTGATCGCGGCGCAGACCACGAGCGTGATGCGCCAGTCGTCGCCGGCGAGCGCGACATTGCTCAGCAGCACGGCAGCGACCGGAACGACCACGGCCAGCGCCGGAATACGAAGCATCCGGCCGGCGAACAGCGCGCTCGCCGCAAATGGCCACACGCCGGGCGCATGCGGCAGCAGGCGGGCAGCCACGTCAAAGCCGATCAAGAATGCAACGAGGAGCACGTCCATCCAGAGGTCGGCACGGGTCTTGTTCGCGGTCATTGCGGTCAGGTCCTGTTCTTTATTTCGCGGTGTTCTTAGCACGATTGGGCCCGGATTTCCTACCGGGCTGGCGAGGCCTGTTAGGGCAGGCTTTACCGGATCGCTTCGGCCCAATCGGCCATGATTCCTGCGAGTTGATCCAGGCCGTCGGTCAGGGCGGCCGGCCCCGGCTGAAGAATCAGCGTCGATTTGATTTCCCGCAGCCAGCCGTTGGCGACCGCGGGAACTTCGGCAAAACCCGGGCGGGCGGCGACCTTGGCAGGCACGAATTTTTTCCCGCACCAGGAACCGACGATGATATCCGGCCGCGCCGCGATCACGTCCTCGGGCACCACGATGCGGTCTTTCGCGTTCTTGCGTACGGCAAGTTGCGGAAAAACTTCGACACCGCCGGCGGCTCCGATCAGCTCTGATACCCAGGCGATGCCGGAAATCATCGGCTCGTCCCATTCCTCGAAATAAACGCGCGGCCGGCGCGGCAGCTGTAGCGCACGCTCGTGCACCGCGTTGACGCGCGCGGCTAGCGATTTTGCCAGCGCTTCGGCTTTTTCCTCCGCGCCAACGAGCGCGCCAAGGGTACGGACCATATCGAGGATGCCGGCAACATCGCGCTGGTTGAACGCATGCACGGCGATGTTGTTGCGGATCAGTTCGGCGACGATGTCGGCCTGCAGATCGGAAAATGTCAGCACCAGATCAGGCTTCAACGCGATGATCTTCGGCACGTCAGCAGAGATAAAGGCAGAAACGCGCGGCTTCTCCTTGCGTACCTGCGGGGGGCGCACGGCATAGCCAGAGACGCCGACAATGCGGCGATCTTCACCGAGGAGATACAGCGTCTCGACGGTTTCCTCGGTCAGGCAGACGATTCGTTCCGGAGGAAACATTCCTCAGGCAAGCATATCGTCCTGGGCCGCGTCGAGCAGCTCGGTGGCGCCCGTTGCGATGACCTTGCCATCCTCAATCCGCACCACGTGGTTGGCAATACGTTTTACCTCAGCGGCATTGTGGCTGACATAGATGATCGGCACACGCGCTTCGTCACGCAGCCTTTCCAGATATGGCAGGATATCGCGCTTGCGCGCCGTATCGAGCGAGGCCAGCGGCTCGTCGAGCAGCAGCAGACGCGGGCGCATCAATAACGCGCGGCCGACCGCGACGCGTTGGCGCTCGCCGCCGGATAACTTGCCGGGACGCCGTTCAAGCAAATGTCCGATATTCAGGAGTTCGACCACGCGATTGAATGCAGCCGGATCGGCGACGTGGCCACCCATCCAGCGTCCATAGTCGAGATTGTGCCGGACGGTGAAATGAGGAAACAGCCGGCCCTCCTGAAAAACGTAGCCGATGCGCCGCCGCCAGGCCGGCACCTCGATGCGCGCTCCCTCGTCGAACAGTGTTTCGCCGTCGAGCACGATGCGGCCGCGATCCGGCTTGAGCAGACCTGCAATCATATTGATGATGCTGGTCTTGCCGGCGCCGGATGGCCCGAACAACGCGGTCGCACCGCTGTCACTGTAAAATGATGCGTTGATCGCGAACTCGCCGAGATGCTTTTCCGCTTGAAAGACGAGCATGCTCAAGCTCCGTGCAGGCGCGCGGCCGCGCGGCGGGCGAACCATTCCGATGCGAGCAGCGCGGCAAACGAGATGATGATGGCCACGATTACGAGCTTGAGGGCATCGGCGTCGCCGCCTGGCACCTGCGTGAGTGTGTAAATCGCCGCCGAGATGGTCTGGGTTTCGCCAGGAATATTGGACACGAAGGTGATCGTGGCGCCGAATTCGCCGAGCGCGCGCGCGAAAGCCAGCATCATGCCTGCGATAACGCCGGGCAAGGCCAGCGGCAGCGTCACGGTGACAAAGGTCCAGACCGGGTTGGCACCAAGCGTCGCCGCTGCATCTTCCAGGCGCCGGTCGATTGCCTCGATCGACAGCCGGATCGCCCGTACCATCAGTGGAAATGCCATAACGCCGCAAGCGAGCGCGGCGCCGGTCCAGCGAAATGAGAACACGATGCCGAAATGATCGTCCAGGAAGGCGCCGATCGGCGCCCGGCGGCCGAAGCTGATCAGCAATAGATAGCCGGTCACCACGGGCGGCAGCACCAGCGGCAGATGGACGATAGCGTCGAGCAGCGCCTTGCCCCAGAATTCCTTGCGCGCCAGCAGCGTCGCGATGGCAATGCCGAACGGCAGCGCCACCAGCGTCGAGACCGCCGCAACCCGCAGCGAGAGTTGAACTGCGGTCCAGTCCTGAGGGGAAAGTTCGAGCACGCGTCTATTGTGTCATGAGACCGGCTTGATCAGAAAACTGAATCCATAGCGCTCGAAAATCGCTTTTGCGGCCGGTGTCGCCAGGAAACTGAGATAACGCGTGGCTGAGCGCTTACCGTTTATGGTTGCAGCCACCGGATAGGTCACAGGCGGATAGGAGCCTTCGGGAAACGCGCCGATGATCTTCACCTTCGGTTCAATCCTGGCATCGGTTTCGTACACGATGCCGACGGGTGTTTCACCGCGTGCGACGAAAGCAAGTGTTGCCCGGACATTTTCCGCCTGCGCGAGCTTTGGCTCCGCTGTCGTCCAGGCGCCGAGCTTTTCCAGCGCGGCCTTGGCATAGACCCCGGCCGGCACAGCTTTGACGTCGGCGACTGCGATGCGGCCATCGCCGGCGAGTTTGGCGATATCGAAACCGTCACCGATCGCGATGTGATCGAGCCTGGAGTCCTTGGGCGCAATCAAGACCAGTTTATTGCCGAGCAGGTTCACACGGGTATCAGGCTTGATCAGCTTGTGTTCGTTCGCATAGTCCATCCAGCGCAGATCGGCAGAGATGAAAATATCGGCCGGCGCGCCCTGTTCAATCTGTTTGGCGAGGGCGGAGCTGGCTTCGTAGCTCGCGACCACCTTGAGGCCGGTGGCCTTGGTGAAGGCTGCATTCGTGTCATCGAGAGCATTCTTTAGAGATGCAGCGGCGAACACCGTGATCTGTTCCTGCGCGATCAGCGGTTGTGGCGCGCCCGAAAGGGCGACGACAAAGCCGAGAAAGGCGAAAACCCGTACAAACATGGCGGTTCTCCTGAAGGCGTCGCAACGACGCCAGTCTGGATTGAAGTCAGGATCGTGATCGATGATCGGAACCGCCGTTCCGGCTTTATGCGGCGCACGCACAGGGCGCTGCAACTTCTGTAAGCCTAGCAAGTACCTGGGACGTTGTCATCGCCGGGCTTGACCCGGCGATCTCGCTTAGGCAGGCACCGTGCGATACTAAGCGGGATGGCCGGGACAAGCCCGGCCATGACAGTGTAGTGAGTTCGTCTCCGCAAACCGAGATTCCCATGGCTGATACGACGCCCATCGAGGGCGAGTTCGACTACATCGTGGTGGGCGCCGGCTCGGCCGGTTGTGTGCTGGCCAACCGGCTTTCGGCGGATCCCGCAAATCGCGTGCTGGTTCTGGAAGCCGGTGGCAACGACAACTGGATCTGGTTTCACATTCCAGTCGGCTATCTGTTCGCGATCGGCAATCCGCGCGCCGACTGGCTAATGAAGACCGAGCCGGAGCCGGGCCTCAACGGCCGCAGCCTGAATTATCCGCGCGGCAAGGTGATCGGCGGCTCCTCGGCCATCAACGGCATGATCTACATGCTGGGCCAGGCCGGCGACTACGACCACTGGCGTCAGCTCGGCTTGCCGGGATGGTCGTGGGAAGACGTGCGGCCGATCTTCCGCAAGCACGTCGATCATTTCCTCAAAGACAGCGAGCACCACGCCGTCGGCGGCGAATGGCGCGTCGAATATCCGCGCATTAAGTGGGAAATCCTCGAGGCGTTCCGTCACGCCGCCAACGAGTACGGCATTCCGAACGTCCCCGATCCCAACACCGGCGACAACGAGGGCATCTGCTATTTCCACGTCAACCAGAAGCGCGGGCGGCGCTGGTCGGCCGCGCGCGGTTTCTTGAAACCGGTATTGCACCGGCAAAATCTCCGTCTCGAAACCGGCTGTCTGGTCGAAGGCATCGACTTCACCGGCAAACGCGCCACCGGCATCCGCTGGCGGCAGAACGGAGTGCTGCGCAGCGCGCGCTGCCGCGGCGAAGTGATCCTCTCCGCCGGCGCGATCAACTCGCCGCACCTGCTGATGCTGTCGGGCGTCGGGCCGGCAGCGCATTTGTCGCAGTTCGGCATTCCGCTCGTACTCGACAAGCCCGGCGTCGGCGGCAACCTGCAGGATCATTTGCAGCTGCGCCTGATCTTCAAGGTGTCAGGCGTGAAGACGCTGAACGAGAGCTATCCGAAGATACTCAGCCGCCTCGGCATGGGGCTCGACTATCTCTTGCGCCGGCGTGGACCGATGACCATGGCGCCGTCGCAGCTCGGCGCCTTTACCAAGTCCGATCCGTCGCAGGCCACCGCCAATATCCAGTATCACGTGCAGCCGCTGTCGCTGGAGAAGTTCGGCGAGCCGTTGCATCCGTTCCCGGCCTTCACCGCCAGCGTCGCCGACATCCGCCCCACCAGCCGCGGCTCGCTCACGCTGAAGTCCACCAATCCGATGCAGCCGCCGGCGATCCGGCCCAATTACCTGTCGACGCCGGAGGACCAGCGAGTCGCCGCCGACGCCATCCGCGTGACCCGCAAGATCGTCTCGCAGCCGGCGCTGCAAAAATACTCGCCCGTCGAGTACCTGCCGGGACCAGCCGTGCATGATGACGAGGCCGGTCTGCTCAAGGCCGCTGGCGACATAGGAACGACCATTTTCCACCCCGTTGGCACCGCGCGAATGGGCCGCGATGACGATACGCGGGCGGTCGTAGATGCGCGCCTGCGCGTGATCGGTATCGACGCCTTGCGCGTAGTGGACGCTTCGATCATGCCCTCGATTACGTCCGGCAACACCAATTCGCCGACCATGATGATTGCGGAAAAGGGCGCGGCGATGATTTTGGAAGACCGAAATCGGCTATAGTTTAACCGGGGATCACTGGAGGGGCTGTCATGAATCTCGTCGAGCGAGTTAAAGGTATCCTGCTGCAACCGAAATCGGAGTGGCAGGCAATTGAGCGCGAGCCGGGTGGCGCCGGCTATCTGTTTCCCAACTACGTGGCGATCGTCGCCGCCATCCCGCCGGTGTGCGCATTTATCGGCCTGTCGATTGTCGGATATGGGCCATTTCGCATCGGGATCGTCAGCGGAATTCTGCATGCGCTCGTCGTCTATGTGCTGGCGCTGATCAGCGTCTTTGTCCTGGCTTACGTCATAGATTTTCTCGCCGGAACGTTCGGCGCACGGAAAAATCTCGATAACGCCATGAAAGTTTCGGCCTATGCGCCAACCGCTGCGTGGGTTGCCGGGGTGTTCAAGATCATTCCGGCGCTGGCTGTTCCTGGGAATTCTAGGACTGTACAGCCTCTATCTGCTGTACACCGGCATTGTTGTCTTGATGAAGCCGGCGGCCGACAAAGCGCTGATCTATACCATTGCTGTTATCGTCTGCGTGATTGTGGTCTGGACGATCGTTTTCGCCATTCCCGCCGCGCTATTCGGCATGAGCATGATGATGTAAGGGCGCTTCAGGGCAGCGCCTTGAGGTGACGGATCGGGCGGCCGGGCGCAATCGCCTGCGCGGCCGCAACGATCGCGTTGGTGTCGATCCCGTAGTGCCGGTAGAGCTCGGCGAGCGACCCGGTCTGGCCGAAATGTTCGACGCCCAGCGCACGCGTGCGATGGCCGGCGACGGCGCCGAGCCAGGCCAGCGTTGCCGGATGTCCGTCCAGCACGGTTACGATGCCGCAATGCATCGGCACCTCGGCAAGCAAGCGCTCGACATGTGAGCGGGCGTGCACCAGACCGCGCTCGCGCGCCCGCTGCGCTGCGGTCCAGCCCGCATTGAGACGGTCGGCGGAGGTGATCGCGAGCAAGCCGACGTCGCGGCGGTCTTCCGCCATCAGGCCGACGGCTTCAATGGCTTCCGGCGCCATCGCGCCGGTGTATGCAACCACCACCTGGCAATTGGGTCCCGGCTTGCGCTGCCAATAGGCGCCATCGACAATCTGCTGGCGCAGTTCTGGCGTCATTTCGCGTTGAATTTGCTCAATCGGCCGCGTCGAGAGCCGTAGATAGACTGAACCGCCGGTCTCGTCGCGGAGCCAGTTTCGTTCGGATGGCGCGGCATCTGCGTCCTTCTGCAAATAGGAAAAGGCCCAGGCCATGATGACCGACAATTCGTCGACATAAGCAGGCTCAAAGCTGGCGAGGCCATCCTGCGCCAGTCCGATCAGCGGTTCCGCAATGGACTGATGCGCGCCACCTTCACCCGCGAGCGTAATGCCGGATGGCGTTGCCACCAGTATGAAGCGCGCGTCCTGATAGCAGGCGTAATTTAATGCATCGAGCCCACGCGCGATGAAGGGATCGTAGAGCGTGCCGATCGGCAGCAAACGCTCGCCATTGATGCTGTGCGACAGTCCAAGCGCCGACAGCAAGATGAACAGATTCATCTCGGCAATGCCGAGCTCGATATGCTGGCCTGTGGGCGAGAACTCCCAATTGAATGTCGACGGGATGTGCTCGCTCTTGAATGTGTCGGCCATGGCCTGACGCGCGAACAATCCGCGGCGGTTCACCCATGGTCCGAGATTGGTCGAGACCGTGACATCCGGTGATGTGGTTACGATATGGCGTGCGAATTCATCCTTGCCGCGGCCAATCTCATTGAGAATGGCGCCAAAGCCGGTTTGCGTGGACATCACAGGCTGGATGGTGACCGGCAAGTTATCCGGCACATTGTGCACAGGCGCAGTCAGGCGCCGCACGCCACCGGCCGCGAACGGTACGCGATCGAGAAATGATTGCAATTGTTCCGCCGGCAGCGTGAGCCCTTCGAACTTGTCCCATTCGTGGCCCGGCTGCACATGGTTTGCCGTGCGGAAGATCTCCATCTGCTGCGGCGTCATGAGACCGGCGTGATTGTCCTTGTGGCCGGCGAAAGGCAAACCGAAGCCTTTCACGGTGTAGCAGATGAAGCAGGTCGGTTTTTCGGGGTCGGCGTTGTGGAAAGCCTCGAGAACGGACGGCATGTCATGGCCGCCGAGATTGTTCATCAAGGCAGCCAGCTCGTCGTCGCTGCGCCTGTCGATCAGTCTGCTGACGTCGCCCTGGTCGCCGATTTCGTCAGTTAGCCGCTTGCGCCACGCAGCGCCACCCGCGAACACCAGGGCGGAGTAGAGCTGGTTCGGGCAGTTGTCGATCCACCGCCGTAGCGTTTCGCCGCCGGGCTCCTTGAAGGCTGCTTGTTGCAGCGAGCCGTATTTCAGAATGACAACATTCCAGCCAAAGTTCTTGAACAGCTGCTCGTAGCGGGCCCACAGACCTTCCCGGACGACGGCATCGAGGCTCTGCCGGTTATAATCGATGATCCACCAGCAATTCCGCAGGCCCTGCTTCCATCCTTCGAGCAGCGCTTCAAAGATATTGCCTTCATCAAGTTCGGCGTCGCCGACCAACGCCACCATGCGACCTTCGGGTCGATCTAGGCCCCAGCCGTGCGCGCGAACATAGTCTTGCGTCAGCGACGAGAACAGCGTCTGCGCCACGCCCAGCCCGACCGACCCGGTGGAGAAATCGACATCGTCGGTGTCCTTGGTACGCGAGGGATAGCTCTGCGCACCCTTGTAGCCGCGGAACGTCTCCAGCCGCTCGCGTGTCTGCTTGCCGAGCAGATACTGGATGGCGTGGAAGATCGGACTCGCATGCGGCTTCACCGCCACACGGTCCTGCGGGCGCAGGACGTCGAAGTAGAGCGCGGTCATGATCGTGGCGAGCGAGGCGCTGGATGCCTGATGGCCGCCGACTTTCAGGCCATCCGAATTTTCGCGCAGGTGATTGGCGTTATGGATCATCCAGCTCGCCAGCCAAAGCACCTTACGCTCCAGCGCGGCGAGGACTGGCAAATTGTCTCGGGAGTCTGGTTTGGACATCAGCGAGGCGGCCCGCGTTTGGCAATTCACCTATTGATTATGGGTATTCAGCCGGGGCGGTGCCTGCCAATTCACACTATTATTATCGTAGCGATTAGCGTATTCTATCAATTACTTGGGGAAAAAAGGTCGATTATGCCAATACCTGCGCTCGATGCGGTGGACCTGAAGATCCTGCGGTTGTTGCAGGACGACGGCCGCATGAGTCTGGCGGATCTGGCCGACAAAGTCGGGCTATCGCCGTCGCCGTGTCTGCGCCGGGTGCGGCTGCTCGAAAAAGCAGGGGTGATCTCGCGTTACGTTGCCGTGCTCGACCAGCGCGCAGTCGGGTTGCCGGTCAGCGTTTTCATTTCCGTCAAGCTGGAGAAACAGCGCGAGGAGTTGCTCGATCGTTTTGCCAAGACGATCGCGCGCTGGCCGGAAGTCCTTGAATGTTATTTGATGACCGGGCCGCGCGACTACTGGCTGCGTGTGGTCGTGCCGGATCTCGCAGCCTATGAACGCTTCCTCAAGCAGAAGCTGACGCGGCTCGAAGGCATCGCTTCGATCGAATCGAGTTTCGCGCTGGAGCAGGTCAAATATACCAACGTACTGCCGGTCGGCTGATCACTTGTTGCCGGTCGCCACGCTGGTACTCTTGTCGGGAGCTTCAAGCACGGTTTTGCAGGCCGGCGGTAGATCGGCGAGCATCGTTTGCCTGACCGGCGGGCTCGGTTTGATCTGCGGGCGTAGAACCTTGTCGGAGAACCAGTAGTCGAGTTCCTTGGCGCCGCATCCATCGCCGCCCGGCACCGGCGGCTGCGCGCGGCAGCTCGGCGAGTCAGCCGGGCATTTCAGCCGCACATGGATATGATCGTGGTGGCCGTACCACGGGCGGATCTTGGCCATCCAGCCGTCATGCGCCTTGTCTTCCACGCGGCACAGCTCCTTTTTGATGGCGGCATTCACCAGCACGCGCTCGACCTCCGGCTGTTCGGCCGCCGTCTTGATGAAAGCGATGTGCTGTGGCGTCCAGGTTTGCGGATTGAGGTGTTTCCAGTCCGCCGAAACGAGATTGATGGCCTCGATCTTTTCGCGCTCATCATTGCTCAACATGTGAGCGGGCATCGGCATGAACCAGATGTCGACGTCGAGGCCGATTTGGTGACTCGCGTGATCCGACACGGTGGGGCCGCCGCGCGGCTGTGCCATATCACCGACCAACACGCCCTTCCATCCGGTAGCCTTGGCGGCGAGCGGCGCGAATTTTTCGAGGAATTGCACCAGGCTCGGATGGCCCCAGTTGCGGTTGCGCGACAAGCGCATCACTTGCCAATTTGGACCGTTGATCGGCAACTCGACGCCGCCCTGCAGGCAGCCGCGCGGGTAGTACCCGATAGCCATCGATTTCCCGACAGAAGGCAGTTTCTTTTCGCCGAACAGGATTTTTGCCGGAATGGTTTTTTCGCGCGCTAGTTCGGTCGTCGCCGGCTTTTCAGGAGGCAGCGGTGAAGGCATTGCATTCGCCGGCTTCTGCGCAATTGCGGGGCGTTCGGTCATGACAACCGCACCAAACGCGACGAGGGCCGACAAGGCGAATGTGGTCACAATCTTTCGGGCGAACATGACCTTTCCGATCTGGCGATTCCGCATCCGGTTTTGTGGAAGTCTATCACAACTTGGGCAAAAATAGCGCGGGCCACGGCCGGGTTCCGGTGCCGCAGTCGTTGGTATTCGCGCAAAAACCGCCGTCAGACGTCGACTTTCAGCGCCGCAATGAACGCTTCCTGCGGAATATCGACTTTGCCGAATTGTCGCATGCGTTTCTTGCCTTCCTTCTGCTTGTCCAGCAGCTTGCGTTTGCGTGTCGCGTCGCCGCCGTAGCATTTGGCGGTAACGTCCTTGCGGAAGGCGCGCACGGTCTCGCGCGCGATAATCTTGCCGCCGATCGCTGCCTGGATCGGTACCTGGAACATGTGCGGCGGGATCAATTCCTTCAGTTTCTCGGCCATGGCGCGGCCGCGCTGCTCCGCGCGCGTGCGATGCACGAGCATGGCGAGCGCGTCCACGGGGTCGCCGTTGACCAGCATCTGCAATTTCACCAGGTCGGCCGGTTTATAGTCGGTGAGGTGATAGTCGAACGAAGCGTAGCCGCGCGAAACGGACTTCAGGCGATCGTAGAAATCGAATACCACTTCATTGAGTGGCAAGTCGTATTTCACCATCGCGCGATTGCCGACGTAAGTGAGCTCTTTTTGCTCGCCGCGGCGGTCCTGGCACAACTTGAGGACCGAACCGAGATATTCGTCTGGCGTCAGGATCGTCGCTTCGATCCACGGCTCCTGCATTTCAAGGATTTGCGTCGGGTCGGGCATGTCGACCGGGTTGTGAATCTCGATCTCCGTACCGTTGCGCAGCGACATCTTGTAGATCACCGAAGGCGCGGTCGCTATCAGGTCGAGATTGAACTCGCGCGACAGCCTCTCCTGAATGATCTCCAGATGCAGCAGCCCGAGGAAGCCGCAGCGGAAACCGAAGCCGAGCGCTGCGCTGGTTTCCATCTCGTAGGAGAAGCTCGCGTCGTTGAGGCGCAGCCGGCCCATGGCGGCGCGCAATTCCTCGAACTGGGCGGCGTCGACCGGAAACAATCCGCAGAACACAACCGGTACTGCCGGCCGAAAGCCGGGCAGCGGTTGCTCGATCGCCTTGCGGTCATCGGTGATGGTGTCGCCGACGCGCGTATCGGCAACTTCCTTGATCGAGGCGGTGAGCATGCCGATCTCGCCGGGACCAAGCTCATCGACGGGCGTGAGCTTGGGCGTGAACACGCCGGTGCGGTCCACGTCATACGCAGAGTTAGTGCCCATCATGCGGATGCGCATGCCCTTCTTGAGCACGCCATCGACGATGCGCACCAGCACCACCACGCCGAGATAGACGTCGTACCAACTGTCGACCAATAGCGCCTTGAGCGTGGCATCGCGATCGCCTTTCGGCGGCGGCAGCCGCGTGACGATCGCCTCGAGCACCTCCGGCACATTCAGTCCGGTCTTGGCGGAAATCTCGATAGCATTCGAAGCATCGAGTCCGATCACGTCCTCGATCTGTTGCTTGATCTTGGCTGGCTCGGCGGCTGGCAAGTCCACCTTGTTGAGGATCGGCACGATCTCGTGGCCGTTGTCGATTGCCTGATAGACGTTCGCCAGCGTTTGCGCCTCGACACCTTGGCTCGCGTCGACCACCAGCAATGAACCCTCGCACGCGGCGAGCGAACGGTTGACCTCGTAGGCGAAGTCGACATGGCCGGGCGTGTCGATCAGATTGAGGATGTAATCCATGCCGTCGCGCGCCTTGTATTTGAGGCGCACGGTTTGCGCCTTGATGGTAATGCCGCGCTCGCGCTCGATGTCCATGGAATCGAGCACCTGTTCCTTCATTTCACGCTCCTCGAGCCCGCCGGTGAGCTGAATCAGCCTGTCGGCAAGCGTGGACTTGCCGTGATCGATGTGCGCGACGATGGAGAAATTGCGGATATTTTGAATGGGAACAGACGTCATGGCCGCGAGATAACACTCAGGGTCTGGACCTTCAAGCACATCACAGAACCCGCATCCCCCAAACAACCGTCATTTCAACAGTCGACGTGCGGCAAACCTCCTCAGGTGGACCGTGAAAGGTTGTATTTCGCTCCGCCATGCGATAGGTGGCCGATCATGCGCATTCCCGCGCCCTTTAACGCCGCCGAACGTGCGGCCGGCGGTTGGCGCGACGCGCTGATCGATCCGGCGCGGCGCGAGCAAACCGTCCTCGTGTCCCTCGCGATCTATGTGCTGCTGTGGACCGTTTACGGCACGATTGCGAAAAGCAGCCAAGGCTTTCATCCTGACATGACCGAGGTCATTGCGTGGTCGCGCGATCTTTCGCTCGGCCATCTCAAGCATCCGCCGTTTGCAGCCTGGCTGGTTCGGCTCTGGTTTACTGTGTTCCCTATTGCCGGGTGGTCATATTACTTGCTGGCCATGCTGATGCCGGCCGTTGTGCTGTGGATCGTCTGGCGTCTATCGGCGGATTACCTCGACACGGACGAACGCATCGTCGGGATTGCACTACTGACGTTCGTGCCGTTCTTCAACTTCCATGCACTCAAATACAATGTGAATACGGTGTTGCTGCCGCTCTGGGCCGCCACCACGTGGTTTTTCCTGATGTCCGTGCGCACGCGCGGCACGCTTTGGGCCATCCTTGCCGGTGTCGCCGCGGCCTGCGCCATGCTTGGCAAATACTGGTCGATCTTTCTGCTGGCAGGATTAGCATTGGCGGCACTGCTCGACAGGCGGTGGGCCACGTATTTCCGCTCGGCGGCGCCGTGGATCACCATCGCGGCTGGGTTGATCACACTTGCGCCGCATCTTCTTTGGCTGATGCGGGAAGACTTTGAATCGTTTTCCTATGCAATGCTTGTTCACGGCGACAAGCCGTTTGTCGCCACGCTCGTTGCAGCGGCCGGCTATGTGGCTGGCGCATTCGGATACATAGCCCTCCCGCTGGCTATCGCATGCGCGATCACACGCCCTGGCGTGACGGCGTTGCCGGACATTCTTTGGCCGCAGGAAACGGAACGACGGCTCGTCGCGGCCGCTTTCTGGGGTCCGCTGTTGCTGCCGGCAATTGCAGCGGTCGCGAGCGGTGCCGAGATTACCTCGTTGTGGTCGATGCCGGCCTTCTCGCTATTACCGGTACTGTTGTTATCGTCGCCCGCGGTCACGATAAGCGAAGTCGACACGCGGCGCATTTTGCTTGGCGCAGCGGCGCTGCCGATTGTCATGCTCGTTGTGTCGCCGCTCGTTACGATCGCAGCGCACCGCGCGGGGCCGGAGCCGGCGTCTGCGCAGGCGTCGCTGCTCGCAGGCGAGGTCGAGCGGCTTTGGTACCAGACGACGCCGCAACCGTTACGTTTTATCGGCGGCGATGCGGATCTCGCCTACGGCGCGGCCGCTTACGCCGCTGATCGTCCGCGCGCGCTGACCGGTATGCCGGCGCGTCCTGCTCGTGAGCTCGCGCGCTCCGGCTTTGTCTGGGTATGCTTTGCGGAGGATTCGCGGTGCCGGCGCGACGGAGCCGCAAGCGGTGGGCCCGCCGCCAGGCTGGTTGAGAGCGAGATCGTGCGCAATTTCTTGAGATTTGCTGGCAAGCCGCAGCGCTACACGATTTTTATCGTGCCGCCGCAGCCGTGAGCAACGTTAAGCCGGGAAAAGAAAACGCCCGGCACAAGGCCGGGCGTGGGCGTCGTGGATCCAATAAAGATCAGTAGCGGTAGTGATCGTTCTTGAACGGGCCCTGCTGCGGCACGCCGATATAGTCGGCCTGGTCCTTGCGCAGTTCGGTCAGCTTCACGCCGATCTTGGCGAGATGCAATCGCGCGACTTTCTCGTCGAGCGTCTTCGGCAGCACGTAGACTTCCTTCTTGTACTTGCCGTTCTTGTTATTGGCGAAGAGTTCGATCTGCGCCAGCGTCTGGTTGGTGAACGACGCTGACATCACGAAGCTCGGGTGACCCATGGCGTTACCCAAATTCACCAGCCGGCCTTCCGACAGCAGGATGATGCGCTTGCCGCTCGGGAATTCGATCTCGTCGACCTGTGGTTTGATGTTATTCCACTTCAGGTTCTTCAGATGCGCAATCTGGATCTCGTTGTCGAAGTGGCCGATGTTGCAGACGATGGCGCGATCTTTCATCGTCCGCATGTGCTCGATGGTGATGATGTCCTTGTTGCCGGTCGCCGTGACAAAGATGTCGGCTTGCGGCGCGGCGTCTTCCATGGTCACCACTTCATAGCCTTCCATCGCCGCCTGCAGTGCGCAGATTGGGTCGACTTCGGAAACCATCACGCGGCAACCGGCCTGGCGCAGCGAGGCGGCCGAACCTTTGCCGACATCACCGAAGCCGGCAACCATCGCCACCTTGCCCGACATCATGACGTCGGTGCCGCGGCGGATACCGTCCACCAGCGACTCGCGGCAGCCGTAGAGGTTGTCGAACTTCGACTTGGTGACGCTGTCGTTGACGTTGATTGCCGGGAACAGAAGCGTGCCTGCCTTCTGCATATCATAGAGCCGGTGCACGCCGGTGGTGGTCTCTTCGGAGACGCCCTTGATGTTCTTGGCTAGCTCGGCGAAATAACCCTTCGGTTTTTCTTTCAGCGTCTTCTTGATCAGCGCGAAGAAGATTTCCTCTTCTTCCGAATTATGCTGGTCGAGGAACATGGGGTCGTGGTGTTCGGCGCGGAAGCCCTGGTGCACGAACATGGTGGCGTCGCCGCCGTCGTCGAGGATCATATTGGGCGTGCCGCCGCCGTGCCACTCGAACAGCTTGGCGGTGTAGTCCCAGTAATCCTTCAGGCTCTCGCCCTTGATCGCGAACACCGGAGTGCCCGCGGCCGCGATCGCCGCGGCGGCATGGTCCTGGGTCGAGTAGATATTGCAGGAGACCCAGCGGACGTCGGCACCAAGCGCAACCAGGGTTTCAATCAGCACCGCCGTCTGAATGGTCATATGCAGCGAGCCGGCGATCCGCGCGCCCTTCAAAGGCTGCTTTGGGCCGTATTCCTCGCGCGTCGCCATCAGGCCAGGCATTTCGGTTTCGGCGAGCGATATTTCCTTGCGGCCGAATTCGGCGAGCGAGATGTCCTTGACGATGTAGTCGCCGGTCTTGGCTTTCAGCTGGGCAGCAGTCATGGCGGTCCTTTTACAAAGGCGAATGTGATGGTGGGCTGGCCGTGCCTATAACAGGCCGGTCGCAGGCCCGCAATGCATATATAAAGATTTCTTTATGTACCAATCGGGTTGGTTAGCAGGCCGTATGGCAGCCTATTCCTCTTCGCCGAACCCATCGGCGACCAGCTTGTAAAGCGTTTCCACCGCCGCCGCGGCGTCCTTGCCCGTTGCCTTGATGATGATGGTGATGCCCGGGCCGGCCGCCAGCATCATCAGCCCCATAATCGAGGTGCCCCCGACGGTTTCGTGGCCGCGTGTCACGGTGATGGCGGCGTCAAATTGTTCAGCGGTCTGCACGAATTTGGCGGAAGCGCGGGCGTGCAAGCCCTTCTTGTTGACGATCTCCACCTCGCGCACGACGGGGGTGTCGTCCGCTGAAGTGCGTGGGCTCATTTACCGTTGAGCACGCGGCTGGCGATGGTGCAGTATTTTCGCCCGGCCTCCTGGGCCGCGGCAACCGCGTCCTGCAGCGGGCAGATCTCGCGGATTTTCGCCAGCTTGATCAACATTGGTAGGTTGATACCGGCCAGGACTTCGACCTTGGGCTGGCTCATCACCGAAATCGCAAGGTTGGACGGCGTGCCACCGAACATGTCGGTGAGGATTGCGACGCCTTCGCCGCTATCCACGCGCTTGACGGCGTCGAGGATGTTCTTGCGGCATTGCTCCACGTCATCATCGGGGCCGATCGTAATTGCCTCGATCTGACGCTGGGGCCCTACGACATGCTCCAGCGCTGAGCGGAACTCGATGGCGAGCCGCCCGTGAGTTACTAGTACGAGGCCGATCATCCCTAACTCCTCGCGGGCGCTACGCTGCGCCGCACGATAGGGCGCATATACACGCCCATCTGAAGCCCGGTTGCAAGGGCTTGCCTCGCTATATAAGCGCTCTGTTGCACTGCGGAAAGATGGGGCCAAAGGAGGGCTCGGAACGTGCGTTTTCGGCGGAAACGATCCTAGGCCCGGTATGGTTAATTTTTCTCGATGGGACCGAGGGCGCGGGGGTAGCCCAACTACCAGCCGCCGGTCAATCACCCGTCGGAAGGGTTCGTAAACGAGCCAACACCAGAGGCAGTGCCGCCATTCCGGCCGCGACCGCAAGCCGCGGCAATGTGATTCCGGCGATCTGGGCATTCGCCGCCTTCGGTTCCGGGTGACGTCCGGCATCCTCGGCCGCCAGATCGACGATCAGGCCGACTGCGGCGACCGGCTCGAATTCGACCCGCCGGATCCCGAGACCATAAACCTCGATCAGACCCGCCAGCGCCGGCGCGGGGCTGACCAGCAGCCGGCCTGAATGGCTTTCTACGTGAGTGCGGTCGTCTGCAACGAGCCTGGCGAAGGGAAGGGCGCCTTGCGAGGTCGCTGTGACGAGGTCCCATACAAGCCGCGATTTGCCGGACCCGGCCGGCCCGCGGATCAGCGCCGCTTTCGCGCCAACGAGGACCGCTGAAGCATGAATTGTCGGATCTAGCGCAGCCATCATGTCGCGGGCAGGCGCACAATGAAACGCGCGCCGAGGACGCGCGGCTCTTCGGTGCGGCCCGCGACGGTTGTGCGGTTCTCTACTCTGATGGTGCCGCCATGGGCCTCGACGATCTGCTTGGAGATTGACAGACCCAGACCCGAATTCTGCCCGAAGCCCTGTTCCGGCCGATCGGTATAGAAACGCTCGAAGATTTTTTCGAGCGCATCCGGACGGATACCGGGGCCGTCGTCGTCGACGAGAATTTCAATCTCGTCTCTCAAGCGGCGGCAGGTAATACGCACGGTGCCACCAGGCGGCGAGAACGAGCGCGCATTGTCGATCAGGTTGCTCACGACCTGTCCGAGCCGGGAATCGTGACCCGGCGCCTTGAAACTGGACGGCGGTCCGCCTTCAAACGAGAGAGTCACATTGACGTCGTCGGTGCGTATCTCGTTCGCGGCTTTCACCAAGGCATCGAGAAGTTTTGCGAAATCGACCGGCGCAGCTTCTTGCCGCTGCAATTCGGCGTCGAGCCGGCTGGCATCGGAGATGTCGGAGATGAGGCGGTCGAGCCGTCGCACGTCGTGTTCGATGACTGCGAGCAGGCGCTGCCGGCTTTGCTCGGTCTTGGCGAGCGGGAGTGTCTCGACCGCCGAGCGCAGTGAGGTGAGTGGATTGCGCAGCTCGTGCGCCACATCGGCGGCGAAGCTCTCGATTGCCTCGATGCGTGTATAGAGCGCGTTGGTCATGTCGCGCAGCGCGCCCGACAAATCGCCTATTTCGTCGCGTCGGCGCGTGAAGTCGGGAATCTCGACGCGCGTGCGAATACGGCGTCGCACCCGCTCGGCGCCATCGGCGAGGCGGCGCACAGGGCCGGCGATAGTGCCGGCGAGCAACATCGAGAGCACGACCATGACGCCGGCCGCGACGAAGAACACTTTCACAATGGCAAGCCGTTCGGCCTCGACCATATCGTCAATGTCGGCGCCTTGCGTCGACAGCATCAGGGCGCCGCGCACGGCACGGAAACGCTGGACCGGCACGGCGACCGACACGATGACCTCGCCGCGATCGTTGACCCGCACCATGCTGGCATGAAGACCGTTAAGCGCCTGCGTCACCTCGGAATAACCTTTGCCATTCTCGGGGCCGAGTTCGTTGTAGAGCGGCAAGTCACCGCGTCCGAACCAGCGCCGCAGCGCGATGAAAGCGCGCTCCATCAAGCCCGGCTTTTCCGCGCTCGGCGGCGGCAGATCGAAACGTAGCACGTCGCCACGGCCATACAGGTTACGGCTGTCGAGAATGAGCACGCCGTCGCGGTCGTAGATGCGCGCGCGTGTCTTGGTCGGGGAGACGAGGCGGCGCAGCACAGGTGCGACACGCTCCGGATTGATCGGGAATTCGATTCCGGAGAGCGAGTCATCGGACGGGCCGTAGCTTTCGCCCGCCTGCAGCTCGAGCAGCCGTTCGGGATCGATCGTGATGGAATCCGTTTCCACCGTAGCCGACGCCGCGATTGCACCTGCGATGATTTCGCTCTGCGTCAGCAAACTTTGCACGCGTGCGTCGATCAGGCCGGCGCGAAATTGCGACAGATAAAGAACGCCGGTCACCAGTGCGACGAGACCGGCAAGATTGAGGAAGACGATGCGGCGCGTGAGGCTCGAGAAACTTTGCGAAACGAAGAATTGCCACGCCGAGCGCAGCATCCGGCGCAGCGCGCCGTCCTGCCTGGGCTCAGGACGCGCCGTCTCAGTGCCGGGCCGTTCGGCCTCGGCGGTCTGCGCGGCAGTTTCAGTGGTCCGATCGAGCACGTCGTTCAATCCAGCCGGGTTTACCGAGGGTCTTGATTGACCCCGACATTTTACCGCAAGCCGCGACGCTCCGTCAGGCCGTCGAAGCGGCCCGTAACATTAAGAATTGGTCATTCCTTAAAGCGATAGCCGACGCCGTAGAGCGTCTCGATCATCTCGAAATCGTCGTCGACCACCTTGAACTTCTTGCGCAACCGCTTGATGTGGCTGTCGATCGTGCGGTCATCCACATAGACCTGGTCATCGTAGGCGGCATCCATCAGCGCGTTGCGGCTTTTAACCACACCGGGCCGGGTGGCGAGCGCCTGCAGGATGAGAAACTCGGTGACCGTCAGGGTGACCGCCTCGCCCTTCCACGTGCAGGTGTGGCGTTCAGGATCCATCCGCAGCAGACCGCGCTCCAGCACTTTGGCGGAATCGACTTCCTTCGCTGGCACGCCATCCTTGGGGGAGGCGCGGCGCAGAACCGCCTTAACGCGTTCGACCAGAAGCCGTTGCGAGAACGGTTTGCGGATGAAGTCGTCGGCCCCCATCTTGAGGCCGAACATTTCGTCGATCTCCTCGTCCTTTGAGGTGAGGAAGATCACGGGGATGTCGGACTTCTGGCGCAGGCGCCGGAGCGTCTCCATGCCATCCATGCGCGGCATTTTGATATCGAGGATGGCGAGATCCGGCGGCGACGTTTTGAAACCGTCGAGCGCGGAGGCGCCGTCGGTATACGTCATGATGCGATAGCCTTCCGCTTCCAGAGCCATCGAAACTGAGGTCAGGATGTTGCGGTCGTCGTCGACGAGAGCGATTGTCGGCATGAGCCCCTCTTGGCAAGACGTCCCGCGTGTTTTGAACCTCACAAACAGGGTCTGAAATGTGGCCTCTTTGCAACAACTATGTGATTCGGTAGCGATTTCAAGCCCAACGGTCGAATCTTTGCGTGTGCCAGAGCTAAATCGTTAACGTGTGAGTCGCCGTGATGAAGCCAGATAATGCCTTCGATGCCCGTTTGGCAGCCAGGAAACTGCTGCGCGAAGGGCGTTCGGGCGCGCTTGCGACATTGGTACCCGGATCGGGGGATCCTTATTGCTCGCTTGTGAACGTAGGGACTTGCGCCGATGGCGCGCCGCTCTTCCTGCTGTCGAAACTGGCACTGCACACCAAGAACATCCTGGCGGACGGCCGCGTCTCTCTGATGCTGGATGAGCGCAAGGAGGGTGATCCGCTCGAAGGCGCACGTGTGATGCTGATGGGGACGTGCGCTCATACGACCGATCCATCAGTCCCGAGCGCATATCTTCGGCGTCATCCGGAGGCCGAGATGTTTGCGAACTTCGCCGATTTTGCTTTCTACCGGATGGAGATCGCGCGCGCGCATCTGGTCGCCGGCTTCGGCCGGATAGTGGACCTTCGATCGCAGGATATTCTGACCGACATCTCCGACGCGCAGGCGCTAATCAATTCCGAGGCTGAGGCGATCGAGCATATGAATACCGATCACGCTGATGCCTGCCGGCTCTACGCGACGAGACTGCTTGGAGCGCCGGACGGTGAATGGCGTTGCGTGGGGATCGATCCGGAAGGCCTCGAATTGCAAAATGGCCGCACCGCGCTGCGGCTATCATTCCCGCAGCGCATCACCGCGCCGGGCCCGCTGCGCGCGGTGGTCAAGCAGCTCGCCGAGCAAGCCCGGGCAACCTGAACGGCCGGGGCCGCTGGCCGAAAATGCGCCAGCTCGGCCTTGACTATGCGGAGGTGATCCGCGCGCAGGCGGAAATGTGGATGTGGTTAATTTGCCCGAGGTCGGGATCAAAGGTAATTCCCGCATGATGATGATGGACAAGAACAACGGCCAGATCGCCGACCTGATCAACAAATGGCTGACCGACAAGGGATTGTCCGACTGATTTACCAGTCGGGTGATTGTTGAAACATCACCGCCGGGTTTCCCCGCCCTCATTGATGCAGTGCAATGCCGCCTGCCGCCAATGCATGGCATTTTGCCTTGGCATTTCGGGGCCGTTGGTGCATATGCTCGCGCGCTTTTGGGCAACGAGCTATACTTGCGTTCTATGAGCCGCAACGCGGACCTAAAAGGCCCGTGAGGGGTTTGCCAACGAAGCGGCCGAGTGTGGGAGGAATTCGCGTGCAAGAGCAGGGTGTGCGGAACGGCGCCTATGGCGCCGACAAATTCGGCTTCAAGAATCTGGCCGAGGTACGCTGGAACCTCACCGAGCCGGCGCTTTATGAGCACGCGATTTCCGCGGGCGAGGCATCCTTGGTTGCAGGCGGCGCGCTCTGCGCGGAGACCGGCCATCACACAGGCCGTAGTCCGAAGGATAAGCATACCGTCGTCGATGCGCTCACCGAAAATTCGGTCTGGTGGGATGGCAACCGGAAAATGTCGAAGGAGAACTTCGACAATCTTCTCGCCGACTTCATCAAACATGCCGAGGGTAAGAAACTCTTCGCGCAGGACCTCTACGGCGGCGCCGACCCGAAATACCGCATCAAGACCCGCATCTTCACCGAGCTCGCCTGGCACTCGCTTTTCATTCGCCAGTTGCTGATCCGCCCCGAGCAATCCGAGCTCGCCGGCTTTGTCCCCGAACTCACAATCGTCGATCTGCCCTCGTTCCGCCCCGACGCAAAGCGCCACGGTGGCCGCGAAGGCTCCGACACGATGGTTGCCATCGATTTCACCCGCAAGATCGTTCTGATCTGCGGTTCGTCGTATGCGGGCGAGATGAAGAAGTCGGTGTTCACGACACTCAATTTCTATCTGCCGGCGCAAAACGTTGTTCCGATGCACTGCTCGGCCAATGTCAGCCACGGAGGCGAGAGCGCGCTGTTCTTCGGCCTGTCCGGCACCGGCAAGACCACGTTGTCGGCCGATCCGAAGCGCATCCTCATCGGCGACGATGAAACCGGCTGGGGTCCGGACGGCATCTTCAATTTCGAAGGCGGCTGCTACGCCAAGACCATCAAGCTCTCGCAGGAAGCGGAGCCGATGATCTGGGATGCCACCAACCGCTTCGGCGCCGTGCTGGAGAACGTGGTGTTTGATCCGGTCACGCGCGTGCCCGATTACGACGACGGGTCGAAGACCGAAAATACCCGCTCGGCCTATCCGCTCGACTTTATTCCGAACGCGTCGCGTTCGGGCCGTGCGGGTCACCCGAAGAACATCATCTTCCTCACCGCCGACGCCTACGGCGTGATGCCGCCGATCGCGAAGCTCACACCGACACAGGCGATGTATCACTTCCTCTCGGGCTATACGGCGAAGGTCGCCGGCACCGAGAAGGGTCTGGTCGGCGTGCAGCCGGAATTCTCCACCTGTTTCGGCGCGCCGTTCCTGCCGCGGCACCCGTCGGTTTATGCCGACCTGCTGCGCGACTACATCAACAAGCACAAGGTTGATGTCTGGCTGGTCAATTCCGGCTGGACCGGCGGCAAATACGGCGTTGGCCGGCGCATGCCGATCAAGGCGACGCGCGCGCTGCTGACCGCCGCGCTCGACGGTTCGCTGAAGAATGCCGACTTCCGCACCGATCCCTACTTCGGCTTCTCGGTGCCGACCTCGGTGCCGGGCGTCGAGCCGCATCTGCTCAATCCGTTCAAGACCTGGAAGGACAAGGCCGAGTTTGATCGCACCGCGCGCGACTTGGTCGGGATGTTCCAGAAGAACTTCGCCAAGTTCGAGCAACACGTGACGCCGGACATCAAGGCGGCGGCGCCGGAAGTGCGCATCGCGGCTGAATAGGTTTCTCCAAAACGAAATGAAAAAGGCGGCCCTCTGCGGCCGCTTTTTTGTTTGGTCTCGCTACTTTGCGCGTTTCTGGGTGAGCACTTCTGCCTGGTCCCATTCCAATTGGGAAACGTTTAAACGTGAGGGTCAAATCTAAGTCGGCTCAATAAGGGTCAAGCAAGTGTTACTTCCCAGGTACGCCTTCGACCACAAAAATTCGAAGTTTTGCATATTTGTCGCCGATCTTTCGAGCCTCCAAATAAGCTGGAGAAGTATATGCGGCTTTCGCCTTATCTATATTTTCAAAAACTGACAGAACGATGCGCGATTTTGGCGGTTCGCCAGAAATAGCGGCTGTTTGGCCGCCGGCTGCGAGTTGTTTTTGGCCGCTATCCCGGAGGGCGGTCACAGCGAGGGGGACGTATTCCTTCGCATAAGCTTCTTTGTTGGTTACATCGATTTCTGAGATCACGTAGGCAGGTGGTTTGGCCTGAGCATGAAGTCCTTGGACCGCTGCTGCACCAAGGACAATGCCCGTGAGTGTCGCTATGGCAAGCTTCGAATTTAATTTCATGGATTTCCCCCGGGCAGTCGCTATCACAAGCAATCTCGCCAGCATGTCGCCCTCGTTCTGGGTCGCGGGCCACAATTTTTAGGGCGTTCCGCGCAAAACAATAAGATGGCAAACTAAGAGGACCCCTTCCATTTTCTGGAAAGCCAACAATGGATCGGCTTGATGCGATGTCGGTCTTACTTGCGGTCGTTGAGGCCGGCAGCATTTCGGCTGCTTCGCGGAAGCTTAAGGTGCCGCTGGCGACGATCAGCCGCAAAGTGTCTGAACTCGAAGCGCACCTGAAGGTGCGGCTCTTGATGCGGTCAAACCGGACCATCTCCCTGACGGAGGCAGGCCAGTCGTTTGTGGCTGCCTCACGCCGAATACTTCAGGAATTGAGCGACGCTGAACGTGATGCGTCAGGCGAAAACGTGACGCTGAAAGGTGAATTGATCCTGTCCGCGCCCATTGCCCTCGGGCGATTTTATCTTCTGCCTGTTGTGGAGGATTTTTTGAGAGATTATCCGAGTATTGATGTGCGCTTGGTCCTTGCGGACCGCCGTATGAACCTGATCGAAGAGCGCATTGATATCGGACTCCGCGTAGGCGAGCTCGACGATTTCAGCCTGGTGGCAAAGAAGGTCGGTACGGTCAGGCGCGTGGTCTGTGCGAGTCCTGAATACCTTAAGCGGAGAGGCATCCCGAGGATACCTGCGGATCTCAAAGAGCATGATTGCATCACATTCGAAAACACCCTGTCGTCACAGGCATGGACATTTAATATAGGCAAGACGAAAAAATCGTTTCCGATACATTCGCGGCTCGTCGTGAGCACCGCGGAGGCTGCTGCCGATGCTGCCGTCTCGGGCATCGGGCTTACGCGTATGCTCGATTATCAAGTGGCTACGCAGCTTCGCGCCGGCGCTCTCAAGCTGGTCCTAGAGTCCTACCGATCACCGCCCAAGCCCGTTCATTTGATCTACGAGGCGGGGAGGCATTTGCCTTTAAAAATACGAACATTTCTTGACTATGCCGCCCCACAACTGAAAAAGGCGATACAAGGCGTCGCCGATTAATTGTGCTGGAATGGCCGAAAGAAAAAGGCGGCCACTGCGGCCGCCTTTTTCTTTTTCACGATGAGCGCGATCAGTTGCTCGATTGGCCCGTTGTCTCCAGCTGCTGCCCGATGCGGTTGAAGCGCGCCTTCTGCTCGCTGGTCAGCGAGGCGTAGAAGCTCTCGAGGGCGGGCTTCACCGTCTTCGCGGCATCGATCATGGCCTGCAGACGCTTTTCCATTACGTCGAGCCGTCCGGGCGGGGTGATCGGTGTCTCGTCCGGGCAGGCGGCCTGCATGATCGAGACCGCCTGGGTGGTCGCGTCCTGCAACTTGTTCAGCTCGGTTTCCTGCGCGTCGGTCGGATTGAGCGCGTCCTCGATCTTCTCGATCGGCAGGTTGGCAAGACCTTGTTTCGGCTGCTTGCACGTGTCGGCGGCCTTCGAGGCCTCGTTAGCCTCGGGGTTGACTGCAGTCTTCTTGGGTCCGATCTGGTTGAAGCGTTCCTTCTGCTCGTCGCTGAGCGAGTCGTAGAACTTCTCCAGCGGCGGGCGCACCGTCTGCACGGCCTGTCGTGTTGCGTCGAGACGCGCCGTCATGGCGGCGAGACGGCCCGGGGGCGTGAGCGGGAAGGCGTTCTCCTGCGGACACGAGACCTTGAAGACGGTGGCCGCGTCCTGGCTCGCCTTGCGCACATCGCCGAGCAATTGCCGTTGATCGGCACTTAGGCCGACCTTCTGCTCGATATCGGCAAACGGCCAGGCGGTGATGCCGCTGCCCGGTTGCCGGCACAGTGCCTGCACGCTTGCATAGCTCGGACGTTGGTCCTGCGCGCCCGAGTAGCCGCGGCCTTGCGCGGACGGCTCACCATAAACGTAGTCGTCCGGCGGGCCGGCCTCGCCCCAGAACACGCCGTCGAAAAAGTCGTCATAGGCGTAGGCCCAGAAGCCGTCATCATAGCCGTAAGGCCAGAACGCGTAGTCGAAGACGTCCGAATAAGCATATGGCCAGAACACCGGCCCGTACCACGCGACGAACGCGGCCCGTCGGCCATGCCGCCATGCGCTGTGTGCCGCCGTACGCTCAAACTGATTGCGCCCGTTGACGCCGTTCGTCCGCTGCGCAAAGCGCGAGGCAAAACGCCCTTGCCGTGCGGCATCCGCCGTCAGACGAGGGGTGCCGTTGCGGCGGTTCGCGCGTAACGTCCTTGCATTTGACTGGGTCTGCAGGGTGTTCGGCTGCGCCAGCTGTTGCCGTGCCAGTGCGCGCTGCTGGCGCGCTTGCTGAATTTGCTCACGTCGCTGCGCGCGTTGCGATGCAGGCAGGCGACGCAATTGCCGGTTTTCGGTTCGGCGCAATGAGCGTTCGGCGCGTAGCTGCTGGCGCGTATTGAGCTGGACTTGCCGCTGAACCTGCCCACTTGACTGGGCCTGGAGCTTGGAACGTGCCTGAACGGTCGGCTGGACGTTCTGCCGGCGCAAGGCACGCTCCTGGCGGAATTGCTGCCGTTGAGCGCTTCGATTGATCGCCGGCGCCGATCGAAGCTGCGGGGCCGCATGCTGTTGCGGCGTGAAGTGCGGCGTTGCGACCCGCGCTGAGGGCGCGGCGTGCGGTGCCGCCATGCGGGCTGCCGGCGCAAAATGCGGGGCGGCCACGTGCGGCGCAGGGGCCATGTGCGGAGCGGGCGCCGCCCGGGCTGCAGGGGCCGCGGCCCGCGCTGGGGCTTGTTTGCCGGGCGGCTGCTGCGCCACGACCGCTACTGGCAGCGAAACCGCCAGCCCTGCCGCAAGTAATGCTCCTAAAAGTCGTGTTTGGGTCGTCATATCGGTCCTCCCACCAGGCCCGGGGTAAAGTTCCATGCTTCAACTGATTAAACGGCCTGCGGTTCACAAACCCGGCGGTCAATCGTGCGGAAGTGATCGAAGATGACTGTCTTTTAATCTTCACATACGCGCATTGAGATGCCGCAATGCGCAGGGTCCGAATCGGGCACTCAAATGACGAGATTTCGACCGCCGGCCTCGGCTGCATGGGCATGTCGGGTGGCTATGGCCCAACCGACGATGCCGAAAGCATTGCCACCATTCACGCCGCTCTCGATGCCGGAATTACATTTTTCGACACCGGCGATTTCTACGGGATGGGCCACAATGAGCTGTTGCTGGGTGAGGCGCTGAAGGGCGGCAAACGTCGGCGCGCCTTCCTGTCTGTCAAGTTCGGCAATCTGCGCGGGCCGGATGGAGGCCACTATGGCTACGACCTACGGCCGGCGGCAGTGAAGAACTTTCTCGCCTACAGCCTGCGCCGGCTCAAAACGGACTACATCGATCTCTACATGCCATCGCGCTACGATCGCTCGGTGGCCCTGGAAGACACTCTTGGCGCGATCTTCGATCTCCAGACCGCGGGGTACGTGCGTCACATCGGCCTGTCGGAGGTTTCGGCGCACACGCTGAGGCGTGCAGCGTCGGTTTATCCGGTTTCGGCCTTGCAGATCGAATATTCGCTGTTATCCCGCGGCATCGAGCGGGAAATTCTGCCCGCGGTGCGCGAGCTCAAAATCCCGCTGGTCGCCTATGGCGTGCTCTCGCGTGGGCTGATCAGCGATGCAACGCTCGTGAATGGTGGCAGCAATGGCGGCGAAATTCGCAGCCGCATGCCGCGCTTCTCGACGCAGAATATGCCGCGCAACCGCGAACTGATCGCAGCGCTGTCCAAGTCCGCGAAAGCGCGTGGCGTGACCATTGCGCAGCTCGCCTTTGCCTGGCTGCGCTCGCGCGGTGAGGATGTCGTGCCGCTGATCGGGGCACGACGCCGCGATCAGCTCGCTGAGGCGCTTGCGGGACTCGAGATCACACTGACAGAAGACGAAATTGCGACGATTGAACGAGCCGCACCGATAGGCGCTGCCGCCGGTGAGCGTTACAGCCCTTTGGCCATGAAACACCTCGACAGCGAATTACCGATTTGAACTGCTGGTGCCCGCGCGCAACCGCTCGATCAGTTCGGCAGTCGGATAGGAATCGGCCGGCAGTCCGATTTTCAGCTGCGCCTTCTTTGTTGCGTTTCGCGTGCCGTTGCCGATCTTTCCATCGACTTCGCCGACGCCCTCATAGCCTTGCTTGATGAGGAGGCGTTGCAGCTCCATGACCTGCTGCGTCGACAGCGGCGCGATATTCGCGGCTCCGGAGTGGTCGACATTTGGCTCGCCCGCGAGCCGGGTCGCGAAATAGGCCACGGTGGTCGAATAGACGATCGCCGAATTCCATCCGAGGAAGGCCTTGAAGTTCGGGTAGGCGAGGAATGCCGGACCCTGCCGGCCCATCGGCAAAACGAGCGAGGCCTGCAAATCCTCCGATGGCAATGCGCCGTGCGCCGCCTTGACGCCCCATGCGACCCACTTCGACTGCGGATGCTGGATGTTGAGGTCGGCTTCCTGCCACGGCAAGTTCGCAGGCACGCGCACTTCCTGCAGCCACGGCTGACCGCGTTGCCACCCCAGCGTGACCAGGAAGTTGGCGGCGGAGGCGAGCGTGTCCGGAACGCTGTGGATGAGGTCGCGCCGGCCGTCGCCATCGAAGTCGATCGCGTTCTTGAGGTAGTCGGAAGCAGTGAATTGCATGCCGCCGAATTCGCCGGCCCAGTCACCGATCATGTCCTCGACGCGCTGGTCGCCGCGCTCAATGATGCGGAGCGCGTCGAGCAACTGCTGTCGGAAAAAATCGGGCCGCCGGCAGTCATAGGCGAGAGTCGCGAGCGCGCTCAGAATATTGTAGTTGCCGAAATTGGCGCCGAAGTCGCTTTCAAGGCCCCAGAAGGCGGTGAGCACCGGTGCCGGGACGCCGTATTTCTTCTCAACCTGCGCGAACAGCGCCGCGTGCTGCTTGATCTTGGCGAGGCCGTTCGGAATTCGCGGGCCGCCCACCATCCGGTCGGAGAATTGCAGAAAAGTCTGGTTGAAGACGGCCTGGCCATGATCGCGGCGAATGATCGCCTGATCGAATGTCATGCTGGGCGAGGCAGCGGCGATGACGCGGGGTGAGATGCCTTGCGTGGCCGCTTCCTTCTTGAAGTCTTCGAGCCAGCGCTCGTAGCTGCCGTTGTTCTGGCAGCTGGCGGCCAAGGCCTGCGCCGTCAGCAAAGCGCTGACCGTCAATACTGCCGCTGCCAATGCCGTCTTCCGCATCGCTGACCTGTCTGATTCTTGCCAAATCCAAACATGAATGCCATCGCAGCTGTGCCGCGATCGCTGCCGGTTGTTATGGCAGAAAAGAGGCTATTTTTCGAGCCGCGCGCCAGACCGGTCCAACTCAGAAATATCGCCACCAGATATAGACATTGCAGATTGCTACCGACACGACCATCATTGGAAATGCATAGAGCAAGTACGTTACAAAGCGGAACGGCACGCCGTTGCGATCGCCTATGCCGGCAACCGTCAGATTGGCCGATGCCCCGATCAACGTGCCATTGCCTCCAAGGCAGGCACCGAGCGACAGGCACCACCACAGCGGCTCGATCTTGTCGGCGCCGCCATAGGCTGGCGCCATGCTCTTTATGAGCGGGATCATGGTTGCAACGAACGGGATGTTGTCGACGAAGGCGGATAGCACCGCCGAGGCCCACAGGATCGAATAACCTGCATTGGCAAGGTTGCCGCCGGTTGCGGCCACCAGTTTGTTGGCGAGCAATTGCAGCAGGCCGCCGACGTCGACCCCATGCACCACCACAAACAAGCCGATGAAGAAGAAGATCGTGATCCATTCCACGTCGCCGAAAGTGGAATGGACGTTGTGCGAGGCCTTTTCGGTTGAATGCGCCCAGTTGTCGAGCAGCATCAGCACAGCGGCGCCAAATAAGGCGATGGTGGCCGGTTCCAGATGGAGCGGCCGCGCCAGCACGAAGGCAACCATCACCACCACCAGCACCGCCAACGATTGTTTGAGCAGGCGCCAGTCCTTGATGCTTCTGGTGGCATGCATCGCCATCACGCGCGTCTCGGCGGCTTTCGTGGCCTTAAGGTCCTTGCCCCACAGGACGTGGATGATCACGGCCTGCACCGCCATTACGACCAGGATCACAGGGGTGAGGTGATAGACGAACTCGTTGAACGAAATATTGGCCTGGGTGCCAATCAGGATATTGGGCGGGTCGCCAATCAGTGTGGCGGTGCCGCCGATATTGGACGCGAAGATTTCCGCAAACAGATAGGGGTAAGCGGGCACTTTCAGCGTTTTGCAGATGGCGAGCGTCACCGGCACGACCAGCAATACTGTCGTTACGTTGTCCAGGAAGGCCGAAAGCACCGCGGTCGTGATCTGGAGGATAAACAAGATCCCTGCCGGATGCGCCTTTGCTGCCTGTGCCGACCAGATAGCGAGGAATTCGAACATGCCCGACCGTCGTGAGACGGAGACCAGGATCATCATGCCGGTCAAAAGGCCAATGGTGTTCCAGTCAATGCCCTTGAGCGCTTCTTCCTGATCAAGCACACCGACCAGGATCATCAGGCCCGCGCCCACCATCGCGACGATCGCGCGGTTGACTTTCTCCGACATGATGACGGCGTAAGTGATAGCGAGGAGGCAAGTGGCGACCCACATCGTGTTCAGGCCGAAATAGACGTGGGACGCCGCGTGTGCGGTCATGCCGTGCTCCCCCCGATCGTGGGCGCCCGCTATCGCGGCCTTCCGCACCCATTATTAATGTGAAAGTCTGGCATGGACTGCGGCGAGTCAAGCTTGGCCTTTTTTGACCGTGTCGTTGCGCGCATACTCTCGAAGGCCCTCACGGGCCCACAATAACAGGGAGGATATCGTGGCCGCCAATATCCGCTTTTCGAATCCGAAGACCCTCGCAAATCCCCCGGGGTACAGTTACGTGGTCGAGGCCACCGGGCCAAACCGGCTGATTTTCATCGCCGGGCAGCTTGGCCTCGATGTGGAAAACAAGTTGGTGGGCGCGCCGGGCGATTTTCGCGCTCAGGCAAACCAGGCTGTCGAAAACCTCAAGCTCGCGCTTGCCGACGCGGGCGCCACCATCAAAGACGTGGTGAAGATCAATAACTATCTCGTCGACATGTCGCATATTGCGATTTTCCGCGAGGTGCGCGACCACCATTTCAATATGTCGGCGCCGCCGGCGAGCACGACGGTGGCGATTTCGCAGTTGGCGCGGCCGGGTGCATTGTTTGAAATTGAGGCGATTGCGGTCCTGCCGGCGAAAGTTGCTAAGGCTGCAAAGCCCGCCGCTCGTCGCAGTAGCAAGGTCAAGGCCGCGCGACGGAAACGAAGATAAGCCGACGGCACAGGACTATTGGAATGGCAAAAACCGAGACGCCCTGGTGGGCTTGGGCATCGCCGCTGGCGGCCTGGCTCATTCTGTTGATGACATTCGCGCTCGGTGTCGGCGGTCTTATGGCCGCGGTCGCGGGAGCCGCATTGATGGCCACGGTGTTTGCGGCCGTCTATCACGCCGAGGTGGTTGCGCACCGCACCGGCGAACCATTTGGCACGCTGGTCCTCGCCGTGGCCGTGACGGTGATTGAAGTGGCGCTCATCGTCTCAATCATGATCGCAGCCCCGGAGGGAAAAGCAGAACTGGCGCGTGACACGGTGTTTGCTGCCGTCATGATCGTGTGTAACGGGATCGTTGGGCTGTGCCTGCTGGCTGGCGGCGCGCGCCATCATGAACAGGGTTTCCATATCCAGGGCGCAAGCGCCGCGCTGGCGGTCTTGGCGGCTCTCACGGTCCTTACGCTGGTCCTGCCGAACGTTGCGACCACCGCGCCCGGCCCGTTCTTCAGTCCGTCGCAACTTGTTTTCGCGGCGATTGTTTCGTTAGTGCTTTACGGCTCGTTTGTGTTCATCCAGACCGTACGGCATCGCGACTATTTTCTGCCGGTCAACCGCAAGAAAAAAGAAGATGCCCATGCGCGACCGCCGTCCAACAGGACCGCGCTTGTCAGCGCCGGACTTTTGGTCGCCGCCCTCGTCGCTGTGGTCGGTCTGGCAAAATCCCTTACGCCGACGTTGGAAACTGGTGTGTCCTGGCTTGGCGTGCCGGAAGCGACGGTCGGGATCGTTATTGCGGGCCTGGTACTCCTGCCGGAAGGCTTGGCGGCGTTGCGGGCGGCTCAGGCCAACCGGCTGCAGACCAGCTTGAACCTGGCGCTCGGATCGGCGCTCGCGAGCATTGGCCTGACAATTCCCGCTGTCGCCACTCTCTCGATTGCGCTTGGTCGGCAACTCGAACTCGGGCTCAACGGAAAAGAGCAAATCCTGCTGGCGCTGACGCTTATCGTCGGCGTGATTACGTTGGGTACCGGGCGGACGACGGTGCTTCAGGGCATCGTCCACCTGGTCATTTTCGCGGCGTTTTTATTCTTTTCGATCGTGCCCTGACGGATCTGGCGGAGTCAGCCTCAGGTCTTTTTGCTTTTGTGCACTCTCGCGCGAGCTCGCGTCGGCGCTTTCTTCTTCTTCAATTTGCTCTGATTGTGCTCAATGGCGGCACGGACAAGATTTCTCAGAGCACGCGCATTGACCTTGTCGCCTTCGAAAAAATCGATCGCACGCCACAAGTTGCCTTCGAGGCCGGCGTTGAACAGCTTGTCAGGATCCGGGAGCTTCGCCCCGTGGGAAAAGGTTATTTTCACCTTCTCTTTATGGGCGTTGGCGACCGCGATCATTCCGTCGCGCGACCACACCGGGCTTCCCATCCACTTCCATTCCTCGATGATCTCCCGATCAGCCGCAAGGATGGCCTTGCGAATGCTGGCGAACGTTTTGCCGCGCCAGTCTTTGAGTTTTGCGATCAACTGGTCGATACGTTCCGATGCATTCATTGGATTTTTTTGGCTCGAATTTGCAGGCACCGTTTCGACAGCGACTTAGTGCGCTTCGTCCCAGTTACTGGCAGCGCGCGCATCGACCTGGAGCGGCACGTGCAGTGAGACGGCCGGGTGCGGTGCATCCTGCATTACGCTTTTGACGATCGTGATGGTGTCTTTCACTTCCGTCTCCGGCACTTCGAAAATCAGCTCGTCGTGCACCTGGAGCAACATCTGCGCTTTTAGCTTCGCCTGTTCGAGCTCCGGCTCGATGCGGATCATGGCACGGCGGATAATGTCGGCGGCGGTGCCTTGCAGCCTAGCGTTGATGGCCGCGCGTTCGTTGAACGAGCGGATGGATGGATTGCTGTTCTTGATGTCCGGGTAGTGACACTTGCGGCCGAACAGCGTGAGCACATAGCCATGATCGCGGCAGAACTCGCGGGTTTCGTCCATGTAGTCGCGGATGCCGGGAAAGCGCTCAAAATATTTCTTGATGTAGGCGCCGGCCTCGTTCTTATCGATGTTCAACTGCGCTGCAAGCCCGAATGCCGATATGCCATAGATAATGCCGAAATTGATTGCCTTGGCGCGGCGACGCACGTCGGCCGGCATGTCCTTCACCGGCACGCCAAACATTTCCGACGCGGTCATGGCATGGATGTCGACGCCGTCCTGAAATGCCTTGCGCAGTGTCGGCACTTCCGCCACTTCCGACAGCAGCCGCAATTCGATTTGCGAATAGTCGGCGGAGACAAGTTTCATCCCCGGTGAGGCGACGAAAGCGCGGCGAATCTTGCGGCCGTCTTCCGTGCGGATCGGAATGTTTTGCAAATTCGGTTCGGAGGAGGAGAGTCGCCCGGTACTGGTGGCGGCCAACGCATAGCTTGTGTGCACGCGCTTGGTGTCGGGATTGACGTAGTTGGGCAGCGCCTCCGTATAGGTCGAGCGTAGCTTGGACACCTGTCGCCAATCCAGAATCTTGCGCGGCAGCGCGTGGCCTTGCTCGGCCAGGTCTTCCAGTTCGCGCGCGCCGGTCGACCACTGTCCGGTCTTGGTTTTGGAGCCGCCGGGCAGTTTCATTTTGCCGAACAGGATGTCGCCGAGCTGCTTGGGCGATCCCGGATTGACCGCTTCGCCGGCCAAGGTCTTGATTTCGTCCTCGAGCCGCGCCTGTTCCTGCGCAAATTCGCCGGACAGGCGCGAAAGCACCTGGCGGTCGATGGAAATGCCGCGCCGCTCCATGCGCGCGAGCACCGTCGGCATCGCGCGCTCAAGCGACTCATAGACCGAGGTGACGCGTTCGGCGGCAAGCCGCGGTTTTAGCGCATACCAAAGGCGCAGCGTGACGTCGGCGTCTTCGGCCGCATATTCGGTGGCCTTTTCGATCGATACGCAATCGAACGTGACCTGCGCCTTTCCCGAACCGGCGACGTGATGAAAGTGAATGGTGTCGTGGTTGAGCCAGCGCTTGGCGAGATCGTCCATGCCGTGCCCGCCTTTTCCGGCGTCGAGCACATAAGAGATGAGCATGGTGTCGTCATAGCCGGCAATCTGGATGCCGCGCTGCGCGAATACCAGCCAGTCATATTTCATATTTTGCGCGACCTTGAGGACCGCCTTGTCCTCGAGCAGCGGTTTGAGCACGGCAAGTGCATCGCGCTCAGGGATTTGTCCCTCGCACAGCTTGGCTTCGGGCGAGAACAAATCGCCTTTGCCTTCGCCGCCGCCATCCCGATGACTGATTGGCACGTAGCACGCCTCGTTGGGTGCGAGCGCCAGCGAAAATCCGCAAAGATGCGCCTGCATTGCATCGAGACTTGTGGTCTCGGTATCCACCGCGACGATGCCCAGCTCGTGCGCACGTGCCACCCATTCCTTCAGGCGGGCAAGCGTTCGCACGGTCTCGTATTTACTGCGATCTATTTTGGCCGTGCGCGCGGCCTCGCTGCGAGCCGTAGCGAGTGCAATCGGGGTGAGGGCGCCCTTTGGCTGCTTTGTCTCCTTGGCCTGCATGCCTCCGCCGGACAGGGGCAAAGTGGGGCCAGCTTTCGCTGCGGCCGCCGGCGGCGAGGCGGCCGGACCGGATGATGGAGGCGAGCCGGCCTCGACCTGGCTGGCGTCAATGCCGATCTTGTCGGCGACGCGCTGCGTCAGCGTCTTGAATCCCATCGACTTGAGGAAAGCGATCAGCGTCTTGTAGTCCGGCTCGCGCACGCCAAGATTTTCAACCGGCACCTCAAGCGGCACCCTGTCGTCAAGCGTGACAAGTTTTTTTGAAATCCGCGCGGATTCGGCGTTATCGATGAGAGCCTGGCGGCGCTTCTCCTGCTTGATCTCGCCGGCGCGCTTGAGCAGCGTTTCGACATCGCCGTACTCGCCGATGAGCTGCGCTGCGGTTTTCACACCAATGCCCGGTACGCCCGGAACGTTGTCCGATGAATCGCCAATCAAGGCCTGGACTTCGATGACCTTCTCTGGGGGCACGCCGAATTTCTCGACCACCTCGGGAATGCCGATACGGACATCCTTCATCGTGTCGTACATGACCACGCATTTGTTCACGAGCTGCATGAGGTCCTTGTCGGACGACACGAGTGTGGCGGTCGCGCCGGCCTCACAGGCGATGCGTGCGTAAGTCGCGATCAGGTCATCGGCCTCGTAACCGGCTTGCTCCAGGCACGGAATCTCGAACGCGCGCACAGCATCGCGAATGAGCGGGAACTGGGGAATTAGGTCGTCGGGGGGCGGCGGCCGATGCGCCTTGTATTCCTTGTACATCTCGGTGCGGAAAGTTTTCTCCGACTTGTCGAAGACAACCGCAAGATGCGTTGGCCGCTCGTCCGGCTTCATTTCCTTGAGCAGCTTCCACAGCATGCTGCAGAAGCCGTAGACGGCATTCACATGCGTGCCGTCCGGTGTGCGCGGTTCGAATCTGATCGCATGGTAGGCACGAAAGATGTATCCGGAACCGTCCACCAGGAATACGTGGTCGCCCTTCTTGAGCGGCCGTGGGGACGCGTTCGGTGGAACGGATGCGGGAGTTACGGCTTTAGCTTTGGACTTGGCGGGTGCTGGCATGGTTTTGAATGTGGCCCCGGACGCCGCGTTAATCAATCCGCCAGAAAATACAGCCACAGAAAATAGGTATTCTCCTGCACCTCTCGCCTCTGCTGACGGTGTCTGCTATGCAGGCGCGTTCGGCCCTGACCGCACACGGTTTGTCACCTTCTTGATGGATTTTACATGCGCGTTGCCATGATCGGCACCGGCTATGTCGGCCTTGTTTCCGGGGCCTGCTTTGCCGATTTCGGCCACGAAGTGGTTTGCGTCGACAAGGACAAGGCGAAAATCGCCGCTCTTGCGCGCGGCGAAATGCCGATTTACGAGCCGGGTCTGAGTGACATGGTCGCTGCCAATAGCCGCGCCGGCCGGCTGAAATTCACGACAGAGCTTGCCGGCGCGGTCGCCGATGCGGACGCTGTGTTCATTGCAGTGGGGACGCCCTCGCGCCGCGGCGATGGCTTCGCCGACCTCAGCTTTGTCCATGACGCTGCCCGTGAGATCGCGCGCGCCCTCAACGGCTTTACCGTGGTTATCACCAAGTCGACCGTGCCGGTGGGGACCGGTGACGAGGTTGAGCGCATTGTCCGGGAAACGCGGTCTGACGCCGATTGCGCGGTGGTTTCCAATCCGGAGTTCCTGCGCGAAGGCGCTGCCATCCAGGACTTCAAACATCCCGACCGGATCGTGATCGGAACCTCGGACGCGCGCGCGCGCGAGGTGATGACCGAATTATATCGGCCGCTCTATCTCAACCGCTCACCGATCCTGTTCACCGATCGGCGCACCGCCGAGTTGATCAAATATGCCGCCAACGCGTTTCTTGCCACAAAGATAACTTTCATCAACGAAATCGCCGATCTTGCCGAAAAGGTCGGCGCCGACGTGCAGGAAATTGCGCGCGGAATTGGGCTCGACAATCGTATCGGATCAAAGTTCCTGCACGCCGGTCCCGGTTATGGCGGCTCGTGCTTTCCCAAGGACACTGTAGCGCTGATCAAGACGGCGCAAGATCACGCTGCGCCGCTGCGCATCGTCGAGGCGGTTGCCGCAGTCAACGATGCACGCAAGCGCGCGATGGCGCGCAAGGTGTCCAATGCGCTTGGCGGCGAGCTGCGGGGAAAAACCGTTGCGGTGCTGGGCCTCACGTTCAAACCGAACACGGATGACATGCGGGAAGCGCCTTCGATACCGCTGATCACCGCATTGCAGGACATGGGCGCCAAAGTGCGTGCCTATGATCCGGTCGGTATGGAGCAGGCCAAGAGCGTGCTCGGCAACGTGACCTTTTGCAACGATGCTTATTCTTGTGCGGAGGGCGCGTCGGCGCTGGTCATCGTCACCGAATGGGAGCAATTTCGCGCTCTCGATTTCAAACGGCTGAAGGAAACCATGGCGCAACCGGTCCTCGTCGATCTGCGCAACGTTTACAGGCCCGACGAGATCGCTCGCTACGGCTTTGTCTATGAAAGCATTGGGCGAGCCCGGAAATGATTTTAGAACCTGCAGCCAACAGAAGTTGTCGTCCCCCGCGATAGCGGGGGACCCGGTAGACACCGACATCGCTATTCATTGATTTCCGCGGTTACCGGATCATCCGTTTACGCGGATGATGAAGCTGAAAGTCATGCGAACATTCGATACAGGTCTTCCGATCGATGAGGTGCTGCCGCGATTGACGGCAGCGCTCGCGACCGCCAACTGCGCTGTGTTGGTCGCCCCGCCTGGCGCCGGCAAAACCACGCGCGTTCCGCTGGTGCTGCTTGATGAGGCGTGGGCGAAGAACAAAAAGATACTGGTCCTGGAGCCGCGCCGTCTGGCCGCTCGCGCTGCGGCCTTCCGGATGGCCGAGACGCTCGGCGAGCAGGTCGGCGACACCGTCGGCCTGCGCGTACGCTTCGGCTCCAGGATCTCGAAACGCACGCGTATCGAGGTCGTGACGGAAGGCGTGTTCACGCGGCTGGTGCTCGACGATCCGTCGCTCGACGGAATTGGCGCGGTGTTATTCGACGAATTTCACGAGCGGTCATTGGATGCCGATCTCGGACTGGCATTGGCGCGCGATGCCCAGCAAGGTCTGCGCCCGGATCTCAAGCTGCTGGTCATGTCAGCGACACTGGACGGCGCCCGCGTAGCGGCGCTGCTTGGCAATGCGCCGGTGATCGAAAGCGAAGGCCGCGCCTATCCGGTGGAAACGCGCTACCTCGGCCGTGACACCCGCGCGCCGATCGAGCGCCAGGTAGCGGACGCAGTCGAGCGCGCGCTGCGCGCGGAAACCGGGTCAATGCTGGTCTTCTTGCCGGGGGCTGGCGAAATCCGCCGGACAGAAATGCTGCTCAAAGATCGCGTGCGAGAGGATAATGTCGATGTCGTTGCGCTCTATGGCGCGCTCGACGCGCGCGAGCAGGATCGCGCCATTTCGCCGTCGCCGCCCGGTCGTCGCAAAATCGTTCTCGCAACGTCGATTGCGGAGACCTCGCTCACGATCGAGGGTGTGCGCATAGTCATCGATAGCGGCCTGTCGCGGGTCCCACGTTACGAGCCCGATGTCGGCCTCACGCGTCTCGAAACCGTGCGTGTGTCCCGCGCTGCCGCCGACCAGCGCCGCGGCCGCGCCGGCCGCACCGAGCCGGGCGTCAGTTATCGGCTATGGGATGAACCGCAGACTGGTTCGCTGGATCCCTACACGCGGCCAGAGATTCTATCGGCGGATCTCTCATCGTTCGTACTCGATCTGGCGCATTGGGGCACCGCCGATCCGGCCAAACTGGCATTCCTCGACGCGCCTCCACAGGCCGCACTCGCGGAAGCCCGCGTTTTGCTGAAAGAGATCGGGGCCATCGACACAGATGGTCGCATCACGGATGAGGGCCGCAAGCTGCGGTCCTTGCCGCTGCCGCCGCGTTTGGCGCGCATGGTGGTCGACGCCGCCGCAGAGGGGAGTGGTGCGTTGGCTGCAACGATCGCCGCGGTATTGACGGAACGTGGTCTCGGCGGCGACGACGTCGATTTGCAGCATCGGCTCGATAATTTCCGTCGCGACCGCTCACCACGCGCGGAGGATGCACGCGCAATGGTGAAGCGATGGGCCGAGACCGCCGGTACCGGCAACAGTAATGGCGAGCATAACGCGGGCGCACTTCTCGCACTGGCCTATCCGGATCGCATCGCCAAAAATCGGGGCTCTGGCGGCGCATTTCTTCTCGCTAATGGCCGCGGTGGTGCGGTCGATCCGGCATCACCGCTCGCGCGCGAGCCTCTCCTTGTGGTCGCCGAACTCACAGGTGCGGCAGCGGCAAGCCGTATTGTGCTGGCTGCGCCAATTGAGGCTGCTGAGATCGAGGCGCGCTTTGCCGGCCAGATCGAGGATCGCAGCGAGGTCAGCTTTGACATGGCGTCTGCGTCGCTGCGCTCGCGGCGGAGGCAACGGCTGGGCGCAATTATTCTGTCCGAGCAGATGAGGCCTGTTGCGCCCAATTCCGAAAGCGCCAAGCTGCTGGCGGAAGGCATCGCAAGACTCGGCATTGGCAAATTACCGTGGACCAAGGCGCAACTTCAGTTGCGCAATCGCGTGAAGTTTCTTCGTGTAGGCGACGAGTGGCCTGATTTATCGGACGCGGCGCTGGCCGGCACGTCCGCCGAATGGTTGGCGCCGTTTCTCACCGGCAAGACGGCGCTATCGCAGATCAGCGCGGATGATATGACGGCAGCATTGGATGCGTTGATCCCGTGGAATATGCGCAAGAAACTCGATGCCGAGGCTCCGACCCATTTCACAGCGCCGTCGGGGTCGCGCGTTCCGATCGACTATGAAGCGGAAGAAGGGCCGAAGCTTGCGATCCGCGTGCAGGAATTGTTCGGCCTTGCGGTCCATCCAACAATCGCCGGTGGTCGCGTGCCACTGCTGATCGAGCTGTTGTCGCCCGCGCACCGGCCCGTCCAGGTGACGCGCGATCTGCCGGGCTTCTGGCGTGGCAGCTACAAGGACGTCAAAACAGAAATGCGCGGTCGTTATCCGAGGCATCCCTGGCCGGACGACCCGTTGAAGGCGCCCGCGACCCGGCGGGCAAAGCCTCGCGGCCAATAGATTAAATTGTCGCAGTTACCGTAACCGGCGGCTGACCATGGGCCAAAGCGCGGCAGGTTGTATGGGCGCGTTAAGCCCCCCTTGAACCTCATGTGCCAGGGTTGGCCGCAATCTACGGGTCTTGTCATGCGCCAGATATTTTTCCTTGCGGCAGCTTTGCTTGCGGTTGGTGCTTTTGCCGCACGCTTTGCGGATCGTGCTGTCGAAGGGCATTCGGATCCCCAAGCCGCGGTCGTGCAACCGTCATATGAGCCGCGCGAGCCAACGAGCTCCGGCCGCAGCCTGATGCTGGAGAGCGACCGGCAGGGCCATTTCCAGGTCGAGGCGAGAGTTGAGGGGCGATTTATCGACTTCATGGTCGATACTGGTGCATCGCTCGTTGTGCTTCGAGAATCGTCTGCAGCGCAGGCCGGAATTCGACCGCAGCCGCGCGATTACACCGCTGTCGCCGTCACCGCCAACGGCAAAATCAAGGCGGCACCTGCCAAAATCGAGCGTATCGAGGTCGGCGGCATTACTGTCTATGATGTACCTGCGATGGTGCTGCCTGACGAGGCATTGGCTAGAAATCTGCTTGGCGTGTCGTTCCTGTCACGACTCAAGCGCTACGAATTTGCCAATGGCCGCTTGGTGCTCGAACAGTAGGCACCTTTTCCGGTATTCCAAAGTTTGACGGAGCGCTTTGCGGCTCTCCGGCGTTAGGGTATTGGATTCGCGCCGAACGATTTTGAGGACCTGATGTTTCCCACGCCGAAACCCGCGCTGTCGCCGAATACCTACGCTTACGAATCCACGCCATTGGTCAAGCCGACGGGCTTCCGCGAGTACGATGCGCGCTGGCTGCTCGAAAAAGAAATCAACTTGATGGGCGTGCAAGCTCTTGGTCTCGGGCTCGGCACGCTTATTCGCGAACTGAACGTGAAACCGGAAATTGTTACCGGCCACGACTTTCGGAGTTATTCGTCGGCCGTGAAGATGGCGCTGATCTCGGGCTTGATGGCGTCGGGCTGCAAGGTGCACGACATCGGTCTGGTCATTACGCCGATGGCCTATTTCGCCCAGTTTGAACTCAATGTGCCTTGCGTGGCGATGGTGACGGCGTCGCACAACGACAATGGCTGGACCGGCGTGAAGATGGGAGCCAATCGTCCGCTTACGTTCGGCCCCGTCGAGATGAAGCGGCTCAAGGAAATCGTGTTGGGGGCGAAATTCAATTTCAAGGATGGCGGCAGCTATGTGTTCGTGGAGAATTTTCCGGAGCGCTACATTGCCGACTTGACCAAACGGCCGAAGCTCAAGCGCAAGCTGAAAGTGGTGGCCGCCTGCGGCAACGGCACGGCCGGCGCCTTTGCGCCGCGAATACTGCAGGCAGTCGGCTGCGAGGTTGTGCCGCTCGACTGCAATCTCGACCACACCTTCCCGCGCTACAATCCGAATACCGAAGACATGAAAATGCTGCACGCCATGCGTGATGCCGTGCTCGTCAATCGCGCCGATGTCGCACTCGGGTTTGACGGCGATGGCGATCGATGCGGGGTCGTGGACAACGAAGGCGAGGAGATCTTTGCCGACAAGGTGGGCGTGATGCTGGCGCGTGACATGTCGACGCTGCACCGGAACGCAACTTTCGTGGTGGATGTGAAATCGACCGGGCTGTTTCTGACGGACCCGGTGTTGAAAGCCAATGGCGTCAAAGTCGATTACTGGAAGACCGGTCATTCTTATATCAAACGGCGGGTCAACGAACTCGGCGCGGTCGCCGGCTTCGAGAAATCCGGACACTTCTTCTTCAACAAGCCGTTTGGCCGCGGCTATGACGACGGCATGATCTTTGCGCTCGCGGTTTGCGACATGCTTGATCGCAATCCCGGAAAAAGCATGGCCGATCTTCGCAAGGCGCTGCCGAAGACCTGGGGTTCGCCGACGATGTCGCCGCACTGTGACGACGAGAAAAAATATGCAGTCGTGGACGCGGTCGTGAAACAATTTCAATCGGCCCACGCGAGTGGTACGCAGGTTGCCGGCCAGGCCATCCGCGAGCTTGTGACCGTGAATGGCGTTCGCGTCACGGTCGAGGATGGTACATGGGGTCTGGTGCGCGCCTCGTCCAACAAGCCGGAGCTTGTGGTCGTGGTCGAGAGCCCTATTTCCGAAGCACGTATGCGCGAGATGTTTCAGGCCGTCGATGGCGTCCTGCGCACGCATCCGGAGGTCGGTGCCTATAACCAGACGATCTGAACGCGTTTTCTTGAGGTGCGTCAGCCTGTAAGCTCGCCCGCATGCATATTGCCATCCTCGGCGCCGGACCCGCGGGCCTCTATCTCGCGTATCTGATCAAACGCCGCCAACCCGGCATCGACGTCACCGTCCTCGAGCAGAATCCGGCCGACGCCACCTTCGGTTTCGGCGTGGTTTTTTCCGATCGCGCGCTGGAATTTCTGCGCGAAGACGATCCTGAGACTTACGCCGCGATCGTCCCGCAGATGGAATTGTGGAGCGATATCGCCATCGTCCATCGTGGTGAGCGCGTCGTCATCGACGGCATCGGGTTCGCCGCGATCGGCCGGCTCAAACTCCTGGAGCTGTTGCAGGCGCGGGCGCGTTCAGTCGGTATTGAGCCGGTCTACCGCCACACTGTGAAAAGTCTTGATGAACTCGCGGGCGCCGATCTCATTGTCGGTGCCGATGGCGTCAATTCGCTGGTGCGCCGCAGCGCCGAAACGGAGTTTGGCGCCAGCGTTCGCCTGCTGACCAATCGCTTTGCCTGGTTCGGCACTACAAAACGCTTCGAGACTTTGACCCAGACTTTTGTTGAGGCTGATCTCGGCTCTTTTAATGCGCACCACTATCGCTACGCGTCCGGTGCAAGCACTTTTATCGTCGAAGTGAACGCGGCCACTTTCGCGCGCGCGGGCTTCGCGGGGATGGACGAGAGTGAAACGCGCGCATTGTGCGAGCGCGTGTTCGCGCAGGCTTTGGATGGCCACGCGCTCATCTCCAATAACTCTATCTGGCGGCAATTTCCGATCGTCCATAACGAGCGTTGGTCAGTGCGCAGGACCGTGCTCATCGGTGATGCGTTGCACACCGCGCACTTCTCGATTGGATCGGGTACGCGGCTGGCGATGGAGGATGCAATTGCCCTCGATAAAGCGCTTGCAGCGCATCGCGATAATATTGATGCGGCGGTTGCCGCCTATGAAATCCGGGCGCAGGCCGATCCTGGAAAAGCTGGTTGCGGGCGCCAACGGCAGCGCCGATTGGTATGAGCATTTCAGCGAGCATATGCGGCTCGAGCCGACTGACTTCGCGATGAGCTACGTTACGCGCTCCGGCCGTATTGATCTTGAGCGCCTGCGCAAGTTGTCGCCCGCCTTTGTTGCGCGTTACGAGTGCGTTCATCAGAAAAACTAGTGTTTCGTACGGCGCATGACGGTTAACGGGACATAAATACCTCCTGCGTAGGGTTGTCGCAGTTTTACCACTGCCATTGCGCCCATGTTTCAGGTCTATAATTGCCTCACTGTCCAACATGACTGGCGGCTCGTCGGAGTCGCCGCTGTCATTTGTCTTTTCGCGAGCCTCACCGCGGTCAACATCTTCAACCGCGCGCGCGCGACCGGCGGCCGAACCCGTGTCATTTGGATCATTGCCGCCGGCGTAGCCGGCGGCTTTGGCATCTGGGCCACGCATTTCGTGGCGATGCTGGCATATGAGCCCGGGATCACGGTTGCCTACGGCGTGACCCTGACGGTTTTCTCGCTTGCCGCGGCGGCCGCCACCATGAGTTTTGCGCTATGCATTGCGGTCTACGTGCAGGCGCGTTGGGCGGCGCCATTGTCCGGTGCGCTGATCGGCGGCGGAATTGCGGCGATGCACTACACCGGCATGTTTGCGGTCGAAATTCCCGGCCGCATTGTGTGGCGGATCGATTTGGTCGCTACCTCGATCATATTAGGAATGATCTTCGGCGCGTTTGCCATGAAGGTGGCGGTCCGCTCATTCAAGAAGCGCGACGCGGCGATTGCAGCCGTGTTGCTGACACTGGCGATCGTGTCGCACCATTTCACCGCCATGGGCGCAGTCGAGATCGTGCTTGATCCAACGCGCTCGATCGGTGGGCTCGCCATCTCGCCGGCGGTGTTGGCCGCGGGGATCGCGAGCGGAGCTATGGCGGTCCTCGGTATTGCGCTTACGAGTGCCTTTGCTGGCCGCAGATTACACGATAAAAGCGCATATCTCGCCCTGGCGCTCAATAATATGACGCAAGGGTTTGTAATGTTTGATTCAGCCGAACGCCTTGTCGTCTGCAATGACCGCTATATCGAGATGTACGGGCTATCACCGGACATCATCAAGCCGGGCGCGACCCTCGTCGAGGTCATCAGGAACCGTTTCTCATCCGGCAGTCTCGACATGGATGTCGAGAAATATCGGCAGGAGATACTCGGATCTATCAAGGACGGACGATCGTCAGGCACAATCGTCGAAACGCCGGACGGGCGCGCCATATCGGTGGTCAACCGGCCGGTCAAAGGCGGTGACTACTGGATTGGCACACACGACGACATTACCGAGCGCATCAATGCTGAAAGAAAGGGCGCGGCACTATCGGAACAGGAACGTCGCCGCGTGGAAATCGAAACCGAAATCCGCGCTTTTCGTGAGAGCGTTGCGGCAGTATTGCAAACGGTGAATGAAAGCACCGCGGCGCTGAAATCGATTGCTGTGACGCTATCGGACTCGTCGAGCTGCACGTCCGAACGTACCGCCGGCGCGGTGCAGACGTCGAACGAAGCATCCGCCAACATGACGGCGGCGGCGGGCGCCGCCGAAGAGTTGATTGCTTCGATAGGCGAGATCGGGCGGCAGATCAGTCAGGCGGCTGAAGTTGCATCGCACTCGGCCGTGGAGGCGCACAAAACCAACGAGCAAATGACGCGCCTGACGGACACGGTTCAGGAGATCGGAGAGGTCGTCAATTTGATCCGCAATATTGCCGGACAAACCAATCTGCTCGCCCTGAATGCAACGATCGAAGCGGCGCGCGCGGGGGAGGCCGGCCGCGGTTTCGCGGTCGTTGCTTCGGAAGTCAAATCTCTCGCAGTACAGACTGCCAAGGCGACCGAGCAAATCGCCGGGCAGATCGAGGCCGTGCAAAGTTCAACGCGTGTCGCAGTCGACGCGATCCGGCGTAACACCGAGCGCATGCGCGAAATTGACGGCTATACGTCGGCGGTCGCCCTGTCCTTGCAACAGCAGGATAGCGCGACCGATGAAATCTCGCACAATGTGGCGAGTGCAGCGCACGGCGCCAAGGGCATGGTCACCGTACTTGATGAGGTCACGCGCGGCGTTGGTGATACGCGCAATGCCGCCAGCAAGGTCCTCGAAGCGTCCGAAACCGTCGAGGCTGCCGCCACCGGCCTTCAGCGCCGCATTGAAGGGTTTCTCGGCCGCGTCGCAGTCTGACCCGGATTAATCCTTCTCTTCCTTGAAGGTCTCGCGGAACGGATGGGCGGGGTAGACGCCCAGCACCGTGAGTTCCTTGGAGAAGAAGGCGAGTTCTTCCAGCGCAAACACCAGCGCGCGGTCGTCGGGATGGCCTTCTACGTCGGCGTAGAACTGCGTGGCGAAAAAGTTGCCGCCGACCATGTAGCTTTCGAGCTTGGTCATGTTTACGCCGTTGGTCGCGAAGCCACCGAGCGCCTTGTAGAGCGCGGCCGGCACGTTGCGCACCCTGAATACGAAAGTCGTGACGATCTTGCCCTTGCCGGGCTGCGCCCACTTTTTCTCGCGCGACAGTACGACGAAGCGCGTGGTCGAATGGGATTCGTCTTCGACATTCTCTTTCAGAATGTCGAGACCATAGATTTCAGACGCCAGCCGGGACGCGATGGCTGCGCGCGTGATGTCCTTTGCTTCGGCGACTTCGCGTGCCGAACCGGCAGTGTCGGCCGCAACCACAGGCTTGAGCTTTAACTCACGAATGACGTTGCGGCACTGTCCGAGCGCCATCACATGGCTCTGCACCGTCTTGATCGTTTTCAGACTCGCGCCTTTTGGCGCCATGAGCTGATTTCGGATCGGGAGAAACCATTCTGCGATGATGTGCAGGCCGGCCGTCGGCATTAAATGATGAATGTCGGCGACGCGGCCGGCGACCGAATTCTCAATCGGGATCATGCCCAGATCGACATCGCCGGCTACAAGCGCCGTGAAGCAGTCTTCGAAGGTCGGGCAGGGCACCGGTTCGTGGTCGGGATAGGCGTCGCGGCACGCGATATGCGAATTTGCGCCCGGTTCTCCCTGAAAGATGATCTTCTTCTTGGCCATGGCCCAGTTCCTTTGACGCGATCCGTACGCAGACCTTTAGGTGCGAGTCAACCGGCGAGCAGCCGGCGGGCCTTTTCCAAATCCTCCGGCGTATCGACGCCAAGCGGCACACTGTTCACTACCATCGCATCGATGCGCATTCCGGCATCGAGCGCGCGTAGTTGCTCGAGTTTCTCGCGTTGCTCGTTGGCCGAGGGCGGCAGTTTTACGAAACGTTCCAGTGCCGCGCGACGATAGGCATAGAGCCCAATATGGTGATAGTGCGGGCCAGGGCCTGTTGCGGTTCTGCGGGTGAACGTGAGCGCACGCAGGCGCCCGCGCGAGATTTGCGGGCCCGAAACCTTGACGACATTTGGATTGCCGAGTTCGGCGGGGTCGGTGATGACGGCGGCGAGCGTCGCGATATCGACCGCCGGGTCATCAAGCGGTTTGAGCGCGGTGCCGATATCGGCGGGGTCGATGGTTGGCAGATCGCCCTGCACATTGACCACGACGTCGACGCGATGCTCGGGGTCAAGCGCCTCCAGGGCCTCATAGATGCGGTCCGACCCAGAGACGTGGTCGCTGCGCGTCATGACGGCGCGGCCGCCGGCTTTTTCTACCGCCGCTGCTACAGCTTCCGAATCGGTGGCGACCACAGCTTCGCCAATTCGCGCAGCTTCGGCGCGCCGCAGCACCTGCACAATCATCGGGACGCCATGCAGATCGGCCAACGGCTTGCCGGGCAAGCGGGTCGATGCGAGGCGGGCCGGGATGAGGATTATCGCGTTTGGCATTGAGATTGCCGGAATACCGGTCGCACATGGCGGCCGTCGAAAATGCCGCAGGCGCTTATACGGGTTGCCAGACGCGAGGCAAACCGGTATCTGATCGCCGCCGCCAGGGCCCTGACGGTGACCAGCTCCGCACTCTCAAGTCCCGCTCCGGGAGTCGAATTTCGATGAATTCCTTCGAACTCAACAAGATCCTTGGCGCTATCCTGGGCACCTGCCTCATTACGCTGGCGCTCAATATCGGAGCCGGTGCCATATTCGCGCCGGAGAAGCCGAGCAAGCCGGGCTACAACATTGCGGTCAAGGAGCAGGGCGAAGGCGAGAAAGCCGGTGCCGCCAAGGAGCCTGAGCAGCCGATCGAAACACTGCTGGCCAAGGCCTCGGTGGAAAAGGGTCAGGCCACCGCAAGGCAATGCCAGGCCTGCCATACCTTTGACAAAGGCGGCCCCAATCGCGTCGGACCCAATCTGTGGAATGTCGTGAACCGCGCGCGGGCATCCGAAGCCGGCTTCAACTATTCGACGGCGATGAAGGGCAAAGGCGGCAACTGGAGTTTCGACGAACTCAACAAGTTCCTCGCCAATCCGCGCGGCTATGTCCCCGGGACTGCCATGACTTTCGCGGGACTATCGCGCGCCGAGCAACGCGCCGATGTTATCGACTATCTGCGCACCCTGGCGGACAACCCTGTGCCATTGCCGAAAGCGGCGGAAGGCGCGCCGGCCGGCGGTGAGCCTGCCAAGAAATAGATGAAACAGCTTTGCTCCATCCGACGGCCGGGCCTATCGCCCGGCCGTTTGTTTGAAAGGCCGTTGCGGCGTTTGGCCACGGAAATTTGACGAACGGCAGGCGTGTTCGTGAGCGAACCGGCTGGCGAGGCATCGAAAAACCGACATAATCACCCACGATTGCATCGTTGGACGGTATTTTGTGCGCTGGAGCAACCGAATGAAATTCAGCCGCCGGTCAATTCTTCGCGCCACGGCCGCCACGTTCGCTGCACCCGCGCTGGGCGCAATAGGTGCAGCATCGCTTGCTGGCCAGGCGTCAGCACAAGTGCGCTCCTGGAAGCACGGGCTGTCGCTGTTCGGCGAATTGAAATACCCGGAAGGGTTCAAGAATTTTGACTATGTCAATCCGTCCGCGCCGCAGGGCGGGACTGTTCGCCAGGTTGCTTTCGGTACCTTCGACAATTTCAACACCGTGATTGCGGGCGTGAAGGGCAATGTCGCTGCCGGCACCGAGCTTTTCACTGAAATGCTGATAACTCCGGCGATGGACGAAGTCTCGACTGAATACGGGCTGTTGGCGGAAGCCGTCAGCCATCCCGATGATCATTCGTCGGTCACTTATCGTTTGAATGCGAAAGCACGTTGGCACGACGGCAAGCCGGTGACGGCGGACGACGTGATTTATTCATTCGATGTGTTCAAGAAGAACAGCCCGTTTTACGGCGCCTACTACCGCCATATCACCAAGGTGGAGGCGACCGCAGAGCGCGAGATCACCTTCATATTCGACGGCCCCGGAAATCGCGAACTGCCGCAGATTGTCGGTCAGTTGCCGGTGCTGCCGAAACACTGGTGGGAAGGCGCCGACAAGAATGGCAAGAAGCGCGACATTACGCAGACAACGCTGGAGCCGCCGCTCGGCAGCGGACCGTACCGGCTAAAGGAATTCGCGCCCGGACGCGCGCTGGTCTACGAAAAGGTAGACGACTATTGGGGCAAGGCTCTCAACGTCGTTATAGGCACGCGGAATTTTCAGACGATCCGCTATGAGTATTTTCGTGATTCCACGGTGACCTTGGAGGCGTTTAAAGGCGATCAGGTGGACTGGCGCACCGAGAACAGCGCCAAGAACTGGGCGACTTCCTATGATTTTCCGGCCGTGCGCGACAAGCGCGTGGTGCTGGAGCAGTTCCCGGTTCGCAATGTCGGCAGCATGCAGGCCTTCGCTTTCAATGTCCGGCGCGAAAAATTTAAAGATGCACGCGTACGCCGCGCATTCAACTTCGCATTCGATTTCGAGGAAATGAACAAGCAGGTTTTTTTCAGTCAGTACAAACGCATCGCCAGCTATTTCGAAGGGACAGAACTCGCATCCTCCGGGCTTCCGCAAGGCAAGGAGCTGGAGATCCTGGAAACGGTGCGTGAGAAGGTGCCGGCCGACTTGTTCACCAAGCCCTACACCAATCCGGTTGGAGGTAGTCAACAGGCCAATCGCAACAATCTGCGCGACGCGCTCGCGTTGTTCCGCGAAGCCGGTTACGAGATTCAAAATACCAAGCTGGTCAATACAAAGACCGGCGAGCCCTTCACCTTCGAATTCCTGGTGGACGATCCGGCCACCGAACGTTTCGTGTTGTTCTATAAACCCTCGCTGGAGCGCGTCGGCATGACTGTGAGCGTGCGCGTTGTCGATTCCGCGCAATACGAGAACAGGCTGCGGCAATGGGACTTTGACGTGATCATCGCAAGCTGGGGCAAATCGCTATCGCCCGGCAACGAGCAGCGCGATTTCTGGAGCTCTGCCGCCGCCGACCGGCCCGGCTCACGCAATCTGATCGGCATCAAAAATCCGGCGATCGATACGCTGATCGATCGCGTCATCTTCACCAAGGATCGTGACGACCTGGTCGCTGCCACCAAAGCGCTCGATCGGGTACTGCTGTGGAATTTCTACGTGGTGCCGCAATGGACATACGGAAAGCAGCGCACTGCGCGTTGGGACCGCTTCGGCCATCCGGAGAACATGCCGAAATACGGTGCGGCAGCGTTTCCGACCGTTTGGTGGTGGGACGCGGAAAAAGCGGCCAAAGTGCCGCAACGGTCGTGAGACGATGAAGCTTAGCCGCCGCCGCGCGTTAAATCTTATCGCCGGTGCGGCCGTGGCCGGTGCTGGCGGTCGCCTGATCGTGCCAGCTTCCGCGCAAGAAGCCGAACGACACGGAATGTCGGCTTTTGGCGACCTTGGTTACGCTCCGGATTTCCCTAATTTCAACTATGTGGATACGAGCGCTCCCAAAGGCGGCACTTATTCCGAGGTTGTCGTCAATCGTGTCTACAATGGATCGTTTCTGACTTTCACTTCGCTTAATGCCTACATCCTCAAGGGCGAAGGTGCCTTGGGCATGGATTACACCTTTGCGACTTTGATGGCTCGTTCGGGCGACGAACCCGACGCCATGTATGGCCTTGTCGCACGGAGCGTTCGCATCTCCGATAACGGGCTGACCTACCGTTTTGCGCTTCGGCCGGAGGCAAAATTCCACGACGGCACGCCACTCACCGCGCATGACGTCGCATGGTCAATCGTGACGCTGAAGGAGAAAGGTCATCCGATCATCACGCAGTTGCTGCGTGACTGCCAGGGTGCCGAAGCGCTCAATGATCGAACAGTTGTGGTGCGCTTTGCAGAGAAGCGGGCTCGCGATGTGCCGCTATTTGTCGCCAGCCTGCCGATCTTTTCGCGCGTCTACTATTCGAAGAAAGCATTTGATGAATCGACACTTGATGTCCCGCTCGGCAGCGGCCCTTATAAAGTTGGCCGTCTCGAAGTGGGGCATTTCATTGAATTCGCGCGGGTCAAGGATTGGTGGGCTGCGGACTTGCCGGTGTCGCGCGGACTGAACAATTTCGATATCATCCGTTACGAATATTATCGCGATCGTGAAGTCGGATTTGAAGGCTTCACCGCAAAAAATTATCTTTTTCGCGAAGAGTTCACGTCGCGCACCTGGGCGACGCGCTACGACTTTCCGGCCTTCAAGGATGGCCGCGTCAAGCGAACAATCATACCGGATGCAACGCCGTCGGGCGCACAGGGCTGGTTCATCAACACGCGGCGCGAGAAATTCAAGGATCGGCGACTGCGTGAAGCATTGATCGACGCGTTCGACTTCGAATGGACCAACAAGAACATCATGTACGGCTCCTATGATCGCACGCAGTCGGTTTTCGAGAATTCACCGATGAAGGCGAGCGGCAAGCCGAGTGACGCCGAGGTTGCGCTGCTCGAGCCGTTCCGAAGTGAGCTTCCGGAAGAAGTTTTTGGTGACGCTTACCTGCCGCCAGTGACTGACGGTTCAGGTCAGGACCGCCGCTGGCTACGGCACGGCGCACAGCTTCTCAATGATGCTGGATTTACACTCAAGAACGGCAAGCGTGTGATGCCGAATGGATCGCCGATCACCATTGAATTTCTGCTCGATGAATCAGCGCTGCAGCAGCATCACTTTCCGTACATAAAGAACCTTGGCACTCTCGGCATCGACGCAAGTTTGCGTATTGTCGATCCGGTGCAGTACCGTAAACGTGTCGACGACTTTGATTTTGATATCACGGTAGATCGATTGACTTTTCCATCGACGCCTGGCGACACGCTAAGAAGCTACTTTTCCTCACAGGCGGCAGCGATCAAGGGTTCCCTGAATCACGCCGGTATCTCTGACCCGGCAGTCGACAAGCTGATCGATATCATCATCGCCGCCAACACACGCGAGGAGATGACAACCGCATGCCGGGCCCTTGATCGCGTCATCCGCGCGGGGCGGTACTGGATTCCACATTGGTACAAAGCGTCACACTGGATCTCTTATTGGGACGTCTTCGGCCGTCCCGCCGCCCAGCCGCGCTATTTCCGCGGCATTCCGGATACCTGGTGGTACGACCGCGACAAGGCGGCCAGACCGGATAAAAAGAGCGGTTAGAACCCGTGTAAAATCGCCTCCTGCGGGTTATGAATTCGCTGTGCGCTATCGCGGCACGCCGGAATGACATAATGAGAGGCTCATGACCGCCTATATCATCCGCCGCCTGCTGTTCATCGTGCCGACCATGTTCGGCATCATGCTGGTGGCCTTTGTCGTGGTGCAGTTCGCGCCGGGTGGGCCGGTCGAGCAGGTGATTGCCAAGTTGACCGGTTCCGACACCGGCGCCACGTCGCGCATTTCGGGGTCGCCCGGAGGCGACTTCGGCAGCCGCGGCCTGGCGCAAGGCGCCTCGCAGGTCGATGCCTCCACCTCCAAATATCGTGGCGCGCAGGGGCTCGACCCCGAATTCATCAAAAAGCTGGAGGTTCAGTTTGGCTTCGACAAGCCGGCGCCAGAACGCTTCGCGTTGATGCTGTGGAATTATGCGCGGTTTGATTTCGGCAAAAGCTATTTCCGCGATGTCAGCGTCTTGCAGCTGATCAAGGAAAAGCTGCCGGTATCGATGTCGCTTGGCATCTGGATGACGCTGCTGACTTATCTAATCTCGATCCCGCTCGGCATCCGCAAGGCGATGGAAGACGGTTCCCGCTTCGATGTCTGGACGTCGACGGTGATCATCGTTGGTTATGCCATCCCCGGATTCCTGTTTGCGATCCTCCTGATCATACTTTTTGCCGGCGGCTCGTTCTTCGACTGGTTTCCGTTGCGCGGACTTGTCTCCGAAAGCTGGTCACAGCTGCCATGGTGGCACAAAATTGCCGACTATTTCTGGCACCTGACGCTGCCCATTATCTCGATGGCGCTGTCGGCTTTCGCCACGATGACGCTGCTGACGAAAAACTCGTTTCTTGAAGAAATCCGCAAGCAGTATGTGCTGACGGCCCGGGCCAAAGGCTGCACCAGCAACCAGGTGCTTTACGGGCACGTTTTCCGGAACGCCATGCTGATCGTCATCGCGGGCTTTCCCTCCGCTTTCGTGCACGCGTTTTTCACCGGTTCGCTGCTAATCGAGACCATTTTCTCGCTCGACGGCCTCGGCCTGCTCGGTTTCGAAAGCGTTCTCAACCGCGATTACCCCGTCGTGTTTGCCACGCTTTACATCTTCTCGCTGATCGGCGTGGTCGTGAACCTGATCTCCGATCTGACGTACACGTGGATCGATCCGCGCATCGACTTCGAGACGAGGGAGGTCTGACGTGGACGCGCGCGCCGGGATCAAGCCACCGGAGACCGCAGCCGTTTCACCCATGGGCCTTGCGGCCCCGCCGACCGGGCAAGCCATCGGACTATCGCCGATCAACAAGCGGCGTTGGGAGAGCTTCAAGGCAAACCGGCGTGGTTATTGGGCTTTGTGGCTGTTTTTGTTCATGTTTGTGGTCTCGCTGTTTGCCGAATTTATTGCCAACGACAAGCCGATCTATATCCATGTCAACGGACGGTCGTTTTTTCCCGCGGTCGTCACCTATCCCGACACGGCATTTTCTAAAATTCAGGATCCGAATCTGTTTGGCACCGCCGCCGACTATCGCGACGACTATTTGATGGGCCTCATCCAGAAAGAAGGCGGCACGGTGCTCTGGCCGCCGGTGCGCTTCTATTACAATACGCAGGTCAGCAAGCCGCCGTCGCCGTTCCCGTCAAAGCCGACCTGGCTGCTCAGCCAGAAAGATTGCGAGTACGCCGTCACGCACGGCTTCGCCAAATGCAGCGAGGTCGAGACGAACTGGCTCGGCACCGATGATGGCGGACGCGACGTGGTGGCGCGGCTGATCTACGGCTTCCGTATTTCCGTGCTGTTCGGTCTGGCGCTGACCATCGTCTCCTCGGTGATCGGCGTCGCGGCCGGCGCGGTACAGGGTTATTTCGGCGGCTGGACCGACCTTCTGTTCCAGCGCTTCATCGAGATCTGGACCTCGATTCCATCGCTCTATTTGCTGCTGATCATTTCATCGGTGCTGGTGCCGGGCTTTTTTGTTTTGCTCGGCATCCTTTTGCTGTTCTCGTGGGTGTCGCTGGTTGGGCTGGTGCGCGCAGAATTTCTGCGCGGGCGCAACTTCGAATACATCCAGGCCGCGCGTGCGCTCGGCGTATCGAACGCCGTAATCATCTTTCGTCATCTTTTGCCGAACGCGATGGTCGCGACCATGACATTCCTGCCGTTCATTCTGTCATCGTCGGTGATGACTCTCACGGCGCTGGACTTTCTCGGCTTCGGTCTTCCCCCCGGCTCACCGTCGCTCGGCGAGTTGCTGTCGCAAGGCAAAGCGAACGTGCAGGCGCCGTGGCTTGGTTTCACCGGTTTCTTCAGCATCGCCCTGATGTTGTCGCTGCTGATCTTCATCGGCGAAGCGGTACGCGATGCCTTCGATCCAAGAAAGACATTCCGATGAACGCGCCGGAAAAACTTCTGTCGATCCGCGATCTCTCCGTCGCCTTCGGCCACGGTAAGCGCGAAGTGCTGGCCGTCGACCGCGTGTCGTTCGATATCGCGAAGGGCGAGACGGTGGCGCTGGTGGGAGAGTCCGGGTCTGGCAAGTCGGTCACCGCGCTGTCGGTCATGAAGCTGCTGCCTTATCCGGCGGCGCATCATCCGTCGGGGTCGGTGATGTTCAACGGCCGCGAACTTCTCACCATGGAGGAGCGCGAGATCCGCAAAGTGCGGGGCAACGACATCACCATCATTTTCCAGGAGCCGATGACGTCGTTGAATCCCCTGCACACGATCGAAAAGCAGATAGGAGAAATACTCCTTTTACATCAAGGAATTACGGGGGAGCCGGCGCGCGCCCGCATCATCGAATTGCTCGGTCAGGTCGGCATTCCCGACCCCGTCGGGCGGCTCGGCAGCTACCCGCACCAGCTGTCCGGCGGACAGCGTCAGCGCGTGATGATCGCCATGGCGCTCGCCAATGAGCCCGATCTCCTGATCGCTGACGAGCCCACGACCGCGCTGGATGTCACCGTACAGGCGCAGATTCTGAAATTATTGAAAGACATCCAGAACCGCCTCGGCATGTCGATGCTGTTCATCACCCACGATCTCGGCATCGTGCGCAAACTCGCCGACAGAGTCTGCGTGATGCAGCGCGGCATAATCGTCGAGCAAGGTGCAGTGGAGCGGGTATTTACGGCGCCCGAACATCCCTATACGCGCGCGCTTCTCGCCGCTGAGCCGAAGCCCGATCCGGCGCCGCCGCGACCGGACGCGCCCGTCATTGTCGAAACCAAGGATTTGAAGGTGTGGTTCCCGATCAAACGCGGCGTGCTGCGCAAGGTGGTCGGGCACATCAAGGCGGTCGATGGCATCAGCATCGAACTGCGCAAGGGCGAGACGCTCGGCGTCGTCGGCGAATCCGGTTCCGGAAAGACGACGCTCGGCCTTGCCATCCTGCGCTTGATATCATCCACCGGTCCGGTGGTCTTCATGGGGCATTCGATCCAGGGCCTCAAGTTCAAGGAAATGCGGCCGTACCGTCACAACATGCAGATCGTTTTCCAGGATCCGTACGGTTCGTTGTCGCCGCGCATGTCGGTGTCGGATATCATTGAGGAAGGCCTGTGGGTGCATCATCCGCGCCTGTCCGCGGCCGAGCGCGAGGCGCGTGTTGTCGCCGCGCTAACCGATGTCGGGCTCGACACGCAGACGCGCCACCGCTATCCGCACGAATTCTCAGGCGGCCAACGTCAGCGCATCGCGCTCGCGCGCGCGCTGGTGCTGGAGCCGACATTCATCGTACTCGACGAGCCGACCAGCGCGCTCGATATGTTGATCCAGTCGCAGATGGTCGATCTGCTGCGCGACCTGCAAAAGCGGCGCGATCTCACGTACATGTTCATTTCGCACGACCTGCGCGTCGTGGCGGCCCTGGCGAGCCGGCTGCTGGTCTTGCGTAACGGCAAGATGGTGGAGGAGGGCGCCGCCGCTGAATTGTTCAAGGCGCCGAAGACGGACTACACGCGCGCGCTGTTGGCCGCCGCCTTCAAGCTGGAAACCGCGCCCGAGGGCGTGGTTTCGCAGTAGATTGTCATGACGAGCCGCCACGACCTTGCCGACCTGCCGGCGGATGTCTCCGTATCGCGGCCCAAAATCCTCGCCAGAGCCTATCGCGACTATCACCGCTACGGCGTGACGGTGGCGAGCGGCGACCATCGCCCGGTCACACAAGAGCGCGACGTGCTGATGGCCGGCAAGGTCGTGCTGGTGATTCCGGTCGACATTACGCTTCAGAAAATTGCGATGATCCGTCAATTCCGCCTGCCGGCGCATCTCGCCAACGGTCGCGGCGATCTGGTCGAGTTCGTGGCCGGGCGGGTCGAAGCCGGCGAGACATTGGCCGAAGCGGCAAGCCGCGAGTGCACGGAGGAGATCGGTGTTGCGCCGGCGAAGGTCGTGGAGTTGCTCACATACCTGAGCACGCCGGGGGTGACCGATGAGGAAGTCACGATTTTTCTCGCCGCCGTCGATGCCGCGCAAGTACGCGAAGGCCCGCTGGTATCACCCGACGGCGAGCAGCTTCTCGTTCACCTCGTTTCCGTTGATGAGGCCGTTGCGGCACTTGATCACAATGCGGTGCGCGGCGGCCCGCTGGTCATCGGATTGCAATGGTTGGCCCTAAATCGCAATCGCATGGCCGAATTGCTCGGCTAGGGCACGCGCTTGACGGCGGTGATTTCGCTTCCCGCCGCTTTGATGCGCGCCACGGCGTCGATGGCCGGCTCGATCGCGACCATCATGTGGTGTGCGTTGGCGTGGATCAGGCTCTCGGGGTCGCGCGCGATGGCGACGTGGCCCTTCCAGAAAATCAGGTCGCCGCGGCGCAGGCTTGCAAGTGACGATTGTTTTCCGAGCGCCATTTCCTGCATGTCGCTGTCACGCGGGCAGGGGATACCGGCGGCCTGGAGTGACACCTGCACCAGGCCTGAGCAGTCGAGTCCGAGCGAAGTTTTGCCGCCCCACAAATATGGCGTGCCGAGAAATTGCTCCGCAGTGGCGACAAAATCCGGCTGCCGCGCCTTGATCGGCGCGAGATAAGCTTCGGGAATGTGCCATCCGGACGCGGTCACGGCGAAACGTTCATCCTGACGTGCGATCGCGAGCTGCGCGCCCATCGGCAACGCGGCCAATGGCGGCGTCTTGATGTCCGCCGCGGGGAATACCAGCGCGCGCGGCACCGCGACCTTGTGCGTCGGCGCCGCGCCAAGCGGGCCGAGCGCATTGGCCGACAGCCAGCCGACATAGCCGTCCGTTTCGATCTGGCCCCAGGCCCAACCTTCATCGGTGGTTTCGTAAATCATCACGCGCTCGCCGAGCAGCGCTTCGGTGTGGAGCCTTGCCTGATGCGACGGGGCGCGGCGCAGCGCGGTGATCGGCTCGACCACCTGGTGGTGGGTGCCCTCGACGAAACGCGCGGCCTCGACCTGACCTTGCAGAAATTTCGCCGCGATTTCGGGCCGAAACGGATTGATGCGGGGGTCGAGCGCGACCATGGCTACGAATAGCGCGCGCAAAGCATGGCGTAGATCGCTCGTGCCGTCTGGCACTCGGCGCCTTCCGGCCGCCCTGGCTTGGCGGAGGGCGTCCACGCGAAGATGTCGAAATGCACCCAGGATTTTGCAGTCACGAAACGGCGCAGGAACAGCGCCGCCGTGATGGAGCCGGCGTACCCGCCGGTCGCGACGTTATTGAGGTTGGCGATTTTTGAATCGAGCATGGCCTCGTAGGGCCGCCACAGCGGCATGCGCCAGAGCGGATCGTTCTCGGCAGCGCCCGCGCGCGCAAGCTCATTGGCGAGGGCGTCGTCATCGGTGAAAAAGGGCGGCATGTCGGGCCCGAGCGCGACGCGGGCGGCGCCGGTGAGCGTGGCGAAATCGGCAATCAGTGCCGGTTTGTCTTCGTCGGCGAGGGCGAGGGCATCGGCGAGGATCAGGCGGCCTTCCGCATCCGTATTACCGATCTCGACAGAAATGCCTTTGCGCGAGGTGTAGATGTCGCGCGGGCGGAAGCTGGTGCCGGAGATCGAATTCTCCACGGCCGGGATGATAACGCGCAGTCTGATTTTCAGTCCGCGCGCCATGATCATATGTGCGAGCGCCAACGCTGTCGCTGCGCCGCCCATATCCTTCTTCATATTGAGCATGCCGGTATCGGGCTTGATATCGAGACCGCCGGTGTCGAAGCACACGCCCTTGCCGACAAGCGTGATCTTGGGATTGTTTGGCTTGCCCCAGGTCATGTCGATCAGGCGTGGCGCGCGCGCGGAGCCGGCGCCAACTGCGTGGACGAGCGGAAAATTCTTGGCGAGCGCTTTGCCGCTGGTCACCTGAAGCTTGGCGCCATGTTGTTTGGCGAGCGAGCGGGTGGCGGCCTCCAGTTCCGCCGGGCCCATATCATTCGATGGCGTATTGGTGAGGTCGCGGCAAAGCGTGACCGCCTCAATGATACGGCTGAGGTCTTCCCCGTCGACGCCATCCGGCACAACGAGCTTGATGGCGCGCGCTTCCACCTTGCGATAGCGGGCGAACTGATAGGTCCCCAGTGCAATGGCCAGGGCCGCCAACCGCGCATCATGCGGCGCATTGGCAAAACGATAAGTGCCAGGCGGCAGCAAACCGGCAAGCTGCCCGGGTCGGAACAGGTCCTTCACAGGGTCATTGGAATTTTCGAGACCGAACAGAATGGTTGCGAGCTTTCCGTCCGGACCGGGAACGATCAGATGGCGGCCGGCCTTGGGTTCGAACCCGGCCGCGCGCACAAATTCATGCGCGCGTTCGTCCAGGGTCTTGGTCGCCTCGGCAAACGTTTTGGCTGTGACGAAAAGGATCGGCACCGCCTGCAACCTTCCGGCGTTCACAAATATCGAATGCATGGCTACTCCGCGGCGTCTCGCATCGACGGCTTGGGGGTATAGCCATCGCGTGTCTGCGGCAGCTTCCAGTCGAGCATCTTGGAGGCGACCAGTGTGCGCAGCACCTGGGCGGTGCCGCCGCCGATGGTGAACATGCGCACGTCGCGCAGCATGCGTTCCAGCGGCAACTCGCGCGAATAGCCGCGCGCACCGAAAAACTGCAATGCGTCATTGACGATCTTGATCGCGGTCTCGGATGCAAAGATCTTCGCCTGCGCGGCCAGCATGGGTTCGGGAAAAGCACTGTTGTCGGGCCCACGCGAACGCGCCGCCGCGTAGAGCATCAGGCGCGCGGCCGTGAGCTGGGTCTGCATGTCGGCGAGCATCCATTGCAGGCCCTGGAATTCGCCGATCGGCCGGCCGAACTGTTCACGCGTCTTTGCCCAGTCGATAGCGTGCCCGAGCGCACCAGCGGCGATGCCCATCGCCACGGTGCCGGCGCCGACGCGTTGACTGTTGTAGGCGTTCATCAGGTCTGCGAAGCCGCGGCGAAAGCCGGACGGCGGCACCACCGCCATCGTTGCTGGTATTTCAAGATTCTCGAAAATGAGTTCGCCTTCCGGCATGCCGCGCAGACCCATGGTCTGTTCGCGCTTGCCGACGTGCAGACCCTTCGTCTGATCGCGTACGGTGAGAAAGCCGCCGATTCCCAATTCGTCGCCTCGCTCGTCGAAGACCCGCGCGAAGATCAGATGGAGCCGCGACACGCCGGCGCCCGTGATCCAGTGTTTCTTGCCGTTGATGACGTAGCCGTCGCCACGCCTGTCGGCGCGGGTGGTCATCGCCAAGGCATCGGATCCGGCGTCGGGTTCGGTGATGCAGATGGCGGGTTTGTCGCCCTCAAGCACAAGCTGCGCTGCCAGCTTTTTCTGCGTGTCCGTGCCATAGGCCATCACGGTCGAAATCGCGCCCATATTTGTCTCGACCACGATGCGCGCGGTCACGGTGCATGCTTTGGCCATCTCCTCGATCACCAGGACCGCGTCCAGGAACGAGCGGCCCTGACCGCCCAGCGCCTGAGGAATGGTCATGCCGCAGAAGCCGGCGTCGGCCAAAGCTTTTGCGATGTCCCAGGGGTACTGCTCGCCATGGTCGATGGCGGCCGCGCGGGGGCCGGCAATCTCGTGCGCAAAGGCGCGCGCGCGCGTCTGGAGAGCGATTTCGCTCTGGGAAAGCTGCAGATCCATGGTTGCGACCATAAACCCCTTCAGGCGCGCAGTTTACAAGTTAACCACTCGTTAGGGTTAACGTTTTATTGCTCGACTATGCCGCTGAAAATATCTGCCGTCCGTCTTCTTGCTTCAGCCGCCGTGGCAACCGTTTTGGGCCTATCGGCAGGTGGGTGCTCCAATATCGGTGGTCGCGACACCACCGGCTCTATTGGCCAGGCTGGCGCGGTCGCGGGCGCCGAGGCGGATTCGCGGAAATCCCTGGATGCCCTGGCAGGCCGCTACCGCGATAATCCAGGCGATACGAATGCTGCGATTGCCTATGCGAGCGCGTTGCGTGCGACCGACCAGCGCGCCCAAGCCGTTGCCGTGCTCGAACAGGCTACCATCCGAAATCCCAACAATATGCCGTTGCTCGGTGCGTATGGTCGTGCGCTCGCCGATACGGGCCAGTACCAGCAGGCGTTGGTCGCGCTCGATCACGCGCATACGCCGGACGCTCCGGACTGGCGCATTCTCAATGTACAGGGCGCGGTGCTGGACCAGATGGGGCGTCACGCCGACGCGCAGCGTCATTACGCCTCGGCGCTCAAGATCGTGCCTGATGAGCCTTCGGTGCTGTCGAACCTTGGCCTGTCCTACCTGCTGACCAAGGATCTGAAAAACGCCGAAGTCACGCTGCGGCGTGCGGTTGCTCAGCCGAACGCCGGACCGAAAGTCCGTCAGAACCTCGCGCTCGTTGTCGGCTTGCGTGGCCGCTTTGCGGAAGCGGAAAAAATAGCTACCGCCGACCTGCCCGAAAACGAAGCCACCGCCAACGTCGCCTATCTGAGGCAGATGCTGGCGCAGAAGGGTGACTGGAAGAAGATGGGTCGCTCTTACGTATCGGGTCCCGACGCCGGATCCTGAACGTTATCTTAAAGCAATGATTGGCTGACGGTCGCGCCGGCGGGTTCTTCCCGTCAGTGCAACGACATCACTTTGATTGCCGCCGGGCCAAGAATGACGATGAATAGCACCGGCAGAAAGAACAAGATCATCGGCACGGTGAGCTTCGGCGGGAGCCCGGCGGCCTTCTTCTCCGCCTCCGACATGCGCATGTCACGATTTTCCTGCGCCATCACGCGCAGCATAGTGGCGAGCGGCGTGCCGTAACGTTCGGCCTGTTGCAAGGCCATACAGACGGATTTGACGCCTTCGAGATCTGTGCGCTTGGCAAGGTTTTCATAGGCCTGGCGGCGATCCGGCAGATAGGACAATTCCGCTGTTGTGAGTGTGAGCTCTTCGGCCAACGCGACGGATTGCGAACCGACCTCGTCGCTGACCTTTCTGAATGCCGCCTCGATCGACATGCCAGACTCAACGCAGATCAACAACAGATCGAGCGTGTCGGGAAAAGCGCGCTTGATCGACAACTGGCGGCGCTGAATCTTGTTTTTCAGCAGCATTAGGGGCAACTGCATGCCGACATAGGCGGCGGCGATACAGACGCCGATCTTGATCATCGTCGGTTGATCGAGCTTGAGAATGACAAACAGGTATACGACCGCGAACAGGAATAAAGCGATCGGCGTCAGCATGCGGAAGAACAGATAGGTTATGTACGGCGCCTGGCCACGATAACCGGCCTGCACCAGTTTCAGGCGGGCCTCTTCCTGGCCGACCCATTTGCTGAGATTGAAGCGATCGACGATGGTCTGGACGTACTGTTTCGGTGATTGTCTCAGCTTGGCTTTGCCGTCCTGATTCATCCGTTCGCGTTCGCGCTGACGGATCTTTTCTCGTTCCAGCGCCACTGCCCGCATGCGCTTGTCGAGCGGATTCACAAACACGAATGGCATCGCAAGCGTCAGTACGGTCGCCGTCGCCGCTATGGCGGCGAACAGCATCGTTAGCGTCTTGACGTTTATGATCTGAAGAAGAGTGTCAATCATCGGACGCCGGCCTAGAAGTCGAAATTGATCATTTTTTTCATCACCATGACGCCTGTCGCCATCCAGACTGCGGAGGCTGCCAGCATCATGTTGCCGATAGAAGTGGTGAACAGCAGCGAGATGTATTGCGGGCTGGTGAGGTAGACCAGCGTCATCACGGCGATCGGCAGTGCCCCGATGATGCCGGCGGATGCCTTGGCCTCTTGCGACATCGCCTGAATCTTGGCCTTCATTTTCTTGCGATCGCGGAGAACGCGCGAAAGATTTCCGAGCGCTTCAGAAAGATTGCCGCCGGCTTTTTGCTGGATCGCCACTACAATGCCGAAAAAATTTGCTTCAGGAAGCGGCGTGCGCTCATACAGCTTGCCGCAGGCTTCGCCCAGCGGCATGCCGATCGCCTGTGTTTCCAGGATCACGCGGAATTCCGATTTTAGCGGTTCCGGTGCTTCCAGTGCGATCATTTTGATGCAATCGAGCAGCGGCAGACCGGCCTTGACGCCGCGGACGATGACGTCGACCGCGTCGGGGAATCCGTCCAGAAATTTCTTTTCGCGGCGCTTCTTCAGAAACGACAGAAGCCAGCGTGGTGCACCGAAAGCGCCGGCAAAGCCAATGGCGGCGGCAATGATCAGCCCGGTTCCCGAAAAGGAACTGACGACAAAAGCAGCAAGCCCCATACCTGCGGATATGAAGGCAAACTGGCGCTTCGACCAAGATAATCCGGCTTGCGCTATCCGAACCGAGAGCGGCGCGCTTTTGCTTTTCTTGTGACGTTCCTCCAGATCCTTGAGCGTGGCTTCGACGGAATCGCGGCGGGATTTCTGTGGTCCCCGCGCCGCACGCACCGTCGGTTCGGTCTTGGCAACGCTCTGCAGGCGCGCCTCGGCTTTGCGTTCGCCGGACAGCATCGGATACAGGAATACGTAGACCACGCCCCCAAAGGCGACGGAAACCAGAAAGAAGACGGCGATAACTTGCACAGCTCGCTCCGGTCAGGCCCGAACAGCTTCGTTGGCGGCGTCCGCGGCATCGAGGGCGGCGGCCAGACGCTTTTCTTCGCCGTAGTAGCGTGCGCGGTCCCAGAAACGCGGGTGGCCAATGCCGGTTGAACGATGCCGGCCGATAATGTTGCCTTTGGCGTCCTCGCCGACCATGTCGTAGACAAACAGGTCTTGTGTAACGATGACGTCGCCTTCCATCCCCATGACTTCAGAGACATGGGTGATTCTACGCGAACCATCGCGCAGGCGCGCGGCCTGGATAACCACGTCAACCGAAGCGCAAATCATTTCGCGAATGGTGCGTGATGGCAGCGAAAAGCCACCCATCGTGATCATCAACTCCAGTCGCGACAGTGCTTCGCGCGGGTTGTTTGCGTGCAGCGTGCCCATCGAGCCGTCGTGGCCGGTATTCATGGCCTGCAAGAGGTCGAAGGCTTCCGGTCCGCGTACTTCGCCGACGATGATGCGTTCGGGGCGCATACGCAGGCAGTTGCGTACCAGGTCGCGCATGGTGACCTGCCCTTCGCCCTCAAGGTTGGGCGGTCGTGTTTCCAGGCGCACCACATGGGGCTGTTGAAGCTGCAATTCGGCGGCGTCTTCGCATGTGATGATGCGTTCGTCGTCGTCGATAAATTGCGTAAGGCAGTTGAGCAGCGTCGTCTTGCCTGAGCCGGTGCCGCCGGAGATCAGGGTGTTGACGCGGCTGCGACCGATGATGCGGAGAATTTCGGCGCCCTGCGGCGAAATACTGCCAAATCTGACAAGCTGATCGAGGGTCAACTTGTCCTTTTTGAATTTGCGGATGGTGAGCGCGGGCCCGTCGATCGCGAGCGGTGGCACAATCGCGTTAACGCGCGAGCCGTCCGGCAAGCGCGCGTCGCAGATCGGAGATGATTCGTCGACGCGCCGGCCGATCTGACTGACGATGCGCTGGCAGATATTCAGCAGCTGCTGATTGTCGCGAAAGCGGATGCCGGTCTTCTGAATCTTGCCTTGAACTTCGATGTAAACCGTCCCGGAGCCGTTCACCATAATGTCGGCGATATCGTCTCGTGCGAGCAATGGTTCGAGCGGGCCGAAGCCGAGGACGTCGTTGCAGATATCATCGAGCAGGTCCTCCTGCTCCGAGATCGACATCACGATGTTCTTGATCGCGATGATCTCATTGACGATGTCGCGGATTTCCTCGCGCGCTGAATCGACATCGAGCCGTGCCAGCTGTGCAAGGTCAATTGCTTCGATCAGTGCGCCGAAGATCGTGCCTTTGGTCTCGTAATAGGTTTCCGATCGGCGATTGTCGGTTGCCGCCGGTACGGCGGCTGGCGGCGACGACGCGCGAGACGCAGGCGGTGCAGACACCAGCGGTGCGCCGAGTCCGTCGGATGGGAACGGTGTTCGCCCGGTTTCCACCGGGGCAGCCCCGGATGAGGCAGGTGACTCGGGTGCCGATACCGGCGAAGCGGCCGGACCCGGCGCCGGGCGCGGCGCGGGTACAGGTTCAAGAGCGCGGGCTTCCGAGGTTGCGCTACGCTTACCGAACACGGCGACACACTCCCAACTGTTTTTAGCCCGTACGTTTCATAAGCTTTGAAAGGAACGGCGGCAGCAGGCCACCGCGGGCCCGCTTGGCTTCCGTGCGTCCGGTCAGTGCCTGCGCCATCTGACGGAACATCTCCGCAGTCTTGTGGTTCGCCGACACCTCAGCAATCATCTGGCCGTTATTGGCCGCAGAGCCGAAAAGTTGCGGCTCGAACGGGATGACCGCCAGCGGATCGCTTTCCAGCGCCTTTGCGAAGTCTGCCGGCGTGATTTCTGGGCGTTTCGGTACCCCGACCTGGTTGAGGCAGTAGTGCGGCCGGTGATCGTTCGGACGCGACGTGCGCAGCAGATCGACCAGGTTCTTTGCGTTGCGCAGATTTGCGAGATCGGGCCCTGCAACCACGAGAATATCGTCGGCGCTGATCAGCAATCTGCGGGTCCATCCGAGCCATTGGTGCGGAACGTCGAGTACGACGCAGGGAATGGAAGCGCGCAACGAATCCAGGATCGAATCGAATGCATCTGCACCGAAGTCGTAGACGCGCTCAAGCGTTGCCGGCGCGGCCAGGAGACTGAGGTGATCGGTGCATTTCGACAGCAGCCGATCGACAAACGCCGTATCGACGCGATCGGGCGAAAACGCAGCGTCGGCAATACCCTGCGGCGGATCCTGATTGTAGTCGAGGCCGGCTGTCCCGAACGCCAGATCGAGATCGGCCACGACGGAATCAAGCGCGAGGTCGCGTCCAATCGCCCAGGCAATGTTGTGTGCAACCGTCGATGCGCCCACGCCGCCCTTGGCGCCGACCACGGCAACGATCCGGCCAACCGGCTTGGCGTCCGGCGCCGAGAACAGGCCGCTGATAGCCCGCACGACATCGAGAGGCCCGACCGGCGTGATCAGATATTCGCTTACGCCGCGGCGCGTCAATTCGCGATAGAGGGTAACGTCATTGACGCGCCCCATGACGACCACGCGTGTGCCGGCGTCACAGACTTCCGCCAGCTTGTCGAGTCCGCCGAGAATGGCGTCGGCGCGCGCATCGGTCTCGATCAGGATGACATTCGGTGTGGGTGAGTTGTTGTAGGCTTCAGTGGCGGCAGCAATGCCGCCCATCTGGATTTTTACATGCGCTTTCGCCAGCCGACGGTCATCTCCGGCCGCCTGGACGGCGGCAGCGGTTTCGACCGTCTCGCAAAAGGCCTGTACCGAAATGCGCGGCGCCGGCGCGATGTGCGTGTCGGCTGCGGCATCGGTCGCCGCGGCCGGCATCGGCGCGGGTGCGGCGACTGCAACTTGCTGAGCGTTCTTGATCATCTGCCTATATCGGTGATTTTGCCGACGTCAAATCCAACGTAATTGCCGGACGGGTTTTCGCCTTTACGCCAATGGTCGATCGCAGCATCCCGACGCGGTGCCCAAGGGGGGATTTCACCCCGCGGCTGAACGAGGTCGGCCGGGTTGTCGACCATGGACGCCAGATTGCGTTGCGAGGCACAGCCGAGATTCCAGTAGGGCTGGTTTTCCGCAAAGCCGGATTCGTAAGACGGTCCGATGTCGCGCGGCCACTGCCCGCACGGACCCGCCTCCGCTACGAGTTTCGAGTAATTGAGCTTGATGCTGGCGAGCGCGGATCGCGCGGGCTTGTAGCGCCGCACGTAGATTGCGCCGTTTGGGACGCCGATGGCACCAAAAATTGAGCGGATTTCGCGTGTAGCATCCTCCGCCGCATGATCGGTTGGTCCGCCGTGCGGCTCGTCGATGATGATGCCGCTGCCTGCTTCGTGCCGCCAGGCTTGCGCAAAGGCCAGCACATCGGCGCGTTGACTTGGCGTAAGCCCGCCGCGGTTGCGGCCGATCAAGACCTCGACGCTTTGCACGCCTTCATGCACCGTGATCGGGTGCCGCACACGGTAATCGTTCGGATACGCCTTTTGCTCGGCTTCAGTTTGGTAATAGCAGCCCGCCAGCGTGGCTGCGAGGCCACCTGCCGCAAGCAGGCGCAGAACCGATCGACTGCGGCGTTTCACCACCGGCTTTGCATCGCCTTCATTCATTTTCTCCGCCGCTCAATCGAGGATAAATCCGTACTTGCCGTGATAGTCGCCGGCCGGCTGCGCTTCAGGTTTGCCGGCACTGCCGTAGATGCGATTCAGTTGCCCAAGCAAAGCAGATTGTGGGTCGGTCGCGTCAGCGAAGCCATCATCCGGGCGCGACAGTTGCTTTTGCGACACCGCGCGCACCACGTAGGGAGTGACCAGAACCATCAATTCGGACTGGTGGTTGACGAAATCCCGGCTTCTGAACAGTGTGCCGAGGATCGGAATCGACATGAGACCGGGAAGCCCATTGATTGACTGTTTCGTCTGCTCCTGAATCATTCCGGCCAAAGCCAGTGCGCCACCCGACGGAATTTCGACGGTCGTTTCCGCGCGGCGTGTCTGAATCGACGGCACAGTCAGCGAGTCCGATGAGCCAGTAACAGCCAGTGTCATCGAATTTTCGGTCGAAAGATCCGACACCTCGGTCATGACCTTCAGGCTGATGCGGCCTTCCGACAGCACGACCGGCGTGAAGACAAGGCTGACGCCGAATTTCTTGAAGGTGATCTGGGGTTGGCAAATCGGGGGTGAACGGGTTGTGTCGCAGGACAGTCCGTTCGGTATCGGGAATTCGCCGCCGGCGATAAATGTTGCGGTCTCGCCTGAGATTGCTGTCAGATTCGGCTCAGCCAGGGTCCGGATGACGCCGGCGCGGTCCATGGCGCGCAAAGTTGCGTTGACGCTGTTGAACCTTCCATTCAAAAGCGTGTTGCTTATTGGCTGGCCAGTCGCCGAGAACGGATTGCTGGTATTGAAGTTCACCACAGCGGTGCCGTAGTTGAAGCTGCCGGACAGATCGATGCCGAGCTGCTTGATGATGTCGCGCCGCACCTCGGCGACCGTTACCTTGAGCATAACCTGATCGCGGCCGCGCACGGCAATGCTGTTGACGACCTTGTTGCCGTCTCCGACCAGCCGCGCAGCGAGATCGTATGCCTGTTGGGATTCGGCCGGGCTCGCGGCGCTTCCGGAAAGCACGACACCCTCACCGACGCCTTCAATGTGAATGTCGGCATCAGGCATTGTCTGTTTGAGTGCGGCGCGCACACCGTTGAGATCGCGTGTGACGGCGATATCGAAACCCGCAATTTGCTTGCCGTCGGCGTCGAAGAAGAAAATATTGGTCTGACCGACCGTAACGCCAATCATGTAGACGCGCCGCGACGAGCGGATTACGGCGTTTGCGACTTTGGGGTCTGCGACCAGCACGTCTTTGATGTCAGTGGGCAGGTCGATGGCGACTGATTTGCCAATCCCGAGTGGAATTGACCGCGAAGTTGTTTCGCTGGCCGCCACTTGAATTACGGGTACATGCGATGAAGCCTCGGCCGCCATCGCCTGGGAGGCCGGCGCCAAGCCGCTAAAAACGAGGAGTGCCCCGAGCGCAGCGGTATGGGTCAATGTCCTGGTCGCCATGTCCCCTTCATCCCCCAATCGGTCAACGTGGTGTGGTCGCAGTGCTCACGCCAAATCGGACAACATTGATGTTGCGGCGCGTTTCAGAATCGTCGGTGTTCGTGTCCTCGCGCGAGCCATCGGCGATGCTGCGCAGTGCCAGCGACAACGTGCCGAGTTGCTGTGAAAGTGCCAGCGTCTCTGCCTGGCTGGAGGAAAGCTCGAGTGTCGCGGTCTTGCCGACCACGACCTTCTGGCCGTTCTTCTCCTCGACGGTTTGATCGATCGCCAGGACGCGCACATTGCGAAGAATGGTTTCCGTGGTGCCGCCGCCTTTTTCGGAGTCGCGATTGCGCGGGGTCATGATGACGTCGACACGGTCATTCGGCAGAATGAAGCCGCCCGCGCCGGTCTCCGGCGATATCTGCGTGGAAATTGCGCGCATGTTGGGCGGCAGGATTGCAGCCATGAAGCCTGAGCCCTTGGCATTGACCAGTTTTGGTTCGCGAATTGGTTCTCCCTGCACGAAAGGCGCGCGCACGATCATGCCTGTCAATTGATCGACGGCCTTTGGTTGATCGTTCTTGCGGATGAAATTGCCGCTAGCAGTGCTCGCCGGCCAGGCCTGCCAAAAGACATCCGCTGGCGAGATTGTTTGGCCCCTGGGGAGGTCGGATTTCGCGACCAGAATGTCGACAGTGTCGGCCTTCGGCGCCTCGACTCTCGGGGCCGGAGCCTTTTCCGATCGGCCAGCGAGCAACGCGGCAACGCCACCTGCTGCTACGGCGACCGTCAGCACTACAACTCGTGCGGCTTTCATACGCTCACTCTCACCATGACAATGCGACCGGCTCGGCCGCGTAGAACCACATGGCCGCGGATGCGGCCGCTTACACCGGATTTCAACAGCTAAAGGTCAAGGTATGGTTAAGGAGCGGTATCTAAATCGAGTTAATATTGTCTTGCGGCGGTAACGGCGGTGGTCGACCGACGCTTTAGGCCGGCATCCAACCTGTCTTTGGGTAGACAGCGAGTGCTGCCGCGGCGAGTGCAATGCCGTAGGGCACACCGGCACCCGTCTCATGCAGACGGACAATCCAGCCCTGGCGGGCAAGGGCAGCCGGCAATGGCAATTTCCGAAATTGAAGCAGCGTCAGCGTCAATGCGCCGCCGAACAGCGACGCGTAAATTAAATAGTCCAGGAGATAGTCGAAGCCGAACCATAAGGCTGTTGCGGCCACGAGCTTGGCATCGCCGCCTCCGATCCAGCCTTGCGCAAAGAATATAAACGCAATCACCAGCACCACCGCGGCAGCGGCGAGGTGCAGGGCAAAGGCGTGCAGGGTCATGCCGGTGATCAGCGTAAGCAGAAAAAAACCGCCCGCGAGCGCAAGCGACAACCGGTTCGAAATGGTCATCGTCAGGAGATCGCTTGAGGCTGCGAATGCCATAAGGGCTGGGAAAAGCAGGAGCCTGATTACGTCGGTTACGGTCATTGACTACTCAACCTTACGCACACGCCTCATACGCAGCCTTCAACTTATGCTGCGCAAACTTGCCGTTCGGTTAGCGCCGAATCCTCTGCGCCAGGCAAAGGTCGAGGCGATAGCCGATGCCCGGCAATGATTCGTCTGGCTCCCAGCTACTTCAGCTGGGTCGAAATTGTGCTGAACTTTGCGTTCAGACTGCTGCCAAGGCCGTTTACGACTGCGATAATTGCTACCGAAATCCCCGCGGCAATGAGGCCATATTCAATCGCGGTTGCGGCCGATTCATCATTCACAAAATGAACGAACAGGTTCTTCATCGGAGGATTCCACGCCGTTCCTTTAAAATGCGCCGGCCCCGGCGGCCGTGACCGTTGCATAAAACGTTAGCCGCCAGGTCTTGCCTCGAGGTTAATATTGTCGAAAAAACAGATGTAATTATAAAGTCTAAATAGGCAGATTGCCTGTAGTTAATAAATTATAACTGAACCGTTATCAGAGTTAATAAATCATATATCCAATTTATACTTATAAATACTTACGTTAGCCAAGATCATCTTTGGTCGTTGCTACAGCCGAGTAGAAAAATGGCTGCGTTGGGGTGTCCTACACCTCATCTTAACCGGGCACCCCGATACCGGATGAGGTCCTTCTGACGGATTGCTGACCATGCTCGCTGAAATGTTTTCCTTCATTAAGGTGGCGGGCGAGACGCTCCTCAAGCTGATTCCGATTTCGATCGCGCTCGGCATCGTGTTCGGAGCCTTGACGCACTGGTCGGCCTGCAATCCGGGCCGTCCCTGGTGGCGCAAGCAGGAGATAGCAACCGACATTTGCTACTGGTTTTTGATTCCGCTGGTCGCGCGCTTCGTGCGCATCGGTTTGATGGTCGCGGGCGCCGCCTATCTCTACAACATTCACGGCACCGAAGCCCTGATTAACTTCTATGACGATGGGTTCGGCCCGCTGGCCGTGATGCCGTTATGGGCGCAGGCGATATTCTTTGTGGTCGTATCGGATTTCCTGACGTACTGGATTCATCGGGCATTTCACGGTCCGCATGGCTGGAAATATCACGCCGTGCATCACTCTTCGAAAGAGCTGGACTGGATTTCTGCCGCGCGATTTCACCCGCTCAACATCTTTCTCGGCACCGTGCTTGTCGATGTAGGACTTCTGCTGGCCGGCATCTCGCCCAATGCGATGTTGATTGTCGGCCCCTTCACCACTGCGAGTTCGGCTTTCGTGCATGCGAATTTGAATTGGACTCTGGGGCCCTTCAAATACGTCATAGCCGGGCCGATCTTTCATCGCTGGCACCACACCACGGCCGATCGTGGCGGCTCCAAGAATTTCGCGGGAACATTCCCGATCTGGGACCTGCTTTTCGGAACGTATTACATGCCGGAAAATGTGCTGCCCGATGCCTACGGTGTTGACGACACGAGCTTTCCGGAGAGCATCGGCGCCCAAATGTTGTATCCGTTTCGGCAATGAGGCCTTTGACTTCAGGAGGTTCAGCAGTTTCTTTGCACTTCGTTCACCAATTTACAGTCAACTTGAGCAATAGAATTCCGCCGAGCCGCGGCGGCGCGCGATCACGCGTAGCGTGCTGGAGAGCAGGATGGCAGCCTTGATGGGGCGTTGCAGGCAACTGGTCGGCTTATGGCCACTGGTTTTGCTGACCGCCGCTGGTGTTGTCGGCGCGGCGCCTGCCCAGGCGGATACGCTGTCGATCAACGTCGATCAGGCGCAGATTATGCATCTGCCTGAAAAAATCGCGACGATTGTCATTGGAAACCCCCTGATCGCCGATGCCACGCTGCAAAGCGGGGGCATCCTGGTTGTCACCGGCAAGGGATATGGCGCCACAAATTTATTGGCGCTCGATCGCTCCGGCCGTGTTGTCATGGAGAAGACAGTCCAAGTATTGGGGGCGGGGAGTGGAGATCTCGTGACCGTCTACAAGGGTGTCGAACGCGAATCATACAGTTGCGCACCCAACTGCGAGCGCCGGATTACGCTTGGCGATTCCCCCGGATACTTCAACGCCACGCTCACGGAGAGCGGCGCCCGTAACGGGCAGGCAAGCACGAGCCCCGCTCACTAGGCGTCTGCGCACCGGTCCAACACGGTTAGCAAACTCTTAACGCCGGTACTGCGGTTCCGAGTCGTATTGGCAAGAAATCGACAACGCGCCTTTGCTATGGAGTGCGGTGTTTCGGCACCGTTCAGCAATCGAGACGCCTGTCATGATCATTTCCGCGCAAGGCAAGATTGCGGCTTGTGTCCTAAGGGTTCTGCCGACCCGGCTGGCTCGCCGCTTTGTGCGTCAGCAGGACGGCGCGGTCGCCGTCGAGTTCGCTTTTGTCGCCATCCCGTTCCTGGCTTTGATTTTTGCCATCATGGAAACGGCGCTGGTCTTTTTTGCCGGACAGACCCTCGAAACCGCAGTGCAGGACTCCGCGCGTTTGATCATGACCGGTCAGGCGCAAACCGCAGGGTGGAGCAAGGACGACTTCAAGACCCAAGTTTGCGCGCATATTTATGGACTGTTCGACTGCGCCAACGGTGTCTATGTCGACGTCAAGACTTTTACGGATTTCGCGTCGGTCACCAACACACCGCCAGTCAATAATGGCGTGTTCGACGATTCACAGTTGAACTACAGCCCCGGCGATGTCGGCACCATTGAAGTCGTTACACTCTATTACGAGTGGCCCGTCTATACATTTGTGCTTGGCAATGCTCTGGCCAATCTTAACGGTGGCAAGCGTTTGCTGGTGGCGACGGCGGTCTTCCGTAACGAGCCGTACAAATGAGGCAGTTCGCCATGAACGCGATGACATTTTGGATCCCGCGCGTCCTGCGCCGGCTTGCTCGCGATCGGCGTGGATCCTCCGCGGTCGAATTCGCTATTATTGCGCCGCTGATGCTGGGTCTTTATATCGGCTGCGTCGAGATTTCCGATGGCGTAGCCGCGGACCGTAAGGTCACGCTGACAGCCGGCGCGCTCGCCAACCTGGCGTCGCAGGTGCAGACGATCGACACGCCCGGTATGTCTAATATCATGAACGCGGCGACAGCGATCATTTCGCCGTATTCAGCCGGCAACCTCACGACCACCGTGACCTGTATCAAGATCGACGCTTCAAAAAATGCGACCGTCGCCTGGAGTGCAACGGTGGGCGGAACGGCGCGCGCAGTAGGATCCGCGATCACCATCCCCACGGAGATCGCGATTGCCAGCTCGTCGCTGGTGCTCGCCGAAGTGACCTATCTGTACAGGCCCGTCACCGGCTACATTCCTGCGTGGAGCCACATCGCGGCGACGGGAATTACGTTGCAGGACAAGATGTACATGAGCCCGCGCATCACGGCGCCGGTCTACAACGGCTTGGCCTGCAGCTGATCCCCACGCGGCCTAACGTGCCTCTGCGATCGGCAGAGCGGTGGTCGATTTGATTCGCTCCATGGCAAATCTCGACGTCACGTTTTTCAGTGGCACGGTTGCGATCAGCTTTTTGTAGAAGGCGTCGTAACCTGCAATGTCGGTCACAACGACCCGCAGCATGTAGTCGACGTCGCCCGCCATTCGATAAAACTCCATCACTTCCGGCATGGCGCCGACGACATCGGCGAAGCTCTTGAGCCAGTCCTGCGAATGGTCGCCGGTTTCAATCGAAACGAAGACGGTGATGCCAAGGCCGACCTTTTCAGGGTCGATGATCGCAACCCTGCGCGTGATGACACCGTCGGCTTCCAGCCGCTGCAATCGCTTCCAGCAGGGCGTCGACGATAGCCCCACGCGCTGGCCAATCTCGGCCACGGAGAGCGACGCATCCTGCTGGACAACCGTGAGGATCTTCCGGTCGATGGCGTCCATTCTCTGGTTCCTAAAAACTTGGCATTTTCGGACTACGTCTGCTCAATGTTTTGGAAGTTTATTCTTATTTCAATGGCATATCTGTCTTTATAGAGAAAAATATTCTATTTCAAGAGCAATGTTCTGTGCCGCTGCGGCGGCTTTCCAACGTCAAAGCCGATGTCATGAAAACATTATTCCACTTCAATCCTGTCCAAGCCGTGCGGCGCCTCTGCGCCGCGATGCTGTTCAGTGCAGCGATGGCGGTTTCCGTCGCCGGTGCGCATGCCGAACCGCTAGTCACTGCACAGTGGCTCAGCGCTCACCGCACCGATCCCGATCTCGTCGTCCTCGACATCCGCTCGGCAATCGATGGCGGCGGCGCGGAGGCTTATAAAGCGGCGCACATTCCTGGGAGCGTCTATAGCGATTACGACAGGGCGGGCTGGCGAGTCACAGTCCACAATGTGCCGTTCATGCTGCCGAGTATCCTGGAAATTCAAAATCTCATCGGCAATCTTGGCATCGACGAACACAGCCACGTGGTAGTGGTGCCGGCGGGAGTCCATGTGACCGATTTCGGTTCCGCGGCCCGTGTCTATTGGACGCTGAAGCTGGCCGGCGTGCCGAATGTTTCGATCCTCGATGGCGGAATTGCTGCCTGGAAAAAAGCGGGTCTTGCGGTTGAAGGCGGCACGCGTGAGCCGGTGGCGAAGACGTTATTTGTCGATCCCGATGAAAGCCAGCTCGCCAAAATATCCGACGTGGAAAAGATCGAGCAATCCGGCGGCGCGACCTTGATTGATGCGCGGCCGGCGTCGTTCTTTACTGGCAAGGAAAAAGCGCCAAAGGTTGCAGCCTATGGCCGCATCCCCGGTGCGCTCAATTTCGACAGCGGCGATTTCTACGATTCGAAGACGAATCGACTGAAGCCGAAGATGGAACTGGCGGCAATCGCTTCACGCCTCCCGGCCGGGCCGTTGGTCAGTTATTGTAACACCGGCCACTGGTCAGCAACCGATTGGTTCGTTCTGCACGAACTACTCGGTCGCCGCGACGTTAAAGTCTACGCCGGCTCGATGGTCGAATGGAGCGCCGATCCGCATCGCCCACTTGAGTCCGCGCGCACCAAGTGGGACGATCTTAAGAAAGCGGTTGGTCTCGGTTCCTGAACCGAGGCCACGAGACAATCTCATGTCTACTGCAACATTGAGCGCACCCACCGCGCAGGCGGGGGTCAGCATCGATCGACTTTTTCTCGGCCTTGCACTCACCGCCACCGTGATTCTGGTCGCACTGGTGCTGCTCGATCAGCAACCGGCGTCGGCCGCGCTGATTCTCGGTGGCTTCGGTCTTGGCGTCGCCTTTCTCAAGGCTGAATTCAGTTTCACCGCTGCCTGGCGGCGGTTCCTGACACGCGGTGAGGCGGGTGGCCTGTTGGGCGGGTTGATCGTGATCGCGATATGCGCACTGGCTGTTGTGCCGGTCGCTGCTTTGACTTCGAGATACGGCGGAGCCATCGCGCCGCTCGGGCCCTCACTGGTGATCGGCGCTTTTGTGTTCGGCATTGGAATGCAACTCGCAAACGGCTGCGGTTCCGGCACGCTCTACACGGTTGGCGGCGGCTCCGGACGCATGCTGATCACGTTGCTGTTTTTTGTGATCGGCAGTGTATTTGGCAGTCTTTCACTGCCCGCGTTCCTGGCTCTCGGCGGTGTGGATCCGGTGCTGGCGTCCGACTATTTTGGCGCCTGGGGCGGGCTGGCGGTTACACTCGCCAGTCTCGCCGTGGCGGCGGTGATAATCATTGCGGTCGCGCGTGCGCGTGGCGCGAATTACATGCCGTCGCGAAATTACATCATCGGCGGATTCACCATTGGCTTGCTGTGCATTGCCGTATTTATCGCCGGCGGACATCCCTGGAGCGTGACCTTCGGCTACACGGTCTGGGGCGCCAAAGCCGCAACTGCGCTCGGCTTCGACCTGTCGCATGCGGCCTTCTGGCAATGGCCCGGCCCCAAGCGAGCCCTCTCGGAATCCGTATTGTCCGATACGTCGAGCCTCACCGATTTTGGCATGCTGTTCGGCGCCATGGCCGCGGCCGCTGCCAGCAAGCCTTTCGCCGCAACTGCGTGGCCGCCGGTCAAATCAATCCTGGCCGCGGGCATCGGCGGGCTGCTGATGGGCTGGGGCGCACGCCTCGGCTTCGGCTGCAATATTGGTGCCTTTGTCGGTGGGGTCGCTTCCGGTTCACTGCATGGTTGGATCTGGTTTCTCGCAGCACTGCCTGGCTGCCTGATCGGTATCCGTCTGCGGCCGCTATTTGGTCTGTCCAGGGAATAGCGCGATGCGCCGGGTTTATATCATTGCTGTGTTGATCGGCGTCGCTGCCATTCTGGTCGATCACCTATCAAGCCCGTCGAGCGGGCGCGCGGTATCGCCCGAGGATTTCGCTGGCGCCTGCGCGCCCTGTGGCGCGCCTTGTCCGTCGAAAAAATAAACAGCTCAGCTGTTTTTCCTGAGGAATTCTTCGACTTCGGCGCGTGTTGGCGCACCGGAACCGCCGCCGAATTTCGTGCATTTAAGCGCGGCAGTCGCACTCGCAAAGCGCAACATGTCGGGAAGTGATCGTCCTTCGGCTAGCGCCAACGTAAAGCCGCCGTGGAAAGCATCGCCGGCACCGAGTGAATCGATCACCTTGATCTTGAATGCCGGAAGATGTCGCAGTTCACCACGCTCGAGCCAGTAAACCCCGTTCGGACCGTCCGTGATGGCGAGGAAACCTGAAATGTGCTCGGCGAGCTTATTGAGAGCATCACCGTAATCCTTGCGGCCCGTAGTACCGAATAATGCCTCGGTTGAGGAAATGACATGCGTGCCGAGGGCGAGGAGAGGGTCGTCCACCTTCGTCTCTTGATCGAGATCGATGACGATCGGAACTCGGCGAGCCTGCGCGGCGCGGCATACTTCGGTGACGAATTGCGGGAATTTGTTGTCCACCAGCACCGCATCGACATCGGCTACAAGTTTGGCCGCATCCTTCGGCAGTGTATCGCCGAGTTTGACACCGCGTCGCGTCGCAATTGTTTTTTCACCGGTCGCGTCGAGCAGGATAAGCGATACCGATGCCGTGCCACCGGAAACGCGCGCAACTCCGCCGCAGTCGATCCCCTCTTTGGCAAGATCGGAGAGAATACGGCTGCTGACAGCGTCATCGGGGCCGCCCAGCGGCCCGGCAAAAGCGACACGTCCACCGAGCCGTGCAGTCGTGACCGCCGCATTGGCCGCGCAGCCGCCGCCGGTGACAATGAATTCGCTCGCGGGGACTTTCATGCCCGCAGCGGGAAAATGCTGTACGCGCATGACGATATCTTGAACCGCGATGCCGGCACACAGGATTTTCGGCGATTTGGTCGCGTATTCAGTCAAAGTTGATCTCGTCTTCCACCCAGGCACGAATGATGTGATGCGCGATCGCTACAGGGGGCGGCGTCGTAAGGCCTTCCGGGTGTTTGCGCATCAGCATAGCCTCAACCTCGCCCTTGCTAAACCAGCGGGCGTCTTCCAGTTCCTCGCGATCGACTACAATCTCGTGGGTCAGCGCCTCGGCGTGGCAGCCGATCATCAACGACGCCGGGAACGGCCAGGGCTGCGAAGCAAAATAGAGCACGCGCCCGCAGGTAATACCTGCTTCCTCGCGGGTTTCTCGGTGAACGGCGTCCTCGATCGATTCACCGGGCTCAATAAAACCAGCGAGGCACGACCACATGGTCGGCACAAAGCGCGGACTGCGGCCCAGCAGGCAGCGCTCGCCATCGCTGGCCAGCATGATCACGACCGGGTCTGTGCGCGGAAAATGCTCGGCCTTACATTGGGGGCAGTCGCGCTTCCAGCCGCCCTGCACCAGGCGTGTGGCGGCGCCGCAGTTCGGACAGAAACGGTGGCGCGTATGCCAGTGCAGCACGGCCTTTGCTTCGGCGATGGGTGGTAGATGCTCTTGCGCGACCAGACCCTGCACTGCGATCGAGCGCAGGTCGGTCACATGCAAGCTGTCGCGCGATTTCAGTGCTTCCGCCGTTTGTGGTGCAAGGCCGTGGCCGAAACGCGGTGCGCCGTCGAGCAGGCCAAGAAAAATTGTGTCGGTTGCTGCGGACAGCGCTTGTGCTTCCGCCATCGTGAAGAGAGGTTCATGAAGCGGCGAACCTTTCTTCATCACGATCCAGTCGCCGCCGATTACATAGGCACCCGCACCAGGGTCTTGCGACAGTGTCGCGATAGCCGCAGCATCGGGGCGCAGCTCGGCCGCCCGCGCGATGCGGCTATCGGTGTATCCAAGACGGGGTTTGGGACCGAGTTCTGAACGAAATGGCATGCGTCGCGCAAATTCGCACGGCGACCTCAATCGCGCAATGCTTACTCGGCCTCTTGGCCGCGCGCAGGACGCGGGTACATCGCTTCGCGCAATTCCGGACGCTGCCACTGCGGGCCGAGCACGCCCTGCTTGGCGCCGTAATTGAGAGCCGAGGTGACGGTGTCCGTGGTCGCCCGCATTTCGCGCGCCCGGTCGAGGCTTACATCCACTACAAACAGGCCGGGCGCCGTGCTCTCGAACAAAATTTCTTCCGGTGTCGCCACCATGGCGAGCCCGCGTTCGGCGTGACTGAAGAGATTTTGCGTTGTCACGACGATTGCAAGATTTTCGATCGCTCGCGACCAGATCAGATTGCGCCAGGTGGCCCAAAGACGCCGCTTGTCGGTGCCCGCGGGCAAAAAGATCAATTCAGCGCCGCGGAGCGCCAGGGCGCGCGTGACCTCCGGCATGTAAGCTTCGCTGCACATTGCGAGGCCGACTTTACCTAGCGCGGTGTCAAACACCGGGAATTCGTCGCCGGGCACATATTGAAATTCCCACCACTGTCCGCCGGTATAGATCCAGGGTCCGTTCGGATGGGTGCGGCGATAACTGACCGGCGCGCGGCCATCGCCATAAGCCATGCAAATGAGATTGTGCGCGGTGCCTTCGTTGTGGCTGATCGGTTCGATTGTCCCGTAGATCGTATTGATTCCGTGCTTGGCGGCAGCTTCGGCAATGCGCGGCGTGGGATCGAAATTCGCCGGCATGCGCCAGGGCCCGGGATAAGTTTCCGGGAAACAGACGAAGTCGGCGCCTTCCGCTTTGGCGCGTGCGATGAAGGTCACTGCATCGGCGACATTCTTTTCGGCCTCTTCGATCGGGTTGGCGATCGGTTGCACGACGGCGATGCGGAAGGCCATGCGCTCACTCCAGACTGAGTAAAGTTCTCAACGCGAGATTGAGATTTCGGGACGCGGCGGTCAAGCAAGGGCGCGATCGACTGCAGCCATCACCTGTCCCGGTTTGAGCTCATCGAGGCACGCGCTGCGGCTGCCGATATGACGTTCACAACCTTCAAAGGTGCAGGGCAGGCAAGGCAGAGGGTTCTGCACGATCCAGACATTGCCGTGATTCTGGATTGTGCCGCTCGCCGCCCAAGGTGTCGCGAGGCCGCCGACCGGCCAAGGGCCCCAGACGCGCGGGTCCATCGGTCCGAACAACGCAATCGTTGGGCAGCCGGCGGCCGCCGCAAGGTGGGTCACCGACGTATCCGGACCAATGTAGATCTTTGCTTTCGAGAGCAGCGTCATCGTCTCCGCCCAGCCCACCTGGTGAAAGGCGGCCACGCCGCGCCAGACCTCTTCGAGATAGCGACGCTCGGCTTCGCCCGGACCGCCGATCGCGACGACGGAGATGCCGCGCTCAGCCAGCGCAGCAGTGACGGCGCGCCAGCCATCTTTTGTCCATTCCTTATAGGCGAACATCGGCGAGGCGTGGATCACGGCGTAGTTGTCGGCCGGAGCGGCTTGCGAACTTGACGCAGCCGCGGGACAAACCAGATCCGGCACGCGAGCAATGTCGAGCGCGTCGGCAAGGCGCAGCATCTGTTCGACGCGGTGCAGGCTTTCCGCGGCGGCTACCCGCCGGTGGAGCGCGATCCGTTTTAGCGTGCGCGCAAGCCACGGGTCATCGTCGGTGATGACGCCGACGCGCATGTGCCCTGCGGCGAATGCAAAGGCGATCGGTCGGTCTCCGCTCTGGGTTGAAATGGCGACGTCGTAGTGCCGCCAAAGCCTCACGAAGAGGCGTGCGCTTTCAGCCAATGTCGGCCGTTGCGGCATAGTGATGACTCGGTCGATGTCCGGATTACCGGAGACAATGCCCCTGGTATTGTCGAATATCAGCACATCGATTTCTGCGTCTGGCCACGCGCGGCGCAGGCTGCGGATCAGCGGCGTTGTCAGCAGCAGATCGCCGATACGGCGCAGCGAAATAACCAGGATACGGGGGTGCGCGGCGCGCATGAAGGTTATCGGCAGAACCAAAGCTAGTGATCCACGCAGCCATTTGCTATCAGTATCGCCCGGCGCAGTCCATCATTTGCGCGAAGGACGGGAGCGTTAAGAATGTCAGTGCCTGAATCCGCGCATCGAAATGTGCCGATGGTGGCGCTGTCGTGGGGTGAACTCATCGATAAGATAACGATTCTTGAAATCAAGCAGCAGCGGCTGTCGTCGGCCGAGGCAATCGACAATGTCCAGCGAGAGCTCGCCGCACTGAACAAAGTTGTTGTGAGCACCGCGGTTCCCGAGGGATTGGCGGCACTGAAGCAGGCGCTGAAAGCCGTCAACGAAAAGCTCTGGGACATTGAAAACAAGATTCGCGCCAAAGAGGCCGCAAATACATTTGACCATCAGTTCATCGAACTTGCACGCTCCGTCTACATCAACAATGACGAGCGGGCGAAGTTGAAGCGCGAGATCAACAAGATTTTGAAATCAGAGCTGGTCGAAGAGAAACAATATACATCCTACGCGCCGTCATTGACCGCTGTTTAGTCCTGCCGGCGCGAGTTCGCCCTGCAACGATCCACGCAGTATCGCCTGCTCGCCTTGCGTATACGAAAGTGCCTGTTTTACGCCCCATACCGGTTTTGGCCATGCGGCATCGCTGCGGCGGCGCCCGATGACGTGCACGTGCAGCTGCGGTACCTGATTTCCGAGCGCGGCAATGTTGAGCTTGTCGCATGCGGTGATCTTTTTCAGGGCGCGCGCTACCGCTGAGATTTCACCGAGCAACTGGACCTGTGCATTTTCCTCGAGATCGATGAGTTCAACGAGGCCGGGCACGCGCGGCACCAGGATCAGCCACGGGTAGTTGGCGTCGTTCGCCAACAGCACACGCGCGAGCGGCAGGTCGCCGACCGGGACGGTGTCTTGCGCCAACTGCGGGTGGAGCGACCAGACCGATACCATGTTCCTCTCCAGCCGCCGACGGCCGTCTCCCTGAGATTTCCACAAGCAGAATCGCCTCACGGACGGGCTGGTCAAGCCCGGTGCCGACGGCCATGGCTGCCCTGCTTGCTTTCCCCGCCCGTAGGTCCGATATAAGACGCGGGAGGTTGGCGGTGGACGAGCCACTCGCCAACCGGGTCAGATCCGGAAGGAAGCAGCCCTAACGAGCGCGGTTCGGGTCGCTCGTCAGCCTCCCACCAATTCCTTGACTCGTTTGCAATGAGCCAACGCCTGGCGTGGCGGCGAAGCGGATAGCACGATGAGCGAGCCGAAAAAATCCGCTGCTTCCGGTCCTGCCGTGGCCGATATGCCGGCCGACGGTTACCGCGTGCTCGCGCGCAAATACCGGCCTGCAAGTTTTGACGATCTGATTGGCCAGGACGCCATGGTGCGTACCGTCTCCAATGCATTCGAGAGCGGTCGCATTCCGCAGGCCTGGATCCTGACCGGCGTGCGCGGCGTCGGCAAGACCACGACCGCGCGCATCCTTGCGCGTGCCCTCAATTACGAGCTCCCGGACGGTTCCGTGAAGGAGCCGACCATCAAGATGCCGATCATGGGGGTGCACTGCCAGGCGATCATCGAAAGCCGTCATCCGGATGTTCTGGAAATGGATGCCGCCTCGCACAATTCGGTTGAGGATGTACGGCAGATCAACGATGCCATCCGCTACGCGCCGATGTCGGCGCGCTACAAGGTCTATATCCTCGACGAAGTTCACATGCTTTCTGGTGCTGCGTTCAACGCGCTCCTGAAAACATTGGAAGAGCCGCCGCCGCACGCCAAGTTCATCTTCGCAACGACGGAGATCCGCAAGGTGCCGGTCACGGTGCTGTCGCGCTGTCAGCGGTTTGATCTGCGCCGCGTCGATGCCGCAGTTCTCGTCAAGCATCTCGAAAATATCGCCGACAAAGAGAAGGTCGAGATCGAATCGGCGGCGCTGGCGTTGATCGCGCGCGCGGCTGAGGGCTCGGTTCGCGACTCGCTGTCGCTGCTCGATCAAGCCATCGCACACGCGGCTGGCCCGGTGCGCGCGGAAGACGTGCGGCAGATGCTGGGGCTCGCCGACCGGGTGCGCGTGGTCGATCTGTTCGAAGCGCTAATGAAGGGCGATGTCGCCGCCGCGTTGACGGAATTGCGCGAGCAATACGACATCGGCGCTGATCCCGCTGTTGTGCTGAGCGATCTTGCCGAGTTCACCCATTTCATTACCCGCATCAAAGTCGTGCCCGCCGTTGCCGATGACGTCTCTCTGTCAGAGGCCGAGCGCACGCGCGGCCGTGCCTTTGCTACTCAGCTATCGATGCGCGTGCTGTCGCGCGCCTGGCAAATGCTGTTGAAGGGCGTTGCCGAGGTGCAGTCGTCCGGCCGCCCGGTTGCGGCCGCCGAGATGGTGCTTGTTCGCATCGCGTATGCGGCCGATCTGCCGACGCCTGACGAGGTTGTACGCTCGCTCAGCGACAGCGGCGCAGCACCAACTCGTCCGCAAGGCAATGGCGGTTCGACGCAGGCGCAAAGCTACGCGCCCCGTTTTGAAGCGTCGCGCGGATCGCCGCGTTCGTCCGCTGCGGCTTCGCCGCGACCGGCGGACGATCCAGTGGCGCGGCTCGATGAGCCCGCCGCCGTTGCGCCCACACTTTCGGTCGGTTCATTTGAGGAGCTGATCGCGTTGGCGGTCGAAAAACGGGATATCTCCGCCAAGATGGCGCTGGAACGTGATGTCCGGCTGGTGCGTTGCGAGGATGGTCAGCTGGAGATCGCACTTGAGGCGAGCGCGCCGAAAACACTGGTCCATGATCTTCAGCGCAAATTGACCGGTTGGACCGGCAAGCGCTGGATCGTGGTGGTCTCCAAAGAGGAGGGCGCGCCGACGATGCGCGCGCAGGCCGAAGCACAGCAGGCCGAGATCGAGCGCGGTGTACAAAGCGACCCGCTGGTGCAGGCGGTATTGAACCGTTTCCCGGGCGCCAAGATTGTCGGGGTGACGCAAAATTCGGAATCCGGCGAGCCGGTGCCGGACGTTTCGCCGGACAGCGAGGACGAGTGAGATGGCCGATTTTCTCGGTCTGATGAAGCAGGCCGCACAATTGCAGTCCAAGATGCAGGCCATGCAGGCCGAACTCGATCAGATCGAGGTGGAGGGCACGGCCGGTGGTGGCATGGTCACAATAACGATCACCGCGAAAGGTGACCTCAAGGCCGTCAAGATCGACGATTCGCTATTGAAGGCCTCGGAAAAGGAAATACTCGAGGACCTGATGGTGGCGGCGCATGCTGACGCGCGGCGCAAGGCCGAAGCCGTATTGCAGGACAAGATGAAGGCTGTCACCGGCGGGTTGCCGCTGCCGCCGGGATTGAATTTGACTTAATGCCGACCGCCGTTGCCGGGCCAGAAATCGAACGCCTGATCCAGCTGCTGGCGCGGCTGCCGGGGCTGGGCCCCCGCTCGGCGCGGCGTGCGGCATTGCACCTCATCAAGAAGCGCGAATTGCTGATGGCGCCGCTGGGGGCGGCGCTACAGACGGCGATGGAGAAAATCGTCATCTGCAAAGTCTGCGGCAATATCGACACGCAAAATCCCTGCACCGTCTGTACCGACGCCAGGCGCGATCCATCCATCATTGTTGTCGTTGCTGATGTCGCCGATCTCTGGGCACTGGAGCGCGCGCACGCGATCAATAGCCGCTACCACGTGCTGGGCGGCACGCTGTCGCCGCTGGACGGTGTCGGCCCCAAGGATCTTGCCATCGACACGCTCATCTCACGTGCGCACGACGAGCAGGTGAAAGAAGTGATCCTAGCACTCAATGCGACAGTCGACGGCCAGACCACCGCACATTACATCACCGAATTGTTGCAGGATGCGAATGTGAAAGTGACGCGGCTTGCACATGGCGTTCCGGTTGGCGGCGAGCTCGATTACCTCGACGAAGGCACGCTCTCGGCGGCCATCAAGCAGCGCACGCTGTTCTAGGTCTTCCTTGCTTCCAGCCGCCTGAAATGCCCGCGCCGCTGCAAGTAGGCGAGCAGCAGCAGGCTGGGCAATCCCGCAAGCGCGCAGATCACGAAGAACCAGGCCCAGCCGGCCGACTCGGCGATGAATCCTGCACCAGAAGACAAGTAGGTTCGGCCCACCGCAGCCAGCGCCGTCAACAATGCGTATTGCGTCGCCGTGTGCAACGGGTTCTGGCAGAGCGCGGACAGATAAGCGACGAACATGACCGTGCCGATGGCACTGGTGAAATTCTCCACGCTGATAGCGACGGCAAGCATCGCGGTATTGGTGCCGGTCAACGCCAGAGCGCTGAAGGCGAGGTTGGCGGCTGCCTGCAAAATGCCGCCGATCCAGAGGCTGGTCGCCAGCGGGAAGGCGCGCGCGATGAAACCCCCGGCAAACCCGCCGGCGAGCAGCGCCGCAAGGCCGACGCCTTTGACGATCGCGGCATATTCGTTGCGGGTAAATCCGAGGTCGATCACAAACGGCGCCGTCATGGCGCCCGACAGTGCGTCTGTGAACTTGAACAGCACAACGAAGGCCAGCATCACGAAAGCCAGCTCGTAGCCGAGAAAATCCTTGAAGGCACCAACAGCGGCCTCGGCGACGCGTGCAACGGGCTTTTGCCGCGCATGGGCCGCCTCAGTTTGCATGGAACGCTCGGGCTCGGTGGCGACCAGCGCCGTGACGGTACCGATCAGCACCAGCGCGGCCATCGCCACGTAGCCCCAGTGCCAGGCGGCCTGTTTGTCGAAGCCGTAGGCCTGGAATCCGCTCACAAGGAATAGCGCGCCGGCGGTGGAAATGAGCATGCCGATGCGATAGGCGGCCACGTAAGATGCCATCCCGGCTGCCTGCTCGTTTTCCGGCAGGCTCTCGACGCGGAAGGCATCGACCACGATGTCTTGTGTCGCCGAGGCGGTGGCGACAAGGAGCGCTCCCAGCGCGACCAGCCCCGGCGCGGTCGCCGGATTGCAGGAACCCAGGAAGACGATAGCCGCCATCAGCAGGATTTGGGTGAACACCAGCCAGCCGCGACGGCGGCCGAGCCAGTGCGACAGCAGCGGCACATCGAGCGCATCGGTCAGCGGCGCCCACAGGAATTTCACCGTGTAAGGTGTGCCGACCAGAGCGAATAGGCCGATGGTGCCGAGATCGACGCCGGATTCGCGCATCCACACCAGCAGCGTAGCGCCCGACAGGGCCAGCGGCAGGCCCGACGAAAACCCGAGAAACATGACGATCAGGACGCGCGGCTTGAGGTAAACCGCCATCGCGTCGAGCCACGACGGCCGCGTCTGGCTGTCAGGGGCGGCGGTCATGCGCTAGTCGTTGGTGCCGAGTTTGCGCTGGATCGGGGCAGGGATGATCTGTGCGCTTGGTGGATCGTCGCTGAACTCGACGGCCTGAATTTTCTCGCCGCGGCTGAGAATCTTTTCGGCCGACGTGACGATCTGCTCGATGTCCTTGTTGACGTTGCCGAAGTGCTTGTCGAGATTCTCGACGCGCTCCTTGAGTCGTTGCACGTCGTCGATCATCAGCGCCACTTCTCTCAGAATCTTGTCGGCCGCCTCGCGCATGCGGGCGTCCTTCTGGATCTGCTGGACAACCTGAATAGCCAGCATCAACAGCGACGGGGAGACGATGATCACGCCGGCCCGGTATCCCTTCTGCAGGACGTCGTCGAAGGCATCATAAAGTTCAGCGAACATGGACTCGGACGGGATGAACATGAACGCGACATCTTGCGTTTCGCCTTTGATCAGATACTTCCCCGAGATGTCGTCGATGTGTTTGCCGAGATTCTGCCGCAGCTGGCGCATAGCCTGAACCCGCTCGTCTTCGGTTTTGGCGTTTTCCAGTGCGGTTGTCGCTTCTAACGGGAATTTGGCATCGATGATGAGATGGCGGTTGTCCGGCATGTGAATGCAGCAATCCGGACGCGAGTTGTTCGACAGCGTGAATTGAAATTCATAAGCGCCCTGCGGCAGCCCGTCGGCGACGATAGCTTCCATGCGGCCCTGGCCGAAGGCGCCGCGGCGCTGTTTGTTGTCGAACACCTTTTGCAGCGATGTCACCGTTGAGGCCAGATCGGTGATGTTCTTCTGCGCCGAATCGATGACCGCCAGCCGCGCATGCAATTGCTGTAAGTGTTCGGTCGTGTGCTTGGTCGTCGTCTTCATCAATTCGCCGATGTTTTGCGACACCGCGTCGAGCCGCGTATTCACGGTCTGCTGCAATTGGGTATGCGAATTCTGCAGCCAGCTGCCCATGGCATCGAGCCGCGCGTTGAGTTCGGCCAGGCGCGGATCGGGCCCGCGCCGGCGTAGCAGCAGCGCAATTATAGCGATCACCCCGACCGCAATGATCGCGCCAAGAACAATGAGTGCGATTTCCAGCATGTGGGTGCTTCTAGCGTGATTCGTCGCGCCATGCGAACGAACGGCGAACGGTAGGGCGATTGTGCCGGTGGCTCAAGGGCAAAGGCGCATTGACCGCGTGAGCCCTTGCCCTTACATCGCGGCCATGGCGGTGCGCGACATCCTCATCATCCCCGACAAGCGGCTGCGGCTCAAATCCGAGCCGGTGAAAGCCGTCGACAAGTCGCTGCGCGCGCTCATCGACGACATGTTCGAGACGATGTATGCGGCGCCCGGCATCGGGCTTGCCGCCATCCAGATCGGCGTACCGCAGCGGGTGGTCACCATGGATCTCGCGAAAAAGGATGAGCCGAAAGCGCCACAGGTCTTCATCAATCCGGAAGTCATCTGGGCTTCGGACGAGAAATCGACTTATGAAGAAGGTTGCCTGTCGATTCCGGAATATTATGAGGAAGTCGAGCGTCCGAAGTCCGTGAAAGTGAAATTTCTGGACGAGAATCTCAAGCCGCAGGAGATCGAGGCCGAAGCGCTGTTATCGACCTGCCTGCAGCACGAGATCGACCATATCAACGGTGTCTTGTTTATCGACCATATTTCCAAGCTCAAGCGCGATATGGTGATGAAGAAGTTCAAGAAGGTCGCGAAGAAGACGGAAGGCGCAAAGCCTCTTTCGGAGGATCAGGAGCCTTCGCATCACATCGGTTGATATTGCAGGCGGTGGCTGAATGCGCCTGATCTTTATGGGCACTCCCGATTTTGCCGTGCCGACCCTGATCGAGCTCGCCGCACGCGGCCACGAGATCGTGGCCGTCTACACGCGCGCACCCAAGCCGGCTGGCCGTGGCATGGACTTGCAGCGAACACCAATCGAACGCGAGGCGCAACGTCTTGCATTGGCCGTTCACACACCGAGGACGCTGAAGGACGATACCGCGGTCGAGGTTTTCCGTGCGCACAACGCCGACGCGGCGGTGGTGGTTGCGTATGGACTGATCCTTCCGAAACCCATTCTCGAAGCGCCACGCATAGGCTGTTTCAACGTGCATGCTTCGTTGCTGCCGCGCTGGCGCGGTGCGGCGCCGATCAATCGGGCCATCATGGCCGGCGATACCGAAAGCGGCGTCACCATCATGAAGATGGACGAAGGGCTCGATACGGGTGCGATGGCTATGGCAGACCGCGCGCCGATCGCGGCCGACATGACGGCGGGCGAATTGCATGACGCTTTATCGCGACTGGGTGCAGACCTCATGCTGCGTGCGCTCGCCGCCGCGGAAAGGGGATCGCTGACATTGACGACCGCAGCCGTCAGCAGGTGTGACCTATGCGGAGAAAATTTCCAAAGGCGAGACACGGATCGACTGGGCGAATCCGTGGAAGTACGTACACGACCACATCCGCGGACTGTCACCGTTTCCCGGTGCCTGGTTCGAGTTCGACGGCGTCCGGGTGAAAGCGCTGCGATCGACCAAGACTGAAGGATCGGGAAAACCCGGCACGGCACTAGACGACCGGCTGACGATCGCCTGTGGCAGCGGTGCGGTACGCCTCACGCTGGTGCAAAGGGCCGGCAAGCAACCAATGGGCGCCGATGAATTTCTGCGCGGCACCCCGGTCAAGGCCGGGACACCGATCGCTTAAAGGGTTAACGTACGGTCGAATCGCGAAACACCAAAAAGCCCTGTTTATCGGGCAAACGTCCACTTCCCCTTGTCGTCACCGTGAGCAGTGCGCGTCAAATCCGGCGCGCGGCCGCGGCTAACCTGGAACAACGTCTTGAGCATTGGACATAACACCGACGTCTCCGTCCCCGACGCCCGTTGGACGCAAATTCTCAACCACTATCGCGAGCCGAGCCGCGTCCGCAGCGTGATCGAACTGGCGATTACGGCTTTGCCGTTGGTCGCGCTCTGGACTGCGGCCTGGTTCATCTATTCGCTGGGCTATTGGTGGGTGTCTCTGTTGATCGCGATTCCGGCGGCAGGATTTCTGGTGCGACTGTTCATGATCCAGCACGATTGCGGCCACGGCGCCTTCTTCCCGAATAAGTGGGCGAACGACTGGGTTGGCCGCGTCATCGGCGTTCTCACCATGACGCCCTATGATTTCTGGCGCCGCACTCACGCCATCCACCACGCCACTTCAGGTAATCTCGATCGCCGCGGCATCGGCGATGTCGATACCCTGACTGTGCGCGAATATTATGCACGCTCGCGCTGGGGCCGCCTGAAGTACCGGCTCTATCGTCATCCGCTGGTGATGTTCGGCTTCGGTCCCGCTTATCTTTTCTTGCTGCAACACCGCTTGCCGGTCGGCCTCATGCGGAGCGGCTGGCAGCCGTGGATCAGCACGCAGGCGACGAATGCTGGGATCGCGCTGATTGCCTTGGTGCTGATCTGGCTGATCGGCGTCAAAGCCTTTTTTCTCGTGCATCTGCCGATCATGCTGCTCGCCGCTGTCTTCGGCGTCTGGCTGTTCTACGTACAGCACCAGTTCGAGGATACATTCTGGAACGAAAGCCGCGGCTGGGATTTGCACGAAGCCGCTTTGCACGGCTCGTCGCACTACGATCTGCCGCTGCCGCTGCGCTGGATCACCGCCAATATCGGCATCCACCACGTGCATCACCTGCACAGCCGCATTCCCTACTACCGGCTGCCGCGCGTGCTGCGCGATCATCCGGAGCTGCGCGAGATCGGTCGGCTGACGCTGCTGGAGAGTTTTCGCTGCGTCCGCCTGGTGCTGTGGGACGAAGCGCAGCGCCGCCTGGTGTCTTTCCGCGAAGCCCGGGCCTCAAACCGCTAGCGCGTGACTTCTCCTGAAATCCTGTTTACTGGATCGTCCTGCTATACCGGGTGATCGCAGGCGAACGCATGCCCCGCTATAAACTGACCATCGAGTATGACGGCGCACCGTTTTGCGGATGGCAGATTCAGACCGACCAGATCACGGTGCAGGGTGTGTTGACCGCCGCGATCGAAGCACTGTCGGGCGACAAGGTGCTGGTGCAGGGGGCGGGCCGCACAGATGCCGGCGTGCACGCGCGCGCGCAGATCGCGCATGTTGACCTGACGAAAGAATGGGACACTGACACCGTACGCGACGCGCTCAACGCGCATTTGCGTCCTCACCCTGTTGCGGTTCTTTCCGCTGAAAAAGTGTCCGCCGAATTCAATGCCCGCACCTCGGCGGTGAAGCGTCACTATCTCTACCGGATCATTAACCGGCGGCCGGATCTCACGCTTGCGGCGGGCCGCGCCTGGCGCGTACCACGCCCGCTCGATGCTGCCGCGATGCATGGCGCCGCGCAGCGCCTTGTTGGCAAGCATGACTTTACAACGTTCCGGTCGACCGAATGCCAGGCCAAGTCGCCGGTCAAGACGCTCGATGTGCTGAGCGTCGCGCGCGATGGCGATGACATCAACATAACCGCAGTGGCGCGATCATTTCTGCACAATCAAGTGCGTTCCATGGTCGGCTCGCTGGTCGCGGTGGGCGAAGGCAAATGGAGCGCGGACGATCTGGCAAGTGCGCTCGCTGCGCGCGATCGCACCGCCTGCGGTCCGGTCGCGCCGCCGGACGGGCTCTACCTCATGCAGGTCGACTATGAGCTGAAATAGCGGTCGATGATCTTGCGATAGATCGTCGTCAGAGCGCGCAGGTCGGCGATCGGCACGCGCTCGTCAATCGCATGCATGGTTTGCCCGACCAGGCCGAATTCGACCACCGGGCAGAAGGCCGTAATAAAGCGCGCATCCGACGTGCCGCCGGTCGTGGAAAGGTCAGGCTTGCGGCCGGTGACCTCGGCCACGGCGCTTGCGACCATTTCGGTGAACGGGCCTGGCTTCGTTACGAACACGCCGGCATTCGACGGCTCCCACTGGAATTTAAACGCGATCTTGCCGCCCGCCGCCTTGGCCGCGCGTTGCTCGATCAGTTTCTTCAGAGAATCGAGTGTGTGCTTGTCGTTGAAGCGGATGTTGAATCGCGCCCGTGCTTCACCGGGAATGAGATTGACGGTCTTGTTGCCGACATCGACCGTGGTGAACTCGAGATGCGAGGGCGCGAATTGCGCGCTGCCTTGATCGAGCGGCTCGCTTTGCAGCGCTGCGATCAAAGTCACCAGGCCGCGGATGGGATTTTCGCCGCGCTGCGGATAGGCGACATGGGCCTGCTTGCCGGTCACGATCAGATGACCGTTGAGTGAACCGCGCCGGCCGATCTTGATGGTGTCGCCAAGCTCCTCCTGGTTGCTTGGCTCGCCCAGAATGCAGTGGTCGAATTTTTCGCCGCGTTCAGCCGTCCATTTCAGGAGCTTGGGCGTGCCATTGACCGCGATGCTTTCCTCGTCGCCGGTGATCAGGAAGGAAATCGAGCCCTTGGGCTCGCCGTTGTGATGGCTGAGGTGGTCAAGCACTGCGGCGAGGGCACAGGCGATGCCGCCTTTCATGTCGACCGCGCCGCGGCCGAAAAGCTTGCCGTCCGCAACCTCGCCGGAAAACGGCGGGTGCGTCCAGGCCTTCTCGTCGCCGGGCGGCACCACGTCGGTGTGGCCCGCAAAAACGAGATGAGGCGCGGCGGTTCCGATGCGCGCGTAAAGATTCTCGACGTCGTCTGTGCCGGCCTCGCGGAACGTCATGCGATGCACGATGAAGCCCGCAGCTTTCAGCGTTTTTTCAACAAACGCGAGCGCGCCGCCTTCCGCCGGCGTGACCGACGGGCAGCGCAACAGGTCGCGGGCAATGGTGACGGGATCGGCGGACATCACGTTTGTCTCTCGAGTGGGTCAGGTCCGTAGCGATTGGGTCCGCGCACGCCCCGGAGAAATCCGAGATCAACAATGAGATACAAAGCTACGGCTAGAAGTGGAAGCGTAGTGGTCAAATACAGCGGCGTCGGATCGTCGTAAGGCCCGTCAAGTCCAAGAATGACGACAATATCCATCAATACGCTCAATATTAATGAAAGCATTGGAATCCAAATTGCCATTTCGCGATCATGGGCTCGTTTGAAAACCACTGCGTAATCCGGATAAAGGACCACAAGATCGGCAATGCCTGTCAACCAGCGCTCCTCGAGGAGGCCGAATAAAAGCTCGTAAGAAATTGATACGACGATGATGATACTCGACCCAATCCAAAATTGTTTTCGGCCTATTCGGCCGTCGAATCTCAAAAAGAGATATGCCCAATCCATGTCGGGTCCCACAGCGCCTCTGGCGCTCAATCCCTCAGCAGTTCATTGATGCTGGTCTTTGACCGGGTGCGCTCGTCGACGCGCTTGACGATCACGACACAATAAAGTCCGGGCCCGCCGCTCTTGCCGGGCAGCGTGCCGGGTACGACGACACAGTAGGGTGGCACCTCGCCTTGCGTAATCGAGCCGGTCTCGCGATCGACGATGCGGGTGGATGCGCCAAGGTAGACGCCCATCGAAAGCACCGCGCCAGTGCGCACGATCACGCCTTCGGCGACTTCCGAGCGCGCGCCTACGAAGCAATTGTCCTCGATGATCACCGGACCGGCCTGCAATGGCTCGAGCACGCCGCCGATACCGGCGCCGCCGGAGATATGGCAGTTCTTTCCGATCTGCGCGCAGGAGCCGACGGTCGCCCAGGTGTCGATCATGGTCCCGCTATCAACATAGGCGCCGAGATTGACGAATGACGGCATCAGGACAACGCCCGGTGCAATGAAGGCAGAGCGGCGCACGACAGCGCCGGGCACGGCGCGGAAGCCGGCTTTCTTGAATTTGCCGGCGTTCCAGCCCTTGAATTTGGAATCGACCTTGTCCCACCAGACGGCTTTGCCCGGTCCACCCGGGATCACGCTCATGTCGTTGAGACGAAATGAAAGCAGCACGGCTTTCTTCAGCCACTGGTTGACGTGCCACCGGCCGTCGGCCTGTCTGTCGGCCACGCGCGCCTTTCCGGTATCAAGCAGCTCGAGCGCGGAATTCACCGCCTTGCGCACGGCGCCCTTCGTCTTGGGGCCGATCTTATCGCGTCCCTCGAAGGCCTCGTCGATGATGCTGGCAAGCTTGTCGCTGGACATAGGAGCTCCGGTCGTTCGGCTGCGGTTTGTCGGGGGCTGCGGGAGGGATGTCAAGCGGCGGCGGCCGGGCTAAGCTTGCGGCCCGGGAGAAATGCGCATGAACCGTCTATTCGCACGCTTGGCTTCGAGCTTGATACTGCTGGTGCTTGGCAGCGCACCGGCGTTTGCGCATCACCTGATGGGTGGCCGCACGCCGGCTACCTTTACCGAAGGCCTCTTGTCGGGGCTCGGTCATCCGGTGATCGGCCTTGATCATTTCGCGGCTGTTGTGGCGGTTGGCTGTCTTGCCGCAATGCATCGGGTGGCGTCCGCACTCGCAATCGGCTTTGTGCTGGCGATGATGGCAGGTGTGGCGCTGCATCTGCATGGCACCACCGTGCCGGGCGCGGAAATCTTGGTGGCGCTGTCGGTCATTTTTCTAGGCGCGTTCATGTTGTGCGGCCGTGACATTACAGCCGGCGTTGCGTTCACATTGTTCGCCATTGTGGGCCTCGTCCACGGCTATGCGCTCGGCGAGTCGATCTATGGTGCGGAGCCGACGCCGCTCTATGCCTATCTGCTCGGCCTCGCCGTCATCCAGGGCGCAATCGCGCTGGCCGCTGTGCAAATAACGCGACTGTTGAGCCGGCGCCCGGCCGCCCCGTCGCCGCTGCGTCTGGTCGGCGCCGGCATTGCTGGAATCGGTCTCGCAGTCCTCATGCAGCAGATCGTGCCGGGCGCCTGATCAGCGCGTTGCAATGCGCTCGAGAAATCCCGTGAGATCGTCGGTCAGATGATCGACGTAGGGCGCGTCGCGCCCTTCGAGCTCCCAGGCTTCGCGGAAAACCTCACGCTGCCCTTCCGGCACCACCAGCACGGTCGTCATGCCGAGCGCGTGCGGTGTTTCCAGGTTGCGCGCCAGATCTTCGAACATCGCGGCCTTCGCAGCGTCGACACCATGGCGAGCGAGGAAACGCCGGTAGACCTGCGGCAGCGGCTTGGGGTCGAGATCGGCCGCGGCAATGTCGAATACGTCCTCGAAATGCTGATGGATCTCGAGCTTCCGCATGACTGCGTCGGCGTGCTTGCGCGTGCCATTGGTGAGAATGAGCTTGCGGCCCGGCAGCTTTTCGAGCGCGGCGCCGAGCGCGGGATTGGGCTCGAGCGGCGAATGGTCAATTCTATGGACGAAATCGAGATAGTCGTCCGGCTTCATGCCGTGTTCGGCCATCATGCCGCGCATCGTGGTGCCGTAGCGCTTGTAATAGTCCTTCTGGACGCGGAACGCCTCGTCCTTCGACACCTTCAGGAAGTCGGACACATAGGCGCGGATGCGGTCATCGACCTGCTGCCAGAGATTGAGGTGATGCGGGTAGAGCGTGTTGTCAAGATCGAAGACCCAGGTTTCGACGTGGCCGAAACCGCGCGGCGCGGGACGGGGCGTTGCCGGCACGAGATTATTGTTCCTTGAATCGCACGATCATCGAGGGCTGGTTACCCAGATCGATGACGGCAAAGCCAGCGGAATTCAGACCACGCGTCGCGCAATCCTTGTGGTCGGAAACCTCAAAGCGGCCGTCGCGCGTACAGAGCGCAACCGTGCCGCCCCATGCCAGCGGCGCGTCACCGCGTTTGACGGTGCGTCCATTGCCGTCAACTGCTTCCGCATAGCTGTAGAGCCGATGCGGATCGCCGCGCAGGTCCGGCCGCACGCATTGTCCGGCCTCGATGCGATACCAGCCGCGCGTGACGATGGCGCCCATCTCGACGAGGCCGAGCGACGCCATCACGGCGTATTTGGTGTCGTTGCACCAGGAGAAACCGACGCCTTCCGGCTTGGCCGCGGCTTCGATCAACGTGTCGAAGAAATTGGCTGCCGATGCAGCGTCGGCGGCCAACTTGCGATCGGCCAGGAATCTCGCGACCGCAGCCTGCGTCTTTGCGCCCTGCACGCCGTCGATCGGATAAGCATCGTAGCCGGCGATCACCAGCAGTCGCTGGATACCAGCGAGCCGTGCCTGTGCGTCGTCATAGTCCGCTTCTTCCGCCAGATTGACGATCGGCCCTTTCGGAGAATCCGCTGGCTTGGCGGCGCTGAAATGCGCCTGCTGGCTAGCCGGGCAGCCGCGCGCGCTCGCAATGTCGAAGTCGCCGTTGCGGATGCAGAATTCGGCCTGTCCATCCTGCGGCGTCGGCGCGCTGCCATACACCGGCGATGTGCGTGAGTGCACGTAGACCATGTCGACGTCGAGCGGCCCGTCGATAATCTGGCGGCATTGTCCGGGATCGAGGCGGAACCAGCCGCGTGTTGCGACATTGGCGCGCTTTTCGAGGCCGATCGCCGTTTCCATTCGGTAGCTCGTGCGGTTGCACAGCGTAAGCTCGGCGCGTGCCGGCGTTGCGGCCAGCAGGACGATTGACGCGGCAGCCATGATGATGAGACCGCGAATCATGCGGCCATGCTAGCGGAAGCGGGCAGCCGATGGGGAGGTGCGGCCACCCTACCGGTGCATCAGCGTGCCGACACCGTGATCGGTCAACAGTTCCAGCAGCACGGCGTGCGGGACCTTGCCGTCCATGATGACGACGCCCTCCACGCCCTGGTCGAGCGCATAGATGCAGGTCTCGACCTTGGGGATCATGCCGCCGGAAATTGTGCCGTCCGCAATGAGCTTGCGCGCATCGGCAACCGACAATTCCGTGATGAGATTTTTCGATTTGTCGAGTACGCCAGGCACGTCGGTCAGCAATAGCAAACGCTTGGCCTTGAGCGCACCTGCAATCGCGCCCGCAAAGGTATCGGCGTTGACATTGAACGTGCCGCCGTTGGCCGACGTCGCGACCGGCGCCAGCACCGGGATCATCTCTCGCCCCATCACCTGGTTGAGCACGTTCACGTCGACTTTTTCCGGCTCGCCCACAAAACCGAGATCGATCACCTTTTCGATGTTGGAATCCGGATCGACGACCGTGCGGCTGACCTTGCGGGCCTGCACCATGTTGCCGTCCTTGCCACACAGCCCGATCGCCTTGCCGCCGGCGGCGTTGATATAGCCAACAAGCTGCTTGTTGATCGATCCAGCCAGCACCATCTCGACGATTTCGACGGTCTTTGCATCTGTGATGCGCAGGCCGGCCGCGAATTCGGATTTGATGCCGAGCTTCTTGAGCATGGCCTCGATCTGCGGGCCGCCGCCGTGTACCACCACTGGATTGATCGCGGTTTGCTCGAGCAGGACGATGTCGCGGGCAAAATCGCGCGCCATCTGTTCCTGGCCCATGGCGTGTCCGCCATATTTCACCACGACGGTTTGCTCGTCGTAGCGCTGCATGTGCGGCAGCGCCTCGGACAGGATCCGGGCCTGTTCTTGCGGGTCGATCTTGGGCGCTTTGCTCATCGTCTCGGCCTCGTGTGGCGAAGGGGTTCTAGCCGATGCGACCGGCTCCCGACAATGAGTTATCGCTTTCGCTCATCCAGCAGGCGGGCGATGGCGGCGCGCAATTCAGGCATGCCTGTGCCGTCGTGGGACGAGGTCGTCAGCACGCCGGGGAAGGCACCCGGCCGCTTGGCCAGCGACGCCTCGACCCCGGCAATGCGGGCCTCGAGCTCGGAGGTTTTTATGGCGTCGGCTTTGGTAAGGACGATCTGAAAGCTGACGGCGGCCTGGCGCAGTTCCTCGAAGATGAGGTCGTCGGTGTCTTTAAGACCGTGGCGGGCGTCCACCAGCACATAGACACGGGCGAGATTGGCGCGTCCGCGCAAATAGGCGCCGATCAGCGCCGTCCAGGCCGCGACTTTGGATTTTGCGGCGGCGGCATAACCGTAGCCGGGCATATCCACGATATTGAGTTCGGAGCCGCCGGTGAAGAAAATCAGTTCCTGTGTGCGGCCGGGCGTCCGTGACGTGCGTGCGAGGCTTTTTCGGCCGGTCAGCGCATTGATCAGGCTCGACTTGCCGACATTGGAGCGGCCGGCGAAAGCAATCTCCACGCCGCGCATCGGCGGCAGGGATGCAGGCGTGCCGGCGGCCGCGACAAATTGCCAGTCACCGGCGAACATCTGCCGGCCAGCCTCAATTTCCGCGCGGGTAAAATTGCTCGGTCGAATCCATCCAACTATCATGCCCGGGCTTGTCTCCCGGGCATCCCGATAAGGAAGGCGCAGTGCCAGTATAAGCGAGATCGCCGGGACGAGCCCGGCGATGACAGTGCAATATTTTGTTCGCCGTTACGGCTGCGTCTTCTTTTTGCTGAACAACGCCTTGATGTTGTCGAACAGTTCGATCTTGGCGCCGTGCTTGCGCATAATGATGCTTTGTTGCGCCACCGACAGCGAATTATTCCACGCCCAGTAGATCACTAGCCCGGCCGGGAAGTTGGCGAGCATGAAGGTGAAGATCAATGGCATCCAGTTGAAGATCATCTGCTGCGTCGGATCCGGTGGCGCAGGGTTGAGCTTCATCTGCACCCACATGGTCACGCCCATGATCAGCGGCCACGCACCTAAATGCAGGAAATGGCCGACAAGCGGCAGGATCGTCGGGTCGACCGGAATGAGTCCGAATAAGTTGAAGACATTGGTGGGGTCCTGCGCGGAAAGATCGTGAATCCATCCGAAGAATGGCGCATGGCGCATCTCGATGGTGACGAACAGCACCTTATAGAGCGAGAAGAAGACCGGGATCTGGATGGCGATCGGCAGGCAGCCCGCCAACGGGTTGATCTTCTCCCGCTTGTACAGCTCCATCAGCTCCTGCTGCTGCTTGGCCTTGTCGTCGGCGTAGCGCTCGCGCAGAGCAGTCATTTGCGGCTGCACCGCCTTCATCTTCGCCATCGACGCATAGGATTTATTCGCCAACGGGAAGAACGCGGCTTTGATCAGCACGGTGACGATCAGGATCGCGAGACCGAAATTGCCGACAAGGTGGTAGAGATAGTCGATCGCGAAGAAAAGCGGCTTGGTGATGAAGTAGAACCAGCCCCAATCGATCAGCAGGTCGAAGCGGTTGAGATTGAGCTGCTTTTCGTACTCGTTGACCACAGTCACTTCCTTGGCGCCTGCGAACAGGCGCGCATTGGCGGAACCGGTCGCTCCCGGAGCAATGGTCTGGGCGTCGAGCAGGTAGTCGGTCTGATAGGTCGGCACGCTGCCGAGCGTGCCGGTGGAGAAGCGCGCCTTCAGGTGCGCCGTCGTGTCGGGCGCCAGCACGGCCGCCCAATACTTATCTGTGATACCGAGCCAGCCATTGGTCACGTCGAAATTGATGGCCTTTTTCTCGGTGATGTTCTTGTAGGTATATTCTTGCAGGCCAGATTCGCCGAGCACGCCGACCAGGCCTTCATGCAGGATATAGTAGCCTGCAGTTTGTGGCGTGCCGTGACGGGAGATCAGCGCATAAGGGTAGAGCGCGACCGGGCTTGAGCCCTTGTTGGTGACCTCATCCTTGATCGAGAACATGTATTTGTCATCGACCGTGATGGTGCGGTGGAATTCCAGGCCTTCGCCGTTGTCGTATGTCAGGGTCACCGGATGCGAAACGCTGAGCGCGCCGGACCCCGACTGCTTCCAGACCGTATCTGCAGTCGGTAATTTCACATTGGTGCCGGCCGTCCCGGTCCAGCCGAACTCTGCGTAGAACGGATTGGCGGTGCCGGATGGCGAGAGCAACACGATGGGCGGCGATTTCGGATCGACGGTCTCGCGAAACTTGACCAGCGCGAGGTCGTCAATGCGCCCGCCCTTGAGTGCAATCGACCCTTGCACGCTGCCCGTTGCGATCGGCACGCGCGGGCCCGCAGCGAGCGCCGCCGCGCGATCAATCGGCGCCTCCGCCGCAGGCGCTGCCGCAGGGGCGGGCATTTGCGACGGTCCAGCCTGCGTCGGTGGCGCTTGGCCGGGCTGAGCGGGTGTCGGTGCGTTCTGTTTCTGCGCTTGCTGTTGCGCCTGGAGTTGTTCCTGGCGCGCTTTTTCCTGCGGGACGGCAAAGAAATATTGCCAGCCGAGCAGGACAAGCGCGGACAGCGCGATGGCGAGGATGGTGTTCTTATTGTCGGTCATCGGGATTCCATTTTGCCGTCGCGCCCCGCGTGTACTCGCCGCAACGCCCCTTCGAATTCCTGCGTCATCCGGCCAAACGGCAGATCAAGCGCTGCACGCCGTCCGATCAGCACATAATCATGTCCGGCGCGCAGTCGAGTGGCGGCCGAAAGCCGCACGATTTCCCGGAGGCGGCGGCGAACCCGGTTACGCTCGACGGCATTGCCGACCTTCTTCGATACGGTAAAGCCAAACCGCGCAGGTCCCTGATCGCGGCGATTGCGTGCTTGCAGCACAAATGCGGCAGCCGGTGCCTTGGTCCCGGTCGCCGCGGCCAGAAAATCCGCCCGTTGCCTCAGTCTTTCCATGAAAGCAATGCGCGGCCTTGCAGCCGCCGTCAGGCGGACAGCCGCTTGCGTCCGCGCCCCCGGCGCGCCGACAAGACCTTGCGTCCACCTTTGGTTGCCATGCGCGCGCGGAAACCGTGTCGGCGCTTGCGTACGAGCTTGCTCGGTTGATAGGTCCGCTTCACGTTCAGAATCTCCGCTGGGCGCGCCGTGGGCAAGGAGGACGATGTCCTCAAAACGCCAAGTAAACCCGAAGTCTTTCGGGCCGGCACACGATTTGCGCGGCTTATAAGGGAGGGGCCTTGGCCCGTCAATGCGACGCCCGTTTTGCCGTTGTTGCGGGGTCAAAACGCCTCACAAGGCGGTGAGACGCCCCCGGCGGGGCCGGCGCCTCGTGTATATATTGTGAATGTTTGCTCGCCTGCCTCCCGCTGACCAGCCGCGCGGCTTCGCCTGGCGGCTGCTGCCATTGGTGGTGATCGTCGTCCTTTCCGGCGTCGCCTATTTTGCTGTTGGCGAGGAGACCATCTCGCTCCAGGGCCTGGTCCGGCATCGCATGGCCATCTTCGGCTTTGTTTCGGGCCACCGCGTGCTGGCCCTGCTCACCTACATCGGGATCTATATCGTTACGGTTGCCGTCTCGGTGCCTGGGGCGGCATTTCTGACGGTCGCCGGCGGCTTTCTATTTGGGCCGTTGGGAGGTGCTGCGGCCGCGGTGGTTGGCGCGACTATTGGCGCGACCCTCATCTTCCTGGTGGCGCGCACCGCACTCGGCGAGCCCCTGCTGCGGCTTGCGGGCCCGCGCGCCAACCAGCTTGCCAAAGGCTTTTGCGACGACGCCTTCAGCTACCTTCTCTTCTTGCGATTGGTGCCGGTATTTCCGTTCTTCGTGGTCAACTTGGTGCCGGCCCTCGCGGGTGTGCGCCTCGGGCCATTTATCGCCGCGACTGCGCTCGGCGTTATCCCTGCGGCCGTCGTTTTTGCGTTGGCGGGCACGGGCCTCGACAGCGTGATCATGGCGCAAAAGGAAGCATATGATCAGTGCGTCACGTCGGGCCGACTGGATTGTCGCATGGTGTTCGACACTTCGGACGTGTTCACGCCACAGCTGATCGTGGCGTTGATCGCGCTCGGGCTGCTCGTGCTGGTGCTGGTCGTGCTCCGTCACTGGCGCGCTCGTTCGCGCGCCGTCATGTGATACGAACGTAATTGTTGCGGGTCAGAGTTTCAGGGCCATGACGGAAGTACTCGCGCCGGACATTTGCGTGATCGGAGGAGGGCCGGGCGGCTTGTCGGCCGCCGCGGCTGCTGCGGCGTTCGGAGTGCCAACGGTTCTGGTCGAACGCGGCAAGATGGGCGGCGATTGTCTCAACACCGGATGCGTGCCGTCCAAGGCCCTGTTGGCGGCCGCCAAACGCGCCGAGTTGATGCGCAGTGCAGGACAGCTTCGGCGTCGCTGTCCAAAGTACCGGAATTAATTTTTCCAAAGTGCGCGATCACGTGCAGAGCGTCATCGCAGCAGTCGCTCCGGCCGACTCCGTCGAGCGCTTCACCGGGTTGGGCGTTCGCGTCATACAGACATCCGCGAGATTTAAAGACCGCAAGACAATAGTCGCTGGCGATATTGAAATCCGCGCTCGCCGCTTTGTCATCGCGACCGGTTCGGTGCCGGCAATTCCCGCAATTCCCGGCATCGACGACGGGCCCTATCTCACGACCGACAACATTTTCGATCTTAAGGAGAGGCCGGAGCACCTCGTCATCATCGGCGGCGGCTCGGTCGGTCTGGAGCTGGCGCAGGCGTTTCGCCGCCTGGGCAGCTCGGTGACTGTTCTGGACGCGGCGCAGCCGCTTGCTCAGGACGATCCCGAATGTGCCGCCATCGTGCTCGATCAGCTCGAGCGCGAGGGTGTGGTCATCCATCGTGACGTGAACGTTATTGCCGTCACGCACGCCGGTGCGACCGTGACCGTGACCATCGAAACCGCGGGCGCCGAGCAAACCATCACCGGCAGCCATCTGTTGGTCGCCGCCGGACGAAAGCCGACGATTGATGAGCTCGACCTTAACGCCGCACGCATTCGCCATGATCACGCCGGCATCGCCGTGAACAGGAAGCTCAAGACCAGTAACCGGCGCGTCTATGCGATCGGCGATTGCGCCGCGGGACAATTAAAGTTTACGCACGCGGCCAACTATCACGCTGGCCTGGTGATCCGGAATGCGCTGTTCCGTCTTCCCGTGCGCGTCAATAACGACGCCGTGCCGTGGGTGACCTTCACGGAGCCCGAGCTCGCGCACGCCGGCCTGACCGAAGCGCAGGCGCGCGCACGCCGGATCAAGATCCGCGTCGCGCGCTGGCCGTATTATGACAATGACCGCGCACAGACTGAGCGCGAAACGCACGGTCACATAAAAGTCATCACCACGCGGAAAGGTAGGATAGTAGGCGTCACGCATTGTCGGGGCGCAGGCGGGTGAGTTGATAGCGATGTGGGCGCTCGCGATCGCGCGGGGCCTGAATATCCGCGCATTGACCGACATCGTTCTGCCTTACCCCACTTTGGCGGAACTCGGAAAACGTGTAGCCATCGATTTCTTCGCGCCTGGTTTGACGAGTTCTTGGGTGCGGCGCATCATTGGCTTGGATGCGAATCTTCGGTTGAGGCGATTTTGGAAGCAGGAATCGAACCAGGCAGCGCAAGTGATTCGGAGCCGAGGCCGGCGCGGAAGCCACGCGTCGGCCTCTCCGGCAAGCTGTTGTTTCTCACCATCCTGTTCGTGATGGTGGCGGAAATTCTGATTTACGTGCCTTCGGTCGCCAATTTCCGTCTGAACTGGTTGAACGACCGGCTGGCCGCCGCGCACACCGCCGCGCTCGTGCTCGATGCCGCGCCAAGCGGCATGGTGCCGGAAAGTCTGGCCAATCAGATCCTCAAGAGCATCGGTGCGCGCGCCGTGGCGATGAAGATGGGCAATCAGCGCCGCCTGCTCGCGGCGTCCGATATGCCTTCCGAACTCGCGCAGGACATCGACATGCGCGAGGTGTCGTGGTGGCGTTCGATTATTGATGCCTTCGATACGTTGCTGACCAGCAAGCCTGGCGACGTGATACGAGTCGTGGGTGCGGCGCCGATGGGCGGCGATTTCCTCGAGATCGTTCTCAATGAAGCGCCGCTGTACAAGGCGATGTGGACGTTCTCCGTGAACATCCTGCTGCTGTCGCTGGCGATCTCCGGCATTACAGCGATGCTGGTTTTCTTCGCTCTGCATTACCTGCTCGTTCGCCCGATGTGGCGCATCACACGCAATATGATTGCGTTTCGCGCCGATCCGGAAAATCCATCACGAATCATCGCGGAGAGTGGGCGCCGCGATGAAATCGGCACCGCCGAGGAAGAGCTCGCCGCCATGCAGCGCGAGCTCGCCTCGATGTTGCACCAGCAGAGCCGCCTGGCGGCGCTGGGCCTGGCGGTTTCGAAGATCAACCACGATTTGCGCAATCTGCTTGCATCGGCGCAGATCTTTTCCGACCAGCTCTCCACCTTGCCCGATCCGAAGGTGCAGCGCTTTGCGCCCAAGCTGATGCGGGCGCTCGAACGCGCGATCGCGTTTTGCCAGAACACGCTTTCCTATGGCGCCGCGCAGGAGCCGCCTCCGGATCGCAAGACGATCGAGGTCGAGCCGCTGGTCGAGGAGGTGCACGAGGCGCTTGGCCTGACCCTCGACGTGCCGATCCGGTGGATCGTGGCGGTGGAACGCGGTCTCACAGTGGAGGCCGATCACGATCAATTGTTTCGCGTTCTCGTCAACATCGCGCGTAATGCGGTGCAGGCGCTGGAGGCACGTGGCGCACGCGATCCGGCGCGCGATCAAATTCGCATTACCGGACGGCGTGAAGGCAGCGTCGTTGTGATCGAAGTTTCCGATACCGGCCCGGGTGTTCCCGAAAAAGCCCGCGCCCACATGTTTCAGGCCTTCCAGGGCGCCGCGCGCGCCGGCGGTACGGGATTGGGCCTGGCGATCGCTGCGGAACTGGTGCGCGCGCACGGCGGTGAAATCCGCCTGGTGCCGGGAACAATCGGTGCCACGTTCAGCATCACGATCCCGGATCGCGCCGTCGATCTGAGTACACGACGTGGTGAACGCGCCCGCGCCTGAAGGCGGGAAGAGACCGTAACGCGCGGTGTTCGTCGCATAAGGGCGCGTTACACGTATTTTAGTAAAGGACATTGGCATGGTGCCGCCGGTGAATTTGCTCGCGGTCGCGACCGCGGTGCCGCCACACAAGCTTGAACAGCGAGCGGTCGCCGAAGCCGCACGCCAGGTCTATGGACGTACGTTCGCGCGCTTTCCGAAACTTGCCGACGTGTTCATCAACGCCGGCATCGAGAGCCGCTATTCGGCGCGATCCCTCGAATGGCTGAGCGCCCCGCATGATCTGGCCGAGCGCACGGATGCCTATGTTGAGAGCGCGAGTGAGCTGTTCATAACGACGGCCCGCGCGGCGCTTGCGCGCGCGGGAATTTCGGCGCGCGACGTCGATGTGGTCGTGACAGTATCGTCGACCGGGATAGCGACTCCCAGCCTTGAGGCGCGCGTCGGCCCCGAAATGGGTTTTCGACCGTCGATCATGCGGGTGCCGGTCTTTGGCCGCGGGTGTGCCGGAGGCGTTTCCGGCCTCACCCTCGGCGCGCGGCTTGCGCGCGCCGAACCGGGCGAGGTCGTTCTCGTGGTCGTGGTCGAGCTATGCACGCTCACCTCGCGCACCGATCGCGGCACCAAATCGGACGTTATCTCGTCGGCATTGTTCGGCGACGGTGCGGCTGCTGCGGTGTTGCGCGCCGGACCCGATGCCGCCGCTTTGCGCGTCGGCGCTGCGGCCGAGCATACCTGGCCGCGCACACTCGACATCATGGGATGGGTCATTGATCCGATCGGCTTTCGGGTGATGCTCTCGCGCTCGTTGCCGCGCTTCGTCGAGCAGCGCATGGCCGCGCCGATGCGGCGCTTTATCAAATCGGCCGGGCTGCAAGCACCGCAACTCGTTTGCCATCCCGGCGGCGCCAAGGTGCTTGACGCGATCGAAGTCGCGCTTGAATTGCAGAAAGGCACGCTGCGGGACGAGCGCGAAATATTGCGCAGCTACGGCAATATGTCGGCGCCGACCGTGCTGTTCGTTCTCGAGCGTGCGCTGCGGCGTGGCTTGCGGGGCTCGGCAATGCTGTCGGCGCTCGGTCCCGGATTTTCAGCGAACTTTCTGGCGCTCGAGGCCGCGCATGGGTGAGGGCGCGTGGTTGGTCGCATTCCTGGGCGCGCAACGGCTCATCGAACTTGGGCTTGCGCAATTCAATACCGGGCGTCTGCGCGCAGAAGGCGGCGTCGAATTCGGCGCGGCGCATTATCCATTGATGATTGTCCTGCATGGCTTGTGGCTGCTCGGGTTATGGGCATTCGGTCACGATCAGCCCATCAACTTGTTCTGGCTGACGGTGTTTGTGTTCCTGCAGGTCGGCCGGTTGTGGGTGATCGCGAGTTTGGGCCGGCGCTGGACCACGCGCGTTATCGTGCTCCGCGGCGCGGCGCCAGTTGCCCGCGGGCCGTATCGCTGGATCCGGCATCCGAATTATCTGATCGTCGCTCTGGAGATCGCGGTGGTTCCGCTTGCGCTGGGCTTGCCCGGCTTCGCGCTGATCTTTTCGATCGCCAACGCGGCACTGCTTGCCTACCGGATCCGCGTCGAAAACGAGGCGCTGGCCTGGGCCGCAAGGCCGGCATGAGCGCGAATGGCCGCAACCCTTGCCAATAAGGGGTCAAGACGATAGCTATGCCCCCGGTCCCGCAGGCCGGTGTCCGGCGGCGGAATCAAGCGCCCGTAGCTCAGCTGGATAGAGCACCAGACTACGAATCTGGGGGTCAGGAGTTCGAATCTCTTCGGGCGCGCCACCCTTTCCGCCTCGGCGCCGGTAGCTCAGCTGGATAGAGCACCAGACTTCGAATCTGGGGGTCAGGGGTTCGAATCCCTTCCGGCGCGCCACTACTTCTGGATGACAATGCCGCAATGAAATTCTTGCCGACGGCGCTGCTGCTGTTCGTGGTGTTTGCTGGCACCGCAAACGCGCAGGATTCGGAACGCCGCGGCCGTGCGGTAGTCATGGAATTCTGCGCGCGTTGCCACGCGATCGGGAAAACCGGCACTAGCCCGCACGCCAGTGCGCCGCCGTTCCGCACGCTTGGCCGAAGCTTCGATCTCGATCAGTTTCCCCGCCTGCTGGAGCGCGGCATATCATCAGGCCACCCCGATATGCCGGAGTTCAAGCTGAGTACCGACGACGCGCTCGCCGTGAGCGCCTACTTGCGAACAATCCAGCAGTAGAGCGCGAGGTGTCCGCTCAGCGGTCGATCGTGATGTCCGCGCTGCGCGCGCGCGAGACGCAGATCATGATCGTGTCTTTACGCTCGTGTTCGGCCAGCACCAGGTCGCGGTGATCGGCTTCGCCCGCAAGCAATTTGGTACGGCACGTCCCGCAGGTGCCGGTTTCGCATGAACTCGGCACGTCGAGGCCGTGCGCTCGCAGAACCTCGAGAATGGTCTTGTCGGTCGGCACTTCGAGAATATCGCCCGAGCGCGCGAGCCTCACCTTGAATGGCTTGTCGTCGGCTTTGTGCGTCTCTGCCTCGCTGAATGCCTCGAAATGCACAGCCGTGGGCGACCAGTGGTCAGTCATCGCGCGCACCGCCTCCATCAAGGGCCGCGGTCCGCAGCAATAAAGGTGTTCGCGGTTTTTTCGTTCGGCCAGAATGGGACGCAAGTCGAGCGAGCGTGACGCATCGCCCTCATCATAGTGGATGACGACCTTGTCCTTGAATTCCGGGGCGCTCAGCTCGTCGCGGAATGCCGTCGTTTCCGGCGAGCGCGAACAGTAGAACAGCCGAAAGCGTTTGCCCTCCGCCATCACCTGCCGGATCATCGCCATCATCGGCGTCACGCCAATGCCGCCGGCGATGAACAAAAAATCCTGCGCGCGTTGCGGTAACGCGAAGTCATTGACTGGCGCGGTTACCGTGATCTCGTCGCCGGCTTTCACGCCATCGATCAGGCTGCATGAACCGCCGCGGCCGTTGCTCTCGCGCTTGACCGCGATCTGATAGCGTTCGCGTTCGGCCGGGTCGTTGCACAGCGAATATTTCCGCAACATCCCGTTGGGGACCCGAACGGCGATATGCGCGCCGGCCGAAAATTCCGGCAGAGGCTTTCCGCCCGGATCTCGGAATTCAAGAAGATGGATGCCGCTCGCGATTTCGTCGTTGCGCGTCACGCGCAGCGGCATGGATATCGGTGGATCAGCGGCCGTCATTGTGTCTCCGGAGCCCGGTCGAGACACAACAAGTGGCGATTTTGCCGCTGCGAGGCAAGGGGTGGCGCGCAGTGTCAGCGCGCGCCGGTGCTCACGCGTTCGATCGGTCGTGGGTTGGCCGAAGCGACGGGCGCCGCTTCTGCTGTGACCGCGCCATAGGCGTCGGCGAGTCCCGCGCCGAACATGGCATCGTGACCTTTCGGTCCGAGATCCTTTGCGGTCGCCTGCAATATATTTCGCACCTTGTCCGGCGTGAGATCGGGTTTGCGCTGAAGCATCAACGCCACGATACCGCTCACTTCCGCCGCGGAATAGGACGTGCCGGAGGACACCTCATAGCTGCTGTCGGGAGCAGCGACGAGGATTTGCGCGCCGGGCGCGGCGACCGCGATATACGGGCCGCGATTTGATTGCTCGAACAATTTGTCATCGGCGTCGGTCGCGCTGACGGCGATCACATTGGGATCGGCAGCCGGATAAAGCGGCGGCGACTTTGCGCCGGCATTGCCGGCGGCGGCCACCAGCACGATGCCTTTCTTGCGCGCGGCCTCGAGGCTGCGGTGAATGGCGGGATCGGCTGGTCCGGCGAAGCTCATATTGATGACGCGTGCGCCATGCGCGGCGGCCCAATCGATGCCCTTGAGAATATTGAAGGTGGTGCCCTCGGCGCCGGCACTGTTCGGGTCGAAGGCGTGCACAGCCAGAATTTTTGCAGCAGGCGCCGCGCCCATCAGTTTGCCGTGTGCCGCGATCAGGCCCGCGATGGCCGTGCCATGCTTGTGCGCCACCGCGGGTTCCTTGGCCGTAACGAAGACTCCCGCGATCGACCCGGCCAATTCGGGATGCTCGATATCGACGCCGGAATCGATCACCGCGACCAGCACATCGTCGCCTTTGGCGAGCGTGTGGGCCTGCGGCAAATGCAGCCTGGCGAGTTCATATTGCGCCGGATCGCCTTCGCTTTTGGCTGCGTTACCGATTTGGCTGTCGGCCGGGCTTTGTTGCAGCGTGAACAGGTAGTTCGGTTGCGCCGATGCCACCACGCGATCGCCTTCAAGCCCGCGCACCACCGTGGCCACCGAGCGGCGGTCCGGAATCCGCCAGCGGTAGAGTGTTGTACCGGACAGCTGGAATGTCTGGCTTTCGATCCGCGTCAGCTGGTGGCGCCTTTGCAGCGCATCGATCTGTTGCGCGCTGACCGAATTGGGAATCTCGATGACGACCTCGTCGGGCACCAGGCGCCGTTCATTGGCCGGCGGCGCGCCGCTCGGGCCGCGGCGGTTCGATTGCTGCGACCGGCGCGGGCCGTCGTTGACAGATCCGTCGTCAACGAAAACGCCGTTCGACGGATAGCCTTGCGGCACCGCCATGATGATTCCCGGCACAACCCCGCCCCAGCCTGGTCCGCGAAAGCCGCCGCCATGGGGTCCATGCCGCCGCGTTGGTCCCATCGGCCCTCTGGAGCCGACATCGGATGAGGGACCGCGGCCCATCATTTTTTGCGCCGAGGCACTGTCGGCCGTCACCGCCAGCAAGGCTGCGATCAGGCAGAGCAGGGCGGTTCGTTGGCTACGCATGACGTGACCTCCGGTGGCGGCGGGCGTCGTTCAGTTTCACTCGGCCGTGGCGATGAAGCCGACGACCTTGTCCTCTTGCAGCTTCTTCACGATGTTGGCGAGTTCGCCCTTCGGAATGCCGGTCACCGCGACGCGGACCTTGTACAGCCCGCCGGCCATCGGCCCGGCAGCGATCGACAGCTTGTTGGCTTCGAGGAACTTGGTGATGTCGTCGGACGACGCCTGCGGCGCGAACCGAATGAGCGTGAAGGCGCCGGCGCCCGGGTCGGTGGTCGGCGCCGAGGCGGTTTGGTAACCCGCCGTCTTCGTTTCCTTCAGCGCGATGTCCGCCAGCAGCCCGGCCTGCAGCAGGATTGCGATCGCGGCGGCGCTTGCCGACCAGGCCAGCGTGCGCGGCGACAGGCTTGCGAAGAATTCGGAGACGCGGCCGCCGAGATTGAAGGATCCGGCCTGCCGGCGCGCCGGCTCGGCGTCGATCCCGGCGAACAGTTTTTCCATTGCGCGCGGCGACGGCGCGCCAAGCGTTTCATTAAGGTGGATGGTTTCGCCCAGCTCGTCGCGCACCAGCGCGTAACGGCGGGCCAGCTCGGGATCGCGCGCGAGCGCGTCTTCAACCCGTTGCGCGTCGCGACGGCTCAGCGTGCCCGCGGCATGCCAGGGCAGCAGGTTCTCGATCTCGCTGCGCTCGGGCGCGTCTTGGTTCGTCGCGTTCATGGCCAACCTCGATCTATTCCTTGCTCCTTCAGGAGCTCGGAGAGTTTCTTGCGCGCGTAGAACATACGCGTCTTCACGGTCGCCTCCGGGATGCCGACGATCTCGGCCACTTCTTCCACCGACTTCTCGTGGTAGTACACGAGGTCGATGATCTCCCGATGGTCCGCCGAGAGCCTGGTCAAGCATTGCCGCAAGGCCGAGCTCTTGTCTTTCTTCGCCAGGGTCGTCTCGGGATCGTCAGCGTGATCCTCGATCTGCCCTGCCGTCTCGTCATCCAGTTCTTCCTCCGGCCGGCGCCGTAGCGCCGACAGGGCTTTGAACCGCGCGATGCTCAACATCCATGTCGATGCGGCGGAACGGCCCTCGAACTTCCCGGCTTGTCGCCAGATGTCGAGGAAGACCTCGCTGATCAAGTCTTCCGCCGTCGCTTCGTTGCGCACCAGCCGCAGTACGAACCGGTACACACGAACATGGTGCCTCGCGTACAGCACCTGCATGGCGAGCCGGTCGCCGCCTGCGATTCGCGATATCAGAACTTCATCCGAAGTCGTTTGCATCGCAGGTTTAATCGGCTCGTGAATGGGTCGCGTGGCGGGGCGCCCAGGTTCAATGCAAATCGAAGAAATTTGCGTGCACCGGCCGCCCCCGGGGTGATCGCCGGGTAGTTTTCCCTTTTCGGGCGCGCCTGGGCAAGGGAAAGCCGCCAAATACCGGCATTTACCCGCTAATGGCGTGAAAAAAGCGTGACGCGGCTCCCCAATGGCAAATATCGGCTCCGGGGCATTGAACCTTTCCCGGGCGGGCGCCGACCCATGTTCAGGATGTGGCAATCACATCCCTTGCCACCCAGGCCTCTGAAACAGGAGAAACGTCATGTTCCGCAAGCTCGCTCTCGCCCTCGGCGCCACCGTTGTGATCGCTTCAGCCGCGCTGATCCCGACTTCCGCTTCCGCCCATATGCACGGCGGCCACGGCCACCTGGGGCCACGGCTGGGGCTACGGCATCGGCATCTACGCGCCGACGACCTACATCGCGTCCGACTGCTATTACGTCAAGCAGCTCGTCAACACGCCGGTTGGCCCGCGCGTGCGCCGCGTCGCGGTCTGCGACTAATCGAGCAGACCATGGAATTAAATGACCCCGGCTTCGCCACGGCGAAGTCGGGGTTTTGTTTTTTGGTAAAGCCGATATCGTCTCCTTGCATCCGGCCAAAAAACACAGCCTTGGCCGGCACCGCAGGACGACAATAAAGGCTCCCTTATGCTCGAAGGCTTCAAGCGATCTGAAATCAAGACCAGCGGCGCGCGCATTGTCACGTTGACCGGCGGCAGCGGACCGCCGGTTCTGCTGATGCACGGCAATCCGTTTACGCATCTGTCGTGGCTCAAGATTGCGCCGACGCTGGCGCGCGAATTCACCGTGGTGGCGACCGATCTGCGCGGCTACGGCGATTCCGAAAAGCCACCGGGCGGCGAGGATCATTCCGGCTATTCGTTCCGCGCCATGGCGCAGGACCAGATCGAGGTGATGGCGGCGCTCGGGTTTGATCGCTTTATGGCCGCCGGCCACGATCGCGGCGGCCGCGTGCTGCATCGCATGTGCCTCGATCATCCCGCGGCAGTGACGCGCGCGGCGATCCTCGACATCATTCCGCAGCATCACCTGTTCAACAACATCAACAAGCAATGGGCGACATTTTCCTGGCACTGGTTCTTCAATATTCAGCCGTTCGATATGCCCGAACGCATGATGGGCGCCGATCCCGACTGGTTCATCGAAAAGAAACTGGCGAAAACCAAGCAAGGCCTGAGCTTCTTCGATAAGGATGCGCTGGCCGAATACAAACGCTGCTTCCGCAATCCGGAAACAATCCATGCCATCTGCGAGGATTATCGCGCCTGCGCCGGCATCGATCTCGCAATGGATACCAAGGATTTCGAAGCCGGCCGCAAGATCGAATGTCCCGTGCTGCTGCTGTGGGGCGCGACCGGCGGCGTCGGCCGCAACAGCAAACCGGGTCCGGCGGAAATCTGGCAGCGCTATGCGTCCAACATCATTGACGCAAAAGCGTTGCCCTGCGGGCACTATTTGTCCGAGGAAGCGCCGGAAGAAACGACGACCGCGCTTCGCGATTTTTTCGCTGCCGGATAGTCAGGCAGTCGCTGCCGGCTCGGCACAGGAAATTCTTGACCGCATACCAGAGGAGATGCCGGTTGCTGCCGTAGCCGGCGCTGTGCGCAGTCTGCGGCAGGATCACAAATTGCCTGTCGCCATTTGGAAGCTGGCGATAGAAATCGAGCAGGTCGTCGTTCGTCGAATTGCCGTCGAACTCGCCGCGAAGCATAAGCACCGGCGAACGCACTTTCGTTGGATCGACGATCGGCAGGTTCGCGGCCATGTCGATATAGGTGCCGCTCGGTACCTGATCGCCGAATTTCATTTCGTCCGCGATAATTGCTTCCGGTACGGCCGGGTCGTAGAGCGCAGGATGGCCATCGCGCGTGAAGATTGAACGAATCATCTTTGCATCACGCTTTCGTCGCGGGCTCGCGCGTAATGCATCGATCTTGGCTCTCCGACGCGCGATTTCAGCTGCCCCGTTTCCCTTGTAGGTGAACGCGCAAAGCACCAGACGATTCACTGGCTCTGGTTGGGCTTGCGCGTAGGCTGCGGCGCGGATGCCGCCGGATGAGGTGCCGTAAAAGTGCGCTTTCTTCTGACCGGTTTCTTTCATCACGACCGGAATTGCAGCCTTGAGATCTTCCACACCACTCGCAATGTCGGAATTGTTGCCCGATGAACCCGAGTAGCCGTAGCCGTCATGGTCCATGGTCCACACATCGTAGCCGTAGCGGGCGAACACGTTCATCATGGAGTATTCGCCCTTACCCGGCACGGCAATGTCATATGATGAGCGCGAAGAGTTCGAGGAGCCGTGTACCAGGAACAAGACCGGAAGAGGCGGCTCGCCGGGATTTGGCGCGCGAGCACGCTTTCGCCAAAGGTTGAGCTTCACATCGCCTTTCTTGGCCCAATATTCCGCGCTCCAGATTTCGGTGGTCGTTGCGGCCTGTATCGGTGCGGCAAGACCGGACAGAAATCCCGCACCGGCGGCCAGTCCGGCGCTTTTGAGAACGGTACGACGGGGCAGAGTAGGTCGGATTTGCTCATGGCCGCCTCCCGAATGGACCGCCATTATTGCCCGGTCGGCGGCCTTATTTCGGACAGACTAGCAGATTGACGAAACGACGGGCAGTCCACTCGCCCAGCGGGGTTAGTTCTGCTAGGGGTCGGTCAAGACGCGCTTGGGCGCGTGGCGCCCAAGGTTATAAGGCCGGCGCGAACCGGAGGAATGATGGTTAAGTCGCTGCGCGCGGTGGCGCGATTTTTTCAGCATACGATCGGCTGGAATCGGATCGGGGTGTTCCTGAGCATCGCCATCATTACGATCGCAGTGGTGGTTCTCTTCCACATGCTGCGCGACATCAATGTCGATGAGGTGCTTGCCGCGCTGAAAGCCACCGAGCCGCGCCATATCGCCGCCGCTGCGTTTTTCGTCGCATGCGGCTATTTCACATTAACCTTCTATGACTGGTTTGCCCTGCGTACGATCGGCCGCAAGGAAGTTCCGTACCGCATCGCCGCGCTCACCGGGCTTCACCAGTTATTCGATCGGGCACAATATCGGCGCGACCGTCTTTACCGGCGGCGCCGTGCGCTATCGCATCTATTCTTCCTACGGGCTCGACGCCGTTGAAGTGGCGAAGATCTGTTTTATCGCCGGCCTGACATTCTGGTTAGGCAATGCCACGGTGCTCGGTCTCGGCGTTACCTATCATCCGCAGGCGGCCGGACCGATCGATCAACTGCCGCCCTGGATCAACCGCGGGATCGGCATCGCCATGCTGGTGGTGCTCACTTCATATGTCAGTTGGGTTTGGAGCGCGCCGCGCGAGATCGGGCAGGGCGAATGGAAAGTGCATTTGCCGAGCGGGCCGTCCACCTTGCTGCAGATTTGCATTGGCATCCTCGATCTCGGTTGCTGTGCGCTTGCGATGTACATGCTGTTGCCGGACGAGCCGAACGTCGGATTTGTGACAATGGCGGTGGTGTTCGTTTCGGCGACGTTGCTGGGTTTTGCCAGCCACGCGCCCGGCGGGCTCGGCGTGTTCGACGCCGCGATGCTGGTGGCGTTGTGGCAGTTCGACAAGGAGTCCGTGCTGGCCGGACTGCTCCTGTTCCGAATGCTCTACTACATTGTGCCGTTCGCGATTGCGCTGCTTATTCTCGGTTCGCGGGAAATGTGGCTCAATATGCATGGCAAGCGGCGGGCGATGGAGCCAAAGGCCATAACGTCGGCGACCGCTCCCATCCGCAGCGAAATCGAAGCCGAAAAAACAGACGCCGGCTGATCATGGCGATAGATGAAGACCGCCGCGACTTCCCATCCGCCGCCGGATTGGCAAGCCGATTGCGCAGCGCATGGCGAATTTTGCGTGGCCGGACCGATGCCGTCACCAGCGGGGAAATCGTGCGCGCGCCCGGACGTGCGCTCGCTCACCCGCAGACTCTGTTGGTCGAGCAGCTGATCGCCGGTTTTCCGAGCGCGGCAATCGTGCTCGACCGCGAGAGCCGGGTCATCGCGTTCAACGAAGCGGCAACCGGCATCGCGCCAGCCTTGCGGCGCGGCGAACCTGCCCTGATCGCGTTGCGCATGCCCGATCTGGTCGATGCGATCCGTCGCGCGGCCAAACGCGGGGAACCTCAGCGCGTGGAATTTTTCGAGCGCGTCCCGCTCGATCGGTGGTTCGAGGCTTTCGTCACCCCGCTCAGACTCTCGACCGGTGTCGGCGTTGCGACCGACGTTTTGCTGATGACATTCAACGATCTCACGCCCTTGCGCCGGGTCGAGGAAATGCGCGCCGACTTTATTGCGAACGCCAGCCACGAGTTGCGCACTCCGCTCGCGGCGTTGCTCGGGTTCATTGAAACCCTTCAGGGCACCGCAAAGGACGATTCCGCCGCGCGCGAAAAATTCCTTGCGATCATGCAAGGGCAAGCGACCCGCATGGCCCGTCTCATCGACGACCTGTTGTCGCTGTCGCGCATCGAACTCAATGCCCATCTGCAACCGAATACGCCGGTCGATCTGGCGCCGATCGTGCGGCAGGTCGTCGACGGCTTGCAGACTTTGGCGCGCGACCGCGGCGTCGAGATCAAGGTGGCTTCGCTGCCGGACACGTTGATGGTGCTGGGCGACCGGGATGAACTGATCCGCGCGCTCGAGAACCTGGTTGAAAACGCGCTCAAATATGGCGCCGCCGGCAAACGCCTCGACATTACGCTTGCGCGCGGCCAGACCCGCGGCGGTACGCCCGAGGCGCGCGTGGCGGTACGTGACTACGGTCCTGGCATTTCGCCTGAACATCTGCCGCGGCTGACGGAACGATTCTACCGTGTCGATGTCGCGGACAGCCGGGCGCAAGGCGGGACCGGGCTTGGCCTGGCTCTGGTGAAGCACGTTCTCAACCGGCACGGCGGAGTCCTGACAATCGAAAGCACTTTGGGCCAGGGTGCGACCTTCACAATGCATCTGCCCTTACCCACCGGCGATTCCACGGCTTCCGACGAAATCTAATTAAAATCAGCGGCTTAAGCTGTCATGTAACTGTCACCAAAGCTTTATAGAACAGTGACATGCGACGCTTATGGCTGACCCCGACTTCGGATTTTCGCAAGCCAAGAACAAACCAAAAAACGTCCGAAGCCGTCGTGGAGAGCGTTTTTAGAGCAACAGCGGACGTCCAAGCGATTGGACGTGAGGACATCAGGAACGGGGGCCCTATGCGGCCCGCGCTCGTCCTTGACCGCAAACATGGAGAGAACCTGTGAAACACTGGACCGCATTGGCAGCTGCCGGCTTCATCGCCGCCGCCGCGTTCGTTCCGGCCAACGCCGCCGACATCTCTGGTGCCGGCGCCACCTTCCCCTATCCAATTTACGCCAAGTGGGCGGACGCCTACAAAAAAGTCACCGGCAACGGATTGAACTATCAGTCGATCGGTTCAGGTGGCGGCATCAAGCAGATTACCGCTCGCACCGTGACATTCGGCGCGTCCGACATGCCGCTGCAACCGGCTGAACTCGACAAGATCGGCGTCATCCAGTTCCCGACCGTCATGGGCGGCATCGTCCCCGTCGTGAACCTCGACGGCATCAAGAGCGGCGAACTGACGATCGACGGCCCGACGCTCGCGAAAATCTATCTCGGCGAAATCACCAAGTGGGATGATCCGGCGCTCAAGAAGCTGAACCCGAATGCCAAGCTGCCGTCGCAGGCGATCGCGCTTGTCCACCGTTCGGACGGTTCCGGCACCACCTTCATCTTCACCAACTACCTGGCGAAGGTCAGCGAAGGCTGGAAGTCGAAAGTCGGCAGCAACACCTCGGTTGAGTGGCCGGCTGGGATCGGCGCCAAGGGTAACGAAGGCGTCGCCAACAACGTCGGTCAGACCAAAGGTTCGATCGGTTACGTGGAAACCGCCTACGCCAAGCAGAACCACCTGACCACGACGAAGATGGTCAACAAAGACGGCCAGACGGTTGAGGCAACGCCTGAGGCCATCATGGCGGCCGCTGGCGGCGCCGACTGGGCGCACGCGCCTGGCTTCTACATGATCCTGACGGACTCGCCGGGCGCAAAGTCCTGGCCGATCGCGGGTGCGACCTTCATCCTGGTGCCCAAGCAGCCAAAGGATCCGGCCGCCGCCAAGGAAGCGCTCAAGTTCTTCGAATGGGCCTACAAGAACGGCGACGAGATGGCTTCGGGGCTGGACTACATCCCCATGCCTGACAGTGTCGTCGCTCTGATTGCTGCCAAATGGAAGAGCGACATCAAGGACGATAGTGGCAAGCCGGTCTACTAAGACCGATGTGATCGGGAAAAGGCGCCCGCCGGCGCCTTTTCCTTGTCCACTGCCGATGAATACGCGTCTTGTATTGCGGCCGACAGGCCGCTTGAGTGGCTCCCCCGATGCGCGTTTAGTCAGAGGGAGAGCCGGATGCAGCCTTCGGGGAGGCGATCCGTGGTTGATGTAGCGTTGCAAGGCGGAGCCGCCATGACGACCCCCCAGGTCGATCGCGCAAAAGTGCTGCGGCGTCTGCAATTGGGCGACGCTATCTATCGCCATCTCACCCGCACCGCCGCCATCACTGTTCTTGTCATTCTGGGCGGCATCATCATTTCCCTGTTCGATGGGTCGTGGCTGGCGCTACGGACCTTTGGTCTGAATTTCCTGCTCGTCGACACCTGGAACCCGGTCACAGAAAAGTTCGGCGCCATTGCGCCGATCTACGGCACGTTGGTGACGTCGTTCGTCGCGATGTTGATCGCGGTGCCGGTCGGCCTGTTCATTGCGCTGTTTCTCACCGAACTGTGCCCATTGTGGCTGCGCCGTCCGATCGGCATTGCCATCGAGCTGCTCGCCGGCATCCCCAGCATCATCTACGGCATCTGGGGCCTGTTCGTGTTCGCGCCGTTCCTGCAGCAATATGTGCAGCCGTTCCTGATCAATGTGTTCGGCGAAGTTCCGGTGCTCTCGACGTTGTTTGCCGGTCCACCCTACGGCATCGGCATTCTGACCGCGGGCTTGATCCTCGCCATCATGGTGCTGCCTTTTGTTACCTCGATCTCGCGCGACGTGTTCACCGCTGTGCCGCCGGTGCTCAAGGAAGCTGCCTATGGTCTAGGCTGCACGACCTGGGAGGTTGTGCGTTACGTCGTGCTCCCTTACGCGCGCGTCGGCGTCATCGGCGGTGTGATGCTGGGGCTTGGGCGTGCGCTTGGTGAAACCATGGCGGTCACCTTCGTGATCGGCAATGCGCATCGCATATCTGGATCGCTGCTCGCGCCCGGCACGACGATCTCGGCAACCATTGCCAATGAATTCACCGAAGCGGTTGGCGATCTCTACACGTCGGCGCTCATAGCCCTCGGTTTGATCCTGTTCGTCATCACCTTCATCGTGCTCGCGGCGGCCCGCTACATGCTGATGCGTCTCAATGCGCGGATCGGAGTTTGACGATGGCGCTCTATGAAACCCGCCGCCGCCGTAATGTCGTCGCCGTCACGATGTCGGTCGGCGCCACGCTGTTCGGGCTGACCTGGCTCGTCGTGATTCTGGGCGTGCTGCTGTGGAAAGGCTTCAGCGGCCTGTCGCTCGATGTATTCACCCAAATGACGCCGCCACCTGGCGCTGCCGGCGGATTGCTCAATCCGATTGTCGGCAGCCTGGTTCTCACGTTTCATCGCGGTTGCGATCGGCACGCCGCTCGGCATCCTGGCCGGGACCTACATGGCGGAATATGGCCGCTACGACCGGCTGACCACCGTGGTGCGCTTCATCAATGACATTCTGCTGAGCGCGCCATCGATCGTCGTCGGGTTGTTCGTGTACGAAATCATGGTTGCGCGGATGGGCCATTTCTCCGGCTGGGCCGGCGCGGTGTCGCTGGCGGTCATTGTGGTGCCGGTGGTGGTGCGAACGACCGAGGACATGCTCACGCTCGTGCCCGATACACTGCGTGAAGCCGCTGCGTCCATCGGCCTGCCGCGCTCCCTCATGATCCGTAAGGTTGCCTATCGAGCCGCCCAGGCCGGCATGGTCACCGGCGTGCTGCTGGCGGTGGCGCGGATTTCCGGCGAAACCGCACCCTTGCTCTTCACGGCGCTCAACAATCAATTCTGGAGCCTCGATCTCAACGCCCCGGTCGCCAGCCTGCCTGTTGTCATCTTCCAGTTCGCGCTGAGCCCCTACAAGGATTGGCAGGATCTGGCCTGGACCGGCGCTCTCATCATCACGCTGGCAGTTCTTGCACTGAGCATCGTCGCGCGGGCCCTCGCGGCACAGGGAAAATCGTCATGAGCGTAGCAGCCATCACCGTTCCGACCGTCACCCATACGCCGGCGAGCGACGGGAGATCTCACCGAGAAGATCTCGATCCGCGATCTCGATTTCTTTTACGGCGACCACCGCGCGCTGAAGAACATCAACGTGCCGCTTTACCAGGGCAAGGTGACCGCGTTCATCGGCCCGTCCGGCTGCGGAAAGTCCACACTGCTGCGCATCCTCAACCGGATGTACGACCTTTATCCGAACCAGCGCGCCGCCGGCCACGTCCGGCTCGACAACGACGACATCCTGTCTCCGTCGCAGGATCTCAACCTGCTGCGCGCCAAAGTCGGGATGGTGTTCCAGAAGCCGACGCCATTCCCGATGACGATCTATGAAAACATTGCTTTCGGAATCCGGCTCTATGAGCGGCTGCCAAAGTCGGAACTCGACGATCGGGTCCGCCGCGCGCTTGAGCGCGCTGCGCTATGGGACGAGGTCAAGGACAAGCTCGGCGCCAACGGCCTGTCCCTCTCCGGCGGCCAGCAGCAGCGTTTGTGCATTGCGCGGACCGTCGCCGTGCAGCCCGAGGTGATCCTGTTCGACGAGCCATGCTCGGCGCTCGATCCGATCTCCACCGCCAAGATCGAAGAACTGATGGACGAACTCAAGGACGACTACACGATCGCCATCGTGACGCACAACATGCAGCAGGCCGCGCGCGTATCGGATTTCACGGCCTTCATGTACCTCGGCGAGCTTGTCGAGTTCGGCGAAACCACCCGCATCTTCACAACTCCGAAGGATCGCCGCACTCAGGATTACATCACGGGGCGCTTCGGCTAGCACATGATCAGGACTTGATCGAAAGATGACGCCAATGACCGACCATACGATGAAGGCATTCGACGGCGATCTGCAGGATCTCGCGCGCATGGTTGCCGAGATGGGCGGCCTCGCCGAAAAGCAGGTCGCGGATTCGGTCGACGCGCTGGCCAAGCGCGACACGACGCTGGCGCAGCGGGTCACGACGGCTGACGCCAATATCGACGCCTTGCAACGCGAAATCGAGGAAAAAGCTATTCTGACGATCGCGCGGCGTCAGCCCATGGCGGTCGACCTGCGTGAGGTCGTCGGCGCGCTGCGGCTGGCCAACGATCTCGAACGCATCGGCGATCTGGCCAAGAACATCGCCAAGCGCGTGATTGCGCTCAATGCCGAATTTCCGCCGCCCAAGCTGATCCGCGGCGTCGAGCACATGAGCGATCTCGTGCTTGGACAGATGAAGCTCGTGCTTGATGCCTATGCCCGCCGCGACGTTACCAAGGCGATGGCGGTGTGGCGCGGCGACGAGGAAATCGACGCGGTCTGCACGTCGGTGTTTCGCGAATTGCTGACCTACATGATGGAAGATCCGCGCAACATCACCTTCTGCATTCATTTGATGTTCTGCGCCAAGAACATCGAGCGCATGGGTGACCATGCCACCAACATTGCGGAAACGGTGCACTACATTATTGAAGGCCGCCCGATCGCCGATCAGCGGCCGAAGGGCGACACCACGACCATCGCCGCGCTGCGGACGGCGGCCGATCGATAAGGGGCGACGGAAAGAAATCCATGAACGCGCGCATCCTGATTGTAGAAGACGAGGAGCCGCTCACGATGCTGCTCCGCTACAACCTTGAGGCGGAAGGCTACGAGGTGGAAACGTCCGCCCGCGGCGATGAGGCCGACACGCGACTGAAGGAAAGCACGCCCGATCTGGTGGTGCTGGACTGGATGCTGCCTGGCCTGTCGGGCATCGAACTGTGCCGCCGTCTGCGCGCGCGCCCCGAAACGCGCCAGCTGCCGATCATCATGCTGACGGCGCGCGGCGAGGAAAGCGAAAAGGTGCGTGGGCTCGCCACCGGCGCCGATGACTACATCGTCAAGCCGTTCTCGGTGCCGGAGCTGCTGGCGCGCGTTCGTGCGCTGCTGCGCCGCGCGAATCCCGAGCGTGTCGCGACCGTGCTTAACATCGGCGATATCGAACTCGACCGCGAAAAGAAACGAGTGTCCCGCAACGGGCGCGCGATCGAACTCGGGCCGACCGAATATCGCCTGCTGGAATTCCTCATGGAGCGCCCGGGCCGGGTATTCTCGCGTGAGCAATTGCTCGACGGGGTCTGGGGCTCCGACATCTACATCGATGAGCGCACCGTCGACGTCCACGTCGGACGCCTGCGCAAGGCGATCAATCGCGGCCATGTGGCCGATCCGATCCGCACGGTTCGCGGAGCCGGCTATGCGCTGGACGATCGCTTCGGCCGCATGAATTGACGTTTTGATCCGACGATGAATGGCGGGACGACGCCGGTAAGCGTAGGTCTGCGATGGCGTGCACTCGAAAAAATGGCCGGGCGTTGGCCCGGCCATAACGAATGCCCGACAATCGATCTCAGTTCCGGAATGGCCGCTTGTCGCGCCGGCGATCGGTCATCGGCTGGTAGGCGACGCGGCTGTGAAACGAGCAATAGGGCATGTCGTTCACGGTATCGCCGCCGCAAAAGAAGAAATCCGTGCTGCCGGGGTCGCCGACCGGCCAGTGGCAGGTCTTTTCGGTGAGCTGAAGCAAGGTCTTGCGCTGCTCGAGCGGTATCTCGATCAATTCCGGCTCAGGCTCTACCTCGTATTCGTAGGCCAGCGCCGTGTTGCCGCGCATCGACGCCCTGCGGCACCCGCATCATGTGACCCGAAGAGCGTGCCTTGCGCGGCCGTGGGGCCGACGAGGAGGGGCTCTTGGCGCGGCCGGAGAGGCCCAGGCGATGAACTTTGCCGATAACCGCGTTGCGGGTGATGCCGCCCAGCTCTGCGGCGATCTGGCTGGCGGACAGGCCGTCCGCCCACAGTTTCTTCAGGAGCTCGACCCGCTCGTCCGTCCAGCCCATTGGGTTTTTCTCCTCAGGCTTCAAGGCCTTGGATGGAATCCAACCCCGTCGTCGGACGCCGTTTCGGGCGCCAGACGCATTACGCGTCAGGGATGGACTAGAAATCGCTCGGTAGCACGAGATGTCGTACTATCTGGCCCGAAGGCTACAATAGGCAGTGACTCCCGTGCAAGCTCTTGCAAGCCCCGGCGCCTAGCTACCAACAGTTTTTCCTTTAGAATCCGGCCTTGCGGCATAATTGAGTCGTGTTGACAGGGCGGGGCGCGGCAATAAAATGAAAAAAGTGCCGCCCGGCGAGGCGGCACATTTCTTTTCGGGGCGCGCATGATCCCGAAAAGCAGTCACCAATGCCCGAAAATGGTCATGCGCAGACGAAAGCGCACGATCCGGGACCGTGGGTACTGGTTTTCGGACAAGATGATGCGCAGACGAAAATGTTCGATGGAAGAAGCCGGCCGTGAGCTCGCATGTATTGCCAACTTATGCGCGCGTCGATCTCGCTTTCGAGCGGGGCGAGGGCGCTTGGCTGTTCACGGCCGAGGGTGAGCGCTACCTGGATTTTACGTCGGGCGTCGCCGTCAATGCGCTCGGGCACGCGCACCCGCAACTGGTGCAGGCGCTGAACGAGCAGGCGCAAAAACTCTGGCACGTCTCCAATCTCTATCGCATTCCGGAAGGCGAAAGGCTCGCCGACCGTCTGTGCGCGGCGAGCTTTGCCGACACCGTGTTTTTCCAGAACTCGGGCGCGGAGGCGATCGAGTGCGCGATCAAGATGGCGCGCAAATATCAATCGGCGTCGGGCAAACCCGAACGATACCGCATCATCACGTTCGAAGGCGCGTTCCACGGACGCACGCTGGCGGCCATCGCCGCGACCGGCAACAAGAAATATCTCGAAGGCTTCGGGCCGCCGGTCGAGGGCTTCGACCAGGTGGCATTTGCCGACCTCGAGGCGACCAAGAAGGCGATCGGCCCGCAGACCGCGGCCATCATGATCGAGCCAGTCATGGGCGAGGGCGGCGTGCGCGTGGTGCCGCACACGTTCCTGCGCGCCTTGCGCAAGCTGTGCGACGACAATGGCTTGCTGCTGATCTTCGATGAGATCCAGACCGGCATCGGCCGCACGGGCGATATGTTCGCCTATCAGCACACCGGCGTGACGCCTGACATCATGACGATCGCCAAGGCGCTCGGCGGCGGATTTCCTGTCGGCGCCTGCCTGGCGACTGCGGAAGCGGGCAAAGGCATGACCGCAGGTACGCACGGTTCGACCTTCGGCGGCAATCCGCTGGCAATGGCGGTGGGCAATGCCGTGCTCGACATCATCATGGCCGATGGCTTCCTCGACCGGATGAAGCAGAATGCACTGCTGCTCAAGCAGCGGCTGGCCGAACTCAAGGATCGCCATGCCTCGGTGATCGCGGAAGTGCGCGGCGAAGGCCTGCTGATCGGCCTGCGCATGATCCCGCAGGTTTCCGAAATGGTCGATGAACTGCGCGCCGAGAAGATGCTGACTGTTGCGGCCGGCGACAACGTCGTGCGGTTGCTGCCGCCGCTGATCATCGGTGAGAAAGAAATCACTGAAGCAGTCGGCTGCATTGACCGCGCATGCACGCGGCTCGCGCAAACGCATGCGCGGCCGGCCAAGGTGGCGTCATGACCGCGAATGGCGTCCGGCATTTCCTTGATCTCATCGACATCCCGAAGCCGGTGCTTGCCGGGCTGATCGACAAGAGCCGCGCGCTGAAGGCCGAGCGCGCGCGGGGTCTCATTGTGTCGCCGCTGGCGGGCAAGACGCTGGCCATGGTGTTTGACAAGCCCTCCACCCGCACGCGGGTTTCTTTCGACGTGGCCATGCGCCAGCTCGGCGGCGAGGCGATTTTGCTCACCGCGCAGGAAATGCAACTCGGCCGCGGGGAAACGCTGGCTGATACCGCGCGCGTCCTCTCGCGCTATGTCGATGCGATCATGATCCGTATTCTGGATCATGAGGCGGTCGCCGAACTGGCGCGCCATGCGACCATTCCCGTCATCAACGGGCTCACGCGGCGCTCGCATCCATGCCAGGTCCTGGCCGATGTCATGACCTATGAGGAAAAGCGCGGGCCGATCCGCGGCCGCACGGTGGCCTGGACCGGCGATTCCAACAACGTGCTCGCAAGCTGGATGCATGCGGCCGAGCGCTTTGATTTCCAGCTGCGGGTGGCAACGCCGGCTGAATTGCGGCCGAAAAAATGGCTGATGGACTGGGTGAAATCATCGGGCGCCGCGATCGTGATCGGCGATGACCCGGAAACAGCGGTCAAGGATGCCGATTGCGTGGTGACCGACACCTGGGTGTCGATGGGCGACCGCGACGGCAAGCACAGGCACAACGTGCTCAAACGCTATCAGGTCAACGGCCGGCTGATGTCAAAGGCCAAGCCCGACGCGCTGTTCATGCACTGCCTGCCGGCGCATCGCGGCGAGGAAGTGACGGACGAAGTGATCGACGGCCCGCAGTCGGTTGTGTTCGACGAGGCGGAGAATCGCCTGCACGCGCAAAAGGGCCTGCTGGCCTGGTGCCTGCACGCCGACGCCTGACAACGCGCTGAAATCGAATGCCGGTTATGTCGCCAGCGGGAACCGCGGGCCTCGCATTCCGGACTTTGAACTCTACATAGGGCTCATGAGCTGAACCGCAAACCGCTATTCCGTCGCGCGCGCCGTCGGCCACTACGGCCGACGATGTCGTCATGCCGTTTGAAGTGGCCAAGCTCGATCTGCGCGGCCGCGTGGTGCGGCTTGGCCCGGCGGTCGACGAAATCCTCGCCCGCCACGCCTATCCGCAACCGGTCGCAAAACTGCTGGGCGAAGCGCTGGTGCTGACCGTTATGCTCGGCTCGGCCTTGAAAATCGACGGCCGGTTCATCCTGCAGACGCAAGGTGACGGGCCGGTGCGCATGCTGGTGGTGGATTTCATTGCCCCCGACAAAGTGCGCGCCTGCGCGCGTTTCGACAAGGATCGCGTGGCCGCGGCGATCGCATCCGGCGAGACGAGTGGCGGCGCGCTGCTCGGCAAAGGCCATCTTGCGATGACCATCGATCAGGGGCCTGACATGAACCGCTACCAGGGCCTGGTGGCGCTTGATGGCGGCTCGCTGGAAGATGCGGCGCATGAATATTTCCTGCGATCCGAGCAGATCCCGACACGGGTCCGGCTCGCGGTCGCCGAAGAATTGCGCGCGGGTGCGGGGGGCGCCAGTCATCGCTGGCGCGCTGGCGGCATCATGTTGCAGTTTCTGCCGAAGGCGCCCGAACGCGCGCGCGTGGCAGATCTCCACCCGGGCGACGCTCCGGAGGGGGTCGAGCCACACGTCGTCGCGGAAGACGATGCCTGGCTGGAAGGCCAGGCTCTCGTCTCGACTGTGGAAGATGTCGAACTGATCGACCCCGCGCTGTCGAGCGAGCGGCTCGTCTATCGGCTTTTTCACGAGCCGGGCGTGCGGGTCTTCCGCACGAGCCCGCTGCGTGCGGAGTGCACGTGCTCGCGCGACAACGTCGAAGCCATGCTCAAGAGCTTTTCGCAGGACGACCGCGACCACATGGTCGAAGACGGAAAGATTTCCGTGACCTGCGAATTCTGCAGCGCAAACTATCAGTTTTCGCCGGGCGAGGTCGGCGCCAACCCTAATTGATGGTGCGCTCGGCGTAGGACGAGTTGAGCGAAAAGGCGGGGATTTCGATGTCGAAATGCTGCCCTGCCTCGCTCACCATGCCGTAGCTGCCGGCCATGAAGCCGGATGGCGTCGGCAATGGAACGCCGCTGGTGTATTCGAACGATTCCCCCGGTTTGAGCGTCGGCTCTTCGCCGACGACGCCCGGGCCCTTGACCTCCTGCAGGCGCCCGAGCGCGTCGGTAATGCGCCAATGCCGCGTTTTGAGCTGAACAGTATCCCCGCCGAGGTTTGTGATGTTGATGGTGTAGGCCCAGAAAAAATAACCGTTGCCGGGCGACGACCGCTCGGAAACAAAGCGGGGAGTCACCGTGACTTCAATCTTGCGGGTTACGGCGCGATACATCTATATGCCGCACAATTTACTTCGTCGGGGCTTGCCATTCGCTTGACGTCCGGGATTATGACCGAAAGAGCGCATGAAAGAAAAGCCGCACATGGCCCCGGTTTCGACCGAACGCGATCTCCGGCTTGATCTGTTCCGCGGCATCGCGCTCTGGCTGATCTTCCTCGACCATATACCGTCCAACGCCGTTAGCTGGATTACGATCCGCAATTATGGCTTCAGCGACGCGACCGAAATATTCGTTTTTATTTCAGGCTACACCGCAGCCTTCGTCTATGGCCGTGCCATGCAGCAACACGGCTTTATTATTGCTTCGGCGAGGGTGCTCAAGCGCGCCTGGCAAATCTACATCGCGCACGTATTCCTGCTCGCGATCTATCTCGCCGAAATCGCCTATGTCTCGAACAGCTTCGACAATCCTCTGTATAGCGAGGAGATGGGCGTCCTCGACTTCCTCAGAAATCCGGATGTCACCATCCTTCAGGCGCTGCTGCTGAAGTTCAAGCCGGTGAATATGGACGTGCTGCCGCTCTACATCTTGTTGCTGGCGTGGTTCCCGCCAATGCTCTGGCTGCTGCTGCGAGCCCCATCGATTGCCCTGCTTTCCTCAGCGACGCTATACGCGCTGATGTGGTTGTTCGAGTGGAACATTCCGGCCTATCCAAAGGGCACTTGGGTCTTCAATCCATTCGCATGGCAATTGTTGTTTGTGTTCGGCGCCTGGTGCGCATTGGGTGGCGCAAAAAATCTTTCGCGCTGGACCAATTCCCGCGCCGTCATCGGGCTGGCGATCGCCTATCTCGTGTTTGCTTTTGCGATTGCAATGACCTGGTATTTCCCCCGCCTTGCGGTCTTCGTGCCGAAATTCGTCGGCGATGCAATCTATCCGATCGACAAGACCAACCTCGATGTGCTCCGCATCATGCATTTCCTCTCGCTCGCCGTGATCACCGTGGCTTTCGTGCCGCAGGATTGGCCCGCGCTGAAGTCGCGATTTTTCTGGCCGGCGATCGTGTGCGGTCAGCATTCGCTTGAGACATTTTGTCTCGGAGTATTCCTGTCATTCGCCGCCCACTTCATGTTTACCGAGGTTTCGAACCAGGTCATTACACAGGTCGTCGTCAGCATTTTCGGCATCGCCATCATGGTGGCCGTTGCAGCGCTGATTTCATGGTATAAACAAGCCGAAAGACGGGGCGGGGGACCGCGCCCGCCTGCCGCTAGGCCGGGGTATGCGGGAGGCGATGCATGAAGGGACGTTTGCTGTTGCTTGCGTTGCTGATGTTGGGCTGGTCGTCGGCTAAAGCCGACCACCCGGCCGAATGTCGCGTTGCCGAGAGTCTACTCGAATCAAGCTTCCGGTTGCCGCAGGTCGCGCGCGCGCTGGCGCAGAAGCGCCTCACCGTGCTGGTGGTCGGCGCCGGCTCTTCGCAATTGCCCGGATCGAACGGCGTGGCCAATGCCTATCCGGCGCGTTTGCAGTACGCGCTCGCGCAGCAACTTCCCGGCGTCGACGTGAAGCTTACAACCGACGTTAAAGCGAAACGAACCGCGGCTGAGATGGTTAAGGCGCTGCCGGCTCTGCTAAGCGCCAACAAACCGGAGCTGCTGGTCTGGCAAACGGGAACGATCGACGCGATGCTTGCGGTTGACCCAGATCAATTCAGCCAGGCCCTGGATGCTGGTATTAACATTGCTCATTCCGCAGGCGCTGACGTGGTTTTAATCAACGCGCAATATAGTCCGCGCACGGAATTGATGATTGCCCTTGGGACATATGCAGAAGACATGCGTTGGGTTGCATTGCAACATGAGACGCCGCTGTTCGATCGTTTCAGCATCATGAAGCTGTGGGCAGGCCTCGGAACGTTCGATTTATATTCAGCAACGAAAAAACTTGACATAGCCGAGCGAGTTCATGATTGCATTGGTCGTCTGCTAGCCGATCTCGTGGTCACGGCTGCCAAACCCGAAGAACTGCCAACCAATGGCAGCCGTTAACTGAGATGTGGGAACGCGCCTTTGTCGAGCGATAATCCCGGACAACGGGTCAAGAAATCGATTGCGGCCGCCGCACTGTTTGCGGGGCTCGCTCTGACGTTGCCTGCGCGCGCCGAAACGGTGACGCCGGATTGCGACGCGCCGCTCGACCTGATCCGGCTAGCCAATCCGCTGCCGCACATTGCAAAAAAACTGACGTTGGGCGAACCGATTACGATCGTTGCCATTGGTTCGTCGTCGACCGCAGGGGCAGGCGCGAGCTCGGTCGCGGCGACCTATCCGAGCCGGCTTCAGGCCGAGCTACATCAGCATTTTCCGAGACTGTCGATCACCATACTCAACCGCGGCGTAGGCGGCGAGGAAGTGCCCGACATGCTGCAGCGGTTCGAGTCAGCAGTGATCGCCGCCAAGCCTGATCTGGTGTTATGGCAGCTCGGGACGAATTCGGTCATTCGCGACCACAAGCTTACAGACCATGGCGCGTTGATCCGTAGCGGACTTGCAAAAATCCGCGCGGTCGGCGCCGACGTCGTTCTGATCGATCCGCAATTTGCGCCGAAGGTGATAGCGAAGCCCGAAGCGGAATCCATGGTTGCGCTGATCTCCACAACCGCGAAGCGGGAGGATGTCGACCTGTTCCGCCGCTTCGACGTGATGCGCCATTGGCGCGATGTCGACCATCTTTCGTTCGACACGTTCGTATCGCCCGACGGGCTACACATGAACGACTGGAGCTACGCCTGCATGGCCAAGGGCCTCGGCAATGCCATCGCCGAGGCGGCGCAGCGGCCGGTGATGTCGGCGACGGCAACTTCACACCTGGTTCCCTGACGCAGCGTCAGACCTTCTCCAGCGCCGCCAGCAGATCTTCGATCAAATCGTCGGAATGCTCGAGGCCGGCTGAAAACCTGATCAGCCCGTCGCCAATGCCGAGTTCCGCGCGCTGATGCGGCGTCAGTCGCTGGTGCGTCGTCGTTGTCGGATGTGTGACGAGGCTTTTGGCGTCACCGAGATTGTTGGTGATACCGATAAGCTGCAGGCCGTTGAGAAAGCGGAACGCGCCTTCCTTGCCACCTTTGACTTCGAACGAGCAAAGCGTCGAGCCTGCTTTCATCTGCTTTTTGATGATGTCCGCCTGCGGATGGTCGGGACGTCCCGGATAGATCAGCCGCGTGATTTTCTTGTGGCCGGCGAGTGCATTGGCGACCGAACCAGCATTTTCGGTTTGTTGCTGCACGCGCACCGGTAACGTTTCGAGACCCTTCAGCAGAACCCAGGCATTGAAGGGGGAAAGCGATGGCCCGGTCTGGCGCAAGACCTGATGATAGTGGTCGAGGATCAGTTTTTCCGAGCCCAGAATGATGCCGCCGAGGACGCGGCCCTGACCATCGATGTGCTTCGTCGCTGAATAGACGACGCAGTCTGCCCCGAGCGCGAGCGGGCTTTGGTAGATCGGCGTTGCAAACACATTGTCGACCACAAGTTTGGCACCGGCGTTGTGCGCAATATCGGCGACCGCCGCGATGTCGTAGACTTCGAGGGTTGGATTGGTCGGCGTTTCCATGAAGAACACTTTGGTGTTTTTCTGCGCCGCCTTCTTCCAGGCATTGAGGTCCTTGCCGTCGACCAGGGTCGACGTGACGCCGAAGCGTGGCAGCCATTCCTCGATGACCCAGCGGCAAGAGCCGAACAGCGCCTTGGCCGCAACGACGTGATCTCCCGCCTTCACGAGGCCCATCAGTGCGGTCGTCACGGCCGCCATGCCGGTTGCGGTTGAACGCGCGGCTTCCGCCCCTTCGAATGCGGCCATGCGCTGCTCGAACATGCTCATGGTCGGGTTGGAGTATCGCGAATAGACGTAGCCCGGAATTTTTCCGGAAAACCGTGCTTCGCACTCTTCTGCGGTCGGGTAGACGTATCCTTGGGTGAGGAACAACGCCTCAGAGGTTTCGCCGAACTGCGAACGCAGGGTCCCGGCATGCACCAGGCGGGTTTCGGGCCGGTAGCTCTTGGTCGACGCGGGCATAGTGGCCTCCTTAGGCTTGGCGCATGGTCTTTTTTCGGGACCATACGCGCAGCCAACAAAAAACCGGCCGGAGAAATATCTCGGCCGGGCACACGCGTCCCCGGCCTTTTAGCGATTTATTTTACGTGGCTGCAAGCCGGCCGGCTCAAATGACCACGGGATAAGGTGTTTGTAGCGGGATGCACCGCTTCCCGTCAAGGCGCTCCTCGGGTTAGATCGGCGCAATTGCCAGACGGGGCCACCGTGACACTTTCTTTTGCCGTTGAAGATAAGGGCATTCTGCCAGACCGGATGATTGCGGCACTCAATGCCGACGGTGGCATTTTGTCGGAAAGCCAGTTCGCGCCAGACCAGATTCAGCCGGCGAGTCTTGATTTGCGGCTGGGCGAGGTGGCCTATCGCGTGCGCGCCAGCTTCTTGCCGGGCCGCACCACCGTTGCCCAGCGCATCGACGAACTGAAATTGCACGAGATTGCCCTTACCGACGGCGCGGTACTTGAAACGGGCTGCGTCTACATCGTTCCGCTTCTGGAAAGTCTGGCGCTACCTGACGAGATTTCGGCCGCCGCCAATCCAAAAAGCTCGACCGGCCGGCTCGATGTATTTACCCGCGTGATTGCCGATGAGACCCGCGGCTTTGACCGTATCGAGCCCGGCTACCACGGCCCGCTTTATGCCGAGATCAGCCCGCGTACATTTCCCGTGCTGGTGCGCGAGGGGTCGCGTTTGTCGCAGATCCGCTTCCGCCGCGGCCACGCGCTTCTCGATGCCGACGCGCTGCGCAAGTTGCACGCAAGAGAAAGGCTCGTCGATGCCGACGATGCCGACGTCAGCGACGGTGTCGCCGTGAGCGTCGACCTTTCCGGGCTAGGCCCCGGCGGTCTCGTCGGTTACCGCGCCAAGCGCCACACCGGGCTGATCGATGTCGAACGTCGCGGTGGTTATGCCGTGCTCGATTTCTGGGAGCCGATGCAGGCACGCCCCGACAAGAGTCTCATCCTCGATCCCAATGAATTTTATATCCTGGCTTCAAAAGAAGCTGTGCAGGTGCCGCCAGATTATGCGGCCGAAATGGTGCCGTTCGATCCGCTTGTCGGTGAATTCCGCGTGCACTATGCGGGATTTTTCGATCCCGGCTTTGGTTACGCGGGGGCCGGCGGCAAGGGCGCACGCGCCGTGCTGGAAGTGCGCTCACGCGAGGTGCCCTTTATTCTTGAGCACGGTCAAATCGTCGGCCGTCTTGTCTACGAGAAGATGCTTGCAAAGCCCGAAAAATTATACGGCCAGGGCATCGGCTCGAATTATCAGGCACAGAGCTTGAAGCTTTCGAAACATTTCAAGGCCTGATGAAGAAGATATCGCGCTTGCCGCGCGCGCAGGCCATTCGCTATCCTGAATCTACGCGGGCGTAGTTCAATGGTAGAACGGCAGCTTCCCAAGCTGCATACGAGGGTTCGATTCCCTTCGCCCGCTCCAGCGTTGCCCAAAATTAACCTGATTTAGCTAACACTCCTACACAATACGGGTTGGGACGGGTGGAATGCGGGCGCGTGCGTGGGCTGTATGTGCGCTGTTGTTGGCGGGGGGGAACGCTTATGCGAGCGATCTCCCGCCTATCATTGCAAGTGCGGAAAATGCGGTACCGCGATGCGTCACACCTGCCGCACTGATGCAATTCGTCGCGGATCGCAACGCGCATCACCAGCCGCCGGCCGAAGTTGAGCCGCGATTTTCTGATATTGCATCGCTTTATCAAAAAGTAGGTCAATGCGTGGCGCGCCCACCGCAACAATGCGTCGGCGTGCGGTGGGACTATGCCTTTTTCCAGATGCTGATTGAGACAAACTATCTCACGTTCCGCAGGCCCGATGGTGTCCCTGCCAGCGTGGTGCCCGCTGATAATAATTTTGCGGGAGTAGGCGCTGCGATTTCCGGCCGGCCCGGTGAACGCTTCAAGGATGCTGCGACCGGCGTTCTCGCGCATCTTCAACACGTCTTGATGTATTCAGCGACGCGCATCCCCGAGCCGGTGGCGAAACGCACACGCCAGGTACAAGACGATGTGCAGCAGATCATGCGAAAGTTGCATCGACCGGTCACGTTCGCAGACCTCGCGCGCCAATGGACAGGCACAGACAAGAATCGCTACGGAGCGGAGATGCAGCGCATGGCGGAAAAATATGCCAGCCGTTACTGTGCACAGGCTGCGCTCGACGGCCATCTCACCAAGGCCGCAGTTGTCGTGATGCATTGATGGTCCACACGCCCGCGTGATCGTTGGAACTCGCGCGAGCCGCTCGCGTTTTCTCTTCGAACCGAAACGCGAGGCATATAAAATGCCGTTGTTGTTGTATTATCCGCTTATCGTCTGGATGGGCATGATGGAGATCGTGCAGCATGAAATGCGTGCGCCCATCAAGGTAAAGGCACAGTCGCGCCAGCGATAACCCTGCACGCGTGCGGTCACACTGGCGCGAACGCGATTTCTCTGACCTTCACTTCGGCCAGCAGCCGCTTCACGTCTTCTTCGCGGCAGAGCTCAGTGCCTGGCGAAAGGACGGCAGCTGAACCGGCAGCCACCGCGACACGAAATGCTTCCTGAAGCGTTTGGCCGGAGGCGCGCGCGGCAACCAGGCCGCCAAGAAAACTGTCGCCGGCGCCCACAGTGCTGACGGGCTCTATCGCAAGTGGTTGCGTGCGGTAAGCGTGGTCCGCGGTAACCAGGAGCGCGCCTTGTTCGCCTAGCGTCAGCGCGACGATTTCCACCCGCCCGGCCTTGATAAGGTTGCGGCACGCTTCAATGCACGCTTCATCGCTGGCGAGCGTAGCGCCGACGAGGTCGGATAACTCGACCAGATTCGGCTTGATCAGGGTGACGCCTTCGGCGAGAGCTGACTTTAATGCCGGTCCCGAAGTGTCAATCAGGCATTGCGCGCCAAGCTGTTTCGACGTTCGGGCCACACGTGCAAAAAAATCAACAGGAACACCCGGAGGGACGCTTCCGCTGGCGACCACGAATTTCGGCTTTTCCGGCAGGGTGATCAGTTTGTCGAGCACTGCCTCCCACTCCGCGCGATGCAGCGCCGAACCTGGCAGCACGAAGCGATATTGTTCACCGGTCGTTTCCTCATAAGCAGTAAAGTTTTCCCGCGTTTCGACGTGTGACGGTGTCACCAAACTGTCGATGCCTTCCCGCTCGACCAACCGATGCAGCAATTTTCCGATTGCGCCGCCGGTCGGATAAATCGCGACAACGGTGCTGCCAAGTCGATGGGCGACGCGGGCTACATTGATACCGCCGCCGCCCGGATCGCGCTTCGGCGCTGAGCAACGCATCTTCCGGATCGGCTCCACGCGGGCGACATTGACGAAAATATCGATGGCGGGATTGATCGTGAGGGTGACGATATCCGGCACGGGGAACATCCATTTCGCTAAAAAGCTGTGTTTTCTTCCATTTGGCCTACCTAAAGAATGAACATGTGTATTTTTGGTTGCGAATTTAAGGGGTGCATTTTTGGAAAATTGCGTGGAACAGCGCCGCGTATTTGACCCCGGCATTTTTGTCGGCAGCTATCTTGCGATACGAATCCCCGAGCGCGCTCTCAGGCTCGTGCTGGCGACTACGCTCTTCGTGGTGGCAAGCCGCATCGCCTATGATCACGCTACAACGGCGACGGCGATCTTCACCGCCTTCTCGCGGAAGGCAATACCATAAGTCGACGATGCAAGACCGCTTCGGCTTTTATCTAGGTCCGAAAAACGGCGATCCCACCAACACCAGGATCCAAATTGCGGCCAGCGCGCCAAAGGCAATAAGCAAGACGCTCATTTGCGACCCCCATTATTAGGCGTTCACTCCCTCGGCAAAGCTTAGCACAATGGGGGTAGTGCGTGGCGGCATAAAAAAGCCGGCCGCGCAATACTGCGCGGCCGGCCCAAAATCAGACGTTGTTTGTTAGTTGCCGCCGATGGTCTTGATGACGCTCGACATCGGCCGTGCTTCATCGAGCCCGCCGCCCATCTCCTTGAGCACCATGTCGGTGTATTCTTTTTTCGGCTCGACCGGCGTTTTGCCAACCACCTGTACGACCTTATAACCGCCTTCCTGAAGCTTCTTGAGCAGTTCAGGCGCAGCATGGGCGGTCGCCTGCTGGAAGTCATGCATCAGAATGATGCCCTTGCCGTGCTTTTCGAGTTTTTTCATCACCGAAGCGATGACTTGCTCCGGTTTGCGCATCTTGAAGTCGAATGAGTCCATGTCGGTCGAGAAGATGGCGACATTGCGCTCGCCAAGATATTTGACCAGTTCGGGCGGGTGCCGTAGCGCCGGGAAACGGAAGAACGGACCAACTGGTTTGTTGCCGAGCGCGATGCTCACTGCAGCAATACCCTTTTCGATTTCGTCCTTGCCGTCCTGTTCATTGAGCTTCGACAGATCCTTGTGCGACCAGGTGTGCGAGCCGACGGTGTGTCCGGCCGCCGCAACCTGCTTCATGATTTCCGGGTGCCAGCCGGCGTGCTTGCCGATCGGAAAGAACAGCGCCTTGGTGCATTGGTCGGCCAGCGCCTTGAGGACGGCCGGAGTATGGCCAGGCCACGGACCGTCGTCGAAGGTGAGTACGATTTCGTGGTCTTTCAGGAAGTCATATGCCTTGAAATGCTCGAAGCCGAAGCCGGGGCCGCCCGTGGTATCAATCTCGACCACACGGGAAACGCCGAGCGCGTTCGGATTGTCACACTTTGTTGCTGGGGCGGTCGAGGCAGGCGCGGCTGCAGGGGCCGCCAACGGCGCGGCCGCTGGGGCCTGCGCGTTCTGCGCCCAGGCCCCGGTGGCCGCAGATACCGAGATTCCCAGAGCTATCGCCAAAGCGCTGCGCATTACGTTCTCCATATTAAAAAACCCATCTGTTCATATTCATCGCGGCTTTGAACTATCAAGTCAACGTCATGCTCGGATACCACCGAAATGCCAATATTTATTGGTCTGGGATGGTAAATGTTCCGGCCTGGTCGAAGAATACCACGTTGCCTCGGCACGTCTTCAAGCTTATCTGACCTGGCGCACGCGAGTTCCGGAGGATGACGATGGCGGCAATCATGTTCCCAGCAATGCTGTCACGGCCGGCTGCGCTGGTCGCGGTTGTCGTCGTGCTCTTGCTGGCGGCCACGCTCGGCCTTTGGGCCTACTACGGCACCGCGATTTTCTTTGAAATCGTGCGCGCCGGATGGGCGGCATGTTTTTAACGCAAGTTGAGATGCTATGACCGCGCGAACGTCGCAAATTCTCCTGATCATTTCCGCCTTTTTGACAGGACTGGTGGTCTTCACCGGCGTATTTCTTTACGCCACTGGAAATCTGGGCGGCAGCAACCCGGGCGCGTCGGCGATCGGCGGTCCATTCAAGCTAGTTGATCAAAACGGAGCATCCGTCACGGATGCAGACATTAAAGGCCGGCCATTCCTGGTGTTCTTTGGCTACACGCATTGCCCGGACATATGCCCGGCAACACTTTTTGAAGTGTCCGAAATCATGCGCGCGCTGGGGAAAGACGCGGACCGCACCGGCGCATTGTTCATTACTGTCGATCCGGAACGGGATACGCCAGCAGCGATGAAGGACTATCTATCGAGCTTCAATTCGCACCTGCGCGGTGCAACTGGAGATCGCGCCGCCATCGATGCGGCGGAAAAAGCCTATCGCGTTTACGCGAAGAAGGTACCGACGACCAATGGCGACTACAGTATGGATCATACGGCACTGGTTTATCTGATGGACAAGCAGGGTCGCTTCGTTGCGCCCTTTAGCCTCAAACGGCGGCCCGAGGATGCTGCTGCCGATTTACGGCGCTATCTGTGAGGTCGTTCCAGATCTGAGGCAGCTCGCCGTTTCTTTTTAGTTCGGTGAGATAGCGCTCGAGAACGAGCAGCGGCCGAATTGTACTTTCCAGCCATGTCGGCTTGTCGAGCCCGTGCTCGGTCTTTCTCCAACGAAAGGGCGATAAAATAAGCTCTCCGGCCGCCCAACACGCGGCCGCCGAGAGCAGCACCCAATGTATCGGTGTCCAGGCTAGAATCTGAATTTTCTTCGGCACGTCGCGGTATCGTAGCCCGTGCCAACCAAATACTGCGGATACGAAATAACCGAATGCGGCAGTCACAAGGTAGTAAGTCAAGAACAGGATGGCCGCGGAAGATTTGTCTTGAAAAATCAGTGTGCCCAATTCCCAGAGCGCTCCAGCTAAAAGCGCGGGATGCGCCAGCGCCACCAGCGCATTACCGCCTACGATTGCCTGAAATGTGACGAAGCCGCAGAAACCGAGGTCGTGAAATAGCTGAATCGGATTCCGCATATGCACGAGCCACGTCTGCATCCAGCCTTTGAACCAGCGGGAGCGCTGCCCCAACCAGCGGCGAATGTTTTCCGGCGCTTCTTCATAGGTGGTGGAATCGATCACACCGCATCGATAGCCAAACCGGGCCAGCCGCATGCCGAGATCGGCATCCTCAGTGACATTGTATGGGTCCCAGCCGCCAATGTCGCGCAGCGTTTTGGTGCGGAAATGATTGGACGATCCGCCGAGCGGCAGAGGCAAACCAAATGCCGCAAGCCTCGGAAGAAAAAAGTCGAAATGTCCCGCGTATTCAGCGGTAAAATAGCGAGCATGCCAACTCGTGCTGGTGTCCATGTGCAAGCGCGCCTGGACACATGCAAGAGCGTCGCCCGCTGAGCGAAAGGCATGGACGGCGACGCGAAGCTGGTTTGGTTCAGGGCGGTCTTCCGCATCATAGATTACGGTATAGGCGCCGCGTGCGAGCGGTAGTGCGACGCTAAGTGCCTTCGGCTTCGTGCGCGGCTCGCCCGGCGAAACCGGGATCACCGTGATCGGGATGCGATGCTTGCGAGCGGTAATTGCCGCGCGAGTGTCATGGCAGTCGGCCTCAACGGCGATGATCACGTCAAGTTTGTCCGCGGGGTAGTCGAGGGCCTCGATTGCTGACAGCAGTTGATCGACCATCCTTGCCTCGCTTCGGAGCGGAGCAATGACGCTATAGACAGGTAACTCTTCATGCTGCGCGTCGGGAAAAATTGGACGCGGAAGATTTTCTTTCGATCGAGGTCTCGATCGTGCGGCAACGGAGAGCCGGAAGGCCGTTGGCAATGCGACGATTGCTGAAAGTGCGATCGTACCGGGGGTCGTGAATATGGCTGCGAAAGAAAGTGCACCGAGCAGGAATGGAATGACGTTGGCAAAACGATTGTACGTCGCTGCTGAAAATTGCGGCCACCTGCGCTTTAGCTGCTCTGAGGCTTTGAAGCCGGCGGTGATAAGCACGCGTTCAATGCTGGCACTGAGCGCGATGGCACGTGATTCAAGTTTCCGTTTCGCAGAGCGTGATGGGGAACCAGCGCCGTCACTGCAAATTTTCAAGGAGCGGGCACCTGCCACGCTCACAATGTCGATTCCCATACGCCACCCGGCCAACGCAACTTCCGGGAGACGCTAATATAACTACAACTATAGAGCGAGTCGCAATTTCGACATACGTGGGCGCGGTGAACAGGAATGGTCGCGCGTATGTCCTGATGCTAGAAGGCGCAACCGATGTCGGATTTCATGTCACATTATCTGGTGCCTGCCGCAGTCGTCGCGGTGGCAATCGTATTGGTGCTCGGATTGGTCAACATGATGCGTGGCGGTTCACCCAATCGCTCGCAGAAGCTCATGCGGTTGCGCGTGTTACTGCAATTCGTCGCCATAATTGTCATTATGGCGACGATCTGGGTCATGGGCCGCTAGCCCGAGAAAAGGCGCGCGCTTACTTCATCGGCGCTGCGCGCATGTATTCCACTTTCTCTTTTGGCTGTTTGGGCTTCTTCTTCTTCGTAGCGGCGGAATAGTCGGCGGTTGCAGCTTTGGCCGAGTGACCAGCGGTCCCGCATGCCTGCGCAGGCCCAGCTACCGGGAGTGCAAGGAATGAAACAGCAATGGCAATCGTTAGAAACCGCATGAGCGTCACCCCATTCATTGAGATGGAAACCAGATAAGATATAGCCTACCCCGAATCTCCGGTGGAGAGGAAGGCTGCGCGCGAGGTCAATCGATGGTCGTACTCAACCGCATTTATACCCGTACGGGCGACGATGGTACGACCTCGCTCGGCACCGGCGCCCGGCGCAAGAAATATGATCTGCGCGTCGAGGCTTATGGCACGGTCGACGAGGTCAATGCCGTGATTGGGCTGGTCCGTCTTCACACCGCTGGCGATAGAGCGCTCGATGCTGCGCTTGGCCGAATCCAGAATGACCTTTTCGATGTTGAGGCCGATCTTTGCCTGGCCGAAAAAGGTCCCGGCGGTGCGCGCCTGACGGTGACGGATGCTCAAGTCCAGTGGCTGGAGATGGAAATTGACCGGCTCAACGCCGACCTCGCGCCGCTGAAGTCCTTCATTTTGCCCGGGGGCAGCGCCGCCTCGGCTTATCTGCATCTTGCGCGAACCGTTTGCCGGCGAGCCGAGCGAATTATGGTTGAACTCAGGGACAAGGCGGGCGAGGGGGTGTCCGAGCCCTCGTTGAAATATATCAATCGGTTGTCGGATTATCTGTTTGTGGCTGGACGCCATGCCAACGACAAAGGCAACCGCGACGTGCTTTGGGCCCCCGGTCAGAACCGGTAGATTTCTGTGCGGCGCAGCATAAACGTTGACAGGCTCACGGCCCCGCCTTTAGCTTCCGCCCGCTCTGCTTAAGCGCCCATCCGGATGGGGGATCATGAAAATTCTGGTGCCCGTAAAACGGGTGGTCGACTTCAACGTGAAGATTCGGGTCAAGCCGGATGGTTCCGGCGTCGAGCTTGCCAATATCAAAATGTCGATGAATCCCTTCGACGAGATCGCTGTCGAAGAGGCTATTCGTCTGAAAGAGGCGGGCAAAGCGACCGAGATTGTGGCGGTATCGATCGGGCCGGCCCAGGCCTCCGAAACGATACGAACTGCACTCGCCATGGGCGCCGATCGCGGCATCCTGGTAAAAGCAGATGGTGTCATCGAGCCGCTTGCGGTCGCGAAAATCCTCAAGGCGATCGTCGAAGCCGAAAAGCCCGGTCTCGTTATCATGGGCAAGCAGGCGATCGATGACGACTGCAATCAAACCGGTCAGATGCTGGCGGCGTTGCTGAATTGGGCGCAGGGGACCTTCGCGTCCAAGCTTGCGATCGAAGGCGATGCTATCAGCGTCACGCGCGAAGTCGACGGCGGGCTGCAAACGGTAAAACTGAAGATGCCGGCCATCATCACGACCGATCTGCGGCTGAACGAACCTCGTTATGCGTCGCTGCCGAACATCATGAAGGCCAAGAAAAAACCGATCGAGGAAAAGACGCCGGATGCTTATGGCGTCGATGTCAAACCGCGCCTGCAAGTTGTGAAGACCGCAGAGCCACCGGGACGCAAGTCCGGAGTCAAAGTTGGCTCGGTGGCGGAACTGGTCGGCAAGCTTAAAGATGAGGCGGGGGTACTTTAGATGGCCACGCTTCTCATCGCAGAACACGACAACAAGACAATCAAGGATTCGACCAGCAAGGCGCTTACGGCTGTAAAGGCACTGGGCGCGGATGTGCACGTGCTTGTCGCCGGCAAGGATTGCAAGGCGGCAGCGGATGCGGCCGCCAAGCTCGACGGGGTGAAGAAGGTTTTCGTGGCTGACGCGGGTGCATACGAGCATCAGCTTGCCGAGCCGCTGGCGGCGCTGATCGTATCGCTTGCCGGCAGCTACGACGCCATTGTCTCGCCGGCGACGACGACAGGAAAAAACGTGATGCCGCGCGTTGCCGCGCTGCTCGACGTAATGCAAATCTCCGACGTCACGAAAGTGGTATCAGCCGATACGTTCGAGCGCCCGATCTACGCCGGCAATGCAATACAGACCGTGAAATCATCTGATGCCAAAAAGGTCATCACGGTGCGCACATCGACCTTTCAGGCGACGGGTGCCGGCGGTTCGGCGAGTATGGAAAATGCAGCGGCCGCGGCGGATCCGGGCCTCTCAACATTCGTCGGCGAACAGCTGTCGAAATCCGACCGCCCCGAATTGACCTCTGCTAAAATTATTATCTCCGGCGGTCGCGCCATGCAAAGCCGGGACAACTTCACCAAATTTATCGAGCCGGTCGCCGATAAGCTTGGTGCGGCGGTTGGTGCGTCGCGTGCCGCAGTTGATGCCGGCTATGCGCCGAACGACTGGCAGGTCGGGCAAACTGGCAAAGTGGTCGCGCCAGAACTCTACATCGCGGTAGGAATTTCCGGCGCAATTCAGCATTTGGCCGGAATGAAAAACTCCAAGGTGATTGTTGCTATCAACAAGGATGAGGAGGCGCCAATCTTCCAGGTCGCCGACTACGGTTTGGTGGCCGACCTTTATCAGGCCCTGCCGGAGCTGGCGGCGGAACTCGATAAGGTCAAGCGTTGACCACGTCTCAACTTTATTGCTCCGCCGATGGCATCGCGCGGCGGTACGGCGTAAAAGTGATCGGAAAGAACGAAACTTAACCGCATTCGAAGCCAGTAGCCGGGACTTCGCATCGATCGGACGAGGAACATGGCGGTCAATATTCAAAGTGTCGGGGTGATTGGCGCCGGTCAGATGGGCAACGGCATCGCCCATGTTTGCGCGCTGGCAGGGTATTCCGTCTTTCTCAATGACCTGTCGGCCGACCGCATCAAGGCCGGAATGGCGACCATCAATGGCAATATGGCCAAGCAGGTCGGCAAGAAAGCAATAACCGAAGACGACCGCAAAGCCGCGCTGGCACGCATCAAGCCGGCTGAAAAATACGATGCACTATCGACCTGCGATCTGGTGATCGAGACGGCGACAGAAAAAGAAGAGGTCAAGCGAAAGATCTTCTCCGATCTGTGCGCATCGCTCAAATCGGACGCCATCCTCGCTACCAATACATCATCGATTTCGATTACGCGGCTGGCATCATCGACCGATCGCCCCGAGCGTTTCATCGGCATTCACTTCATGAATCCGGTGCCGCTCATGGAGCTGGTCGAATTGATCCGCGGCATTGCCACCGATGATGCGACGTTTGAAACCAGCAAGACTTTTGTGACCAAGCTCCACAAGACCATTGCGGTCTCTGAGGATTTCCCCGCCTTCATCGTCAATCGCATTTTATTGCCGATGATCAATGAGGCGATCTACACACTCTACGAGGGCGTGGGGAACGTAGAGGCGATCGACACCGCGATGAGGCTTGGCGCCCATCACCCGATGGGACCGCTCGAGCTCGCTGACTTCATTGGCCTCGATACCTGCCTTTCTGTGATGCAGGTGCTGCACGAGGGACTCGCGGATTCCAAGTATCGTCCGTGCCCGTTGCTGGTGAAATATGTCGAGGCCGGCTGGCTTGGTCGCAAAACGCAGCGTGGCTTCTACGACTACCGCGGCGAGAAGCCGGTGCCGACGCGTTAAACGGCGATCGTCCAGATATTTAACAACGCGAGCGCCGCGACCGAAGCCCACGTCAGCGCCTGGCCGGTCCGACGTCCGAGACGCGGCACATCGGTCGACCACATTCCCGCTGTCTGGATCACGCGCGCTGCCGTAAGTGCAATACCGATGATGTGCAGCGCCGCGTGCGAGCCGCCGTTGATTTCGTAGGCGAGCATCAACACCAGCGCGAGTGGGACGTACTCGACGGCATTACCGTGCAGGCGGATCATGCGCAACATTTCTGGATTGCCGCCATCGCCGAGCGGCACCTTGAGCTTAACCCGGTGCCTCGTGACGTTGATGCCGAGTGCCACAATGATGAGGCCTAGAACAGCTGCATAGGCTGCCGTGATCGATACCGCCATGTCATTTTCCCCATAAATGCCGCGATCGCGGCAGCCATTGTCCATTAGTTGTGGCAGCAGGATTTTGCAGCGCCTTCATATTCGTCGTGTCGGCGTACCCAGGCCATTGTGTGGGGCAGCGCACCTTCGTCCCGGCCCTTCGGCGCAAAGTCGAGGAAATTATAGGCGCCGACCAGAATATCGAGACCGCGCGCATACGATGAATAGGTGTGAAATACGCCTTGGTCCGTCCGGCTGAATACGCTCAGGCCGGGCAATTCTTCGCTGGGAATTTTCCCGACCGCGTAGTTGTATTCCGCGCCGTTCGCGACTTCTTCCTTCGTGAACGAGACGTGGAAGTCGTGATTAAAGTCGTTACCGAACGACGACACCCATTTGAATTTCCAGCCCATGCGTTTCTGGTAGGCCTGGATCTCGGCGACGGGTGCGCGTGACACCACCACCAAAGTCACGTCGCGTTGCGCGAGATGGATGGCGGCGCCGTCGAAATGGTCGGCCAGGAAGGAGCAACTCGGGCAACCGGCTTTCCAGCCCGGTCCCAGCATGAAGTGATAGACGATGAGTTGGCTGCGGCCCTCGAACAAATCGGCCAGTGATTGCTTGCCGCGCGCGGTATCAAACATGTAGGGCTTTTCCACTTTCACCCAGGGCAAGTCGCGACGCGCGGCGCTGATTTGGTCGCGCGCTTTTGTGAATTCCTTTTCTTTGGCGAGCAGGGCCTTGCGCGCGGCCAACCATTCGCCTTGCGATACGATTTTGTGCATGGGAAGGTCCTCCGTTCTTTTTAGTGATCAAGATTTTGCCGGCGTCATCCAGCCAATGCCGGCGCCGCCCGGTTCCTTCAGGATAGCAATGCGACCGACATCCCGCACGTCGAAGATCGGCCGCATCAATGTCGCGCCGGCGGCTTGTGCCTTCTTCACCCGGGCATCGATGTCATCAACGGCGAGGTAGGACATCCAGCTTTCCGGCACCCCGTCGAATTGCGGACTGCTCAAAGGAAACAGGCCACCGACGGGGACGTCGCCACTCTTTGCCACCCAATAAGTGCCGTCCGGCATTGGCATCGCTTCGAAGGTCCAACCGATCGTGCTGGCGTAGAAGTTCTTCGCCTTCTCGGCATCGCGAGTCATTAGCTCGTTCCAATAGAAACTCCCATGTGACCATGCATGCGGCATATGAAACTCCTGTGATCAGGTCGCGAGATATTCGCCGAGCTTATCCATCGCGCTGGTCCAGCCTTTATTGTGATTGTCGCGCGCGGTTTCATCGAAGAATTGCTCGTGAATCATCGTGAACAAGGTGCCGTCGCCGTCCGGCTTGAACGTCAGTGTCACAAGGGATTCGCGCTCCGGAGTCGACTTCCAGGCCCAGGTGAACACGAGTTTTTCGTTCGGGATTACCTCGCGGTAGACGCCGCTGACGTCGTGCTCCTCGCCTGATGGCGCCTGCATGACCCAACGGAAGCGGCCGCCGGCGCGCGGGTCGCTCTCGACGCGCAAAACCTTGACCTCACCCGGCCCCATCCAATGCTTTACTTTTTCCGGGTCGGTCCACGCGGCGAAGACTTTCGCCGGCGCGGCTTTAAACCGGCGCTTGATCGTGAGGCTTGGTTTGGTGGTGACGGCGGCCATTTGTCTTCCTCCAGAAAAGCGGCAAGCTGATCGAGTTTTTCGGTCCAGAATTGCTGGTAGCGATTGAGCCAGTCAGTCGCTTCCTGCATCGGCGCAGCGCGCAAGCGGCACGCAACGATACGTCCACTTTTGGCGCGCGTGACCAGCCCTGCATCCGACAGCACGTCGAGGTGTTTCATGACCGCCGGTAGCGACATCGAAAATGGTTTGGCGAGTTCGCTCACCGACAGATCTTCTTTTTCACTCAGCCGCGCGAGCAACGCTCGCCGCGTCGGATCGGCGAGCGCGGCGAAAGTGCGATTGAGGTTTGGCTTTGAATAGTAAACCATATGGTTAAGTATAGGGCGGCGGTTGGCTGTGTCAAGCGGGGCCCATGCGGCATTTATCTTTCATTGACAAAGAGGCGGTAGAACTATGCCGGGATGGATCCGACATCACTTGCCGCAGCTTTGGCTGGCGCTCAGATGAGCAATGTCCAAATGGCCATTGCGGCCAAGATGCTGCGCATGAACGCGGATGCGGCCTCCGGCATCGTGCAGGTCCTCGACGCGGCCCAGCAGAATATAGCCAGCCTGGCAAATGTAGCCGCCGGCGTCGGACAGAACCTGAATATCACCGCTTAGAATCTGTTTGAGCGACCGGCGCAGCGCCTATGAGCCGAGTGCCGCCTTGATCAGTTTGATCGCGTCGTCACTTGCCCATTCGGCGGGCCCCGCGATGGTGCCGATCTCGCAACCTTGCGGGTCTACCAACAATGTCGTCGGCATGCCGAAAGCACGGCCGACGGATTTTAGGTCCTGAAAGGTACTGGCGGTCGGGTCGGCGTAGTAGGTGAGCTTCTGGACCCCGACCTCTTTCAGCCAAGTCTTCGGCTTGTCCGGATCGCGTGTATCGATATTGATTGCCACGACCTCAAATCCCGGGCCGCCGAGACGCTGCTCCAATGCGTCTAGCGCCGGCATTTCTTTGCGACAGGGGACGCACCAGGTGGCCCACAGATTGAGCAAGACCGTACGCCCACGCCAGTGCTCCAAAGTCAGCGGTTTCCCGTTGGCGTCCTGGAACGTGAGGTTGGGCAGTCGCAACGGGCTCTTGGCAACGTTAACGGCGGCCACCTCGCCACGCGCAAAAGGCGCCACTTTCTTGGCCAAATCGACGACCGGGCGGCATGCCGGGTCGCCGCCCGCATTGCGCGTCAGGGTCGCAATCCCGTATACCCCCGCCAGCCCAACGATAACTCCGGCGATTCCGCCCGCCAAAATGATGGCGAGGCGTTTTTTAACGAAGCTGGATTGGGGGCTAGTCATGTGCGGTTTGGTGGATGTGCCATGAGCAACAAGATGTGGGGTGGGCGGTTCACGTCTGGCCCTGATGACATCATGGAGGAGATCAATTCCTCCATCGACTTTGACCGGCATCTCTACCGCCAGGACATTGCTGCGTCCAAGGCCCATGCCGAAATGCTGGCCAAGCAAGGCATTATTGCGGCCGAAGATGCGAAAAAGATAGCTCACGGTCTAGACACGATCTTGTCAGAGATCGAAGCGGGCAAATTCTCCTTCAAGCGCGCCCTGGAAGACATTCATATGAACGTGGAGAGCCGACTCTCCGAGCTCATTGGCGAGGCGGCGGGCCGATTGCATACCGCGCGCTCACGCAATGACCAGGTCGCAACCGATTTCCGGCTTTGGGTGCGTGATTCGATCGACGCGATCGATGCCGCGCTCAAGGGCTACCAATTTGCGCTCGTCGACAAGGCGCTTAAGCATGCCGCGACGGTGATGCCAGGCTTCACCCATATGCAAACGGCGCAGCCGGTGACTTTCGGCCATCATCTGCTCGCGTACGTCGAGATGGCCGCGCGCGATCGTGGCCGCTTTGCCGACGCGCGCAAGCGGCTCAACGAATCCCCGCTCGGTGCGGCCGCACTTGCCGGCACCTCATTCGCGCTCGACCGGGATATGACGGCGAAGGCGCTAGGCTTTGACCGGCCAATGGCGAATTCGCTCGACGCGGTGTCCGACCGTGACTTTGTCATCGAGACCTTGGCCGCTGCCTCGATCACCGCAGTTCATCTGTCGCGTTTAGCCGAGGAAATCGTGATCTGGACTTCCCCGCTGACCGGCCTGGTCAAGTTATCGGACAGGTTCACTACCGGCTCCTCAATCATGCCGCAAAAACGCAACCCGGATGCTGCCGAACTGGTTCGCGCCAAGACCGGTCGTGTCATTGGCGCGCTCAGTGCACTGTTGGTCGTGATGAAAGGCTTGCCGCTCGCTTACGCCAAGGACATGCAAGAAGACAAAGAAGGCGCCATGGATTCCCTTTCGGCACTATCGTTGTCGGTTGCGGCAATGACCGGCATGATCGGCGATATGGAGCCCGAGACTGCACGAATGAAGAAGGCGGCGGGCGAGGGCTATGCGACCGCAACCGATCTTGCGGACTGGATGGTGCGGACTTTGAAAATTCCGTTCAGGGACGCCCATCACCGCACCGGCCGGATTGTCGCCAAAGCGGCAGAGACGGGCGTTGCCCTGCATCGGTTGCCGCTCGCCACCATGCGCGAAATCGAGCCACGAATCGGTGACGACGTCTTCAGCGTTCTGTCTGTCGACCGGTCGGTGAAAAGCAGATCAAGCTTCGGTGGCACCGCGCCCAAAAATGTGCGCGCGCAAGCAAAGAAATGGCTGCGCAAGCTCCATAAAGAGAAACCCTGACTTCGCCTTCTTTGCTTGTTTTGCTATGGTACATCCGAGGCCAGGAGCGCGTATCGTGAACCCGATCTGCCACCGTCTGCTGCCAAGACTTGCCCTGATCGCCGCGCTGGTCGCGTCGCTCGGGTTGACCGCGTGTGGCCGAAAGGGTCCGCTCGATCCGCCGCCGGGCGCGTCGCTTGCCGGAGACCAGACGGCCCCGGCTGGGGACGCCAGATATGGTCCTCCGGTTCGCGGCCCCGACGGCAAGCCGCTTGCCCCGGTGGGCCCGAATAAACCTATCCCTCTCGACGTCTTGCTTAACTGAGCGTGTGATGCACCACTTTGCCTATCGCGACGGCGTCCTCCACGCCGAGGCGGTGAATCTGGACGCGCTTGCCGCCGCGGTTGGAACGCCATTTTATTGCTATTCGACGGCAACGCTCACCCACCACTATCAAGTATTTGCCGGCGCGTTTGCCGACGTGCATGCGCTCGTCTGCTACGCAATGAAGGCGAATTCCAATCAGGCTGTGGTTCGCACACTTGCAAAGCTTGGAGCGGGCGCTGACGTGGTGTCCGGCGGTGAGCTCAAGCGAGCACGTCTCGCCGGTATTCCGGCCGACAAAATCATGTTCTCCGGCATAGGCAAGACTGCGGCCGAGCTTGCGCTCGCGGTCGACGAAGGCATTCTGTGCGTTAATGTCGAATCCGAGCCGGAACTCGATCTGCTATCGTCGATCGCGGCGGCAAAGGGCCGTAGCGCGAATATTTCCGTGCGCGTGAATCCCGACATCGATGCCAAGACCCATCACAAGATTGCCACCGGTAAGGCCGAGAACAAGTTCGGAATTCCAATTAGTCGGGCGCGCGAAATCTACGCCCGTGCCGCCAAGCTCAAGGGTCTCAGAGTTGCTGGCGTCGATATGCATATCGGCAGCCAGATCACCGAACTCGATCCGTTCGGGAATGCTTTTGCGTTGCTTGCGGAATTCGTGCGCGTGCTGCGTGCCGACGGCCATTCCATATCGCACGTCGATCTCGGTGGTGGTTTGGGAATTCCCTATCGTGATGACAACGAACCGCCGCCACGCCCAGAGGCCTACGCCAAAGTTGTGAAGCAGGCCACGCGCGACCTCGACTGCCGGCTGATCTTCGAGCCCGGCCGGCTAATCGTCGGAAATGCAGGAATTCTGGTGACGCGTGTACTGTTCGTGAAGCATGGCGAGGCCAAGAATTTCGTCGTCGTCGATGCGGCCATGAACGACCTCATTCGCCCGACGCTATATGACGCGCATCATGAGATTTGGCCGGTCGTGGAACAGCCTTCCTCAGCGCGGCGCATTCGCGCCGATGTCGTCGGACCCGTGTGCGAAAGTGGTGATTTCCTTGCCATTAACCGCGATATTGTGGAGCCGGTAAACGGTGCCTTACTTGCCGTTATGACGGCCGGCGCCTATGGCGCGGTCCAGGCCGGTACCTACAATACGCGGCCTTTGGTGCCGGAAGTGATGGTCAATGGCTCAGAATGGGCGCTGGTGCGTCCGCGCCTTGAAGTTGACCAATTGATTGCGCTCGATCGCATGCCGGATTGGCTTTGAGCGCATAAATGGGCGCGTGGCCCAGTCGTCCACTGCATGTTAGCATGACGCATACGAGATTCTCCTGAGCCTGAGCGACGGAGCGGCTTTTGGACGAGTTGAACGATCTGCCTCACGATCGGGCGCAGCCGACGAGACTTCTGCTCGCGCGGGCGCTTACGCGCGCACGTGGCAGCATCTTGTGGGAACGGCTATGGCCGGCTCTCGCCGCGCTCGCCACTATCGCCGGATTGTTCCTCGCCTTTTCCTGGGCGGGTCTATGGTTGGCATTGCCGCCGCTGGCGCGCGCCATTGGCCTTTTTGTATTCGTCGTTGCCGCCGTTGCCGCGGCATTGCCACTAGTGATCCTACGCCTGCCGAGCATCTATGACGGGTTGCGCCGGCTTGACCGCAGCAGTGGTGAAACGCATCGCCCGGCCACTGCGGTGGCGGATCATATTGCCGCGAATAGTCAGGATCCGGTGGCGCAGGCACTGTGGCGCGCACATGTCGAACATGCGCTGCTCTCGGCGCGAAAATTCAAGGCCGGTTGGCCGGCGCCGCAGTTGTCGCTGCGCGATCCGATGGCATTTCGCGCGCTCGTGCTCATCCTCGTGGTGGCGAGTTTCTTTGCAGCCGGCGGCGAGCGGTTCAAGCGGATTACCGCGGCCTTCGATTGGCACGGTGTCGTCGCGCCGGCAAACTTCCGCATCGACGCGTGGGTCACGCCGCCGGTTTACACCGGCAGGCCACCCGTGATGCTTCAGGGTCTGCGGCCAGGTGATATCGCGCAGGTCAGCGCCCCCGTGGCTGTGCCGGCAGGCAGTCAATTGGTGATCCGCGCGACCGGCAAGGTCAGCTTCGACATCGTGCGCCACGGCGGCCTTGAAGATGCTCCAGCGGAAGCCCGTGCGCCGCTGCCAGCCGGCACCGAGGAGCGTCGGTTGATCATTAAGGGCGACGGTTCTGCGGCAGTTCATGGGGTGCTTGGCAGCGATCTGGTTTGGAATTTCACGGCGATCCCTGACCGTGCGCCCACAATCGAACTCACCAAAGATCCGGAACGGCAAGCGCGCGGAGCCTTGAGACTTGATTACAAGATGGACGACGACTACGGCGTCGTCGAAGCGAAAGCCACATTTGCCCTTAAGGATGAAGAATCTTCCGACAAGCCACGCCATCCATTGTTCACGGCGCCGGACTATGCGCTCACGTTGCCGCAAGCGCGTACGCGCTCCGGTGCGGCGCAGACCACCCATGATCTGACCGAGCATGCCTGGGCCGGCGCAGACGTTATCATGACCTTGACGGCGCGCGACGAGGCGGGCAACGAGGGACGCAGCCAGCCGCGGGAGTTGACTCTGCCGCAACGGATATTCGTCAAGCCTTTGGCCCGTGCTTTGATTGAGCAGCGGCGTACCCTGGCGCTTGATGCCGAGACCAAGCCGTTGGTACTTACGGCCCTTGACGTATTGAGCATCGCGCCGGAACGTTTCACGCCGGAACCCGGCGTCTATCTCGGTTTGCGCTCGATCTATCACGACCTCGAAAACGCCAAGAGTGATGACGCTCTCCGCGAGGTGGTGGCGCGACTTTGGGACATGGCGGTCCAATTGGAGGACGGCAATGTATCACAGGCGGAGCAAGCGTTGCGCCAGGCACAGGAGGCCTTGCGTCAGGCGCTTGATCGCGGCGCGAGCGAAGAGGAAATCAAAAAACTAATGGAGCAATTGCGGGCGGCCATGGATAAATTTCTCCAGGCCCTTGCCGAGGAATTGCGCAAGAACCCACAGCAGCTCGCGCGGCCGCTCGACCGCAACACGCGCACGCTCAGCCAGCAAGACCTCAGGAGCATGCTCGACCGGCTCGAACAGATGGCGCGTTCCGGCAACAAGGATGCTGCGCGCCAGCTGCTTGATCAGTTGCAGTCAATGCTCGAGAACCTGCAAATGGCGCGGCCTGGCGCTTCGGGCAGTGACGACGGCGATGATGACATGATGTCGGCGCTTGACGAATTGGGTGACGTGATCCGCAAACAGCAGCAATTGCGCGACAAGACGTTTCGGCAGGGTCAGGACATGCGACGTGATCGTCAGCGCGGGCAGCAGGGCCAGAACCAGATGGGCGATCTACGTCAGGACCAGCAAGGTTTGCGTGACCGGCTCAATAAGTTGTTGGAGCAGCTCCGGCAGCACGGACTCGGCCAACCCGGCCAGCAAGGCGAGGGCAATGAAATGGGCAAGCTTGGCGACGCCGGCGAGGCCATGGGCCAGGCCGAAGGCCAGTTGGGTGAGGGCGATGCCGACAATGCTGTCGATAGTCAGGGCCGCGCTTTGGACGCCATGCGAAAGGGCGCCCAAGGGCTCGCCCAGTCGATGCAGCAGCAGGGCATGGGGCCAGGGCCCAATGGCCGGCCAGGTCGCGGCCAGGCCAGGGCCCAACAGGATACCGACCCGCTTGGACGGCCACTGCGCGGGCGCGATTATGGTGACGATGTCACGGTAAAAGTACCGGGTGAGATCGATGCGCAGCGCGCGCGCCGTATCTTGGAGGAGCTACGCAAGCGCTTTGGCGAAGGCTACCGCCCGCAACTCGAGCTGGATTACATCGAGCGTCTGCTCAAAGATTTCTGATTACGAATATTATTCTGGCGAGCCGAAACTAGTGCCGCCAGACCAGTGCTTCGCGCACGGTGCCGGTGATCTGATCGACCGAAAATGGTTTTGCAAGTACGTCGTGCACGAGTGCATCCAGCCCGTGCGCCCGATCATGCTGGTCAGCGTAGCCGGTCATCAGCATAATCGCGACGTCGGGATGGCTCCGACCGGTCTGGAGTGCGAGCGCGATACCGTCCATACGCGGCATCTTTATATCCGTCAGGAGCAGATCGAAGTTGCCTTTGGCTTGATTAAGCGCTTCGAGGGCGCTCGCACCATCGGCAGCCTCAGTGAGATCATGCCCGTCGTTGCCAAGGGCACGTATCAAAAATTTACGTACGGCGTCGTCATCTTCCGCAATGAGGATTCGCGCCATCGCCTTATTTGGCTCCCGCGACCGCGTCCTGAGGGCCAAAGAAACGGACGACGACGTCTGTCGCGCTTTCAGGTGGTGAGACAAGACGACTGCGAAATTCGAGCTTTTCGCCGGGACCGATGGTGCTGCGGCTCGGCATCGAACTCCATGTGTAAACCTCTTGGCCCGCGCCATCGCGTGCAGCAAACCTCAGGCGCGGTACTTCAGTCGGCTTACCCGCAATGCTGACAATAGTGCCCTCGATGACAAGCGCGGACAAACCTTCCTGCGTTTCCTTCGAAATTCGCATATTTTCGAATTTCAGATTTCGCAGATTGACCGGCAGCCCGATCGCAGAAAATAGAGAAGCTGTCTGCGGAAAGAAGCGCACAACCTCGCTGCGTGCTCCAATCAGTGCCACGTTGAATGCAAACAGCACAAGGATGAGTGCCGTCCAGTGTGAAGAACGACGTGCTTTAACGCGGCGTGCCTGCAATCGCTTGCGTCGTGCGACGAAATTGTCGGCTTCGTCGGCTTCCAATTTGGCGGCTGAATGAGGCGCGGCGGTCGGCGGTTCGATCGGCGGGACCACTGACGGCGCGTCGGTGATGGCCACAGGTTCCGGAGGCGGAGCTTCTGCGGGTGCGGACGAATTGTTTTGTGCGGCCGCCGTTGCGTCCGCAACTTCGCCGTCATTTTGAGTCGCCATCGCATCCATGGCAGTGCCGGCGAACGGTTCATCGGGACGTATGACGCCGACCGGAGCACGCGCTTCACCGTCCGCGAGGACGTCATTTGCAGACGCCGTCATTTCCGGGGTCGCCTCCAGGCCGCTCACGAACCACGTGGTCTTGCAACGGGCGCAACGAACGGTACGGCCGGCCGCGCCCAGCGAGGCCGGTTCGATATTGTACGAGGTGGCGCAGTTCGGACAGGCGATCAGCATGGCATCGTCGGGGTATTTGGGTGCCTGAAAGTACCAGTCGTCCGTTAATGGATCGGAAACCATGGTGGGGCCCAGGAAACGCGGGGATTTGGGGCTTTTCCCCCACGCTGCTATGGCGGCTCGGTGATAATCTTGTAAAAGCGCAGTTCCGGGCGCTCATCAGGGCTCGCGGGGCCGCATTTCGGCAATGGGCCTTGGGGGCCGCCGATAAGCGATTCGACGGGCCTAAAGCGAGAATTAATTGGAGAGGGGTGGGTGGTCCGATTCGAGAACGTGGGATTACGCTATGGCTTGGGGCCAGAGGTCCTGCGCGACCTCACGTTCCGTATCGAACCGCATACTTTCCAATTTCTCACCGGCCCCTCCGGTGCGGGGAAGACTTCCCTCCTGCGCCTGTTATTCCTGTCCATGCGGCCAACCCGCGGTTTGATCACGCAGTTCGGTCACGATGTTGCGACTCTTTCACGTGATGCCGTGGCGACGTTGCGGCGGCGCATCGGTATTGTTTTTCAGGATTTTCGTCTTCTCGACCACATGACGACTTATGAAAATGTCGCGTTGCCGTTGCGGGTGATGGGCCGTCCCGAAGACAGCTATCGCGACGAAGTAATAGAATTGCTGAATTGGGTAGGGCTCGGTGAGAGAATGTGGGCTTTGCCGCCCGTGCTCTCGGGCGGCGAAAAGCAGCGCGCCGCGATCGCTCGCGCGGTGATTGCCCGGCCACAATTGCTGCTCGCCGACGAGCCGACGGGGAACGTCGACCCCAGCCTGGCGCAACGGCTTCTGCGACTATTCGTCGAACTCAACAAGTCGGGGACATCGGTTGTGATTGCCACCCACGACATCGCGTTAATGGATCAATACGACGCTCGCCAACTCGTTCTGCATGATGGCCGGCTCCATATTTACGACTGAGGAATAAGATGACTGACTACATGCCGAGTAAATTAAGCATGGCACTACGTGAGCCGGAAGAGCTGCTGCCGCATTTCGAGACGCCGCTGGTGCCGCGCAATTCCATTTCCGGGCGCGCGCTTGTCGCGGTCGTCGCCATTATGACTTTCCTTGCATCACTCACGACGGGTGCGGCAATACTGGTCAGTCGAGCGGCGGGCGAATGGCAGTCGGAAATTTCACGTGAGGTTACCATTCAGGTCATTCCGGCGCCTGGTCGCGATGTGGATAGCCTTGTGGACAAGGCTGTATCGGTCTCGCGAGCGTTCCCGGGCATCGTCGAGGTTCGGCCTTATTCGAAAGACGAATCTGCCAAACTGCTTGAGCCATGGCTGGGCACCGGGCTCTCGCTGAACGAGCTGCCAGTACCGCGTTTGATCATCGTCAAACTTGCATCTGATGCAACGCCGGATCTTGCACAATTGAGGCGGGTGCTGGCCGAACAGGTGCCGGGCGCTATGCTTGACGATCATCGCGGGTGGATCGATCGGATGCGAGCCATGGCCCGCACGGCTGTCGCCGCTGGTCTCTGTGCATTGATTCTGATGTTTGCCGCGACAATATTGTCGGTCACTTTCGCCACGCGCGGAGCGATGGCGACAAACAAGGCGGTTATCGAGGTGTTGCATTTTGTTGGTGCGAAAAATGGATTTATTGCCCGAAATTTCCAGCACCATTTCTTGCTGCTTGGTCTGCAAGGCGGCGCCATCGGTGGTGGTGCGGCGATTATTTTGTTTGCGTTCGCCGGTCTCGTCAGCCGGTGGTTTATCGGCACCGCGGGCGGTGACCAGACATCGGCTTTATTCGGTTCGTTTTCAATTGGGTTGGCCGGTTATATTGCGGTGCTGTGCCAGGTCGCGCTGATTGCGGTGGTGACCGCATTAACTTCGCGGCACACGGTCAACAGCACGCTGGAAGCGATCGACTGACATGCTCGCCGGGGTTGCCCGTTGGATTGGATTTCTGACTATGGCCGTCGGCGCCACGGCGATCCTGCTGCTCGCGGTCGGGTTCGGCTTATTCGTCTCGCGCATTGCTGGAGATGAAGTGTCGCTCGACAATAAAGCAGATGGCATCGTGGCACTTACAGGTGCCGCCGCGCGTATCCCCGACGCAATCGAATTATTGGCGACCGAACGCGGGAAACGGTTGTTGATCACCGGCGTGCATCGCGACACAAGCGCGCGGGAGATTGCCCGCCTCACGCCACTGTATTCCAAATACTTCAATTGCTGCATCGATCTCGACCGTTCGGCGCTCAATACGTACGGCAATGCGCTTGAAACCAGGCGCTGGGCGCGCGCACATAATTTTAACTCGCTGATCGTCGTGACATCGAATTGGCACATGCCGCGGGCCATGGCCGAGCTTGAACACCAGCTTCCTGACGTCACGTTGATCGCCTATCCAGTAATTTCAGAAAAGGCGAAAGCTGAACCCTGGTGGTCGAATTGGGACTCGGCGCGTCTTCTGTTTCTGGAGTACATGAAATATCTGCTCGCATGCACACGCATGCGTATCGATTCCGATAGCGCCATTTGAAGGAGCGTTGCGGTGGTCATTCTTCTGCGATCGACTGCTTTCAACTTGCTATTTTATTTAAACACGCTTGTGTATTTGATCGCGGCGTTACCGACATTCTTTATGCCCTATCGCGCAATTGTTGCCGTGGCGAAATCATGGGGCCGCGTCAATCTTGTGCTTTTGCGCGTCGTCGCCGGCATCGACTGCGAAGTCCGCGGCCGGGAGAAAATCCCCAAAGGCCCGATCATTGTTGCGTCCAAGCACCAGTCGGCGTGGGAAACATTCGCGCTTTTGCCGCTGATCGACAATCCCGTGTTCATTCTCAAGCGGGAGCTACAGTGGATTCCGATCTTCGGCTGGCTCACCATTAAGGGACGCATGGTGCCGGTCGATCGCGGTGGTGGATCGCAGGCGCTCGCGGCTATGATTGAACGCGCGCGCACCGAGCTGGCCGACGATCGCCAGCTCATCATTTTTCCCGAGGGTACGCGGCGGCCCGCCGGGGCCGAGCCTCGCTACAAGATCGGCGTCGCGCACCTTTATGCCGCCGGGGGCGTCCCTTGCGTGCCAATTGCACTCAACTCCGGTCTGTTCTGGCCGCGCCGCACCCTTCGGCGTTTTCCCGGCACGGTGGTGGCGGAAATCCTTGATCCAATTCCACCGGGACTGGACAAAGAGACATTCTTTGCGCGACTGCAAAATGATATCGAAACCGCGACGGCACGCTTGATTGCAGAGGGTCGGGCAAAAATGGGGAAAGACGAATCGGCGCTTGATTGAAGTTGTCGGGCGCTCGGGGAATTAAGTGCCGGACGATTGATGGATACCCTTAAGTTGTTCGGCCAGGATGTGTAGTTCGGCGTCGCGAATGCCCAGTGTCCGCAATTCTTTTACGGCCGCCAGCACGTAGTCTCGGCAAGCGCCCGAGCGGCCGTGACCTTGGCGAGCAAAATGCAGTTGCTCGGTGACGCTTAATCGGCCGGCATATTGGCGATGGCCCCGGTCAACGACGTAGCAAAGAGCGTGCACGCTTGCTTGGGGGTCATCGTCGAGCCACACCCTGCGCCACGCCTCCCGATAAACTCGAGTAACCTGTTCGCGCGCGCGCAGATATTCGATCGTTTCGGATCGCCGCGCCGACGCCACCCGGTAAGCAATACCCCTGCAATTGCCGCCGCGGTCGAGGCCAAACACGAGACCGGGCTTTTCCGGAGTTCCGCGGTGCACAAACGAGTACACACAAAGAGCGCGATGGGCGCCGACCAGCCGTGCATTGCGGCGCTCCAGAAAATCGAAACCAGGCCGCCACATCAGCGAGCCGTAACCGAAGACCCACAGGTCCTCATTGCTTTGATTGGGGCGTGCGTTCATCGTGGCGGGGAAATTAAACCACGGCGTTGACGGGACCGGCGAATTGCGTTCGCCTAACAGGGCGGCGGCTTCCATGCAACCCAGTTGCCTGGTACGGGCGTAGAAACGCCGCATTCGGCAGGTTTTGAATTCTAATGATGAATAACTCAAAAAGTCTGCAGTCGCGCCGTCGAATCGGACGCCGGTATACGATTCTGCTTTTCATTATCCTGGCATTGATCACCGGTTGGACCGGCTTCTGGAAATTTGCAGCTACCAAGGCGCAGGAGGCAATCGAAGGTTGGCGCTTGCGCGAGGCAAAGTCAGGGCGAATCTATAACTGTGGCTCTCAGGATGTCGGCGGATACCCATTCCGTATTGAAGTCAGTTGCGACGGCGCCTCCGCACTGTTCCGCAGCAACCAGCCGCCGGTCGAGCTGAGGGCAGAAGGCCTCACGGTTGTAGCGCAGGTCTATCAGCCCGGACTGCTCATCAGCGAAATCCATGGTCCACTGACCATTGGTGAGTCCGGAAAATCGCCGGATATCATCGCCAACTGGACGTTGGCGCAATCGAGTGTGCGCGGTACGCCGGCAGCACCTCAACGTGCGTCTCTCGTTTTCGATGGGCCGACGGTTGATCGAATGGTCGGAACCGCGCGGCAGAATATTTTGCGGGCCAAACATATCGAAGTTCATGGCCGGATGGCCGAGGGGTCCGCCGCAAACAAGCCGGTGATTGAAATCGCCTTGCAGCTCAATCAGGCGTCAGCCCCCACTTTGCATCCGGCTGCAGCTCAACCGATCGATGCGAATGCCACGGCAGTGCTTCGAGGCTTGAACGATTTTTCGCCGAAGCCCTGGTCTGTTCGTTTCCGTGAGATACAGGCTGAGGGCGGCCGCATCGACATAACGCAGGCGCGCATCCAGCAGGGTGAAATACTTGCAGTTGGCGCCGGCACGTTGTCGATTAACGCCAATGGCCGGTTGGAGGGCCAACTGCGTGTAACGATGGCTGGCCTCGATCAGTTTCTGGCGGCAATTGGGGCGCAGCAGCGGGTGCAAACCTCACCGAATATGGACAAACTCGTCGGCGCTCTCGACCGCCTTGCGCCCGGTCTCGGCGACGTTGCCCGTCAACAGGCAGGCGCCAATATTTCGCTCGGCATCAATATGCTTGGTGAACAGACGACACTTGAGGGCAAGCGCGCGGTCACGCTGCCCCTGCGCTTCACTGACGGTGCGGTTTTTCTGGGGCCGGTCCCGATCGGTAGCGCGCCGGCGCTTTTTTAACTTTTTTCCGACGCATAGGGCTTCGGTAGTGGTTCGTGGGGTAGGTCGGGATGCGGCCGCCCGAAATCTGGCGCCGGCGAATCCTGGCCGATGTCGACGATACCCTTCCGGATCGCGCGGGTGCGCGCAAAATGCTCGAACAATGCGTCGCCGTCGCCCTTGCGGATTGCCTTCGTTAAAGCAGACACGTCTTCGTTAAAGCGGCCGAGCATTTCCAGAACGGCGTCCTTGTTTGCAAGAAACACATCGCGCCACATGGTCGGGTCAGATGCGGCAATGCGTGTGAAGTCGCGAAAACCACCCGCGGAGAATTTCAACACTTCCGAGCGGGTCACCGTCTGAAGCTCGTCGGCGGTCCCGACGATCGTGTAGGCGATTAAGTGCGGCAGGTGGCTGGTAATCGCCAGCACCAGATCGTGATGATCGGGCGCCATTACTTCTACATTCGCACCGAGAAGGCGCCAGAAGGCGGCCAGTTTTTCGACGGCCTTCGGGTCAGTACCTTTTGGCGGCGTCAGAATGCACCAGCGATTGACAAACAATTCTGCGAAGCCGGCGTCCGGACCGGAATACTCCGTTCCTGCGACTGGGTGCGCCGGTACGAAATTCACGTTCTTGGGCAGGTGCGGGGTCATGTCGCGTACAACAGAACCTTTGACCGAGCCGACATCAGAGACAATTGCGCCGGCGGAAAGATGCGAGCCGATCTCTTTTGCGACCGGACCGCAGGCGCCTACGGGAATGCAGACAATGACGAGATCGGCGCCTTCGACGGCGGCGGCGTTGTTTTCGACCACCTGATCGGCAATGCCAAGCTCGGCAACGCGCCGGCGCGTTTCCGGAGAACGCGCCGTCGCGACAATCGAAAGCGCGGCGCCTTGGGTGCGGGCCGCGCGCGCAATTGAGGAGCCGACCAGCCCGACGCCAATCAGTGCCAGACGATTGAACAGGGTGGCCGGTTTGCTCACGCTGCTTTCCTCAGGAATTCCTTGAGCGCCTGTACAAGCAGACGGTTGGCTTCCTCGGTGCCGACGCTCATTCTCAGGGCATTCGGCAGCTTGTAGGCGCCGACCTGGCGCAGAATGAGCCCGCGCTTTGTTAGGAACGCGTCCGCATCCTTGGCGGTGCGGCCCTTGACCTCCGGGAAGTGGATGAGGACGAAGTTGGCGGCGCTTGGGGTCACGGCGAGACCAAGCTTGCCGATCTCGTCCGTGAGCCAGGCGAGCCAATGCGTATTGTGCGCGCGCGCGTGGTCCACATGTGCCGTATCTCGAATCGCTGCAATTCCTGCGGCGATTGCCGGTGCATTGACGTTGAATGGACCGCGAATGCGGTTGATCGCATCGACGATATGCGCCGGACCATACATCCATCCCAACCGCAGAGCCGCCAGTCCATAAATCTTCGAGAACGTGCGCGTCATCACGACGTTATCCGTGGTAGCGACCAGTTCGATGCCAGACTCATAGTCGTTTCGCTGCACGTACTCCGCATAGGCAGCGTCGAGCACGAGCAGAACATGCGCGGGCAGTCCTTTATGCAACCGCTTGACCTCGTCGAACGGAACATAAGTACCAGTCGGGTTGTTTGGATTGGCCAAAAACACGACTTTCGTCTTTGGCGTCACCGCTTTGAGGATCGCATCTACATTGGCAGTAAAATCCTTTTCGGACGCGGCAATAGCTTTCGCGCCGGTGCCCGTAATCGCGATCGGGTAAACCAAAAAGCCATGCGTCGTATAAATCGCCTCGTCGCCGTCTTTGAGATAGGCGCGCGCGATCAAATTGAGCAAATCGTCCGAACCGGCGCCACACACAATGCGATCAGGATCGAGCCCAAAGGCAGCGCCGATCGCTTCGCGCAAGGTCGAAGCCGAACCGTCCGGATAGTCTTCAAGATGCTCGCCCGCCGCACGATAGGCGGCGATGGCGTTCGCGCTCGGCCCCAACGGCGTTTCGTTGGAGGAGAGCTTGAAAATCTTCGCGACTCCAGGCGCCGAACTCTTGCCCGGAACGTAAGGGGCAATATCGAGCACGCCGGGGCGTGGTTGCGGTCTATTCGCAGTCATGGACGCTTTTCCGAACGATCAGGCCTTGTCGGCGGCAATCGTATAGCGGGTTGCGTGGCTTCCGACGAGGGCTGCCGAGCGCACATTCGCGCCAGCCTTAACCAAGGCCGCGCTCATCGATTTTAGGTCCGCACCCTTTGGAAACGTCACCAGTAACGCGGCTCCGTCGAAGGCGCGGTCGGGCACAGCGATGAAATCGGCCTGTGCCGATAGTGCTTCGGCGGCCTTGGCACTCCAGCCAGACACTCGCACGCTCCACACGGCGGCTTCGGTCGCCATGGCGTCGGGTGCTACCCTGGAAATGACGAACACAGGCAATGCAGCAGGGTGATCGGGGCGTTCGACGAAAGGCAGGCGCGCGATTATTTTGGGGGCGGCATCGAATTCGAGCGCACTCCACCAGGCACCTGCCGACGCCGCATCGGAAGCGGGTACCAGACCAAGGTCACCTTTCGAATCCGATACGGCGGCGACCACCCCGGCCGCGCCCATATGTGGGACGAATGGCACCGTGAAGCCGAAATGGAAGCGTGCGGAATCTCGCATTAAGGCATCGCCCGCGGACAGGTCCGCGTGGACCGAGAACGGCGACTGCACGTAAGTAAAAGTTGAAATGATGACGCGCCAAATGCTTTCGGCGGTATCCACCGGCAATATGCCTTTGTGCCGTTTGACCAGCCGGCGCATCATCTCCGCTTCGCGTGCGGGCCGGAAAGCCGAGGTGCCCGTGTCCTGGGTGCGCTTGACCGCGATCAGGCGATCGATGATCTCGCCGCGCTCCATCAATAGCTGGTGCATCGCCTCGTCGATCCGGTCGATCTCCTTGCGTAAGTCTGCCAGCGCGGGTGTTTGGGGTGCTTTCACCATGGCGGCATTGATAGGAGGGCTGAGCGTTGAAATCAAAGAAAACGTTGACTGAAGCCTGCTAGGTTGACAGTAAACCTCTATTAATCGGCCCGCGATGCGGGTAGCGCCGGGAGCGCACAGGCAACATGGCCGAGGCCAATTTGACGAGTGCACGTGAGGCCGGGGATGCTCCGCGGGAGGCGGATCAGCCGCACGATTCTCTTGTCGCCCATTTTGGGGCGGACAAGCCGCTCAAGCTCGACGCCGGCGCCGAACTGACCCCATTCCAGATTGCCTACAAGACCTACGGCACCCTCAATGCTGCGCGCAGCAATGCGGTACTGATCTGCCACGCGCTCACCGGCGACCAGCATGTGGCAAGCGTGCATCCGGTTACCAAGAAATCCGGCTGGTGGGAGACGATGGTTGGTCCGGGCAAGCCGATCGACACCGACCGCTATTTCGTCATCTGTCCCAACGTGGTTGGCGCCTGTATGGGCACGACCGGACCATCGTCAACCGATCCCAAGACCGGAAAGCCATGGGGGCTCGACTTTCCCGTCATTACTATCCGCGACATGGTGCGAGCGCAGGCCATGTTGCTCGATCATCTCGGCATCGAGACTTTGTTCTCGGTTGCCGGCGGCTCGATGGGCGGCATGCAGGTTCTGCAATGGGCAGCGAGCTATCCGCAGCGCGTGTTTTCGGCGTTGCCAATCGCGTGCGCCACGCGCCACTCGGCGCAGAACATCGCATTCCATGAGGTTGGCCGACAGGCAATCATGGCCGATCCGGAATGGCGTGGCGGCCGCTATCACCTGGAAGGCACCAATCCGCGGCGAGGACTCGCGGTTGCGCGCATGGGCGCGCATATCACCTATCTGTCGGACGCTGCGCTCCACCGGAAATTCGGACGCAAGTTTCAGGATCGCGAGAATCCGACCTTCTCGTTTGACGCGGACTTCGAGGTCGAATCCTATTTGCGTCACCAAGGCATTTCGTTCGTCGAGCGTTTTGACGCGAATTCCTATCTCTATCTGACGCGTGCGATGGATTATTTCGATCTCGCTGCCGATCATAACGGAGTGCTGGCGAACGCCTTCAGGCGCACGCCGACCCGCTTCTGTCTGATTTCGTTCACCAGCGATTGGTTGTTCCCGACGGCGGAATCGCGCGCCGTCGTGCATGCGCTGAACGCTGCCGGTGCGCGTGTCTCGTTTGCCGAAATCGTCACCGACAAGGGCCACGATGCCTTCCTGCTCGACGAGCCGGAATTGTTCGCGATTGTGCGCGGCTTTCTCGACGGAGCTGGCAAGGCGCGCGGACTCGGGCCGAAAGCCGGGCGATGAGCATGCTCAATCGCGATAACGCCGAACTGACCGTTGCTAACATCCCACGCACACCGGGCGGCGCCCGCGTCGACCTGGTGCTGGTCGCCGAGATGGTCGAGCGTGGCGCCAAGGTGCTCGACGTCGGCTGCGGCGATGGCGAGCTTTTGCGGATCCTGAGCGAAAGCCGCGGTGTCGATGGCCGCGGCATCGAGCTCTCACGCGAAGGCGTGAATGAATGTGTGGCGAAGGGGCTAGCCGTGATTCAGGGCGACGCCGATACCGATCTCAGCGACTATCCGGATGACGCGTTCGACTACGTGATCCTGTCGCAGACACTGCAGGCGACGCGCCATCCGCGCGCGGTGCTGGAGCACATGCTGCGGATCGGCCGCCACGCGATTGTGTCATTTCCAAATTTTGGCCACTGGCAGGTCCGGCTTCAGTTGCTCTTCGCAGGCCACATGCCGCAGACCGATATCCTGCCGTACAGCTGGTATGATACGCCGAATATCCACCACTGCACCATTAAGGACTTCCGGCAGCTCTGCACGGGAATCGGGGTCCAAATAGAAAAGGCGGTGGCGCTGAATGCCTGGGGCAAACCGCTCCGCCTCAATGCCCCATGGTGGTTCTGGAACCTTTTTGGGGAACAAGCCGTTTTTCTGCTCAGCCGGGAGGGCTGAGGCGGCTTCGCTTCGCGTACAAAACCCGGTCTGAAAGTGCTGCGCAGCAACTTTGACTGTGTTGCCGCGGCAGCATAACTTTAACTTCAAGTATAAGCGATAGTGAAGACAGTATTTGAGTACTGTAATGAGTAAATCAAATTGCCTTAGAGGTATAATCTTTTGGTCGCTGGTATTCCGATGGAATAGCCGCTATGCGTTCCACGAAATGACCTTCCAATGATCACGAAATTGCCATATCGGAACGGCGTTTGGACACCGTGCCTGGCGCTGATTCTATTTGTTCCAGGTGCATTGCTTGTATAGCTAAGGGGACTAATCTGATGACACTTAAAACAAGGCGGGCGACAGTTCTGTTGTGTTCGGTGGCGGTTGCGGCTCTTGCAACAACGGCCCTCGCAAGACCCGTCCACCACCATGGGCACTCTCGTGCGGCGATCGTGCAAACTGCGGTTCAGCCGCAAACCGCCAGTGCTGATCGAGACGTGCGTTATTCATTCAATGCAACGCAATCCGCCGAAACGATGGGTGGCGAGAGCATCGGCCAAGGCCGCCATCATGGCCGCCGATCCCTTGCCATAGCCGAGGCGCGCGCCCAGGCCCAGTCGCATTCGAACTCGGCATATGGCGGTGCCACCAGCAATTCACTTGTCAGCGAGGCACGCAGATATATCGGCACCAATCCGACCGGGCGCGGCAGCCTGTGGTGTGGCGCGTTCATGGATATGGTGCTCAAGCGCACCGGCCATTCGGGTGGTGGCAATCTCGCCAGCGCCTATGCGCACTACGGCCAGCGCGTGAGCGGCCCGCAGGTCGGTGCTATCGCCGTGATGGGTCGCCGCGGCGGCGGCCATGTTGGAGTGGTCAGCGGCGTTGATCCGAATGGCAACCCGATCATTGTCTCCGGCAACCACAATCACACGGTTGCCGAGTCTGTCTATCCGGCGGGGCGCATCAGCGCGTACGTATTGCCCGGCGGCTAACCGAGTTCCGTTAAACAATTAAAACGCGCCCTGTCGTAAACAGGGCGCGTTTTTTATTGTCATAACGGCCGGCGTCAGGTCGCCACAGTATTGATTAAGTCACCAACGCTGATGTCCCCGGCGGCAATGACCTCGGCATAGACGCCGCAATCCGTGTGGTGGAAATTCTCCAGTAACGTGCGTGGAATGGTTAGGTCGCGGAGTCCGGTTTCGGGATCAACATCTGTGGCCGCACAGCGCTGAATTCGTTTGACCACTTTCAGCCGAGCAGTTTGGCCAATCGTGAGTTCCAGCCCGAGCAGGTCGAATTCACGCCAGGCCGGCCAGCCCGCAATGTAGAGATTGCCACGAAAACGTAATGGATTGACCGGCACGCTGGCGGCATCCTCCACCGCCGACACAGAGGCGAGGTTGATTATCGACACCACCTTTCTGGCTACATCCGAGAAGCTGTGATCTTCGCCATGCAACACCTTGGGAGGTCCGCGTAATTCTTTCGGCATGAAACGGCGGAAAAAGGCCTCGATCGCGAGCCTTCCATCCTTGCTGCGCAGGTCACCGTGGGCTGCTTGGCGGCCCTCCCATTGGATAGTCAGTGTGTGGTCGGATTCGTCGTAGTCCGTGCGCAGCATGGCCAAGCGCTCATTGCGCATCAGCATCAGGAAGCGTTGCTTGGGAAAGTAGGCAGGGGCGGTGGGATCGAACCCGCAGGGGCCATTCTCGATGGCATAGAGGCGGTCGGCCGCAATCGTCTGACCAACCGCGAGGCGGCTCTGCTTCAGCGGCTGCGGCGACAGCCCTTTGACCGGGTATCGATAAATGGCGTGAACTGAAGCGGGCTCGGATGTCATTGATTTCTGGCCACTTTAACCGCCACCCCGGAAAGGATTAAGGCTGACCTATATCAAGCAAGCCGCCTCTTCAAACTGCAATAAATGCACCCACATAATCCACGAACCGGGTCGCCTTAACGGGGCCCGGACGAGGTCGGCGCCATCATGGGCCGAGGGAGTTGAGACATGAATTTCGAAAAATACACCGACCGCGCCCGCGGGTTCGTGCAATCCGCCCAATCGCTGGCCCTGCGCGAGGGCCACCAGCAATTCGCCCCCGAACATCTCCTCAAAGTTCTGCTCGACGACCCGGAGGGGTTGGCGGCGGGCCTGATCGACAGGTCCGGTGGCCAATCCCGACAAGCGCTGCAGGCAGTCGAAGCCTTGCTCGCTAAGCGGCCGAAAGTCAGCGGCGGCGGCGCCGGTCAGGTCTATATCGACCCCGCGTTGGCTCGGGTTTTCGACGCAGCTGAAAAGGCGGGCGAGAAGGCAGGCGACAGTTTTGTCACCGTCGAGCGTCTCTTGCTCGCGCTTGCGCTGGAGAAGGACAGCGAGGCCGGAAAAATCCTCGCCAAGGCCGGGGTGACGCCTCAAAATTTGAATGCGGCCATTAACGCATTGCGCAAAGGGCGTACCGCGGATTCCGCTTCCGCCGAGAATGCTTATGACGCGTTGAAGAAATACGCTCGCGATCTCACGCAGGCCGCGCGGGAAGGCAAGCTCGACCCGGTGATCGGCCGCGACGAGGAGATACGCCGCACGATTCAGGTGTTGTCGCGGCGAACCAAGAACAATCCTGTGCTGATCGGCGAACCCGGCGTCGGCAAGACCGCGATCGTCGAAGGCCTGGCATTGCGCATCGTCAATGGCGACGTGCCGGAAAGCCTCCAGGATAAGAGGCTGCTTGCGCTCGATCTGGGTGCCATGATCGCGGGCGCAAAATATCGGGGCGAATTCGAAGAGCGCCTCAAGGCGGTGTTACAGGAAGTCACATCGTCGGACGGTGGCATCATCCTGTTCATCGACGAGATGCACACGCTGGTTGGCGCCGGCAAAGCCGATGGCGCGATGGATGCTTCCAACCTGCTCAAGCCCGCGCTGGCGCGCGGCGAATTGCACTGCATTGGTGCGACGACGCTCGATGAATACAAGAAGCACGTCGAAAAAGATGCCGCACTCGCCCGCCGCTTTCAGCCAGTCTTCGTGTCTGAGCCGAGCGTGGAGGACACCATCTCAATTTTGCGCGGCTTGAAAGACAAATACGAGCAGCACCACGGTGTGCGCATTTCCGATTCGGCGATTGTCGCAGCGGCAACACTCTCTCATCGCTACATCAGCGACCGGTTCCTGCCGGACAAAGCCATTGACCTGATCGATGAAGCGGCTGCGCGGCTGAAGATGCAGGTCGACTCAAAGCCGGAAGAGCTCGATTCCATCGACCGCGAAATCGTGCGGCTGAAAATTGAGCAAGAGGCGCTCAAGAAGGAATCCGATTCGGGTTCAAAAGATCGCCTCAAACGTCTCGAGACAGAATTGAAGTCGCTTGAGAAACAGTCGGCCGATATCACCACGCGCTGGAAAGCCGAAAAGGAAAAGCTCTCTGACGCGCAAAAGCTCAAGACCGAACTCGACCAGTTGCGCGCCGAGCTTGCCAATGCCCAGCGTCGCGGTGAATTCCAGCGCGCCGGCGAGTTGGCCTACGGTCGCATCCCGGAGCTGGAGAAAAAGCTAAAGACCATCGAGGCCTCCGAGGCCAAGGGTGCCAAAGGCGGCATGGTCGAAGAGACCGTCACGGCAGATCACGTCGCGCAGGTCGTCTCCCGTTGGACCGGTGTGCCGGTGGATCGGATGCTCGAGGGCGAAAAGGCAAAGCTCCTTCGCATGGAAGACGAGCTTTCCAAGCGCGTGATCGGTCAGCAGCACGCAGTGCATGCGGTATCGACGGCAGTCCGGCGCGCGCGCGCCGGCTTGCAGGATCCGCACCGGCCAATCGGCTCGTTCATGTTTTTGGGACCGACCGGCGTCGGCAAGACCGAGCTGACCAAGGCGTTGGCTGAATATCTGTTCGACGACGAGAATGCGCTGATCCGCATCGACATGTCGGAATACATGGAGAAGCATTCGGTCGCTCGCCTCATCGGCGCGCCTCCTGGCTATGTCGGATATGAGGAAGGTGGCGCACTCACCGAAGCCGTACGGCGCCGGCCTTACCAGGTCGTGCTTTTCGATGAGATCGAGAAAGCGCACCCGGATGTCTTCAACATTCTGTTGCAGGTGCTTGACGACGGCCGCTTGACCGACGGGCAAGGCCATACCGTTGATTTCCGGAACACGCTGATCGTAATGACGTCGAATCTCGGCGCCGAATTCCTGGTAAATCAGCCCGAAGGCCAGGACACTGATGCCGTCAAAGACCAGGTGATGACGGTGGTGCGTGCGGCGTTTCGCCCGGAATTCCTCAACCGTGTTGATGAAATCATCCTGTTCCACCGCCTCAAGAAGTCGGAAATGGGTCGGATCGTGGATATCCAGATGACGCGCCTGCAAAAGCTCCTGGACGATCGCAAGATCGTAATCAAGCTCGAGCCGAATGCACGTGACTGGCTGGCGGAAAAGGGTTGGGACCCCGCCTACGGCGCCCGGCCTTTGAAGCGCGTGATTCAAAAATCCGTACAAGATCCGCTCGCCGAAATGATTCTCGCGGGTACGATCAAGGACGGTGAAAAGGTCACGATCTCCGGTGACAAGCTCGGCTTGACCTTCAACGGCAAGCTCGCGCAAGCGGCGTAAAACCTTGCGCAAGCCTCTCCACGTCATGCCCGGCCTTGGGCCGGGCATCCACGTCTTTTTCCAATGCCGCAAAGACGTGGATGGCCGGGACAAGCCCGGCCATGACAAGCATTAGACCCTAAGCTGGAGTTTACCGCGTCGTCGGCGCGCTTGAGGCAACGCGTGCCGGCTTGCGCGCCATAATGCCGTCAAGCCGCTCGCGTTCCTGCTCGAAGCCTGCGAGCATTTGCGCTTCAAGCACACGGCCACGCGGCAGTTTGATACGCATCGGATCGACGAAGCGCCCATTGACCAAAATTTCGTAGTGCAGGTGCGAGCCAGTCGAAAGTCCGGTTGAGCCGA